>DAIODQ010000004.1:0-226021 GCA_036746715.1 Polynucleobacter sp. | reverse complement strand
TGGACCCCCTGCTCCCAAAGCAGGTGCGCTACCAGGCTGCGCTACACTCCGACGGTCCCTTCTATTATAGCCTGAGACGGCTCGGTCTCATCTTGGGCGCCTCCACAAGCCATGGGGCTTGACAGCTCCTGTACCATAAGCGTATGTCAGTAAACAGCCAGCCCCGACTCGTGATTAATCCCCTAAAGGCTTGGCTTTTCTCCGGGTTCTTAGCCTTTAGTTTGATATCGACCCAATGGTTAGGCTTAAACCATCACATTACGCATCATGAATCCCACGGCGCTCACAGCGCCCCTTCTGTAGAAGCGAGTGTTGAGCACGAGTCTTGTGAAGGGCATGATCACTCTCTGTTCTCCTTCTTGGACCACGAAGAGAGTTCTATTGAGTGTCAGCTCTTTGATGCCCTCACACTCGCCGGACTCATTACTGGTACTTTATTTGCTGTTCAAATAGCTAAGCTCTTTCATCAAGGTTTTTTTAGTATTACCTCTCAACCGATTCATTCGGTAACGCATCAGCCCTATCAATCTCGGGCCCCTCCTTTACTCATCCTTTAAACCCTCGTTGTCCTAGTGTGTATGCACTAGGTAGTGTTTATTAATTCTTTTATCTAGTTTTACTAGATAAAGTTATTTATTGGATGAGTCATCATGAATATCAATACAAACTATTTGCCGACGAAGCGGTCGGCCCTGTGGCTTGTGGGATCTGCCGCATTTACAAGCGCTGTCTTTGCTCAACAAAACCCAATGCAAATTGATGTGACGGGTGCGAGAGAATCAACAACCAGCATCTTGACCCCCACAAAAATCTTGCAGGGTAATGAACTGCAAGATAAGTTAGGCACCACTTTAGGTGCCACGATTGGCAATGAACTCGGAGTATCCCAAACTGGCTACGGCACAGGTGCCTCACGCCCCGTGATGCGTGGCCTCGAAGGCGCGCGCGTACAGATCTTACAAAATGGTTTGTCAGTGGGCGATGTCTCTGCCATCTCTGCCGACCATGCAGTAGCAAGTCCTGTTGCTAATGCCAGACAAATTGAGATCTTACGAGGTGCTGCAGCCCTACTCTATGGCTCAGGTTCCAGCGGTGGCTTAGTGAATGTGATCAATGATCGTATCCTCACGAACCTGCCCGATAAGCCAACAGGTGCTCTTAACACTAGTTATGACACAGTCAGCAATGGTCGTGCAGCATCCGGTGTGATTGAGGGTTCCGTAGGATCAGTGGCTGTTCATGTAGATACAGCCATCAATAATAATCAGAACTACCGTATTCCGGGAAACTCAATTCAGGCACCCGGAGGTTGGTCAGTTCCTCCCGAAGGTGCAGAAGCAACGAACTACACTGGCAAATTACCAAACTCCTTTAATAACCAAAATAATTTAGGCATTGGTGCATCTTATATTGGTAAATCAAGCTATACCGGGGTCTCGGTGGAACGATTAAACAATAACTATGGGATACCCACTACAGAAGGCGGAATGATTGAGCAGTCACAGAACCGCTACGACTTCCAGCATCAAACCCGCGATCCGTTTACAGGGTTCTCCTCGATTAAGTTCAGTGCTGCGAACAGTAATTACAACCATACTGAATTTTCTATTGCTAATGGGGCATATACCCCTGCTGCTCTTTGGAAGAATATTGCCAATGAGGCAAGACTTGAGCTGGCGCATAAAGCAATTATGGGCTGGAAAGGAACCTTTGGAGCACAAGTCACAGCAAATTCTTTAGAGGCCAATGAGATTGGTGGTGGTTATGCAATTCTGCCGGCAACTAAAACTAATTCAAAAGCATTATTTTGGATTGAGGAAGGTCGTTGGGGAGCCTTGCAAGGTAATCTAGGTTTGCGGTATGACAATGTCAAGCAGTCACCAACAAACACCACATTCGAAACTGATCAAGTAGTAAATTCTGGTACAAGCACAGGGGCTAGTATTCCACCTGCGCCTCAGCCGCCCAATACAACAAACCGTACCTTTAATCTACTTTCCTATTCGGCAGGCGGTCTTTGGAACTTCGCCAATGGATATGGCACTGGTCTTTCATACACTGTGTCGCAACGCGCCCCAAGTGCACAAGAGTTATATTCCTACGGCCCCCATGAGTCTACTGCGACCTTTGCAGTCGGTAACTCTAATTTAAGTAAAGAGATTTCCCATAATCTTGAACTGAATCTGCAAAAAACAATGGGGGCTATTAAGGGTAAGCTTAATATCTACGCCAATAAGTTTAAGAACTATATATACGGTTACTACTATGACTCAACACCAGGGACGGGTATTACTGGTGGAGACGATAATTTTTCCGTTGTCCAAGCTCAACAAGCTGCTGCCACCATCAAGGGGGTTGAGGGTGAGCTGACTCATAACTGGGGGAACGTGGGTAGCGGTGCGCGCTTATTTGCCGATGCCTCACAAGGTAGCTTTGATGCAGGTGGTAATTTGCCATTGCAGCCTGCACCACGCGTTGGTTTACAAGTGGCGCATCAGAAGAATGGCTGGCTAGCGAATGCGAGCTATACCTATAGCTTCCAGCAAAATCGTTTAGCAACATGGGAGGTTGGTCCAACACCAAGCTATAACCTTTTGAATGCAGGTCTCTCCTACACCGAGAAGGTCAATAAGATTAGCTGGACCGGCTACATGATGCTAAAGAACATCTTGAATGATGACATTCGCTATGCAACCACTCCGATGGCAGTCCGCCTTTACGCGCCCCAACCAGGACGTAGCCTCATGGTCGGTGTGCGGGCTAATTTCTGAGAGATGGTATCTGGGATCGCACTTGCTCTTCGCAATACTGAGCAAGTGCTTTTCGATCTAGGTCTGTAGCTGGGCTAGGACCAAATATCAGCTCGACGGTGATCGATTTAGTCCTGAGCATTTTTATGATCGAGTCCATTAAGGTCATCTCACCAATAAACGCAGTGGCATCGCTGTATTGATTATCTTTATCCAAGTAACGAATGGTCATGGGGAAGGTTTGCACTTGGGTCTGGGCAGCTGACTCAAATAGATTGGGTCTAAATGGTAAGACCCGGTCTCCTGCCGTTGAGGTTCCCTCAGGGAATATGCAAATCGGCTCATTCGGTAAGAGGGTCTCCAGTTGGTTAGCAATTTCCTTGCCGTGTCTCTTACTTTCTCTACGAATGAATACAGTACCAATCTGCTCTGCCATCCAGCCAAAGACTGGCCAATCTGCTACTTCTGACTTCGCCACAAAGCGACATGGCAGAAAGGATTGAATGCTGGCGATATCAATCCACGAGATGTGATTGGCGGCAATGAGGTAACCACCACTCTTTGGAAGTAGTTCTGCATTAAGTACTCGATGCTTTAAGCGAAAGATAGCAAGTAACTGTTTTGACCATCTCTGAATATGTCTTTTTTTGCTCTGCTCTTTAGCAAATGGGAATACACAGATGAGGATTGATACGCCTTTGATCGTATGCATCATGATCTTCAGGAATGGCAAGAACAAGAATGGCTGTTTAGTTGGCATTGTTATGATGATAACGGGGTCGCTTTGGCATCTGTCATCAAACTGACATTAAATTGTCATGATGTTTTCATAATGCGGTGGCACAGTGGTGTTCCATGGAGCACTATAGAGCCATTTGGATCTCAGACGTGCATCTCGGGACACCTGGATGCCAGGCTAAATACCTCCTCGATTTCTTAAAGCATCACGAATCCGACACACTCTATCTCGTCGGTGACATCATCGATGGTTGGCGTCTGAAGAAGAGCATCTACTGGCCTCAGTCGCACAACGATGTGGTGCAAAAGATTTTGCGTAAAGCACGCAAAGGGACCGAAGTGGTTTACGTCCCGGGCAATCACGATGAGTCAATCCGTCAGTTCTTAGGTCTCTCCTTTGGCGATATTCGTGTTGTTCCAGAGGCCATTCATACGACTGCTGACGGTCGTAAGCTCTGGATTACCCATGGCGATCTATTTGATGGAGTCATGCAATACGCCAAGTGGTTAGCCTATGTTGGCGATAACCTCTACTCCCTCATTCTCTATTTCAATCGCTATCTCAATATGTTGCGGGTACGAATGGGCTTGCAATACTGGTCTCTCTCGCAATACCTCAAGCATCAGGTTAAAAATGCCGTGAGCTATATCGCCGACTTTGAAATGATTATGGCTAGAGAAGCGCGCTTACGCGATTGCCAAGGCGTAGTCTGCGGGCATATCCATAAAGCAGAGATCCGCATGATTGATAACCTACTCTATTGCAACGATGGAGATTGGGTAGAAAGCTTAACTGCTCTGGTAGAAACCCATGAGGGTGAGCTCAAAATTGTGCATTGGCCTCACATCCTTGGCGATCAACATTCAGCTGAAGACATTGGCTTTGAACCGATCACCCTACCAATTTCATTTCCGACGCGTTTGCCATCCCCGGCATTTATGGCACGAGCCTCACTAATACCTTCTGTGGAGAAAGCATGATGAGAATAATGATTGTGACCGACGCTTGGGAGCCCCAGGTCAATGGCGTAGTCCGCACCCTAAAGCAAACCACCTATGAACTTCAAAAGATGGGTCATCAGATTGAGATGATTACACCTACGGAATTTAAGACGATTCCTTGCCCTACCTATCCGGATATCTCGCTGTCTTTATTTCCTGGTAAGGGGGTGGCGAAGCGCATTAAAGACTTTGCCCCCGATGCGATACATATTGCGACCGAGGGTCCATTGGGTATGGCAGCACGCTCATATGCCCTGCGCCACGACCTACCCTTTTCTACCGCATACCACACCCGCTTTCCTGAATATGTGTATGCCCGTACTCGTGTTCCATTAGCCTGGACCTATCGTTTCCTCAAATGGTTCCATGGTCCATCCTTAGCGGTGATGGCGCCGACTCAAGTCGTGAAAGATGATCTAGAAAAATATGGCTTTGATAATGTCGTCATCTGGTCCCGCGGTGTTGATCTAGAAATCTTCAAGCCTCAGGACTCTAAAGTATTAAATAGCGCCCACCCCATCTTTTTATATGTGGGTCGTGTCGCGGTCGAGAAAAATATCAATGCCTTCCTGGAAATTGATTTACCAGGATCCAAGTGGGTGGTTGGGGATGGCCCAGCCATGAAAGAGATCAAAGAAAAATATCCTTTGGTGAACTATCTAGGAGTACTCAATCAATATCAACTTGCTGAGGTCTATGCGGCTGCCGATGTGTTTGTGTTCCCCAGCAAAACCGATACCTTTGGCTTGGTCTTACTCGAGGCGATGGCTTGTGGCTTGCCAGTGGCAGCCTATCCCGTGACCGGCCCGATTGATGTATTGGGCGATTCAAGTGCTGGCGTCATGAATGAAGATCTACGAACGGCCTGCCTTCATGCCCTCAAGATCCCCCGCAAGGTAGCACGCGCCCATGCTGAGAAGTTCTCATGGCGAGCAGCGAGTGAGCAATTTGCTAATCACTTAAAGCCAGTTCAGGTCAAGGTTTCAGCACAGACTGTGCCTGCCTAATGTCGCAACCCTACGACATCAAACAAAATCCGCATAAGGGCAACCGCGGATTCACACGGGCTATCCATGCAGCCAAGAACTCATGGCATGGCCTAATCTTTGCCTTTAAGGAAGAAAGTGCCTTTCGGCAAGAGCTAGTGCTCTTGGTACTGCTGACCCCAATTGCCATCATTTTGCCCGTTAGCTTGGTGGAGAAAGCCTTGATGATTGGGTCATTGTTCATGGTATTGGTGATTGAGTTACTCAACTCTAGCGTGGAGGCTGCTATCGACCGTATCTCTTTTGAGCATCACGACCTCTCCAAGCGGGCTAAAGACTTTGGCTCCGCAGCGGTCATGTTAGCCCTTTTGATTGCCTTCATTATCTGGTTTGCCGTGATTTATCAAGAATTAACTTAATAAATACAATTACTTACGAAATAACCTTACTTGTCTTATGCCTGTAATATACGGGCTATAGGATACGGTTATCACCATAGAAACCACAATGCCTGATATCCCAAATCCCTTCTCTGCTCTGGATCATTTATTTATTAATAAACGCGATGCGAAGTCGTTTGAACCCCTCAAACCTTGGACGGATAAATTGAATCCTCTCAAAAAGTTCTTTGGCATCAAAGATGAGAGCGATCATCATGAGGCGGTTGAAGAAACTCCTGTTCAGACCAAAAAGCCACTCGAGCACGTACCGGAGCTTTTGGGTAAACAAAAACGTATTCCCTTTAAAATCTACTGGGCTAGACATGAGGATGAGATCAAAGAAGCGCAACGTCTGCGCTACAAAGTCTTCGCAGAAGAGATGGGTGCTAGCCTCCCCGCCAATGCAGAAGGTCTTGATGTGGATGAGTTTGACGCCTACTGCGATCATCTTTTAGTTCGGGATCCCCAAACCCTAAGAGTCATTGGTACGTATCGCGTTTTAGCACCACACAAAGCAATCGAGATTGGTCGCCTTTATTCCGATTCTGAATTCGATCTCTCGCGTCTAAATCACTTACGCCCCAAGATGGTGGAGGTCGGTCGTTCTTGTGTTCACCAAGACTATCGCTCGGGTGCGGTCATCATGGCACTATGGAGTGGCTTGGGTCAGTATATGAAGCAACATGACTATGAAATTATGCTAGGGTGTGCAAGTATCCCTATGGCCGATGGTGGCCACTACGCAGCTAGTCTTTACAACTCCTTAAGCCCTGAGCAAATGGCTCCGGTTGAAAACCATGCCTTCCCCAAATTACCCTTACCCCTCGATCGTCTAAATGGTGGTCTTGATGTGGAAGCTCCGCCCCTTATTAAAGGCTATTTGAAGCTTGGCGCTAAGATCTGCAGTGCCCCTGCTTGGGATCCAGACTTTAATACCGCTGATTTACTGACCATGCTGCGCCTCTCGGATATGAACCCGCGATATGCGAAGCATTTTTTAGATAAAGTGAATTAATTGCCCATTACCAACCTTTAGGTTTGATAATTTCCGTTTTAGGAATCACGTTGGGCAATAAACTATTTTTCAATGCCCAAGATCTAATCACTTTTGTAAAACTGGCATACCTGCTTAGTTGTTTAGACATATTTCGCTTAGGCGCACCGGGCGTAATTAGGCCTAAAATCTTTTGGTGCTGTTCCTTAACCATCTTCAGCGCAGGAGCTAAATCAGAGTCATTCGAAACAATTACCGCACAATCAAAAGCATTTAACCATGCGTCATTTAATAGATGCAATGCTAAATTAACATCCGATCCCTTCTCTTCGGTTTTATAAATCGGTATCTTCTTTGGTGGCGGGTTAGCATTTTCTGCCATTACTTTATGTCGTAAAAAATGTCCAAAATGAGTTTCCACTTCAGGGCAATACGCGCCTAATGCTCTCAGATAAGTATCCTGCCTGATATTGATGAGTGGATCGTTATTGGTAGGGGATACTCGTGCTGTGAAGTATTTGATTTTGACTAACTCATTTTTCTCATCAAGAATATTTCTAAATAATCGAGACAGGTCCAGCCATTTAAATGGACCACCCTTAAGTTGTCCATAATAGAAATTAAAACTATCAATATAAATAATTGTTCTTAACTTCAAATTTATCAATCAAGTGTATTTAGAAAAAGCAAGGGCCTCCGAAGAGGCCCTGCACCCAACAGTTGAAACCATTGGGGGAGTAGTTGAAATAATACTGATTAATTCAACACAAATCAATATCTTCATGATACTTTTTTACTAAAGATGAAATCATATAAATCACCAATTCCATCAAAAATTGAAGTCTCCTATTCCACCTCTGCACATAGTAGTTGATAGGAAAGTCTATTGTTGATTACTTATTTAATCACTTAATCGAATACTGTAGCGATAACCAATTCTTTCCCACTCAGCAGCTTCTTTACGAAGACTAAATTCTGTGAGTGGATGAGCATCTGCCCAAGTCTGATTGAGCTGCACCTCAAAACTCTCTGAATCTGGACTCTTCACCCGAACCTTTGGTAAGTTTTCATCGCTACGGGAACGACATAAAACGTGAGCTAGCCGAATACAAAACAGCATGCGCCAGTCACTAAAGTTGGCATTATTCGAGAGCTTACCTAGCTTACCAGTGTGCCCAATGAGTAAAGCGGCCAGGCGAGCCTGATCGTTCTTCGAAAACCCTGGCATATCAGCATTTGCAGCAATGTAGGCAGAGTGCTTATGGTAACTATTGTGGGAGATAGATAAACCAACTTCATGCAAATTGGCAGACCAGCCTAATAAAGAAAGGTTATCAGTCCTACTCTCATGATTCGGTTTAGGCAATTGGGCCAAGAACTCTGCTGCTAAAGTACCTAAACGATGGGCCTGCTCGCGATCAACTGCATAGCGGGTCATGAACTGTTCGACCGTCACAAAGCGCATATCGTGGTGCTGGGTTCTTCCTAAGAGGTCATACAACACCCCAACCCGCAATGCGGCGTCACTAACTTCCATTTTCTCAATACCTAGTTCATCAAAGATGGCCAACATGATTGATAGTCCTCCTGGCAGGACTGGGCGACGGTCATCTTTGAGATTGATGAGGTTGACCCGATCAATATGATCAAAATCGAGTAAGCGTCGCTTGAGACCCTTTAGACCGTGCAAGGTAATGATCCCATCCAATCCAGAGCTAGTTGGATCTTGACTATTCTTTTCCTCATGGCCATTAAGTTTATTATCCGCAATCAAATCGGCTAAGGCTCTAGCGGTTCCAGACGAACCAATCACTTGATTCCAGCCCGACTTATGAAAGCGCCCTTTAATGACTTGCACCTCACGGCGCGCTGCCAACTCAGCTTCCTTAAAGGAATGAGGATCGATAGCACCATTCGGAAAGAATCGAATGCTATGGGATACACAGCCGATATACAAACTCTCAAGGAGTTTAGGTTCGTATCCTTTGCCAATGATGAACTCGCTGGATCCGCCGCCCACATCAATCACTAAACGATTACCCGCAATAGCGGGCGCCTCGTGCGAGGTACCAATATAGATCAGACGGGCCTCTTCAACGCCAGCAATCACCTCAATCGGAAATCCTAAGGCGATTTGTGCTTCCTGCACAAACTTTTGGGCATTTCTGGCAACCCGAAAGGTATTGGTTGCAACCGCTCGAACTTGCTCTTGCTTAAACCCCCGCAAACGCTCTCCAAAGCGCCGAATCGCGTTTAGGCCCCGCTCCATTGCTTCCTCATCCAAGACCTTGCTGGGGCTTAAGCCTGCCGCTAGTCGAACCGGCTCTCTCAGCGTATCAATGGTCCGCAGTTGCATTCCTGAGGGGGTGATATACGCCTGTGAAATCAATAAGCGAAAGCTGTTCGATCCCAAATCAACTGCGGCGACAAGGTCTAAGCCAGGTTTATTGGGGGATGTGGGTTTTGACAAGGTGTGCGAGTATTGGTTTCTTAATAACCCTATTATCGTATGAAATAAAAGTGACACATTTATGAAATATAAAGAGCTATGTCACTTTTATTACTAAACCGTGAAATCGGGATCCTAGAGTTCAACTCTCGGGTCTTGGCTCAAGCTGAGGATACTAAAATACCTCTGCTAGAACGTATTCGCTTTCTCAGTATTGTCTCAAGCAATCTCGATGAGTTCTTTGAAATCCGGATGGCAGGCATTAAAGAACAGCTGCTCGATAACCCACTTAAAGTAGGCTCTGATGGCAGAACGATTACGGCCAATTACGATCTTGTATCGCAACGGGCCCATGCCTTAGTAGATCGACAATACGAGCTCTATCAACAGGTATTACTACCGCATCTCAAGAGAGCCGGCATTACGTTTCTGTTACCAGAACATTGGTCTAATCCCCAACGGTCGTGGGCGGAGGATTTCTTTAAAGAAGAATTATTGCCACTTCTCACCCCAATCGCTCTAGATCCCGCTCACCCCTTTCCTCGAGTGATCAACAAAAGTTTGAACTTTGTGGTGCAACTCCATGGCAACGATGCTTTTGGACGTAAGGCAAACCTAGCGGTGGTTCAGGCACCGCGCGCTCTACCGCGTCTTGTAAAAATGCCCAAACGCTTATGTGGCGATGCCGAGGCATTCGTATTTTTATCCTCATTCATTCAGGCCTTCGTGCATCAGTTGTTTCCTGGCATGGAAGTGCATGGTTGTTATCAGTTCCGGGTCACCCGAAACTCCGATCTGTTTGTGTCAGATGATGAGGTTACCGACCTTCGTAAGGCTTTACAGGGTGAGCTACCTTCGCGCCATTTGGGCGATGCTGTTCGTTTGGAAGCCAATATCAATATCCCAGATGATCTATTACAACGACTGTGCAAAGAAAATATTCTTGATTTGCGCGACTGCTACCGGGTCAATGGACCGGTGAACTTGGTGCGCTTAGCCCAATTACCCGATCTGGTTGATAAGCCCAAATTAGTCTTTAAGCCTTATGTCCCTGCATCCCCATTCAAACACCATCACCATACGTCTGCAAACTCCTATTTTGAGAAAATTAAGCGCGCCGATATCCTATTGCATCATCCCTATGAAAGTTTTGAGCCCGTTCTCGAGCTCTTACGCGAAGCAGCTAGAGATCCCGATGTCTTGGCGATTAAACAAACGGTCTACCGCACTGGAGATAAATCACCCGTTATGGAGGCGCTCATTGAGGCTGCACAGAATGGCAAAGAGGTTACTGTTGTTCTGGAACTTTTAGCCCGTTTTGATGAGCAAACCAATATTAACTGGGCAGCCAAGCTCGAAGAAGTTGGCGCCCACGTTGTCTATGGTGTAGTGGGTCATAAATGCCACGCCAAGATGCTCCTAATTGTGCGTAGAGAACGGGTCAGTAAAGCGGGCAAGACTAGTTTAGTGCGATATGCTCATTTGGGTACCGGCAACTACCACCCTCGTACTGCCAGGCTCTATACCGACTTTGGCTTAATGACCTGCGATCCCCACCTCACAAAAGATATCCATCATGTCTTTCAGCAGCTAACGGGTACTGGCATGCAACTGGAAACCCGCGAGATTTGGGAGGCTCCATTCACCATGCTGGAGCAACTGGTTCACCATATTCGTGTTGAAACCAGAGCAGCAAAACAAGGTAAAAAGGCACGCATCATTGGCAAGATGAACGCCCTCCTTGAGCCCACCATCATAGAAGAGTTATATAAAGCCTCTCAAGCAGGTGTGCAAATTGATCTCATTGTGCGGGGGGTTTGTGCCTTGCGCCCTGGAGTCAAAGGCCTTTCTGAGAACATTAAAGTACGCTCCATTGTGGGTCGCTTTTTGGAGCACCATCGTATTTATTATTTCTATGCCGGTGGCGATGAGGTCTTATACCTCTCCAGCGCTGACTGGATGGAGCGCAATCTATTGCGCCGGGTTGAAGTTGCCTTTCCGGTAAAAGATGCCAAACTCAAACAACGGGTTATTCAAGAAGGCTTAATGATTTTGCTGAAAGATAATGCTTCTGCTTGGTTAATGAAGTCCGATGGAACTTATGTAAAAAGTAAGCCACGCCTCAATCAAGAACCGCTTATCGGTCAGGTTGAATTACTTAAGAAGTTCTCGCGGGTGGAAAGCGCAAGGTAAACGTGCTACCCCGCCCAGGGGTGCTCTCAATCACAAGATTAGCTTGATGACGATTAGCAACATGCTTCACAATCGCCAACCCCAAACCCGTACCACCAGTTTCTCGCGACCGACTGCGATCGATTCGATAGAATCGCTCAGTTAAGCGCGGAATATGCTCAGGTGATATACCAGGGCCAGTATCCGTGACCGAAAATTCACCTTCGCCAGCAGCATTAACAGACCATGTCGCGCTCACAGAGCCAACATTCGGTGTATAACGAATGGCATTGGAAACCAAGTTACTAAAAGCCGATAAGACCTCGCGTTCCTCTCCTAATAAATTACATGGGGTCTTCAGATCAAAGTTGAGGGAGTGCTTTCCTTGAGATAGTGCATAGGCATCGTTTTTGATCAATGACATCAAGTAACTCATGGAAATACTGTTCATGGGCGCAGGTTGTGTATTAGCCTCTAAATTGGCAAGAGTTAATAAATCCTCCACTAAATTTTTCATCCTTTTACCCTGATCCATCATCATCTCAAGGTATTGAGCTTTTTGCTCGGAAGGTAACTCTAGGGTTTGAACTGTTTCTAAAAAACCCATCATGACCGTTAATGGCGTGCGCATCTCATGCGACACATTCGCTACGAAATCACGGCGCATGGCTTCTGCCTTACTAAGATCAGTAATGTCTTGAACTAATAGCAGTCTGCGGTTCTCTGAGAATGGAAAGGCTTGCAAGCGAAGAATGAGACTGGAGTTGCTACCCATCTTCTCAAGTACTAATGGCTCATCGTATTGGCGGCTGGTAATGTATTCCATGAACTCAGGCTTACGCACGATGTAATGAATTCGTTGAAGAGCATCGCGCTTAAATTGGATGCCCAAGAACTGCTCTGCAATAGCATTACACCATTCGATCTGATCTTGATCATCCAACATCACAATCCCGTTTGGGGATGCTTGGAAGGCTTCAATAAAGCGCTCGTGTTGACGCTCAACTTGCTCGATATCTTTTCGTAAACCAGTAATGATGCGCTGTAAACGAAAGAAGGTTTCTGACCAAGGTGAGCCAAAGCCGCTCAAACTTGAAATCCCCGCCCCTTTTACAAATACATCGAGACGAGATTGATTAACATAAGAGCTTAGGAGGCTGTAACCCAGAATAGCTAGCGCTATCAACCACCCTGCTATCTCACCCAGCAAAGATCGCCCAATGATACCGGCAATGCCAGCAACCAAAAAAATAGTGATAAGACGAAAAATAGCGTAGAACATGGCGACATCTTAGAGCATCGGAGAATGATGCTCAAAATTTAGGCAGCTGATTTAGCCAGGGGTCTTGGTAATCCGGTACCCGCTGCCTCGAATGGTCTCAATGTAGGGATCGCATTCTGCTTCAGCCAATGCTGCTCTTAAGCGCTTAATATGGACATCTACCGTACGTTCTTCAATATACACTTGATCGCCCCACACGCGATCCAAGAGGTGCGAGCGCGAATGAACGCGCTCAGGATTAGCCATAAAGAACTGCAATAAACGAAACTCAGTGGGGCCTAGAATAATAAACTGATCAGTCTGAGTCGGACGAGATACCATGACGCGATGGGTAGTGGGATCCAATTGCATCGGCCCGAGTTTTAAAATCTCATCCCCCAAACCCAATGCTGAGTTACGCCTTAACAAAGCCTTCACCCGAGCAATGAGTTCTTTTGGTGAAAATGGCTTAGTGACATAATCATCTGCCCCGGAATCAAGCCCTTGGATTTTGTCTGCTTCTGCACCTTTGGCTGTCAGCATCAAAATAGGTAAATGCTGTAACTCTGAATTAGCTCTTAACTCTTTGGTGAACTGCACACCCGACTTTCCGGGCATCATCCAATCTAAAATTAGGAGATCAGGCTTATTCACCCGCATCATCCGCATTGCTTCGTCGGTTTGTAAAGCACGTTCTACAGTAAAGCCTGAATGCGTTAGGTTAATAGCAATCAGTTCCGCTATCGAAGGTTCGTCTTCAACAATCAGAATGCGTTGCGGCATACTTTTATCGAGTGGCTTCGCGAACTAAAGTGTCATGAGGTACATGTCGAACATCAGCACCCTTCACGATATAGATCACAAACTCAGCGATGTTCTTGGCATGGTCACCAATTCGCTCAATTGACTTAGCGATCGACAGGAGATCTAAACCCGTCGAGATCATCTTGGGATCTTCCGCCATGTAAGTAATGAGCTTGCGCACAAAACCTCTAAATTCTTCGTCGATTTGCCTATCGTCTTCGACTACCTTTGCTGCTGCTACTGCATCTAATCGTGCAAAGCAATCCAGAGATCTACGCAATAAATCGATGGCCATTTGACCCGATAGTTTGATCTCAGCCGCATTAATCTTGTAGTTAGGCGCTTGCTCAATAACCCGCTTGGAGCGTTTTGCAACGATTTCAGCTTCGTCACCCGCGCGCTCTAAATTAGTAATTGCTTTAGAGATCGCCATGACTAAACGTAAATCACGTGCAGTGGGCTGGCGACGAGCGATCAGCTCAGTACAAGCAGAATCGATCTCTACCTCCATGGTGTTAACCGACTTCTCGCGCTCAAGAACCTGATTACACAGATCTAGACTTGTTTCCGAGAAGCCGCGCATAGCAACTTCAATTTGGGATTCAACCAATCCGCCCATTTGCAGCAATTTGCTACAAAGAGAATTCAGGTCTTCATCAAATTGTGATGATAAATGGCGGTCGTTCATACCTTCTCCTATTAACCAAAACGACCAGTAATGTAGTCTTCGGTCTCTTTCTTGGCTGGCTTAATAAATATTTGATCAGTTTTACCGTATTCGACTAACTCACCGAGATACATATAAGCAGTGAAGTCAGAAACACGGGCGGCTTGTTGCATATTATGGGTCACAATTGCAATGGTGTAATCTTTTTTGAGCTCGTTAATCAATTCTTCGATCTTGGCGGTTGAAATAGGATCTAAAGCAGAAGTAGGTTCATCCAGGAGAAGAACCGATGGTTTAACAGCAACCCCGCGGGCGATACACAAACGCTGTTGCTGACCGCCAGAGAGTGAGAGACCACTCTGATTCAGCTTATCTTTTGCTTCATTCCACAATGCAGCCTTATTTAAGGCCCACTCAACCCGCTCATCCATTTCTGCTTTAGAAAGCCGTTCATAGAGTCTGACACCAAAGGCGATGTTCTCATAAATCGACATCGGGAATGGAGTTGGCTTCTGGAACACCATACCAATACGCGAGCGGAGTAAGTTCACGTCCTTACCAGGCTCCAGAATATTCTCATCATAAAAGTTAATCACGCCTTCAGCACGTTGGCCTGGGTAGAGGTCATACATACGATTGAGCGTCCGCAACAAAGTAGACTTACCGCAACCAGATGGCCCGATGAAGGCGGTTACCTTCCGCTCAAGGATATTGAGATTGATGTCCTTTAAGCCCTGAAAGCTGCCATAGAAGAAATTGAGATTTTTAATTTCAATCGCATTCACAGCTGGGGTATTCGTACTCAAATTCGTACCCTGCCCTGACTGGTTTTCTCCTTGGTTAATATCGGAATGAAACATCGATTTCATGGTGGTTGTCATACGCTTACCTTTTCACGAAGTACTACGCGGGCCAAAATATTAAGACCCAATACTGCAAATGTAATTAAGAGAGCGCCACCCCAGGCGAGATTAACCCAATTATCATAGGGGCTCATCGCAAACTGGAAAATAACCACTGGCAAATTAGCCATAGGCGCATTCATATTAGTGGAGAAAAACTGGTTATTAAGCGCTGTAAACAATAAAGGTGCGGTCTCGCCGCTCACGCGGGCAAGGGCTAATAAAACCCCAGTGATAACCCCGCTCTTTGCGGCCCGCAAGACAACCGTTAACGAGACCTTCCACTTAGGCGCGCCGAGCGCAAATGCAGCCTCACGCAAAGTAGTTGGCACAAGCTTAAGCATGTTCTCGGTTGTTCGAACAACGACTGGGATCGCAATTAGGGAAAGTGCTACGGTACCGGCCCATCCTGAGAAATGCTTTACCTGATAAACAATGATGGCATAGACAAAAAGACCAATCACAATCGATGGGGCCGACAGCATAATATCAGTCACAAAACGGGTTACCTCAGCAATCTTGCTGTTCTGACCATACTCGGAGAGATAAATACCGGCCAAGATTCCAATTGGGGTGCTAATGAGTGTGCAAAAGGATACGATCATTAGGCTACCAATGATCGGATTGGCCAAGCCCCCACCCTCTGTTCCCGGGGCGGGGGTGTTGGCTAAAAATAGTGATGGGCTAATCGCAGAAAATCCCTTGTACAACAAGATCGATAGAATCCAGAATAAAAACAGCATGCCAATAGCCATGGCAAGCATTGAAAAGGTGAGGCCGATCGCATTAGCCCTTTTGCGCTTGCTAAATAAAGATGCGTCGCGTGACATTATGTTTTTACTCCCTGATTTTTCTCCATACGCATCAACATGATCTTAGCAATTGCAAGCACTATAAATGTGATCGCAAAAAGAGCAAGTCCTAGCGCAAATAATGAGGAGTAATGAACGCCTACTTCAGCCTCACCAAACTCATTCGCTAAGGTAGATGCAATCGAATTACCTGGTGCAAATAAAGAGGCAGTTAATTTGTGTGCATTACCAATCACAAAGGTGACCGCCATGGTCTCACCCAAAGCACGGCCCAATCCCAACATAATCCCACCGATCACTCCTGTCTTGGTATAGGGTAAGACAACATTTCTGACCACTTCCCAAGTGGTGCAGCCAATTCCATAAGCAGATTCTTTTAAAACAGGCGGGACAATTTCAAAGACATCGCGCATCACCGATGCAATAAATGGCAGAATCATCATGGCCAAGATCAAGCCTGCACATAGAATGCCGATGCCATTAAAGGCGCCTGAGAATAAAATCTTTAATCCTGGAATTTGTCCAAGAGTGCCTGCCAAGGCAGGTTGCACATACTCTGCGAAGAGAGGTGCAAAGATAAACAAACCAAACATGCCATAAATGATGGAGGGTACTGCTGCCAAGATCTCAATGGCTGTTCCCAGCGGCCTTCTCAAGGATTTTGGGCAAATCTCAGTCAGAAATACTGCAATACCGAAACTAAGGGGTACTGCAATCAATAAAGCGATGACCGAAGTAATCACGGTTCCGTAGATCGCAATCAAGCCACCAAACTCACCATTGATGATGTCCCATTCAATGGTCGTAAAGAAACCAAAACCAAATTTACTAAGGGCAGGTGCTGCATTAAAGACCAGAGAGGCAATGATCCCCAAGAGAGCAAATAAGACACTCAAGGCAAAGAACTGAGTGAGATACTTAAAGCCAAAATCAATTAAGCGTTGCCGCTTAGCAATATTGACTGCTTGTACTTGTTGCAGGCTATCGTCTGCAGTAATTTCCATCTTGAACCTCTTTAAGCAAAATCAGCTCTACTCACATAGAGCTGATTTATACACGATTTAACATCTGGATTTTACTTAGTATTAATTTGAGTCCAAACGTTCTTACGAATGAAGTCGGTTGTGGCATCAGGCATCGCTACATAATCAAGGTCAGCTGCCATTTTCTTACCCTCTTTGAAGGCGAAGTCAAAAAACTTCAATACTTCAGCAGAATTTGCTTTATTGACTGGGGTCTTATACATCAAGATAAACGATGCACCAGTAATTGGCCAAGATTTAGCACCTGCAGCATTGGTAATAAATGTTCCCATTCCTGGAATCTTTGCCCAATCAGTACCTGCCGCTGCGGCCGCAAAGGTCTCGTCATCAGGTTGCACGAATTGACCAGCTGGGTTTCTTAATTGCACATGGGTCATGTTGTTTTTCTTGGCGTATGCAAACTCAACATAGCCAATCGAATTCTTAACACGGCCTACGTTTGCCGCCACACCTTCATTGCCCTTACCGCCTACTGAGGAAGCAGCTGGCCATTTAACAGCAGCACCAGCACCAACTACAGACTTCCAATCCGCGCTAACTTTAGCTAAATAGTCAGTGAAAATCGCGGTCGTTCCCGAGCCATCCGCGCGGTGAACGATCGTGATATCACCAGAAGGGATCTTCACGCCTGGATTGAGATCAGCAATACGCTTGTCATTCCAGTTAGAAATCTTGCCTTGAAAAATATCTGCCAGAGTTTGGCCATCCAAACGGATTTGACCAGGCTTGATACCGTCAACGTTAATAATAGGTACTACACCGCCAATAATGGCAGGAAACTGAACCAAGCCATCAGCTTGTAAATCGTCAAATTTCACAGGGTTATCGGTTGCACCAAAGTCAACAGTCTTGGCTTTAATTTGCTTAATACCACCGGATGAACCAATCGATTGATAGTTCAAACCATTACCTGTTTTGGCTTTATAGGCTTCAGCCCACTTCGCGTAAATAGGATAAGGGAAAGTAGCGCCAGCGCCAGTAATGTCTGCAGAAAGGGCGGCAGGAGCAAAACTTGCAGTAGCAATGGAAAGAGCCGCTACAGTTAGGGCTTTTTTCAAGGTAATCGTCATTTTTAATCCTCAATAAGGTCTCGCACAGCGCGATAGGAGAACAATACGTGGGGATTATGACGCTTTAATGACACTTAGAAAATACTAAGGTTACCCCAAATCCATATAAAACAATGGGATAGGAATAAAACCCCCTCCCCAATACGTTTACCTGGGCTCGCGAGCTTTAGCTATTGGTGTTGCCCATGACCGAAGTAGCGGATGGGGTTGCAGCGCTGGGCGCTTTGGGCGAGGTTTTCTTACTGGGGGACTTCTTTACAGGACTCTTTCTAGGGGCTACTGACTTTCGGGGCACTAATTTCTTAGCAGAGGCTCGACGCTTTGCAGCCATTGATTTACTAACCTTCTTAGCGGCAGTCTCGATATTCTTTTCAGCCAGTTCAATGGCATCGTTCACAGCTTTGCGCCCTTCTTTAAATACTTTTGCGCCAGCATCCGATACTTCACGCACAACCTTAGCTAACTTCTCACCACCCATTGGCATCTTTTTATCAGCCTCTTTAATCCAATCACCAATCGCATCCCGAGCTCGGTCAAAGTGCTTCTCAGCACCATCGGCAGCCTCGGTACCAATATCTTTCAAAATAGTCTTTACTTTTTTCTGATAAACCGTCATACGTTTAGCCGCATCCTCAGCAGCTTTCTTCTGCATGGCTTGTAGTTTCTTCACATCATTTTGAGCAGCGGTCTTTGCAGCCTCCATGGCTTGATGCATGTTGTAGCGTAATTCAGCTGCATGATGTTCACTCAACTGCTTGGCTGCATCGAGTAATTTATGTGACAAGGTAAAGAGTTCTTTTGCCTTGGCTTTCTTAGCAGCTTCCGATGGCTTCTTCATACAGATACCTCTCTGATATATGGATTTTTAAGTCTAGCAAATGAATATGACAAACAATTGGTGCGATGCACTATGTTAAAACGATACTAATCGGGGCAATTAATGTGTGTTCACTTGCTCTGCAATCGCCTCAGCAGTTTGCTGCGCTAGGTTTGCCTCGTTGGCCTCTACCATCACTCTTAGCACCGGCTCCGTCCCCGATGCCCGAATCAGTACCCTACCCTTGCCAACGAGGCTTTGTTCAGCATTCGTGATGGCGGTCTTGAGTTTAAGGTCACTCTGCCAGCTGTAATCCGGCTTAGTTTTTACATTAATAAGTACTTGCGGATAAATCTCAACCCCGTTCAATAAATCATTTAAGGTCTTCTGTTTTTCTTGCATCGCTGCGAGCACTTGTAAAGCAGCGATGGTGCCATCTCCCGTACTGTGTTGATCTAAGCACAGTAGATGACCAGATCCCTCTCCGCCAATGATCCATTGCTTGTTCTGTAATAACTCTAGAACATAGCGATCGCCTACTTTGGCCCGTTCAAAGCCAAGACCGAGGCTCTTAATGGCATTCTCAATTGCTAGATTGGTCATGAGGGTGCCAACTACCCCACCAATCTTCTGTCCCCGATCAATACGATCTTTGGCCAAGATGTAGAGCAACTCATCGCCGTTGAAGAGTCGACCACTACTATCCACCATCTGCAAACGATCTGCATCGCCATCAAGGGCAATACCAATATCAGCACTGACTTCTTGTACCTTTGCGATCAGCGCTTGGGGTGCAGTTGCGCCGCATTGATCATTAATGTTACGACCGTTCGGTGATACGCCAATCGCAATCACCTCCGCTCCTAGCTCATGAAAGACTGGAGGGGCTGTGTGATAAGCAGCACCATTAGCACAGTCAAGCACAATCTTTAGGCCTTTGAGATTGAGATCGGCTGGGAATGTGGATTTACAAAACTCAATGTAACGTCCTGCTGCATCATCAAGACGAAAGGCTTTACCCAGTTTGTCAGAACTAACACAGCCCATCGCGTTCTCAAGCTCTTGCTCAATCTCGAGCTCAAAGGTATCTGAAAACTTATCGCCCTTGGCAGTGAAAAACTTAATACCATTGTCTTGATAGAGATTATGGGACGCGGAGATCACTACTCCAGCTGATAAGCGTAATGCTTTGGTGAGGTAGGCAACCCCCGGTGTTGGCATGGGGCCGCATAAGGTGACATCCATACCCGCTGCCGAGAATCCAGACTCCAATGCGGCCTCTAATAAATATCCTGAGACGCGCGTGTCTTTACCAATCAATACCCGTTGACGCTCATTCGATTTGGCGTGGCGTATTAATACCTTGCCAGCGGCATACCCCAGGCGCAACATGAATTCTGGAACAATGGGTGGAACACCAACCTCTCCACGAATGCCATCGGTACCGAAGTATTTTTTAGTCATTCTTCATTATAAAACTTGTAAGCTCTTGCTCTCGCATGGCTTGCCAAATCTTTATGGCATCCATGGTCTCACTCACATCGTGCGTTCGCACAATTTTGGCACCACGCTCAACCGCCATGATGGCTGCAGCAATGCTTGGAATCAAGCGGTCTCCAACCTCTTGATGGGTTATTTTACCCAGCATGGATTTGCGTGAGATACCCGCTAAGACCGGATAGCCATGCTCTGTAAACAATGCAAATTGGGCTAAGAGTTGATAGTTATGCTCAAGGCTCTTACCAAAACCAAATCCAGGATCAATGGTGATGCGGTTCGATGCAATGCCAGCCTCTTCAAGCAATGCGCAACGCTCTAATAAAAATGTTTGTACATCTTGCAAGACATTATCGTAATGAGGATCAAATTGCATGGTTAGTGGATCGCGTTGCATGTGCATGAGAACCACACCACAGTTAGATTGCTTAACAACTTCCACTGCCCCATCCTGACGAAGCGCCCAGATATCATTGACACAATCGACACCTAAATCAAGGGCTGCTCGCATGGTCTCTGGTTTATAGGTATCAATCGAGAGGGCCGGACCACAATCTTTGAGAGCTTCAATCACAGGCAAAACGCGATCGAGCTCTTCTTGAAGTGCAACTGGTTCTGCGCCGGGTCTTGTAGACTCCCCACCAATATCAATAATGTCTACGCCTGCAGCAATCATTTTCTCGGCTTGCTTAAGCCCTGCATCGCGTTGGTAGAACTTTCCGCCATCGGAGAATGAATCTGGGGTGGCATTCAAAATACCCATCACCAAAGGACGAGTGGTCTTGGAGAGCTCAAAAAGAAAACGCCCGCAGCGCCATGCCGCGGGCGAGGAATTAGCTTGCATCCTTACGCTGTTGCGGGAGCCCCGCCTGCAGCCGGCCCAGGTGTACCGCCACCAGCAGAATTACCAAAGGCAGTTGCAGTCACTGGCTTTGGTGGCTTAGGAGGACGGCCGGCCATGATGTCATTAATTTGCTCGGCATCAATGGTCTCCCACTCTAAGAGAGCAGCCACCATGGCTTCGACCTTATCACGATTCTCTTCCAGAATCTTCTTAGCCAACGCATACTGACTATCAATCAAGGTGCGGATCTCATAATCGACCTTTTGTTGAGTAAGCTCAGAAACCGTTTTGTTGTTCATCTTGCCAAACATACTGTCTTGTTCGGTGTCGACATATACCATGGTACCTAAGCTATCACTCATCCCATAACGGGTCACCATGTCACGAGCCATTTTGGTAGCGCGCTCAAAGTCATTAGAAGCGCCTGTACTCATCGAGCTCAAGAACACCTCTTCGGCAGCTCGACCGCCAAACAGAATGGCAAGCTCTTCCAGCATGCGGTCTTTGTATAAATTAACGCGATCAAACTCGGGTAACTGCCAGGTAACTCCTAAAGCCATACCGCGCGGCATGATCGTGACCTTGTGGACCGGATCCGCTTTAGGCAATATCTTTGCCACAACCGCGTGACCCGACTCATGATAGGCCGTATTACGACGCTCCTCTTCGCGCATGACTGCTGATTTGCGCTCAGGGCCCATATAAATCTTGTCTTTTGCATCTTCAAAGTCTTGCATATCCACCGATCGCTTATTGCGACGGGCAGCAAAGAGAGAGGATTCGTTAACGAGGTTAGCAAGGTCTGCACCTGAGAACCCTGGAGTGCCTCGAGCCAAAACTGCCGGATCAACGTCAGCGCTGATAGGTACCTTGCGCATGTGTACGCGTAGGATTTGTTCACGACCCCGAATATCAGGCAGACCAACGTGTACCTGTCGATCAAAACGGCCTGGGCGCAATAAGGCGCGGTCCAATACATCCGAACGGTTAGTAGCAGCAACCACAATCACACCGCTATTGGTCTCAAAGCCATCCATTTCGACCAGCATTTGATTGAGGGTTTGCTCGCGCTCATCATTACCCCCACCCATACCAGCACCACGATGACGACCGACCGCATCAATCTCATCAATGAAGATGATGCATGGTGCATGCTTTTTGGCGTTATCAAACATGTCGCGGACTCGCGCCGCACCCACACCCACAAACATCTCAACGAAGTCAGAACCAGAAATGGAGAAGAACGGTACTTTGGCTTCGCCGGCAATCGCACGCGCTAATAAGGTCTTACCTGTGCCTGGAGGGCCCACTAAAAGAACGCCGTGAGGGATACGGCCCCCAAGCTTCTGAAACTTCTGCGGATCTTTTAAGAAATCTACAATCTCAAAGACCTCTTCTTTCGCCTCATCGCAACCTGCAACATCTGCAAAGGTCACTGAGTTACTGTTCTCATCAATTAAGCGCGCTTTAGATTTACCAAAGGAGAATGCTCCGCCCTTACCGCCACCTTGCATCTGGCGCATCATGAAGAACCAAAAACCAATAATCAACAATGTGGGGCCGAGGTAATAAAGAGCCGATACCAACAGATTGGGTTCGTCTTCGGTCTTACCAGTCACCTGGACACCGTATTTCATGAGATCACCGACCATCCAGATATCGCCTGGGGAGATGAGAGAATATTTATTGCCCTCGGTAGGAGTGACCTGAATGGTGCGACCTTGAACGTCGACACGTTTCACCTTGCCAGCCTTGGCATCATCCATAAATTGAGAGTAAGTAACCTGATCTTGTGTACGAGGTTTATCAAACTGTTTAAAAACAGTAAATAACACTAGGCCAACGATCAGCCAAACACCCACTTTTTGGAACAAATTGTTATTCAAATTACACCTTTGCCGGATTGATCCGGGAGTTATTAGGGCTTAATACTAAACACTTACCCTATGTATTTGATTCTACTACCTACATAAATCAAGGGTTGAAGGTCAAATTTATCCTAAAAATGTTAGGTTTACTACGATTTAAGGTCTGTTTTGGGATCTTCTATCTGTTTTGCCCTACTTCAGGTAACGCCCTAGCAGAAAGGTTTCCGAGGATTTGTCCCGCGAGGCCTTGGGTTTTCTGGCTAAAACGGTCTTAAATACCCCCTTGAAAGTCTCAACTATTTGGCTGTAACCGCTTCCATGAAAGCACTTAATTAAAAGGGCCCCATCGGGCTTTAAATGGCTTTTGGCGAACTCCAAGGCAAGTTCTGCCAAGAGTGCCATTCGAGCAGAATCAGCAACCCCAACCCCAGATAGATTGGGTGCCATATCTGAGAGCACGAGATCAACTTTGCCATTGGCTTCTGGGGGCAAGGCTGCTTCAAGCGCTCTAAGTCCCTCGTCCTCTCTAAAGTCGCCTTCAATAAAGTGTACGTCTGCGATCGGCTCCATGGGCAAAAGATCAATTGCAATGATGCAACCATCCGGCTTGCCAGCGTTCTCAGGGTTTGGATTACGGCGCAGCTCAACCAAACGATTGCGAGCGTATTGACTCCAACTTCCTGGTGTGCTCCCAAGATCGATAATGGTCATTCCTGCTTTGATGAGGTGATCTTGCGCATCAATCTCGCTTAGTTTGTAAGCAGCGCGCGCCCGATAGCCCTCCTTCTGCGCTAATTTCACATAAGGGTCGTTTAGATGGTCATGCAACCAATTTTTATTGAACTTGTTCTTTGCCACGATCAATATTGTCGCTGTTTTCGAAAGCGCTCCAAATAATCCTCTATGATCTCGGGATGACTGCAATCACCTTAAGCCCTGCCCAACGTAAAGCACATCGTGCGAAAGCACATCCCCTAAAACCAGTGATCATGATCGGCAATGATGGTTTCACACCCGCGGTCGCTAAAGAAACGGAGCTTGCTCTAAAGAGTCATGGACTCATTAAGATTCGTGTTCTCGGTGATGATCGTGATGCCCGAGAGCAAATGTTCCTCCAGATCTGTGACCAACTCAATGCGGCACCGATTCAGCACATTGGTAAACTTCTTATCATTTGGCGTCCCCAAAAATCCAAAGAGGAGAAACTAGCTCCCAGCAAGAAGGTGGCGCGCGCTTATAAAGTAGCACGGGTTGCCAAGAAAACTGCTGGCTCACGCATTGGAATGAAGGGAACAAAACACGCCCCAGCAGATAAACCAAAACGTCGCAAGGTACGTCAAGCCAGTCCCAAGAAAGCCGCTCTCAGCTAGCTTGATTTGCACTGCCAAGTGAACGACTTAGGTACCAAACTAAGTAGACCCCCAAGAGGCTTTGCACCAAAAATATTGCGCTCGATACTCCATGCAAGGTAGAGAACAAACCGGCTAACGGTGAATACCGTACGGGCATTCCTTGCAATAAGGCTTCCTCGCGCAAACTCTCCATCCATGGCATGAGTACAAAACTTCCAGCTGCAGCACAAAGCAGCATCGCCAGTAAAAGCCAACGAATCATGCGGTAAGCCTGCAAACCTCGACTCACGAGTAAGTTTGCGAGGGCCAGTAGACCGACACACACGACTAAGCTGATATAGGCCTCGACCTTAAAGATCGCACCGGCAACCATACCGGCCACCTGTCGATCACTTAAGGTAGCAAATAAGGTGGGAGCTACGAGATAACCAACAGTAATTAAGCTACCAACCCAAAGACTGCAAATGAATAGGAATAGACGCTGAGCAATCTGATGTTGGCTGGAACTGGGATACATCATATCTATTTACTATGAAATTAATGTGGCCAATTTAGCCAACACCTCATCCATAGTTTGAGTTGAAACACTTTCTAATTTTTTTGCTTTTCGTGCCGCCAGATCCAACACCCTTGGCTGATCACAACGAGCCACACCAGCTGTTTTTGTGCCCACCAGGTCAACAGTAAAACCAGCCACTCTTGCAAAGTTTCCACCTGTTGTAATAGGTACTACTATTGGGGTCTTAGTTAACTTGTTAAATGGTCCTGGAGAAACAACCAGTACGGGACGAAACCCTTTTTGCTCATAGCCAGAACTTGGATCTAAGGAGACTAAATAAATATCACCCCGATTCATTACAAAATCTCATTACCAATCGGGGTTAGCTCAAGCCACTGCTTATCCTCTTTCGGCATTTTTGCATTAGGGTCGCACTTTGCCAATAAATCAGCTAACTGATAGCTGGGCTTTGAGATTGGCTTCACCACCAATCGACCATTTAACAAGGCAACGTCAACGATAGATCCAGAGGAGATCTTAAGTTCCTCCAAAAATCCCGGTGATACAGCCATCATCACAGAACCGCCTACTTTTCTTAAATGTGTTTGCATGACTAGCTCCTAATAGGTTATATAAAAATATAACATACTTTGCACTACAGTGCAATTATATAAAAATATAACTTATAAGGATTAGGTTCTTAGATATAACGAACCGAGAGGATCTCAACCTCACGAGCACCCGCTGGGGCTTGTACGCTCACCACATCCCCTTCTTCTTTACCAATTAATGCACGGGCAATAGGGGAACTGATCGAGATTTTATTAGCAGCAATATCGGCTTCATCGTCGCCCACAATCTGATAACTCATTTTTTTACCGTCATTGAGATCTTCTAAATCGACCGTGGCGCCAAAGACCACCCGACCTTCTGCCTCTAAGAGAACTGGATCAATAATCTGAGCACCAGACAACTTGGTCTCGAGCTCTTTGATTCGACCTTCAATAAACCCTTGTTTTTCTTTGGCAGCATCATACTCAGCGTTCTCAGAGAGATCGCCTTGCGCACGCGCTTCTGAGATTGCATTTATCACTGCTGGGCGATCAGTGTGCTTGAGGCGTTGCAATTCCTCTTTGAGGAGTTCTGCACCACGCTTTGTGATCGGGATTGTGTTTGCACTCATGCCGCTTAGCCTTTAAATCAATAATCCCCGATTTTAAGCTAGCTAAGCGAAATATGTAAATTTTGTAATGAGTAAACCTCTAGAGAGTCCTTCGCACGCATCCCCTCCATTACTGCGCGGGCTGCGCTAATGGTGGTGTAGTAAGTGACCCCATTGGCTTGTGCCGTGGTCCGAATAGAACGGGAATCGGCAATCGCATTACGAGTCTCATCAACAGTAGTAAACACGAGGGTGATCTCGCCGTTCTTGATCATGTCAACAATGTGCGGGCGACCTTCTTTTACCTTGTTTACTACCGCAACTGGGATATTAGCCGCTGCAATAGCCGCAGCTGTTCCCTTTGTCGCCACCATGGGGAACCCCATCTCGTGCAAAAGTTTTGCCACCTCAACCGCTAAGGGTTTATCGCTATCCTTCACCGTGAGAACCACATTGCCACTTTTGGGTAATTTGATACCAGCCGCTAACTGAGATTTAAACAAAGCCTCACCGAAGGTTTTGCCAACACCCATTACTTCGCCAGTTGATCGCATCTCAGGACCCAAGATAGGATCAATTCCAGGGAACTTATTGAATGGGAACACCGCCTCCTTCACCGAGAAGTATTTTGGAATAACCTCCTTGGTGATACCCTGTTGCTCAAGAGATTGTCCAACCATGCAGCGTGCTGCAATCTTAGCCAATTGCAAGCCTGTTGCTTTCGAGACGTACGGCACAGTTCGTGAGGCACGAGGATTAACCTCGAGAACATAAATAACATCTTTACCATCGACATGCTGAATCGCAAATTGCACGTTCATCAAACCAATCACATTCAAGCCTTTGGCCATTGCTGCTGTTTGACGCTTAATCTCGGCTACGGTCTCTGGCGATAAGGAGTATGGCGGTAATGAGCAGGCTGAGTCACCCGAGTGCACACCGGCTTGCTCGATGTGTTCCATCACACCTCCAATAAAGACATTTTTGCCATCGGAGATGCAATCAACGTCGCACTCAATCGCATCGTTGAGGAAACGATCAAGCAATACTGGTGAGTCATTGGATACTTTGACGGCCTCACGCATATAGCGCTCGAGATCGCGACCGTCGTGCACAATCTCCATCGCTCGGCCACCTAATACATAGGAGGGACGCACGACCAATGGATAACCAATCTCTTCTGCTAATTTGAGAGCCTCATCTTCTGCTCTGGCGGTTCGATTGGGTGGCTGACGCAGTTTGAGTTGGTGTAATAGTTTTTGGAAGCGCTCACGATCTTCAGCCGCATCGATCATATCGGGCGAAGTGCCAATAATCGGAACTCCATTCGCTTCTAAATCAAGTGCTAACTTGAGTGGGGTTTGTCCACCGTACTGAACGATGACGCCCTTGGGTTTCTCCTTAGCCACAATCTCCAAGACATCTTCAAGGGTCAATGGTTCAAAATATAGACGATCCGAGGTGTCGTAATCCGTAGAAACAGTTTCTGGGTTGCAGTTGACCATGATGGTCTCATAACCATCATCACGCATCGCTAAAGCGGCATGTACACAGCAGTAATCAAACTCAATGCCTTGACCAATTCGATTGGGGCCACCGCCCAAGACCATGATCTTCTCGCGCTGAGTTGGTTGTGACTCGCACTCACCATGCTCAGCCTCGTAGGTCGAATACATATATGCGGTATTGGTTGCAAATTCAGCGGCACAGGTATCGACCCGTTTATAGACGGGGAACACCTTATGTTGATGGCGTGCCTGCCGTACTGCCTTGGCATCGGTCTTAAGTAATGTTGCTAAACGACGATCTGAGAATCCTTTTTGCTTTAGGAAGCGCAACTCAGGAGCGGTCATGTTTTTCAAGCTGCGTTCTTTGACAGCGCTTTCGATATCAATCAGTTCTTTAATTTGCTCTAAGAACCAGGGGTCAATCTTGCTTTCTTCAAAAACCCGGTGGATATCCATGCCCATGCGGAAAGCATCACCCACATACCAAATCCGATCAGGCCCTGGTTCACCAATTTCTTGAATGATGTCCTCCAAGTCAGTAGACTTCTCATCGAGGCCATCTACTCCGACCTCTAGACCGCGCAGAGCCTTCTGAAACGACTCTTGAAAGGTACGGCCGATTGCCATTACTTCGCCCACCGATTTCATTTGGGTGGTCAAGCGTGGGTCAGCCTCACGGAACTTCTCAAATGCAAAGCGTGGAATCTTCGTGACCACATAATCAATACTGGGCTCAAACGATGCTGGCGTAGCGCCACCCGTAATATCGTTATGTAACTCATCAAGGGTGTAGCCCACCGCCAACTTCGCAGCCACCTTGGCAATCGGAAATCCTGTTGCCTTGGATGCCAATGCCGATGAACGCGAGACCCGTGGGTTCATCTCAATCACAATCATGCGACCATCGACTGGATTAATCGAGAACTGCACGTTCGAACCGCCGGTATCGACACCAATCTCGCGCAAGACCGCAATCGATGCATTCCGCATAATTTGATACTCTTTATCGGTCAAGGTTTGTGCGGGGGCAACCGTAATCGAGTCGCCCGTATGCACACCCATCGGATCCAAGTTCTCAATCGAGCAGACGATGATGCAGTTATCCGCACGATCACGCACCACTTCCATCTCAAACTCTTTCCAACCCAAGAGTGATTCTTCAATCAGTAGCTCATGGGTGGGCGACAAATCAAGGCCGCGTTTACAAATCTCTTCAAACTCTTCACGGTTGTAAGCAATGCCACCGCCGGAGCCACCCATCGTGAACGATGGCCGAATCACTACCGGAAAGCCTGAACTACCGGTCTCTATTTGAATGCGTTGTTGAACGGTCAGCGCCTCTTCCATCGAATGGGCAATACCAGACTTTGCAGAGCCCAAACCTATCTTGGTCATGGCATCTTTAAACTTCTGGCGATCTTCTGCCTTATCAATTGCCTCAGGCGATGCGCCGATTAACTCGCAACCGTATTTTTTAAGAACGCCATGGCGATGGAGATCTAATGCGCAGTTCAATGCCGTTTGACCGCCCATAGTCGGTAATATGGCATCGGGCTTCTCAGTGGCAATAATGCGCTCGACCACTTCCCAAGTAATCGGCTCAATATAAGTGACATCCGCCATCTCTGGGTCGGTCATGATAGTGGCCGGATTACTGTTCACTAAAATGACACGGTAGCCCTCTTCCCGCAACGCTTTGCAGGCTTGTGCGCCCGAGTAATCAAATTCACAGGCCTGACCAATCACAATCGGTCCTGCCCCAATAATTAGGATGCTCTGAATATCAGTCCGCTTGGGCATTATTGAGCTCCTTTGCCAGCCGTATTCATTAAATGAATGAAGCGATCGAATAAGTAAGCGATGTCATGAGGACCGGGTGATGCCTCAGGATGACCCTGAAAACAAAATGCCGGTTTATCTTTCCAAGCCAAGCCTTGTAGCGAGCCATCAAATAAAGAAACATGGGTAACCCGTAAATCATTGGGCAAAGTTTTGGCATCCACTGCAAATCCGTGGTTTTGCGACGTAATGGCAACACGGCCGCTATCCAAGTCTTTGACTGGATGATTAGCGCCATGGTGACCAAATTTCATCTTCAATGTTTTCGCACCGGCGGCTAGACCCATAATCTGATGACCTAAGCAAATGCCAAAGGTTGGAATGTTTTTTGCAATAATGCTTTGTGCTGCACTAATTGCGTAATCGCAGGGCTCTGGGTCGCCAGGGCCATTCGATAAGAAAACTCCATCGGGTTTTAAGGCAAGCACTTCTGCAACCGGCGTCTTGGCTGGCACTACGGTTAAAGCACAGCCCCGCTGCGCCAGCATGCGCAAGATGTTGCGCTTCACACCGAAATCATAAGCAACCACGCGTTTACTTGGGTTCTTCATCATTGAGTACCCAGGCTTGCCATTCTCACCAAACAACCGCCACTCGCCCTCGTGCCACTGATAGGGCTCTTGTGTTGTCACGACTTGGGCTAAATCAAGTCCTGCCATTCCAGCAAACGATTGAGCAAGCGCTAAGGCGCGTTTTGTCAGTTGCTGTATGTCGTCTCCGATTTGACCAGCGACAATTGCGCCCGATTGGGCGCCCCGATCACGCAAAATCCGAGTGAGTTTGCGCGTATCAATGCCAGCAATACCAAGCACCTTGGCTTCACGTAAATAATGATCCAAACTATTTTGAGAACGGAAGTTGGAAACACGTGCGGAGAGGTCTTTGATAATCAAGCCAGCGGCATACACTTGGCTTGATTCAGCATCCTGAGCATTAACACCAACATTGCCAATATGCGGATAGGTCAAGGTGACCAACTGTTTGGCATAACTGGGGTCGGTAATAATTTCTTGATAACCGGTCAACGCCGTATTGAAGACCACTTCGCCGCTGGTTTCGCCAGAAGCACCAATACTTTGACCAGAAAAGACAGAACCATCTGCGAGAGCTAAAACCGCTGGGGGAAAAGAAGGAAGCAAGGGCGACAAACAATCTCCAATACCCTGTTGCCGTCCAACACTTTTTGCCCCAAAAGACATACCCGAGGCTAAATTGCGGGGAGGTAAGTGTCTTTAAGCGCTAGGGCAAATATATTAGTTACTGATCAGCGTAATGATACCAGTTCCTCAACGAGTACTCGGCAAAAAGACTGGTATCAACTACATCAACACCCTAAAAGCTAGCCTCTATCTACTTCCCAATCGCTTGCTTAATTTGTGCCAAGACCGACTGATCTTCCATCGTACTAATATCACCAGGATCACGCCCTTCTGCTACGGCTTGTAATGCACGGCGCACGATCTTGCCAGAGCGTGTTTTAGGTAATGCACTCACTAAATAAACGCGTGCTGGTCTAGCAACGGCTCCCAGTTGTGAGTCCACGGTCTTCATCACCTCAGCCTCCATATTGGCTGTCTTAGCAGGATCTTTCGCAATTACAAATGCAATTGCCACTTGGCCCTTTAACTGATCTTCGACACCAACGACTCCTACCTCTGCTACATTGGCGTGGCTGGAAATGCTCTCCTCGATCTCACGCGTTCCCAAGCGATGCCCGGCAACATTGATCACGTCATCGGTGCGCCCCAAGATAAAGAAATATCCATCTTTATCTTTAATCGCCCAATCGAATGTGGAGTACACCATCTTGCCTGGAACCGTTTCCCAATAGGTCTTTACATAGCGGTGATCATCCCCCCAGACCGTTTGCATGCATCCTGGTGGCAGTGGTCCCTCGATCGTAACTACGCCCTTTTGATCGGGACCAAGCTCTGCTCCGGTTGTCTCATCCAATAACTTCATGTCGTAGCCGTACACCGGTACACCAGGGGAACCAAATTTGTGCGGCATCACCTCAACGCCTCGCTGAATGGCCAAAATAGGCCAGCCGGTTTCCGTTTGCCAATAGTTATCCACCACAGGCTTCTTGAGAGCGTCTTGAATCCATGATGCGGTGGGCTCATCCAAGGGCTCGCCTGCTAAGAACAAAGTACGCAGTGTCGATAAGTTGTATTTACTTAAGAAAGCAGGATCTTGTTTCTTGAGCACCCGCACTGCCGTCGGCGCGGAGAACATCACCGAGACCTTGTACTTTTCTACCAAACTCCACCAAATGCCCGCATCGGGTCGCAAGGGTGTGCCCTCATACATGATCGTGGCCATACCATTAATGAGCGGGCCATAAATAATGTAGCTATGCCCCACTACCCAACCGATATCGGATGTCGTGAACATCGTCTCGCCGGGATTGCCACCAAAGATTAAGCGCATTGAGCTTGCTAAGGCCACGGCATAGCCGCCGGTATCGCGTTGCACGCCCTTCGGTTTACCCGTCGTACCCGAGGTGTACAAAATATAGGAGGGATGTGTGGCATCGACCCACTCCACCGCTACCTTCGTGTTGAGATGTTTATCCCGCTCACTCGCGTAATCCAAATCGCGATTAGCGACCGTGGTGTATTCACTAAGACCTCGGTTCACAATCAAGACTTTGTCAGGCTTAAAGCTTGCTAAAGCAATCGCCTCATCTAAGAGTGGCTTATAGGAGACCGCTTTGCCGCCGCGCATCCCCGCCTCGGCCGTAATAATCATTTTGGGTTTGGCATCCTCAATGCGTGAAGCTAGGCTATGCGATGCAAAGCCTCCAAAGACCACCGAATGAATTGCGCCAATGCGCGCACAAGCCAACATCGCAAAACACGCTTCAGCAATCATCGGCATATAAATTAAAACTCGATCACTCTTTTTAACGCCATTGGCCTGCAAAATACCAGCCATGCGATTAACTTCGGTATGCAATTCCTCAAAGGTATAAGCACGCTCTTGTTCGGTCTCGGTGGATACCGCAACGAGTGCGATCTGCTTAGCACGATCTTTTAAATGTCGATCTACTGCGTTATGACAAAGATTGGTTTGCCCACCCACGAACCATTTAGCAAACGGTGGTTTGGAGTAATCCAAAACCTGCTCAAAAGGCTTATGCCAATCGATTAATTTAGCTTGTTCAGTCCAAAACCTTTTTGGATCTTTAACCGATTGCTCATGAAATGATTTGTAATTTGTGCTCATCCTACATTCCTCTTGAAACAACATGGGCTAGTAATGGTATGACTAAGGGGTAGTTTTAACACCAGCACTTACACCCGAACCCGATCCACTTCCTGTTTTCGCTGATTTTGGGGCATTTGTCGATGGGGATTTCTGCTGAGTGCTTGCTGTCTTTGGTTTAGTAGCGCCGACATTCGTGCTATTGCCCTGACTGGGCTTAGCGGTCTTTGGTTTTGGAGGTGATGTTTTATCTAACTTTAATTGGCCATGCTCCGCTAAATGCACTGGAATATCCGAGTCTTTTCCTGGGGGTTTCGGGATCAAAATCGTTGAGCCTGCCCGAATTCGCATTCCTCGCGGTATGTTATTGACATCGCGGATCACCTGCGGATTGAGCGCAAGGCGAGTAGCTAATTGCTCCGGGGTCTCACTCTTGGTGACGGTTAAGGCGGTCCACGAAGACAGGGGCTTGCTATAGCTAGCCAAGTTCATCTGAAACAGTTCGGCACGAGTAAATGGCAAAAGCATTTGTTGATCGGTGGCTCCCAAAATAACAGGCTTATTAAATGCAGGGTTGAGGTTTCTGAAATCCGCTAAAGACATCTCTGCCAGTTGTGCGGCCACCTCCACATCAATGTCACGGGTCACATCAATCGCCACAAAATAGGGATGATTCTCAAGCTCAGGCAAAACGATACCGTATGCCGCAGGATCGTTCACAATATTTTTGTATGCCATTAACTTTGGAACATACTCGCGCGTTTCTCTGGGCATTGTTAAGCTCATGTAGTCAGTGGGTTTACGTTGCGCTTGGTTACGTTTAATTGCTTTGGCAACGTTACCTTCACCCCAGTTATACGCCGCCAGTGCCAACTGCCAGTCTCCAAACTGGTTATACAGACGTTGTAAATAATCAAGCGCTGCATTAGTCGACTGAATTACATCACGACGCTCGTCCCGAAACACATTTTGGGTTAACTTGAAATCCTTACCAGTCCTCGGCATAAACTGCCAAATCCCCATCGCCTTAGCAGTTGATTTAGCCTCTGGATTAAATGCACTTTCAACAAAAGGTAATAGCGCTAACTCACTTGGCATCTTGCGACGATTGACTTCTTCGACAATATAAAAGAGATACCGCGAGGAACGCGCCATCGAACGATCAAGATAATCGGGCCGTGCCGTTAGCCAGCGGGTTTGCTGAAGGACGAGAGGACTATCCAACTCCGGTAACTGAAAGCCTTGGCGAATATGGAGCCATAAATTATTCGAGGGCGCCATCACGCTACTAACTGACTGCTTACTCAAATCAACGCGAGGTGCCTGAGCCGCACGTGGATCGCGCTTGCTATCAGCACTGGGAGACCACTCATTAGTAGTAGTAATAGTAGTAGTCGTAGCGCAAGCGCTGAGTAGCAAAACTAGCGTACTGCTCACAATCCTTAGAGTGCGAATGATGCACATCTTAGAAACGATCCTTCCAAGCACGCACTACCGCCAAAACCTCTGCTGAAGTGTTCAATTTTTTACCAATCGTATTTTCTGCAACAACGATGACGGGTTCTTGGTCACAGCGCATAAATGGATTGACGCGGCGCTCGTGGCCAATGGTTGTTGGAACTGTGGGCTGATTATTCTGCCGAAGATCATAAGCAGTTTTAGCCCATTGTTGCAAATCATGGTTATTGGGCTCCACCGCCAGTGCAAACCGAATATTGGATAAGGTGTATTCGTGGGTGCAGTACATCAAAGTATCGGCGGGTAAGGCAGCGAACTTTGCCAAAGAGGCTGCCATTTGGCTAGGGGTGCCCTCAAATAGACGCCCACAACCGGAGGCAAATAAAGTATCTCCACAAAAGAGTTTTGGGCTCTGATCAGGGTTATGGGCCACATCGGCCACATAGGCAATATGACCCAGGGTATGGCCAGGAACCTCAAGAACACCAAGAGAGATTGCGGGTTTGGCAATCTCCACCCGATCCCCCTCCAATAAGGCATGAGTTCGTTCGGGGATGTTTTCTGCAGCAGGGCCATAGATCGGAAACGATAGCCCTTGGGAATGTCCCCACGTCAGCAAATCCTTTAAACCGCCGATATGGTCAGCGTGATAATGAGTGATTAGAATGCCAGTAAGCTGCAGGTGTTCTTGCTGGAGATAGTGAATGGCTGGTTTAGCGTCTCCTGGATCCACGAGGATGGCAGATTGGCTGTCCCGAATGCACCAGATGTAATTATCAGTAAAGGCAGGAATGGGCCAAACGTGTAAGGTCGAATTTGAAGCCATTAGCAAACCCTTGGGACACAAGTCAATTCTTCTATGATAACAAGCACCCCCCCCGATCTGCTAATTGACCACCCTCCCGAGAACTCCTGGGAAACATGGTTGCTATCCCCGCCCGGTCAATACATCTTGCAATCGGAACAATTGCTGTTTAATCAAGCGGTCAGCGATGTATTTGGATACCACGCCTTACAAATTGGCTTACCGCAAATGAACACGCTATTAGAAAGTCGTATTTCTCTTAAGTTAATGTTATTGCCCCAGGGTGTTTCTAAATCAGCGGGGGATTTGCCCTATCAGCAGATTGAAGGCATGCCTGAAGAGTTACCCTTCGCGAATCAATCGATTGATTTAGTCATCCTGCCGCATGTATTGGAGTTTGCGAACGATCCGCATCAAATCCTGCGAGAGGTGGATCGGGTATTAATTCCCGAGGGTCGTGTTGTGATCTCCGGCTTCAATCCAGTTAGTCTGTGGGGCCTACGGCAATATACAGGGCGTCTAATCGGGCAAGCCTACCTCCCCAAAGAGGGTCAGTTCATGAGTCTGCTGCGCGTGAAGGATTGGCTCAAGCTCTTAGACTACTCGGTTGATCGAGGGCACTTCGCCTGCTACCGTCTTCCAGTTCACAAAGAGAAAAGCTTAGCGCGCATGGCTTTCTTAGAAAAAATGGGCAACCGGTGGTGGCCTATTTTTGGTTCGGTCTTTTTAATTTCAGCCATTAAACGGCATGCGGGGATGCGGCTCGTAGGTCGCGTTCCTAAAACCACATTGCAAGCCCTGCCGCAATTTAACCCCGCTGCCCAAAATACCAGTCAACAAAGTACAGAACAGGTATAAAGACGTCATGAGTAAGCCTCACATCATTATTTATACCGATGGCGCTTGTAAAGGTAATCCTGGTCCAGGCGGATGGGGTGCGGTATTGCGCGCTGGCCACCACGAAAAGCATTTGCACGGAGGTGCGCACTCGACTACCAACAATCGAATGGAAATTAGCGCAGTGATCCATGCACTCAAAGCCTTAAAGCAAGCCAGTGTGGTTGAGCTTTATACCGACTCTCAGTATGTCCAAAAAGGGGTAACCGAGTGGCTTGCTGGCTGGAAAGCCCGGGGCTGGAAAACAGCAGATAAATCTCCGGTCAAAAATGTCGATCTCTGGCAAGAGCTTGACGCCCTCCTGCCTGATCATGAGATCGCATGGCATTGGGTACGGGGCCATAACGGACACCCCGGCAATGAGTTGGCAGATGAACTTGCTAATCGCGGGGTCGAAGAATTTTTGAAGGGCAAATAAGCTCATGTTGGACTAAACCGACACATACGTATCGCTTATGAGAGAATGCTTTAACTCATTAAATATAAAAGCTATTTAGACTATCTTTGTGACTGAAAAACTTTCCGTACTAAATGTGCTCAAATCAACCTTGATGTCCTGGGGCTGCGCACTGCTTGCGCGGATTCAAGGCATTGATCTCGCCAATATCAAGACTTTTGTAATCAAGCACAAGTGGCGAATTCTGATCATCCTAGTTCTGATCTACGCAGGTACTAAAGCCTATGATCATTTTTTTCCGACCGAGGTTAAACGCGGTGGGGTGCAAACAGTCACCACCATGGTTCTGGAGAAAAAAGATGTTCCGCTCGTCATTGAGTCTACTGGTACCGTAGCCGCAGCCAATATCGTCGATATTCGACCGATGATTACAAACACGGTCAAAGAGATTCATATTAAGGAAGGTCAAGATGTAAATAAGGGGCAACTTCTCTTCACCTTGGATGACCGCAATGATCGCGCTAACTACGACAGGGCGAAAGCCTTAGCCGATGATGCCCAACGTCAATTACAACGTGCCAAAGAATTGGTGGCCAAGAACTTTATCTCGAAAGCAGGTCTAGACACTGCAGAAGCTAATGCTAAATCGGCAATGGCCACCGCGCGTGCAGCGGAAGTGCAGCTCTCCTTTGATAGCATTCGCTCCCCAATTGATGGGCGCGCCGGCATTATTAATGTGTTTCCTGGTTCCCTCGTTCAAGCTAGTAATGTGGTGGTGTCTAGCACCACCTCCACCGCTACCTCAACGACAGGTGCAATGGTGACGATTACGCAAATCGACCCGATTAATGTGCAATTTATCGTTGCAGAAAATAACATACCTCTACTGATGCAAAACGATATTGCGAACCTCAAAGTCTTGGTGACTGTTGGCAATAATCTCACACAGATTTATGAAGGAAAAGTCATTGTGGTGGATAACCAAGTCGATCCAGCTATTGGTGCTGTCCGTGTCAAGGCACAGATTCCTAATCAGAAACGCACCCTACTACCCGGTCAATTTGCACGGATTAAGTTAGAAGCAAATACCCTAAAAGACGCTATTGTGATTCCCTCACAAGCGGTGGTGATTAATCCGAGGGGACGATTTGTTTATGTTGTTGGTCAAGACGACAAAGTCAGTCTAAAGCCTATTAAGGTCACTTATGAGTATCAAGGCAATGCAGCGATTACTGGGGTCGAGGTGGGTGAGCGTATTGTCCTCGAAGGTAAACAAAACTTAAGGCCAGGAGTCAAAATTAGGGAGGCCAAAGTGACTCCGCCGGCCAAACCTGCTGCAGCCGAATCAAAGCCTACTGACGTAAAGCCCTCTGAAACAAAACCCTCAGAGTCAAAACCCACTGAGAAAAAATGACGCTCTCTGAGCTATGTATCCGCCGGCCGGTCATGACCGTATTGCTATCGGTGGTTACGGTGGTAGCAGGGGCAATTGCGTACACGCGCATACCGGTAGCTGCGCTCCCTAGCTTTAATACACCGGTCATTTCAGTATCCGCTTCACTGCCTGGAGCATCGCCTGAGAATATGGCCTCCTCGGTAGCGCTCCCTCTAGAAAAAGAGTTTTCCACCATTGACGGCATTTCGGTGATTAGCTCAGTGAACTCTTTAGGCTCGACTAGTATCACCCTTGAGTTTAATAACGATCGCGATATTGATAAAGCAGCGGTTGATGTGCAGGCAGCTCTCTTACGCGCTCAGCGACGTCTTCCGATCGAGATGACTGTACCGCCATCCTATCGCAAGGTTAACCCAGCCGATGCTCCAGTCTTAATTGTGGCGATGACCTCACCCTCCATGGATCTCTCGGAGCTTAATGACTATGCGGAGAACTTGATCTCGCCGACGCTCTCCACCATTAATGGCGTTGCTCAAGTTAATGTCTTTGGTATTAAACGCTATGCAATCCGTGTACAAGCTCGCCCCGATGCTCTGGCAGTTAATAACCTCACGATGGAAGATTTATCCATAGCAATCAACAAAGCAAACTCCAATACACCCTTGGGCGTTCTTGAAGGACCTCGTCAGCTCTTAACAATTTATGCCAATAAGCAATTAGTGTCTGCGCAAGACTTTGCCAATATCATCGTTGCTCAGAAAAATGGTTTGCCCATTTATCTCCGAGATGTTGCCCAGGTCATTGAAAGCTACGAGAACGTTCGTACCTTAGCCACCACTAATGGTGAACGCTCGATTGCTATTGCCATTCAACGGCAGCCAAACGCTAACACGGTCAAGGTGGTCGATGCTGTAAAAGCAATGATCCCGCAGTTTGAGAAACAACTACCGGCATCCATCAAATTAACCTTGATTAACGATCGCTCCAACTCGATTCGTGAGGCGATCCATGATGTTAATTTCACCTTGGGCTTAACCGTAGCACTTGTAGTGCTGGTGATCTTTTTATTCCTCAAGCATATATCTGCGACGGTTATTCCATCCCTAAGTCTTCCAATCTCCTTAATTGGGGCCTTCTTCTTGCTCTACTTTATGGGCTATAGCCTAGACAACATCTCGCTTTTAGGTATCACTCTGGCGGTTGGTCTGGTCGTGGATGACTCCATCGTCGTGCTGGAGAACATCGTGCGCTACGTCGATGAAGGTATGGACCCGCTCAAGGCGGCATTGAAAGGTAGTCGGGAGGTTGGCTTTACGATCATTTCGATTTCTTTATCTTTGGTGGCGGTCTTTATTCCACTCTTCTTTATGGAGGGACCGATTGGTCTGCTATTTAGAGAATTCGCCGTCGTGGTCACTCTAGCTATTCTAGTTTCAGCAGTAGTATCACTCACATTGGTGCCGATGCTTTGCAGTCGCTTTCTACCAAAACCAGGCCAACACCCACCAGAGTTTGCAATTACCAAGCAGTTTGATCGCTGGTTTAATTGGACACAGAAAACCTACATCCACTATTTAGACCTAGCTTTAGAAAAGCGTCAACGCGTTCTCTGGATCGCGATTGCCACTTTTGTGATCACGATCGCTATGTTTATTCTTACCCCTAAAGGCTTTTTTCCGGAGGAGGATATTGGTCAAATTACAGTCACTACCGAAGCCGATCAAGACATCTCGTTTAAGGCAATGTTGGAATTGCAAGACAAAGCGGCAGAGATAGTAGCTAACGACCCTAATGTGGCCAACTTCGTATCTATCCTCGGAGGCGGCCTCAGTGCGGGAAGTAATACGGGTCGCTTCTTTATTGTTCTTAAGCCCCGCGGTGATCGTGAATCCATGAAGAAGGTTCTAGAGGGGTTACGGATCAAGTTTAGAGATCTTCCTGGCCTGCAAGTCTTTATGCGTCCAGTGCAGAATTTACAGCTTGGCGGTCGTGCAAGCAAAAGCCGTTATCAATTTACCTTGCAAAGCGTTGGTTTTGAGGGGGTCAATGAATGGTCCGAGAAACTACTCGAGAAGTTACGCAGCGACTCCATCTTCCGCGATGTCACTAGCGACTCTCAATTAAAAGGTCTAAATGTTCAAATTGATATTAATCGTGAGAAAGCTGCTCAATCAGGCGTAACCATAGCCGATATAAGACAGGCTTTATACAATGCGTTTGGGCAGCGCCAAGTCTCGACTATTTACACCAGCGTCAATACATATTACGTGATCTTAGAGACCGCAGAGGATCAACGCCAATTTGAGACCGATCTTGCAAAAGTATTTGTGCGAGGACGCTCCACCAATCAACTCATACCGCTATCCAGCCTCGCTTCATTCAAACGCACTATTGGTCCCACTGCGGTCAACCATCAGGGCCAGATTCCAGCGGTTACTCTGTCCTTTAACTTAGCTCCAGATGTTCCCCTTGGTGATGCAACCGACAAGATTGAGAAATACGTTAAAGATATTCAATTACCGCCCTCCATCATTACTAGCTATGGTGGTGATGCTAAGGTATTTAAAGGTAATCAGGGTGGTCAATTTATCTTGATCATTGCCTCCCTACTGGTTATTTATATTTTATTGGGCGTTCTCTATGAGAGCTATATCCATCCCATTACGATTTTGGCTGGATTACCCTCTGCCGCAATTGGTGCGCTACTTTCACTTTGGATGTTTGGAATGGAGCTCACGATCATCGCCACAATTGGTATTTTGATGCTGATCGGCATTGTGAAGAAGAATGCCATCCTGATGATTGACTTTGCCTTGGATGCGCAACGTAATCAACACATGAGTCCTACCGAGGCAATTCGTTCGGCATGTATTCTGCGTTTCAGACCGATCATGATGACTACCTTGACAGCTATCGTAGGCGCCCTACCCATTGCCCTTGGCTTAGGTGCTGGCGCTGAGTTGCGGCAACCTCTCGGGGTGAGCGTCGTTGGTGGATTAATCCTCTCTCAATTTGTTACTCTGTTTATTACACCGGTCATCTATCTCTATCTTGATCGTTGGTCTGGTAATGGCCCCCTTGAAATACCGCCTGAGATGCTCAAAGATACCTAGAGACTTTACAATACGGTATGCGTCAAATTATTCTAGATACAGAGACAACCGGACTTAATCCCGCCACGGGTGATCGTATTATTGAGGTTGGTTGCATCGAACTGATCAACCGTCGCCAAACTGGTAAAACCCTTCATCATTACATTAATCCTGAACGCGATATCGCTGAGGGTGCATTTGCGGTTCATGGACTCTCGCGGGAGTTTTTATCCGATAAACCTGTATTTGCAAACATCGTTGATGAGCTCACTGAGTTCGTTAAGGATGCTGAGGTCATTATTCATAATGCGCCATTTGATCTGTCATTTCTCAATACTGAATATGCCTTACTAAAGCGACCCATCTTTACAGAGCATGTTGAGAAGGTATTGGATACCTTGATCGATGCTAGACGTATGTTCCCCGGAAAGCGTAACTCCTTAGATGCTTTGTGTGAACGCTTTGCAATCAGCAATGAGCATCGTACTTTACACGGCGCTCTTCTGGATGCCCAGTTATTGGCTGAGGTATACCTCGCTATGACCCGTGGTCAAGACGATCTAACGATTGATTTAATCGACTACAGCGTCACTGGAGTAAATGGTCTAGAGAGAATCCCTTTGCCGACCAATTTAGTTTATTTCAAGGCCGGTGATCTGGATTGTGAGGCACATACAAAGGTCCTTGAGGATATTGGCAAAGCTAGCAAAAAGACCCCAGTTTGGGGTCTTTAAAACGTCGCTCTTCTCACGCATTAAATCGCTGCAGCGATCGCCTTACCCAAATCCTCAGTACTCGCTTTGCCACCAATATCAGGCGTTAAAGGTGCGTGCCCGGGTCCGGCCGATAAGACTTTCTCAATAGCATTAAATACCGCTTGACCAGCCTCTGGATAACCAAGATGGTCTAGCATTAATGAAGCGCTCCATATTTGTCCAATGGGGTTAGCAATCTTCTTGCCATAAATATCCGGAGCAGAGCCATGGACCGGCTCAAATAAGGATGGAAACTTACCTTCTGGATTAATACTGGCCGATGGCGCTACAGCAATCGTTCCGGTACATGCAGGTCCCAAATCCGAGAGGATATCGCCAAATAAATTAGAGGCAACTACGACATCAAAACGATCAGGGTTCATCACAAATTGTGCGGTCAAAATATCAATGTGATATTTATCGGTACGCACATCAGCATAATTTTTTGCCATCGCCTCCACCCGCTCATCCCAATAGGGCATAGTAATCGCTATACCGTTTGATTTGGTGGCGGAGGTTAAGTGCTTCTTAGGGCGGCTCTGAGCTAAATCATAAGCAAACTTGAGAATACGATCGACACCGTGCCGAGAGAAGACAGATTCTTGCACCACAATTTCACGATCGGTATCCGCGAACATCTTTCCACCGACTGCTGAGTACTCTCCCTCAGTATTCTCGCGCACTACAAAGAAATCAATATCACCGGGTTTGCGATTAGCGAGTGGGCATGGTACTCCTGGTAGTAAACGGACTGGACGTAAATTAACGTATTGATCAAAGCCACGACGGAACTGAATCAAGCTGCCCCAGAGTGATAAATGGTCTGGCAAGATATTGGGCATACCAACAGCGCCAAAGAAGATAGCGTCATACTTCATGAGAGTATCAAACCAATCGTCCGGCATCATCTTGCCGTGCTTTTGATAATAATCACAGTTTGCAAAATCAAAGTGGTCGAACTGAAACTGAATTCCAAACTTCCGTGCAGCCACCTCAAGAGCACGCACACCTTCTGGCATGACCTCTTTCCCGATACCATCTCCTGGAATGACAGCAATTTTTGGGTTAACTATTTTTTTCTGAGTGTTCATTGGTGATGGTCTCTGTATATGGCGAAAGAATCTAATTTTACTAGCTGATTGCTCGCCGAATCTCGCGATCGGCCTTACGCTCTTTCTCTCTTGCCTCTTCATCGGTTTCTGCAGCAGGAATTGAAAGAGCAGCTTCTACCATGCGGATATTATCTTTTGGGCAAATGGGAGCGCCATAACTTGACCAGCGTTTTAGAAGAGTAACCTCAAAACCGCACTGTGGGCAGGTTGCCTTATTGCGACTCAAATTACTTGACCGTGGAGGTGGAAATACAATTGCTTGGTGGGGGTAAGGTCCTAATTTTTGGCTGATGGTCATTAGGCGCACATTTAACTCCTCTGAGGCATGGGCCATGCGAGCTGGACCCTCTAAACCAACCGATTGGCAAATCCCTTTAAAATCCTCACCATGACCGCTGTGACAGTCATCCACTGCATGACATAACTCGTGCACCAATGTATCTAGCAATGCAACTGGGTCATCTAATTTTGGTGAGATAAAGATCTCATTAACGCCACCACCCGATCGCTCACGAGGCCAACACTGACCTAGGGTAGTCCGTGGGCTACTGGAGGCTGGAAAACCGCAAGAGACTCGAACTGGTGGAATGGCATAGCCTGCCTTTGAGAAAATGGGCTCTAAATGACGAACACCATCTTGAAGCCAAGCTTCGCGGGTTGTGTGTGGAACGGCTAACTGACTCATGATCTGATTCTGGAAGGGGTATATGAATTGGGGTATTCTAAAAGGGAACAATTTGTAGATCTGTGAGCATAAACGTATTTCTGAAAGAAGGATCCATTCTTTGAAAAATCTAGCCAATCTGAGCGCCAGCCAAGCAGCCAAAGCGCTTGCCCAACGAGAAATCAAAGCCGAAGATTTACTACTCGATTGTCTAAATCAAATTGGTTTACGTGAGAACCAGGTACATGCCTGGGTCAGTTTGGGTAAGGAACATGCCATCCGCACTGCCCAAGAACTAGACCGAGGTGCTTTACAAGGAATACTGCATGGCTTACCGATTGGAGTTAAAGACCTCTTTGATACGCATGATCTTCCCACTAACTATGGCTCACCGATTTATGGCAATAATCATCCGGTATGTGATGCGGTATCTGTCTCCTTGATGCAAGAAGCGGGAGCAATTGTTTTAGGTAAAACCGTGACTACGGAGTTTGCTAGCTTTAAGCCTGGTCCTACCTGCAACCCACGCAACTTAGATCACACACCAGGGGGCTCTTCCAGCGGATCGGCCGCCGCTGTAGCCGACTGCATGGTACCGCTCGCCACGGGTAGTCAAACTGCAGCATCCATCATTCGACCTGCTAGTTATTGTGGAGTTGTAGGATACAAACCCAGCTATGGAAAAATCAGTACCGGGGGTGTAAAAAGTTTATCGGTATCACTGGACACGCTTGGTGTTTTTGGAAGAACTGTATCCGATGTCGCTCTTGGCGTTGCTGCCATGTCAGCCGATTATGATCTTGCTAAAATCGACCCGCTCGAGCATAAGGTTCGCATTGGTATTTGCAGAACATCTGATTTCGCAATGGCTCAAGCAGAAACTGCAGCCGCTCTCTCCTTAGCAGGCTTTGCAGCGAAGTCCTTTGCAAAAGATGGCGTTTCTGAGATTACCCTTCCGCCCTCTTGCGCAACGCTAACTGAGATCCAGACAACGATTATGTTGTTTGAAATGGCTAAAAGCTTTACCTTCGAGAAACTTAATCATCTGGATCAAATTAGTACAACCCTTCAAACTATTATTCAACGCGGTGATCAGATTCAGTATCAGCAATACAGCGATGCCTTAAACCAAGCGTGGCGAGCCGGCGCAGACCTCTGCCAAGCATTTGAGGATCAATTCGATATTCTGATCGCACCAAGCGCTACAGGCGAAGCTCCGCACACCATAGAACAAACTGGCGATCCTGTATTTAGTCGTGGCTGGACCTTAATGGGTTTGCCCTGTATCAACTTAACTGTAACAACTGGCCCTCAGGGTTTGCCGGTGGGCGTAACCTTGGTGGCTGGTCCAAGACGTGATCGCCTACTACTCAGTGTGGCTCACGCCTTGGCACAAAACTTATCCGACCCGATAGCGCTTAATCAAGCTTAATATTGGCTGTTTTAATTGCCTTTTGCATCAGAGCAATTTCTTTCTTGAGTAAAGCGTCTGTAGCCTGTGGATTGAGATAGCGCACCTCAATCCCTGCTGCATCAGCACGTTGCTTGGCTTCGGGTAACTCGAGAGCTTTCTTAACATCCTGCGTTAATTTGTTCACGATCGCCGCAGGTGTTCCAGAGGGGGCATACAAAGCAACCCAAGACTCCAGCTCAAAACCGGGTAGACCCGCTTCAGCGACGGTTGGCACATTGGGCATCATCGGATGACGTGCCTTACCAGTCACAGCTAAAGCCTTTAATTTACCGGTTTGGACATGCCCCATGACAGAAGGTGGCGTAGTGATGAAGACCTGAACTTGCCCAGCCAATACGTCTTGGATGGCTTGGCCTGATCCCTTATAGGGAACATGCGTCAATTTAATACCAGTAGCTTGCTCAAAGATCTCCGTACCTATATGCGATACCGAGCCATTGCCCTGCGAGGCATAATTTAACTTACCCGGATTGGCTTTTGCATAGGCAATAAACTCTTTGAGAGTATTGGCTGGAACTGATGGATGAACTGCAATGACATTCATGGCAACCGTCAGCAATGCAATCGGTGTGAAATCCTTAAACGGATCCCAATTTAATTTATCCATAAGTAATGGATTGGCGGCATGGTAACCCGAGTAAGAGGCTAATAAGGTATAGCCATCAGGCTTACTCTTTGCCACGTACTGGTAAGCAATATTACCGCTTGCACCTTGGCGGTTATCAATGATGATCGATTGCCCAGTCACGCGATTAAGTGGCTCCGTTAGTAAGCGAGCCGATGCATCTACCAATCCTCCGGGAGGAACAGGAACAACGATCGTAATAGGGCGATCTGGAAAGGTTTGGGCGTGTAAGGTGCCAGTTAGCGCTAATGTAAGAGCTGATAAAGCCAGCATTAATTGTTGTTTAAGTGTTTGCATGAATCGTCTCCAAAAAATTATGTTCATTATTATCACAATATCTTAACGCTGTCCCATTTTGACATCGGCAAATACCGCCTGTGCCTCACGCGGCAGGCAGCGCCAGTATTGCGGACTAGCGAATACGTGCCCCTGCAATGCAGCGGCCGCCTCCCACCCCCAACGGGGTTTGTATAAAAAGGCGCGGGCCAGAGCAATTAAATCTGCTTCTTGGTTTTGCAAGATCTCCTCCGCTTGAAGCGGTTCGGTAATCAAGCCAACGGTCATCGTGGTCATGCCGGTTTTTTGTTTAATCTCTTTTGCAAATGGCACTTGATAGTTAGGCCCCAGCTTGATTTGCTGTTTAGGAGAAATACCTCCCGATGACACATGAATGTAATCACAGCCTAATTGCTTTAATCTGAGTGCGAGCTCAACGGAGTCAGGAAGGCTCCAGCCATTCTCAAGCCAATCGGATGCCGAAAGCCGTACTCCCAAGACACCGCCCCACTCTTTACGCACCGCAGAAAATAGCTCCAGCACAAAGCGCATCCGATTCTCAAGGGTGCCGCCGAATTGATCCTGACGTTGATTCGCAATGGGGGATAAGAACTGATGCAAGAGATAGCCGTGTGCTGCGTGCAACTCAATGCCGTCAATCCCAATTGCCTTGGCTCGTTGGGCCGACTCCACAAAGTTCTGAATAATGGCTTGCATTTCTGCTGTGCTGAGTTCATGGGGGTTGCGCTCACCCTCCAGCTGCGGAATCGCTGATGGCGCTTGGGTCTCCCAACCACCGTTCTCGGATGGTAGGATCTGACCCCCTTGCCACGGTGCAGCACTTGAGGCCTTGCGTCCAGCGTGCGCCAACTGAATAAACACAGATGTTTGGGGTGCGAGTTTACGTGCACGCACTAATTTATCTTCTAATGCAGTCTGGGTTTTTTGATCCCACAATCCCAAACAGTATGGCGTGATTCGGCCTTCAGGGCTTACTGCGGTGGCTTCGATCATGAAGAGTCCAGCGCCACTATTCAGCAAATTACCCCAATGCATTAAATGCCAATCACTTGCCTCGCCCTCATGCGCTGAGTACTGGCACATCGGGGCCACAACAACTCGATTAGGTAATCGTAGCGGACCTTGTGGGGATTGGAGTTGGTATTCCGAGAAAAGAAGGCTCATGGTGCAAATGACCAAAATTAGTTGAAAGGATTAAAATGATACCAACTGATTCCATCCACCCGATTTGGCTTTAATTCGACCGGCCAAATACAAAAAATTTAGAGACTCCAGAACCATGAACGCTCCCCAAGCCTTTGAAATTAAAGAAGATATTCCGCACTACATCGGGGGTAACGTTGTATTGCCCCAAGTCACCCGTTTTGCCGATGTCTACAACCCTGCCAAAGGCTCTGTAGCTCGGCGCGTTGCCTTGGCGAGCAAAGCGGATGTTGGTAAGGCAGTCGCTGCGGCGCAAGCAGCCTTCCCTGCATGGGCTAATACTTCACCGCTACGCCGTGCCCGTATTCTCTTTAAATATCTTGATCTATTAAACCGTCATCGCGATGAGCTTGCTGCCATCATTACCGCAGAGCATGGCAAAGTATTTACCGATGCTCAGGGCGAGGTCACCCGCGGCATTGAGATCCTTGAATTTGCAACTGCTATTCCAGAGCTCTTAAAAGGCGACTATACCGAGCAGGTTTCAACCGACATTGATAACTGGGTCATGCGTCAACCTTTAGGTGTTGTAGCAGGCATCACTCCCTTTAACTTTCCGGTCATGGTTCCCATGTGGATGTTTCCGGTGGCAATTGCCTGTGGCAACACCTTCATTCTAAAACCAAGCCCTACGGATCCATCGGCATCCTTGTTACTTGCTCGACTCTTAAAAGAAGCCGGTTTACCGGATGGCGTCTTTAATGTAGTTCAAGGTGATAAAGAAGCGGTTGATGCCTTGATTGAGCATCCCGATGTCAGAGCAATTAGCTTTGTGGGTTCGACTCCAATTGCTAATTATATTTATGAGCGTGGTGCTCATTTTGGCAAACGGGTGCAGGCCTTAGGTGGTGCCAAAAATCATATGGTGGTCATGCCCGATGCCGATATCGATAAAGCAGTGGATGCCTTAGTGGGAGCAGCGTACGGCTCTGCTGGCGAGCGCTGCATGGCGATCTCGGTCGCTGTTTTGGTCGGTGATGCGGCTGATAAGGTCATGCCCAAACTGATTGAGCGCACTAAAACACTGAAAGTAAAGAATGGTCTTGAGTTAGACGCGGAGATGGGCCCCATCGTCACACGTGCAGCCCTCGACCGCATCACAGGCTACATTGAAAAGGGAGTTGCGGGCGGAGCCAAACTATTGGTGGATGGCCGTGGGCTGAAGGTTCCCGGCATGGATCAAGGTTTCTGGTTGGGCGGTACTCTTTTTGATGCCGTTACTCCTGATATGACCATTTACAAAGAAGAGATCTTTGGGCCCGTGCTTTCGTGTGTGCGTGTGCCAAACTTCAGTGAAGCACTTGAGCTCGTGAATGCGCATGAGTTTGGTAATGGTGTTGCCTGCTTTACGAGTGACGGCAATATTGCTCGCGAGTTTGCCCGCCGAGTACAAGTTGGTATGGTTGGTATTAATGTACCGATACCGGTACCGATGGCTTGGCATGGGTTTGGTGGTTGGAAGCGCTCCCTATTTGGGGATACCCACGCCTATGGCAAAGAGGGTGTGCGATTTTATACCAAGCAAAAGAGTGTTATGCAGCGTTGGCCCGAGAGCATCTCAAAAGGTGCCGAGTTTGTCATGCCTACCTCGAAGTAATTCAGGTTTGATACTAATTCTTGCGTGAGATAAACATCGCTGGAACCGTCAGGTTCCAGTAGATCGCTGCTGATCGAAAGAAGAAGATTAGCAAGATGCAAGTAATGGATCCAGGTATTGCATATTCCGGGAAATAATTTAAGAGTAAGACGTAGAGCATGCAACCGAGCGATACAGGGATTGCATAAAGCTCATAGGACATTAGTAAGGTTTTGCGACCAGCTAATACATCCCGGATCAATCCTCCTCCAATTGCGGTCACCAGCCCTAAAATGATTGCTGCTGCAGAACCACCAAAATCATAATGCCAGGCCTTGTCTGCTCCCTGGATCGCAAATAAGGCAGCGCCTAGACCGTCAATATAGAGGATGGCTTTATATACCTGAGGTTGTGAAAGTGTCGACTCTGCATAGAAGGTCAAAATACTAGCGATCGCTGCAACCAAAATATAGATGGGCGCATCGGCCCAAAAGACCGGCACTCCCATAATCACATCACGCATGGTTCCGCCGCCAATCGCAGTGATAATACCTAAGACCAGAACGCCAAAAAGATCAACGCCCCGCTCTGAAATTGCTAGTACGCCCGTGATTGCAAACGCTGCAGAGGCAATAATTCCAACCCAAAAACTAAGCTCTTCCATCGAGCCTTCCTAGTATATGAATGATCAAATACGAATTATTGCAAAGTATTTTTAAGAAGTGGGATTTCTGGGAGAGCAAGGACATCAATCCCCTCCTCGCGCAAGGCGCTTACCTCATCAGCACTAGTCTGCCCCCGAATACTGCGCTCGGGAGTTTCCTTGTAATGGATCTTTCTAGCCTCTTCCGCAAACGATGAGCCAACATCCTCTGATTTATCAACGAGATCACGCATAGCCTTCATGAATGTGGCTTGGATCTGCTTCTCTAGCTGGCCATGATCGGCATTTGATAAAGCAATGGTTTGAGCAGGCTCCGATACAGTTGGCGCGGGTTGTGATTGTTCTTGAAGAGCCCTACCCCCAATATGCGGAGCAGATGGTAGACGCCGAACCTCAGCAGTATCGCAAATGGGGCAGCATAAGCTTCCTCCTGATTGCTGGCTCAAGAAATCCGCTTCAGAAGAAAACCAGCCTTCAAAATGATGCTCATGAAGACACGCTAAGTTATAAACTTTCATGGGAATTAGATGGGGGCTTGGAAGCCTGAATTCAAGAGTGGAATAGTATTTTTATAGAACTTGATATTTTAATGCTTTATGCCTTATGCGTTTGATCGAGAACGTTTACGCTCAAGCCAATAGGTCGATATGATGGTCTTGACGTCTGTAATCTTGCCCGTTTCCACCCAATTCAAGAGCTCTTCGAGTGGGGCTGCAAAGACATCCAAAAACTCTTCTTCGTCTAAACGAGCTGGTCCTGGGCTTAAGCCTTCGGCTAAATAGATATCAATAAACTCCGTAGAATACGAAATTACCGGATGAATCCGACGAATCTTGCTCCAATGCTTTGCGGTATAACCGGTTTCCTCTTGCAACTCGCGTTGCGCGCACAATAGTGGATCTTCACCAGTATTGAGTTTTCCAGCAGGGATCTCAATCACTGCTTGGGTAATGGGATAACGGTACTGCCGCTCCAATAAAACACGACCATCGTCCAAGATGGCTAAGATCGCAACCGCCCCAGGGTGCTCCAAATACTCGCGCAAAGCATATTGACCATCGGGTAATGAAACGGTATCGCGCTTCATTTTGAGGAAGATGCCATCATAAACACCCTCCCCTGAAATTTTTTTCTCAGCAAGATGCTCATCATTATGAGCAAGGTCTTGGAAGGATTTCTCGCTCATGTACTAGTTGCGTTTAAGAGCCAATGAGAGTGCTCCGCATCGCATTCAAGCACAGACTCATGAGTCCAGCTGGGAATATTCCCAGAACGAGAACCATCAAACCATTAATACCAAGCAAACCCTTGGCAAAAGTCGAGCCGCTTACAGCATGCTCATGAACTGGCTCATCAAAATACATGACCTTGACAACGCGCAGATAGTAAAAGGCGCCGATTAAGGAAGCAATCACCGCAATCACAGCCAGTGCTATGAAATCAGCATCCACTAGAGCTTCTAAGACCGAGAGTTTGGCAGCAAAACCAACGGTTGGCGGAATACCGGCTAATGAGAACATCATGATCAGACCGATAAAGGCATACCAAGGATGCTTACGATTGAGGCCCTTGAGACCATCCAAGGTCTCACAGTCATACCCCTTGCGCGAGAGAACCATTAAGAACCCGAAGGTACCCAAGGTGGTCATGACGTAAGTAATCGCATAGAACATCGAAGCGCTGTAAGCATGATCATCAAAGACCGACAACATGCCCAGTAATACAAAACCCATTTGTGCAATGGCCGAATAGGCCAACATCCTCTTAAGATTAGTTTGTGCAATCGCTGTGACATTGCCAAGTACTAAAGAGAGGACTGCCAAGATCAAGAGCATGGGCTGCCAGTCTGATATCAAGGGCAATAAGGCGTTAATGAGTAAGCGGAAGAGCAAGGCAAACGCAGCGAGCTTTGGAGCTCCTGCAATTAATAAGGTCACTGCGGTGGGGGCGCCTTGATAGACATCGGGTACCCACATATGAAATGGCACCACCCCAAACTTGAAGGCTAAACCAGCCACAATAAATACAAGGCCAAAGGCCATAATGAGATGATTAATACGGGGATCAAGGAGTGCGCGTAAGATCTCCAACAGATCTAATGATCCAGTCACACCATAGATCATCGACATGCCATACAGTAAGAATCCCGATGCCAATGCCCCAAGTACAAAATACTTGATGGCAGCCTCCGAGGAGAGACCACTGGAATGGCGCATTGCTACTAATCCATAGGTTGAAAGTGCCATCAGCTCCAGACCGAGATATAGGGTGAGTAAATTGGCGGCAGAGATTAAGACAAGTTGGCCTAATAAAGCAAATAGAGTCAGGACGATGAAGTCTGGTCTAAACAAGCCGCGATCAATCAAATACTGTTTGGAGTAAATCAGACTCAAGAGCAAGGCAAAGCAGGATCCTGCTTTTAATAAATTAGCAATCGCATCAGACTGGAATAAGCCAGCCATTGCAAGGTATGGAAGATCAACAATCCGTGTAATGAATGCAGCGCCCAAACCAATTAAAAGAATACAGGCTACCGAGTACACATAGGACGCCGCTCTAGGAGCATGGAATACATCCTCTTCAGCATCAGCCTTAGCTTCCTTAAAAAATGCACTGGTAACTAGCAGTAAGCAGCTAATCGTGATTAAAACAAGCTCTGGAGCAATTGCGATGAGGTCAAAGGAGTCCATACGATTTCTTTACTCAGAGTTTGCTAATGGCGACATGTTCGAGCAACTGCATCACTGCCGGATGAATAATGTCGGTAAAGGGTTTGGGATACACGCCCATGCCAATTACGCAGAGCGACAGAATAATGAACATGAAAAACTCGCGTCCATTCAGATCCTCGAGCATAGCGACCTCTGGATTGGTGATTGCACCGAAGATCACACGCTTAACCATCCAAAGGGAGTATGCAGCACCCAGGATCAGGGCCGTTGCCGATAAAAGTCCGATCATGAAGTCGTAATCAACCGCAGCCAAGATCACCATAAACTCCCCCACAAATCCAGAGGTTGCGGGTAAGCCACAGTTGGCCATTGCCATGAGTACCATGAAGGCAGAAAACTTCGGCATCCGATGAACCACGCCACCATAATCGGCAATCTGGCGAGTGTGCATACGATCATAAAGAACGCCAATGGCTAAGAACATTGCGCCTGACACAAAGCCATGAGAAATCATCTGAATAATGCCACCCTCTATTCCTAAGGGGCTGAAGATGAAAAAACCAAGGGTCACAAAACCCATATGGGCGATTGATGAATACGCCACCAATTTTTTCATATCCTGCTGGACGAGGGCTACTAAACCAACATAAATCACTGCCACCAAAGACAAGAAGATGATGAAAGGTGCTAAATATTGGCTAGCATCAGGTGCAATCGGTAAAGAAAACCGTAAGAATCCATACGCACCGAGCTTTAACATAATAGCTGCCAAAACCACCGAGCCACCGGTAGGTGCCTCAACGTGCACATCCGGCAACCAGGTGTGCAATGGCCACATGGGCACCTTGACTGCAAAGGCCATGAAGAAAGCAATGAAGAGGAGTACCTGCTCCACAATATCCAACTTTGTATGATGCCAAGCCAAAATATCAAAGGTATTGCTGAGGTTATACAAATAAAGCAGAGCAATTAAAGCGAGTAATGAGCCCAGCAAGGTGTAGAGGAAGAACTTAAAGGCTGCATAAATCCGGTTCTGCCCTCCCCACACACCAATGATGATGTACATCGGGATTAGAGTGGCTTCAAAAAAGATGTAGAAGAGCAAACCATCGAGTGCAGAGAACACACCAATCATCAGGCCCGACAGAATCATAAAGGCGGCGTAATATTGCGATACCTTCTCAGTAATTACTTCCCAGGCAGCAATCACCACAAAAATATTGATGAAGGCGGTCAAAACCACAAACCAAACGGAGATGCCATCAACACCCAAGTAATAATTAATGTCATAGCGCGGAATCCAACTGATCTTCTCCACAAACTGCATCCCCGGATTGGAAAGATCAAAGTTGCTAATGAGGGGCAATGTGGCGATGAAGCCAAAAATAGCACCAAACAAAGCAAGGTAACGAATGCTAGCCGATGGACGCTCTGAGCCGTAGATCAAAATGATCAGACCAAAAACAATCGGAATCCAAATGGCGTAAGAAAGTATCATGAGCGGGGCTTAAGCTTAATAGGCAATATAAATATGGGTATACAAAATCCAAGCTAGTAAACTAACTAAGCCCATGATCATGGCAAACGCATAGTGATATAAATAACCCGATTGCAATTGCCGAATCACACCGGAGAACTTGCCTACTAAATGGGCACTACCGTTCACCAGCCAACCATCAATGACCCGTTGATCACCCTGCTTCCACAAACCGCCACCAATCAATAAAGCGCCTTTGGCAAATACCCACTGATTGAGATCATCCAAGTAGTACTTATTATCTAGGAGAGTTTTAATGGGGGCAAAGGTCTTGGCAATCTTCTCAGGCAATGAGGTTGCCCATAAGTAGCAGACAGCAGCTACCAGAACACCAAGCACCAACAGAAAAAATACGGGGGTTACAAAGCCATGCAAGGCCATCGCTACTGGGCCATGGAAATGAGATGCCAGGCTTGCCATCGCCGGATGCTTAGCAGTATCCACAAAAATTGCATCTCCAAAGAAAGTGCCGAAGAGCATTGGATCAATGGTGTAATACCCAATGAAGACCGATGGGATTGCCAACGCAATCAATGGCAAGGTAATTACCCAAGGTGACTCATGCGGCTTCTCGCCGGGGGCCAGGCCGTGATGATCGCCGTGCGCATCATGGTGGCCATGAGCATCATGCCCAAAACGTTCTTTACCATGAAATACATAGAAATAAAGACGGAAGGAATACAAAGCGGTTACAAATACACTCATCATGACCGCAAAGTAAGCAAAGCCTGAACCAGGAATAGCGCTCGCAGCGACCGCTTCAATAATGGAGTCTTTAGAATAAAAACCGGAGAAGAATGGAGTGCCAATGAGTGCCAAGGATCCTAATAACATCATCAGACAACTGATCGGCATGTACTTCCATAAACCGCCCATCTTGCGCATGTCTTGCTCGTGATGCATGCCAATAATGACACTACCCGCCCCTAAGAACAATAAAGCCTTGAAGAATGCATGGGTCATTAAATGGAATATGGCGATTGGATACGCTGATACACCCAGAGCAACGGTCATATAACCTAACTGCGAAAGCGTGGAATATGCCACCACCCTCTTAATATCGGTCTGCACGATTCCAAGAAAGCCCATGAAGAGTGCTGTGATTGAACCCACAACCAAGATAAAACTTAAGGCAACATCAGACAACTCAAAGAGCGGTGACATTCTGGTCACCATAAAGATACCAGCGGTCACCATCGTGGCAGCGTGGATCAAGGCAGAGATGGGGGTTGGGCCCTCCATGGAGTCAGGCAACCAAACGTGCAAGGGGAACTGGGCTGATTTACCCATGGCACCGATGAATAAGCAAATACAAGCTGCGGTTACTAAGTTCCAATTAGTTCCAGGTACAGTTTGCGCAGCCAACACGGTGTTTTGGGCAAAGATATCGGCGTAGTTCATGGAACCGGTGGCGGCCAACAACAAACCGATTCCTAAAATGAAGCCAAAGTCACCAACCCGGTTCACCAAGAAAGCCTTCATATTGGCAAAGATTGCGGTGGGTCGGTCGTAATAAAAACCGATCAAGAGATAGGAGACTACACCAACCGCCTCCCACCCAAAGAATAGCTGCAACATATTGTTGCTCATCACCAACATCAACATGGCAAAGGTAAACAAAGAGATATAGGCAAAGAAGCGGTTATAGCCCTCCTCGCCTTTCATATAGCCAATGGTGTAAATGTGGACCATTAAGGATACGAAGGTCACGACCACCATCATCACTGCGGTGAGTGGATCAATCAGAAAACCAATATCAAAGCTGAGCTCTCCCAACTTCATCCAGGTGTACACGCTGCCATCAAAGTAATAGCCGTTGTTGACTTCAAACAAGACCCAGCAAGACAAGATCAGGGCAATGGTGACCCCTAAAATTGTCAAGGACTGAGCAGCTACCTGACCAATCCGATTTCCAAAGAATCGAGTTCCCAATAAACCAGCCATGGCCGAACCCACGAGGGGGGCTAGCGGTATTGCGCAGAGATGAGCGATGGTTAAGGAAGATGCCATGCGTTTAACCTTTAAGGTGATCCAGATCTTCAGCATTAATGGTGTCAACCTTACGGAAGAGGACCACCAAAATGGCTAAACCAATCGCAGCTTCTGCCGCAGCCACGGTCAGAATGAAGAACACAAATACTTGCCCTGCCATATCCCCTAAGTAATGGGAGAAGGCTACAAAGTTCATATTGACAGCGAGCAACATGAGTTCGATGGCCATCAACAGAATAATTACATTGCGACGATTTAAAAAGATACCAACCACGCTAATCGCAAACAGGATGGCACCAAGGACAAGATAATGAGCAAGGGTGATGGTCATGATTTGTTCTTAGTCCCCGACGAGTTCGACTTGCGATCTTGCTTGGCCTCATTACTAGAATCCATCGAAATAATCCGCATCCGGTCTTTTGCCTTCACGGCCACTTGATCGGCAATGTTTTGTCCCTTCACATCCTTGCGCTTACGCAAGGTCAATGCCACCGCAGCAATAATCGCTACCAAGAGAATGATTCCGGCGATCTCAAAGGCATAGAGGTAATCGGTAAACATCAAATAGCCAAGGGCCTGAGTGTTGTTAGCAGAAACTACTTCGGGGAGGATATTGACGGGTGAAGTGGTGCCAATAAATCCTCGGATCAAGACAATCGATAACTCGAGGATGATGACCACACCAATGAGCATTGCCAGAGGGAGGTATTTTTTAAAGTCACGCCGTAGATGGGCCAAATCAAGATCGAGCATCATCACCACAAACAAAAATAGCACCATCACGGCACCCACGTACACCAAGATCAGAATTAAACTTAAGAACTCCGCCTTAAGCAACATCCAAATACCCGATGCACTAAAGAATGCCAGTACCAGGAACAAAGCGGCATGCACTGGGTTGGATACGGTCACCACTCGCAATGCAGCTATGACCAGCAATCCAGCAAAGGCGTAGAAGAAAACAGCGAAGAGGGTGGATGGCTCAAAATTCATAAATTAATTAACGATACGGTGCATCGGCCTCACGATTTGCAGCAATTTGTTTTTCATATTCATCACCAACGGCCAATAACATCTCTTTGGTGAAATACAAATCGCCGCGTTTATCGCCAAAATATTCAAAGATATTGGTTTCAACAATGGCGTCGACTGGGCAAGCCTCTTCACAAAAACCGCAAAAGATACATTTCGTCAGATCAATGTCATAGCGCGTTGTTCTGCGCGTACCATCCTCACGTTGATCAGACTCAATCGAAATAGCCAAGGCAGGACATACCGCTTCACATAGTTTGCAAGCAATGCAGCGCTCTTCCCCATTGGGATAGCGACGCAATGCATGAAGCCCACGAAAACGAGGAGACAAAGGAGTCTTTTCTTCAGGGTATTGGACGGTGATCTTCCGCTTAAATAAGTAACGGCCGGTAATCGACATGCCAGTCAGTACGTCTTTTAGCATCAAGCTATCTAAGAACTGGGAGATTCGTTTAAACATCATCGCTTAGCTCCAGATATTCCATGGGGACAAAATCCAAGCCCCAACCAAAAGAACCCAAAATACCGTCAAGGGGATAAAAACTTTCCAACCTAAACGCATAATTTGGTCATAGCGGTAACGTGGCAAGGTGGCGCGCAACCAAATAAAGCAGGAGAGTAAGAAAAAGGTCTTGGCAAATAGCCAGAAGAAGCCTGGAATATCGCGTAAGACCGGTAGATCAAGGATGGGTAACCAACCACCCAAGAACAGGGTGGATGCTAAAGCCGCAATCAAGATCATATTGGCGTATTCGGCCAAGAAGAAAAGCGCAAATGCCATACCCGAGTACTCCACCATATGGCCTGCAACAATCTCCGACTCCCCTTCCACCACGTCAAAGGGATGACGATTGGTTTCAGCAACGCCTGATATGAAATAAATCACAAACATGGGCAATAGTGGTAACCAGTTCCATGAAAGGAAATTGAGTCCCATGCTAGCGAAGTAGCCGACCTCTTGGGAACGCACAATATTGCTTAAATTAAGCGAACCTGCAACCATCAATACAGACACTAGAGCAAAGCCCATTGCAATCTCATAGGAGATCATCTGCGCTGAGGCACGCATCGCACCGAGGAATGGATACTTCGAGTTTGATGCCCAGCCCGCTAAGATCACGCCATAAACACCGACCGAAGTAATGGCCATGATGTAGAGCAAACCAGCATTCACATCTGCTAGCACAAGCTCCGCCTGAAATGGCATTACTGCCCAAGCAGCTAATGCTGGGGTAAGCACCATCAAGGGTGCAATGATGTACAAGGTATGACTCGCACGCGCCGGAGAAATAATCTCCTTCATTAAGAGCTTTAAGGCATCCGCAATCGGTTGCAATAAGCCCAAGGGGCCAACACGATTAGGGCCTAAGCGAATATGCATCCAGCCGATTAACTTGCGCTCCCAGAGAGTGAGATATGCAACCGCAGCAAACATCGGCAGAACAATCACGATGATCTTGACCAAAGTCCATACCAATGGCCATATAGGACCAAAAAGGTCTGCGCCTTGGGTTGTGATGGTGTTCAAAAGATCTGTCATGAGTATCTTTATGCGGTGACCGCCACTTTAGTGATGGTGACTTCTCCGAACATAGAACCGAACTGAGTACTCATCCCAGTTCCAACCGCGATGCGCACTACGCCACCTGCTAATCCAGGTTGCAGGGTAACAGGCGCCTCAAGGGACTTTCCTTCTTGGCTCACTATAACCAAGTCGCCTTCCTTTAAGCCTAACTGCTCAAACAAATCCTCACCCACGCCAATTTGATTCGCCATCTTGGCATCTCGCGTGAGTTGCAAAGATGGTGCACGACGTACGATTGCATCGCTTGCATAAATAGCTTGATCGGCTAGACGCTGAATTAACCCCGATAGGATGCTCTTGTTCAGAATCTGCGCGTTTGCTGTAAACGAATTACTTAAGGAATGCTCAAGGGGTTTTGCCAAAGCATCTGCAAGAACCTCCTCGGGTACGTTGTATAAGAATCCATCTAAGTTCAACAGACTACCCATTGCTCGCAATACTTTCCAAGCAGGTCTTGCGTCAGCCAGGGGACGAACAGCAGGTTGAATGGTCTGTACCTGAGCTGCCATATTTATATAAGTACCCACGGTCTCGGTATATGGAGTGATGGGCAAGATAACATCGGCTAACTCTAATAAATCAGGGCTCGTAAATGCACTGAGAGCAATCACCGTATCCGCATTTGTCAGTGCTGCACGGGTTTGCTGTGGATTAGGTAAATCCATCAGAGGCTCAAGGTTCATCAACACATAAGCGCGTGCATTGCTTTGCAAAAGACTCTCAACACTTCCGTGATTACCTTGCGTGGCGCCAACTACTTGTGCGCCAACCGCATTACCACCCTCACCCAAGAATCCTAAGCAAGCGCCTGTATGGTGTGCAATGAACTCAGCCAAGATATGCAAATCCGATGCATTCGGATGAGCTATTGCGAGCGTACCCAAGAAAATAGCTTGTTTCTCTGGGTTCTCTAAATTAGTACCTGCCAATAATTGATCAGCGATGCGTTGCGCTGGCGCTGATACTGAGCTAGATTGTGCGCCTACTGGCAAGGTCAGTGATTTTGCTTTGGCAATTGCAATTGCAATTTCAGTCAACTGCTTCACCCATTCTGCGGGAGCGCTATGAAGATGAGCCGCGACCGGCATTAACCAATCATTGCCACCAGCGTCTAATCGATAAACCTCTAGGCCATGCTTAGTCGCTGTTCGAATGCGTGCAGCTAGCAAGGGCTGATCTTTGCGCAAATGGCTACCAATAACCAAAACACGTTTGAGATGGTTGATCTCTGCAACCGGCATTCCTAACCAAGCAAGCTGAGCAGCACCACGGGTATCGACTTGGCGCAAACGGCTCTCCACGTGACCGGAGCCAAGCCCACGCATCACCTTTTGCAAGAGATATAACTCTTCCGCACTTGAGATCGGATGCGCTAAGGCCGCTAGAGCATTTGCACCATGCTGCTTCTGAATATCACTCAAGGAATGCACGACATAATCGAGTGCGGATTGCCAATCGGTTTCTAACCACTGACCATTTTGCTTTACCATGGGGGTAGTAAGACGATCGGTGTTATTGAGGCCCTCATAGGCAAAGCGATCGCGATCGCTAATCCAGCACTCATTAATATCTTCGTTCTCCAGTGCAACCACCCGCATCACCCGGTTGGCTTTGGTCTGAACGGTCGTATTACTTCCCAAAGAATCATGGGGGCTTAGCGAGCGTTTACGCACCAACTCCCAGGTACGAGCGGCATAACGGAATGGCTTGCTGGTTAAGGCGCCAACAGGACAAATATCGATCATATTGCCCGAGAGCTCAGAGTCAACGGTCTGCCCAACAAAGGTGGTGATCTCCGAATGCTCACCACGATTAATCATGCCTAACTCCATCACACCGGCCACCTCTTGACCGAAGCGAACGCAGCGCGTGCAATGAATACAGCGTGACATCTCTTCCATCGAAATTAATGGGCCCACGTTCTTGTGGAAAACAACTCGCTTCTCTTCTTTATAACGAGAACTGGACTTACCGTAACCCACTGCCAGATCTTGTAACTGACACTCACCGCCTTGATCGCAAATTGGGCAATCCAAAGGATGGTTAATGAGCAAGAACTCCATCACTGATTTTTGGGCTTCCACCGCTTTGGCTGAATGCGTAAATACTTTCATGCCGGGCATCACTGGGGTAGCACACGCTGGTAATGCTTTGGGGGCCTTCTCCACCTCAACTAAGCACATGCGGCAATTGGCTGCGATTGATAATTTCTTGTGATAACAGAAATGCGGTACATAGGTACCCAATTTGTTTGTGGCATGCATCACCATCGAACCCTGAGGTACCTCAACGGCTTTACCATCGACATGTATCTCAATCATGTTGATCGTACTCATGCTTAAGCTGCCTTCGCATAAGAAGAAACGAGACAACGCTTGTGCTCAACGTGATAGGCAAACTCATCCAGGTAATGTTTGAGCATTCCTTGCACTGGCATTGCTGCGGCATCTCCTAAAGCACAAATGGTGCGACCTTGAATATTACCTGCAACATCTTTGAGTAGATCTAAATCCTCAGGTCGACCCTGACCATGCTCTATGCGGTTCACGATGCGCCAAAGCCAACCGGTCCCCTCGCGACACGGCGTGCACTGACCACATGACTCTTCGTGATAGAAATACGACAAACGTAATAGTGAGCGCACCATACAGCGGGTCTCATCCATCACAATCACTGCGCCAGAACCCAACATCGATCCCGCCTTCGAGATCGCGTCATAGTCCATGGTCATATCCATCATGATGTTAGCGGGCAATACAGGTGCCGATGAACCACCAGGAATAACTGCCTTTAATTGCTTACCATTACGAACACCACCTGCGAGCTTTAATAATTCGGCGAACGGTGTACCAAGAGGGATCTCGTAATTACCGGGGTATGTGACATCCCCAGAGACAGAAAATATTTTGGTTCCACCATTATTGGGTTTACCCAATTTCAGATAGGCATCAGAGCCAATCGCCAAGACAAATGGGACGGCCGCGAAGGTCTCGGTGTTGTTAATGGTTGTGGGTTTGCCATATAAACCAAAATTGGCTGGGAATGGTGGCTTAAAGCGGGGTTGACCTTTTTTACCCTCCAATGACTCTAGCAAGGCGGTCTCTTCACCACAAATATAAGCACCAAAGCCGGGGCTTGCATGCAATTGAAAGCTAAACTCGCTACCCAAAATAGCGGGTCCGAGATAGCCAGCAGCGCGCGCTTCGTCTAGAGCCTCTTCAAAGCGCTCATACACTTCCCAGATCTCACCATGAATGTAGTTGTAACCGGCTGTGATTCCCATGGCATAGGCACCAATAATCATGCCCTCAATCAAGGCATGGGGGTTGTAGCGCATGATGTCGCGATCTTTAAAAGTGCCAGGCTCACCCTCATCGCTATTGCAAACCAGATATTTAGCGCCCTGGTAGTTCTTGGGCATGAAGCTCCACTTCAAGCCGGTTGGGAAGCCTGCGCCTCCACGACCACGTAATGAGGATGCTTTTAACTCTGCAATCAGGGTATCGGGGGTAATCTTTTCAGCCAGGATCCGTTTTAATTGCTGATAGCCACCGCGCGCCTCGTAATCCTTAAGGCGCCAGTTCTGACCATCTAAACCAGCTAGAATCAAAGGCTTGATATGCCGACTATGCAAACTACTCATGCTGACACTCCCTGTTTTGCTTGAGACTTCAACTCGTCTAGGAGAGCATCGATCTTATCGTGACTCATAAAACTGCACATGCGATGATTATTAACGAGTAACACCGGAGAATCTCCGCATGCGCCCATGCACTCCCCTTCTTTTAGAGTAAAAGTTCCACAGGGGGTTGTCTCATTAAAGCCGATACCTAATTTTTTCTGGAGATACTGAGCGGCTTCCTCGCCATGTGAAAGTTGGCAAGGCAAATTGGTACAAATCACTAATTTGAACTGGCCAATCGGCTTAGTCTCATACATATTGTAAAAAGTAGCCACCTCTTCAACTGCAATAGTTGGCATCTCAAGGATATCGGCAACCTCTGCAATGATGGCTGGGGATACCCAACCATGCTCCTTTTGGGCGGCAATCAAACAAGCCATAACGGCTGATTGCTTTTGCTCGGGGGGATACTTCGCAATATTGCGATCCATCTCAGCACGCGCTTTAGTAGAGAAGAGTGAGTTTTTTGTATTCATTTATCGATCAATCTCACCAAACACAATGTCTTGGGTACCAATGATGGTGACTGCATCGGCAATCATGTGGCCACGCGACATCTCATCCATTGCTGCGAGATGGGCAAAGCCAGGCGCTCTAATTTTTAAGCGATAAGGTTTATTGGCACCATCGGACATTAAGTAGATACCAAACTCACCCTTTGGATGCTCCACTGCGGCATAGGCCTCGCCAGCCGGCACATGAATACCCTCGGTAAAGAGTTTGAAGTGATGGATTAGCTCTTCCATATTCGTTTTCATATCAACCCGACTAGGGGGAGCTACTTTATGGTTATCACTCATCACCGGACCTGGATTGGCGCGTAGCCATTTTACGCACTGCAAAATAATGCGATTCGATTGACGCATCTCTTCCATGCGCACTAAATAACGATCGTAACTATCGCCGTTCACTCCCACCGGAATATCAAAATCAAGTTTGTCATACACTTCGTAGGGTTGCTTCTTGCGCAAGTCCCACTCAATGCCTGAACCACGTAGCATGGGTCCTGTAAAACCCATTTGCAAAGCACGTTCTGGTGTCACAACACCAATACCCACTAAGCGCTGCTTCCAGATACGGTTATCGGTTAAGAGATTGTTGTACTCATCGACATTGGCAGGAAAGCGATTACTAAAATTCTCGATAAAGTCCAATAAAGATCCACTGCGATTCTCATTTAAACGCTTAACCGACCCTTCGCTTCGAATCGCTGACTTGGCATACTGAGGCATTTGCTCAGGAAGATCGCGATAAACACCGCCTGGACGATAGTAAGCAGCATGCATTCGCGCACCGGACACCGCTTCATACATATCAAAGATATCTTCGCGGTCACGGAAGGCGTATAAGAATATCGCCATCGCACCAACGTCAAGCCCGTGACAGCCAACCCAAAGCAAGTGGTTGAGTAAGCGGGTGAGCTCATCAAACATAACCCGAATGTATTGCGCCCGAATCGGTACTTCGACATCTAATAACTTCTCAATCGCCATCACATACGCATGCTCGTTCACCATCATGGAGACATAGTCCAAACGATCCATATAAGGAACGTTTTGGATCCAGGTTCTGGTCTCGGCTAATTTTTCTGTGGCACGGTGTAATAAACCAATGTGTGGATCTGCTCGTTGAATGACTTCGCCATCCAACTCAAGCACCAAGCGCAAGACACCATGCGCCGCAGGATGCTGAGGACCAAAATTAAGGGTGTAGTTCTTAATCTCAGCCATTAGTTCAACCCACCATATTGCTCTTCACGAATCACGCGTGGCGTAACCTCACGCGGCTCAATCGACACCGGTTGATACACCACACGCTTTAGTTCAGGGTCATAGCGCATCTCAACCGTACCTGAGATGGGGAAATCTTTGCGGAAGGGGTGGCCAATAAAGCCATAGTCGGTCAAGATGCGACGTAAATCGTCATGTCCATCAAATAAGATACCGAATAAATCAAAAGCCTCACGCTCAAACCAATTAGCTGAATTCCAAATAGGCGTCATCGAAGCCAGTAAAGGATAGTCGTCATTGGGGGCAAATATTCTGAGTCTCAAGCGCAAATTATGTTTAATCGAAAGTAAATGACTAACCACTGCAAAGCGGGGGCCACTCCATGCCCCGTCTGCATAATCTTTGTAATCAACGCCACATAGATCAATTAACTGTTCAAACGAGAGATTGGGATCATCACGCAATAGTATTGCCGCCTCAGCATAATCTGCAGAGTCAACAACGATTGTGATCTCATTGCGCGCAATCACAGCGCTCTTTATGCGCTGACCAAGGACGCGATCCAAATGCTGATGAAGTTGTTCTAAGCGCTCTGACATCTTATCCCTTGCGCGCAATCGTACTGGTACGACCAATCTTCGCCTGCAACTGAATAATGCCGTAGATCAGTGCTTCAGCAGTGGGTGGGCAACCAGGAACATAGACATCGACTGGCACGATACGATCACAACCACGCACCACGGAATAGGAGTAATGGTAGTAACCACCACCATTGGCACACGAACCCATCGAGAGCACCCAACGAGGCTCTGGCATCTGGTCATAAACCTTACGTAAAGCCGGTGCCATCTTATTACACAAAGTACCAGCCACAATCATGAGATCAGACTGCCGAGGTGATGGACGAAACACCACACCAAAACGATCAAGGTCATAGCGGGATGCGCCAGCATGCATCATCTCAACGGCGCAACAGGCCAAGCCAAAGGTCATGGGCCATAGCGAACCTGTTCTGGTCCAGTTAATTAACTGATCCGCTGAGGTAGTAACAAAACCTTGTTTTAGAACGCCTTCAAGTGCCATCTACATTTACTCCCAATCAAGGGCGCCCTTTTTCCAGATATACACAAAACCAATCATGAATTCCAGAAGAAAGATCACCATTGCAAGGTAACCTTCCCAGCCAATATCCCTTAAAGCAACACCCCAAGGGAATAAAAATGCGGTTTCTAGGTCAAACAAGATAAAGAGAATGGCAATGAGGTAGTAACGCACATCGAATTTCATACGAGCATCTTCGAAGGCCTCAAAGCCACACTCGTAGGGAGAAACTTTTTCTGAATCGGGTTTGGAGGGAGCGAGAGTCTTGCCAAGAACAATAGGAGCCAATCCCACGCCGATACCGACAAGTATGAACAACAGCACTGGGAAGTAATTAGAAAGGTTCAACTTCTATCCTGCGTCAGTTTTATTCCAAAACAAAAAAATTATGTACGATTTAACTCTTTGAACTCTTGATTTATGACAAAAACCACAAGAATTCCCGAATAAACTAATCCACTATGGTGCCGACGGCGAGACTCGAACTCGCACAGCCTAAGCCACTACCCCCTCAAGATAGCGTGTCTACCAATTTCACCACGTCGGCATCTTGGAAAAGCCCTACAACAGCCATCAATTCTACTGCATTGCACCCTTTTTAATGACCCCAAATTACTTTGGTACAACTGGCTTTGCTGGCTCTGTATTACCCGTCGCTGCGGGAGCTGGAACCGATTGAGTGCCTTGCTGAGTTGGCACTACAACCGGCAAAGTGGAGTTTGATAAAACCCCTGACTCAACAGGCTTTTTACTTCCCAACCAGGTAATACCAAGGGTACTGACAAAAAAGATCACTGCAAACACGGCAGTGGTGCGGGATAAGAAATTAGCCGAGCCCGTTGCACCAAATACGCTTCCCGACGATCCGGATCCAAAGGCAGCACCCATATCCGCTCCCTTACCCTGCTGAATTAATACCAAACCAATAATGGCCAGTGCAGAGACCACCTGCAATACAACAAATAAGGTTTTAAGCCACTCCATACGATTTCTCCATTAATAAATTAGTGATCTCATCGACCAAGCTATGCTCGACAAATTGCTAAAAATTCTTGGGCATCCAAAGATGCGCCACCCACAAGCCCACCATCAATATCTGGCATGGCAAATAATTCCGTTGCAATATCTGCCCGAATGCTGCCACCATAAATAATGCCAATATGTGCTGCCACATCATGATTGAACTCTGCTAACTGCAAGCGGATAGCCTGATGCATGTCTTGTGCCATTTGCGCGCTAGCGACTTTACCAGTACCGATAGCCCATATTGGTTCGTAGGCAATTAAGCAGTCAACTAAACGATCCTGCAAAGTGCCAACCTGACTGGCCACTTGACGCCGAACGATCTCAATGGCACGCCCTGAATTTCGCTCATCCGCGGTCTCGCCCACACAAATAATAGGCGTAATCTCATGATCCAAAGCAGACTCAGCTTTCAAGGCAATCGTTTCATTTGCTTCACCAAACTGCATCCGTCGCTCTGAGTGGCCAACGATTACAAAACGCACATCCATTTCTTGCAGCATTGCCGCACTGACCTCGCCGGTATATGCTCCGGATTCGTGAGCCGACACATCTTGGGCACCAAGCAGTAGCTGACTACTTACTAAATACTGTGCACACTGGTGTAAATAAGGAAAGGGAATGCACACACCGAAACGTCGCCCAGCAGGCATGCCACATTGCATCCCTTCGTTAACCGATTGCAACCATGCTTGATTAGTAGAAAGACTGCCATTCATCTTCCAATTACCAATGACAGTGAGTGCGCGCATGGTAAATCCTAGTTACACAGTAAGAATAATTTTCCCAACATGCTCGCTCGACTCCATCAGGCGATGGGCATCAGCAGCTTGTTCTAGGGAAAATGTTTTGTAAATCACTGGTTTTAATTTGCCTGAATTCAATAAAGGCCATACATGCTCATGAAGCTCTTTAGCAATCTGGCGCTTAAATGCCACTGGGCGAGGCCTCAGTGTTGAACCTGTAACAGTCAAACGACGGCGCAATATTTGGCCTGTATTAACCTCCGATTTGGAGCCACCCATAATCGCAATCACCACAATACGACCGTCATCCGCAAGGCAATCAATTTCTCGTTGCAAATAGGTACCAGTAACCATATCCAAAATCACATCAACACCCTTACCATTCGTGGCCTTCTTTACCTCTTCCACAAAGTCTTGCGTTTTATAGTTGATCGCCACATCTGCGCCGAGTTTGATACAAGCAGCACATTTTTCATCGCTACCAGCGGTTACAAAAACACGATGGCCCATTGCCTTAGCAAGCATGATGGCGGTGACTCCGATACCGCTTGATCCGCCCTGTACCAGTAACGTTTCTCCAGTACTTAATTGACCCCGCTGAAAGACATTGCTCCAAACAGTGAAAAACGTTTCTGGAAGGGATGCCGCCTCGATATCGGTAAACCCTTTTGGATACGGCAAACATTGTGCAATTGGAGCGTTACAAAGGTCGGCGTATCCACCGCCTTGCACTAAAGCACAAACATGATCACCTATTTTGAGTCCAAAAGTATTATCAGGATGGCCTAGATCACCACCAATAATTTCTCCGGCAACTTCCAAGCCTGGAATATCTGATGCGCCTGCTGGAACCGGATAGTGGCCTTTTCGTTGCAAAACATCAGGTCGATTAATACCTGCTGCCCTCACCCGAATGAGTATCTCTCCCGAGCCTGAAGCAGGCAATACCGGATCGGGTCGTTCTGCCCTGACCAACATCTCCGGCGCACCGAATTCCCGAATTTCCATCACACGCATTGCAAAATCTCCTGCGTTTAGGCGGATTCGTTGGTGCTTGTACTCATTTCTGAATTACCTGCACCACCGTCTTGTGCCAAGAGTGCTTTCATGGAAAGTCGTAAACGACCACGCTCGTCAGCAGCTAATAACTTAACGCGCACAATTTGACCTTCTTGCAAATGATCCTTAACGTCCTTGACGCGCTCATTCGAGATCTCGGAAATATGCAGGAGGCCATCCTTACCAGGCAGGATATTGACCAATGCACCAAACTCGAGAAGCTTGACAACAGGACCTTCGTAAATTTTGCCTACTTCGGCTTCGGCTGTAATACCTTCAATACGTGATTTTGCTTCAGCCATTCCCTCAGCACTAGTCGACGCAATGGTGACAGTACCATCATCTTTAATGTCAATGCTGCAACCGGTTTCTTTGGTGAGCGCCTGAATCGTTGCGCCGCCTTTACCAATGACTTCACGAATCTTGTCTGGATGAATCTTAAAGCTCACCATACGGGGTGCATGCTCCGATAGCTCAGTCCGGACAGAACCCATTGCCTCTTGCATCTTGCTTAGAATGTGTAAACGTCCTTCTTGAGCTTGCGCTAATGCAACTTGCATAATTTCTTTGGTAATGCCCTGTACTTTGATATCCATCTGTAAGGCAGTAATACCATTCGCAGTTCCTGCAACCTTAAAGTCCATATCGCCTAAATGATCTTCATCACCAAGAATATCGGTCAAGACTGCAAAACGATTGCCATCCAAAATCAGGCCCATAGCTACGCCAGCAACGTGTGCTTTTACAGGTACGCCTGCGTCCATCAATGCTAAGCAACCACCGCATACCGATGCCATGGAAGACGAACCATTGGACTCAGTAATCTCTGAGACCAAACGAATACTGTAAGCAAAATCTTCTAAGCTCGGTAACACCGGAATCAAAGCACGCTTAGCTAAACGACCATGACCAATCTCACGACGCTTCGGTGTACCAACACGACCGGTCTCACCCGTTGCAAAGGGAGGCATGTTGTAGTGGAACATGAAGCGATCGCGATACTCGCCCTCTAAGGCATCAATAATTTGTTCATCACGGGCTGTACCCAAAGTAGCCACTACCAGTGCCTGGGTCTCGCCACGGGTAAAGAGTGCGGAACCGTGGGTGCGAGGTAATACGCCATTACGAATCTCAATAGGACGAACAGTACGCGTATCACGACCATCAATCCGTGGCTCACCATTTAAAATCTGGCTACGAACGATCTTTGCCTCGATCTCAAATAAAAGATTGCCAACTTCAACTTCATCAACCTCTCCATCGGCGGCTAATTGGGACATCGCATTGGCAACGACTTCTTTAATCTTGGTCGAACGCGCTTGTTTCTGACGAATTTGATATGCCTCACGCAATGGGCCCTCAGCAATGCTTTGCAATTTAGCAATCAATGGTTCATTCTTCGCTGCTGGCTTCCAATCCCATTCAGGCTTACCAGCCTCGCGGACTAGTTCCTGAATTGCATTGATTGCGATCTGAGCTTGCTCATGACCATATACAACCGCACCTAACATTACCGACTCCGATAATTGCTGCGCTTCCGATTCAACCATCAGTACAGCAGCTTGCGTACCGGCTACGATCAAATCTAGCTCGCTAGTCGTTTGCTCTGAGCGATTTGGGTTCAACAAGTATTGGCCATCACGATAACCAACGCGTGCAGCACCCATTGGACCGTTAAATGGAATACCAGAAATAGCCAATGCAGCAGATGAGGCGATGAGCGCAGGAATATCTGCGGGCACATCTGGGTTGATCGACATTACATGAACAACCACCTGAACTTCGTTATAGAAGCCTTCTGGAAATAATGGACGAATAGGACGATCGATTAAGCGAGAGGTTAAGGTCTCACCCTCGGATGGACGACCTTCGCGACGGAAAAATCCACCCGGAATCTTACCTGCCGAGTAGGTCTTCTCAATGTAGTCAACCGTTAAAGGGAAAAAGTCTTGGCCAGCTTTAGCGGTCTTCGCACCGACTACGGTAGCGAGAACCACGGTGTCATTCATATTGAGTAAGACAGCACCACTAGATTGGCGAGCGATCTCACCAGTTTCCATGGTCACAGTATGTTGACCCCATTGGAAAGTTTTTACTACTTTATTAAATATTGACATTGTTTTCTCCAAATAATTACTTCGCGGATAAGCAGCGCCGCGATATCACTGGAGTGATTGATAGAAAAACCCAATTGGGATGCCATTCCAATGAGCCTCTCGTGAAGAAGTTCATTGGAATGACACGATCCCTAGAAGCCGGTCATCTAGAACCACTCAAAGTAGAGACTTGCCCATTTGGCAAGACCCTACTTCATTGCAATGCTGACAAAAACAGTCGAAATTACTTACGTAAGCCGAGTTTGTCGATCAGCGCGCGATAACGGTCCAGATCTTTGCCCTTGAGATAATCCAAGAGACGGCGACGGCGTGAGACCATCTTCAACAAGCCACGACGGCTGTGATGATCTTTTGCATTTGCCTTGAAATGGGGGGTAAGTTCGTTGATACGAGCGGTTAATAAAGCCACTTGAACTTCTGGGCTACCCGTATCGTTTGCGCCACGCGCGTTTTGCTGGACGATTTCCGCCTTATTAATGTCTGCAACTGCCATATTCATACTCCATACGTGCGAACATTCGAGCTTGCACCCGAGATGCCGTGTTAATAAAAAGCTTTATAAATCAAAGCCTCAGCATTCTAACAGACCCAAGCATTTAATACACTTCGATCGACGTGATTAAACAATAAGTCTATAAAAATCAATCACTTATAGATTTATGGTGCCATTTGGGCGTTGAGCTTAATAGCATTTGGGTCGTGCAGTTTGTTTAGGGCGGCTAAATATGCCTTGGCTGAAGCAGCAATGATGTCTGGATCCATGCCAACGCCATTCACAATCCGCCCGCCCTTAGACAGGCGTACCGTAACCTCCCCCTGTGATTCCGTTCCCGAGGTAATTGCATTAACGGAATACAACAATAACTCGGCGCCACTCTTCGCCTTGGTCTCGATCGCATGCAAAGTTGCATCTACGGGACCGTTGCCCTCAGACTCTGAATGCATGTCTTGGCCACCCATCTTGAACACCACTTTTGCAGTTGGCTTTTCTCCGGTTTCAGAATGTTGGTTTAAGGAGATGAACGTAAAGTACTCACCCTGATCCGTAATAGAAGAGTCAGACATCAGGGAAATAATGTCTTCATCAAAGATCTCTGCTTTTTGATCTGCTAATGCCTTAAAGCGAGCAAAGGCATCATTGAGCTCAGTCTCTGACTCCAATACAACCCCTAATTCTTGAATACGTTGTTTAAACGCATTACGCCCAGACAACTTACCAAGCACGATACGATTAGTAGCCCAGCCCACATCTTCCGCCCGCATGATCTCGTAGGTGTCGCGTGCCTTTAGCACTCCATCCTGATGAATCCCGGAGGCATGGGCAAAGGCATTGGCGCCCACCACCGCTTTATTGGGCTGCACCACAAAGCCCGTAATTTGCGAGACTAATTTAGAGGCCGGCACAATTTGCTTTGTATCAATTCCGAGTTCTAATTTAAAGAAATCCTTACGCGTGCGTACCGCCATCACAATTTCTTCTAAAGAGGTATTGCCAGCGCGCTCACCCAGGCCATTAATGGTGCACTCTACTTGACGAGCACCGCCAATATGGACACCTGCTAAAGAATTTGCTACTCCCATTCCCAAATCATTATGGCAATGCACAGACCAAATCGCTTTATCAGAATTGGGTATGCGAGTCCGCAAGGTTTTAATAAACTCACCATACAGCTCAGGCACTGCGTAGCCCACTGTGTCAGGCACATTAATCGTTGTAGCGCCTTCAGCAATCACGGCCTCCAAAACGCGGCATAAATAATCCATATCCGAGCGATAACCATCTTCTGGAGAGAACTCGATATCACTCGCTAAATTTCTGGCAAAGCGAATGGATTTCTTTGCCTGCTCGAATACTTGATCAGGGGTCATACGCAACTTCTTTTCCATATGCAAAGCACTGGTTGCCAAGAACACATGGATTCGTTTTGCATTCGCAGCTTTTAAGGCGTCGGATGCCCGCGTAATATCAGCGTCATTCGCTCTTGCTAAAGAGCAAATAATCGAGTCCTTCACGGCTGCGGCAACTGCACTAATAGCTGCAAAGTCGCCATCCGAGCTCGCAGCAAAGCCAGCCTCAATCACATCCACATGCAAGCGCTCTAACTGACGCGCAATCCGAACCTTTTCATCACGGGTCATGGATGCCCCAGGTGACTGCTCACCATCGCGTAAGGTGGTATCAAAAATGATTAATTTGTCGCTCATTCCATTTCCCTCTTTCACTCTGCGTATTATCTCTTTTCCATAAAACAAAAACCCCAGCTGTTTGGCTGGGGCTGGTTGGTTAGCTAGTAACTATGAATTCATTTTGCTAAGCGCGACCCGCCCCGAGCCGTAAGCCCAGTGCTAGTAGAAGTAGTAAAAGTGCGCTTGGTTTCAATAACATGACTTAACTATACCGCATTTAATCTGATTTGTGGATGGCTGTAGTTTCCCCACCAATTCGGCGTCCTGTAGCCCTCTCCCACAGCCAGAGTACATAGCCCGATAAGGCGTACACCACAAACACACCAAATAAGGTCAGAGGTGGGTTGGTAGAAATCAAGACAAAGCCCAAAATTAGTAAAACCATGACCCAAAACGGAACACGGTAACGAACATCCAATGCCTTGCCACTATAAAAACGCGCATTGGATACCATGGTTAGGCCTGCATAGATGGTGATAAAAAAGGTGACGATCGGAATTGCAGAATCCTTAACCGGAATCTTATTGTCATCGGCCAACCAAATAAAACCTGCAATTAAGGCAGCAGCCGCAGGACTGGGAAGACCCTGAAAAAATTTCTTATCGACCACCCCGATGTTGGCATTAAAGCGAGCTAAACGTAGAGCAGCGCCTGCACAATACGTAAAGGCAGCCAGCCAGCCCCACTTCCCAAGATCCTTTAAGACCCACTCATATGCCACCAGGGCAGGGGCCACTCCAAAAGAAACCATATCAGCCAGTGAGTCGTACTGTTCACCAAAAGCACTTTGGGTATTGGTCATGCGAGCAATACGACCATCCATACCATCCAAGACCAATGAGGCAAAAATAGCAATAGCAGCAACTTCGAAACGGTGATTCATGGCATTGACGATGGCAAAGAATCCGCAGAACAAGGCGGCGGTCGTAAATGCATTGGGAAGCAAATAGATACTTTTGTTACGGGGTCGAATAGGAGCAGCAACCGAATCCTCATCAAGCGGCTCATCATTACCGTCCCAATCATCGCGTCGTACGTTTCTACTCCTTAGAAAACGGAGACGATCTTGACGAAATTTACGGCGTGGCAACATCAATTAATCCAAGCCTGGTAGGCGCGCTAATGCAGTATTGGTTGCAAATACTTTTTCACCAACGCTGACCAATGGTTCTGCTTCTAGGGGCAGGTAAACATCCACCCGTGAGCCAAACCGAATAAAGCCATAACGCTCTCCCCGCTTCACCTGATCATTACTATGGATATAACAAAGAATACGGCGCGCTACTAAACCGGCAATCTGCACTAATGTAATGACCTTGCCATTCGCATCAATCACTACTGCATTGCGCTCATTCTCAGTCGAAGCCTTATCAATGCTGGCATTGAAAAACTTTCCGGGGAAATAAGTCACTTGCTTAATCAATCCATTCACAGCAGAGCGATTGGAATGCACATTAAATACATTCATAAAAACACTGATTTTTAATGCCTCACGATTTGCATAGGGATCATGTGATTTCTCAACAACTACGATCCTACCATCGGCTGGTGACAAGACAAGGTCTTTACCAAGCGGAGCGATGCGCTGGGGGTCGCGAAAGAACTGAAGGGTGAAGACAAAAAATAACCATAGGGGCCAAGACCAAAAAAAGCCGCCAATGCGATGCACGACAAAGGCAAGCACCCCGATCACTACCAAATACAACCATCCCTCTTTAGCGATGATGGGGTGTGGATACATCATAAATTGATCTACTTTCTATGAATTAGTTCTTGGATTGATCGACTAATTTGTTCTTTGCAATCCATGGCATCATGGCGCGTAATTTTGCACCCACGACCTCAATCTCATGATCAGCAGTCAAGCGACGGCGTGATATCAGGGTTGGAGCACCAGCACGATTTTCAAGGATGAAGCTTTTGGCATACTCGCCTGTCTGGATATCGTGCAACGCTTTACGCATTGCGTTCTTGGTTTCCTCAGTCACAATCTTGGGCCCAGTGACATACTCACCATACTCTGCGTTATTCGAAATCGAATAGTTCATATTGGCAATACCGCCCTCATAGATCAAGTCCACAATCAACTTGAGCTCATGCAAACACTCAAAGTAAGCCATTTCTGGGGCATAACCTGCTTCCACCAAGGTCTCGTATCCAGCCTTAATGAGTTCGACAGTTCCGCCACAGAGAACTGCCTGCTCACCGAACAAATCGGTTTCTGTTTCTTCACGGAAATTAGTCTCAATCACACCCGCGCGGCCACCGCCGTTCGCAGTTGCATACGAAAGAGCTAAATCGCGTGCAGCGCCTGATTTATCTTGATATACGGCAATGAGGTGTGGCACACCACCGCCTTGGGTATAGGTACTGCGCACTGTATGTCCGGGAGCCTTCGGTGCAATCATGATGACATCTAAATCAGTGCGGGGAATAACCTGTCCGTAATGCACATTAAAGCCATGCGCAAATGCTAAGGCAGCGCCCTGCTTCATATTGCCATGCACTTCATTCTTGTAGACTTCGCCAATTTGCTCATCTGGCAGGAGCATCATCACCACATCCGCATCTTTCACAGCCTCAGCAACTTCCTTGACTTGCAAACCAGCATTGGCTGCTTTTTTCCAAGAAGCGCCATCTTTACGAAGACCAACCGTGACTTTCACACCGGAGTCATTCAAATTCTGTGCATGAGCGTGACCTTGTGAACCGTAACCAATAATTGTTACCTTCTTTCCTTTGATCAGGGACAGATCGGCATCCTTGTCATAAAAAACTTTCATACTTTTTCCTTAATTAAACGAAGAATGATTGAAATTAAACCTTGAGAATCCGTTCACCACGGCCAATACCGGAACCTCCTGAACGCACCGTCTCAAGAATGGATGCACGATCAATGGCGCTGATAAATGCATCAAGCTTACTACCTACACCCGTTAGCTCAATGGTGTAACTTTTATCAGTCACATCAATAATGCGACCTCTAAAAATATCGGCTGTCCGCTTGAGCTCTTCTCGTTCCTTACCAACCGCACGTACTTTAATCATCATGAGCTCACGCTCTAAATGCGCACCCTCGGTTAAATCAAAGACCTTCACAACCTCAACCAGACGATTTAGATGTTTCGTGATTTGCTCAATGACATCATCCGAGCCAATGGTCACGATGGTCATGCGCGAAAGCGAGGGATCCTCTGTAGGCGCAACGCTAAGAGTCTCAATGTTGTAACCGCGCGCTGAGAAAAGACCGACCACTCGTGATAAAGCACCCGGTTCATTCTCTAGCAAGACAGAAATAATGTGGCGCATTACAAATCCTCACTTCCCAGCAACATCTCGCTAATGCCCTTGCCAGCTTGCACCATTGGCCAAACGTTTTCCTCTGGATCGATCTGGAAATCCATAAATACGGTTCTATCCTTGAGCTTAAATGCTTCTTTGAGGGCAGGCTCCACGTCGGCTTTCGTTTCAATTCGCATACCGACATGCCCATAAGCCTCTGCTAGCTTCACGAAGTCTGGCAAAGAGTCCATATACGAGCTGGAATAGCGCTTGCTATAGGTGAGCTCTTGCCACTGACGCACCATCCCCAAATACCGATTGTTCAGAGAAACAATCTTGATCGGGGTGTTGTATTGCGTGAGTGTAGAGAGTTCTTGAATACACATCTGAATAGAGCCCTCACCGGTCACGGTGACCACCTCTTTATCAGGAAAGGCTTTCTTAATCCCCATGGCATAGGGCAAGCCAACGCCCATGGTGCCAAGTCCACCAGAGTTAATCCAGCGCCGGGGTTCATCAAACTTATAAAACTGAGCAGCCCACATTTGATGCTGACCTACATCAGAGCAAATATAGGCATCACCCTTGGTTAACTCCCAAAGTTTTTGAACAACATACTGTGGCTTCACAATTTGCGATTTGGTATCGTATTTCAAACAATCTTTTGTTTGCCAGAGAGCAATCTGATCCCACCAGGCTTTAACCTTCGCTTGATTTTTACGAGCAGGCGCACTCCGAATCTGTGCAGACATGTCTACCAAGATCTCTTTGAGATCGCCCACAATTGGAACATCCACCTTGACTCGCTTGGAGATCACAGACGGATCGATATCAATATGAATAATCTTGCGCGGATGGCTTGCAAAGTGCGCTGGATTACCAATTACACGGTCATCAAATCGTGCGCCAATCGCAATTAATACATCGCAATGTTGCATGGCCATGTTGGCCTCGTAGGTGCCATGCATGCCAAGCATGCCAATAAACTGCTGATGGGTTCCAGGGAAACCACCCAAACCCATCAAGGTATTGGTGACTGGATAGCCCAAAAGCTCTGCAAACTCTTTTAACTGCGCAGCGGCATCCGCCATGATGATGCCACCACCGGTATAAATATAGGGACGCTCTGCCTCTTGCAATAGAGAGACGGCTTTACGAATTTGTCCACTATGACCCTTAACTACTGGGTTATATGAACGCATATTTAAAGTATCTGGATAAATAAATGGGCCTTTGGTTGCCGATATATCCTTTGGAATGTCTACCAAAACGGGGCCAGGTCGGCCGGTACGTGCAATATGAAATGCCTTTTTCAAGGTTAAGGCAAGATCTTTAATATCTTTGACTAAAAAATTGTGTTTGACGATCGGACGCGTAATACCAACCGTGTCTGCTTCTTGGAAAGCATCTTCCCCAATCGCATACGTTGGTACGTTACCGGTAATGATGACCATTGGGATCGAATCGGTGTAAGCGGTAGCAATACCAGTCACCGCATTAGTCACGCCTGGGCCAGAAGTAACCAGCGCAACTCCAACCTTACCGGTAGCGCGAGCATACCCATCGGCAGCATGCACAGCGGCTTGCTCATGACGAACTAAGATGTGTTCAAACTTATCTTGCTTGAAGATCTCATCGTAAATAAAGAGCACAGCCCCGCCGGGATAACCCCACACATATTCAACACCTTCGGCATGGAGAGCATGAACGAGCATCTCAGCGCCAATCATTTCTGGTCCGGAGGCAGGCGTATTATTTTCTGAAATTACCCCGCTTGGGGTTTGGCCAGCTTTATTCGCTAAAAACTCAGCACTTGTTGTATTCATTTTTCCTTTTCCTTTGCAATTTTCGGCAAAAAATTGTTTAGGCTGTTCTGTCCCTTACTTATGGTCTGGGTTCGAACGGCACCGCCGCGCAGAAAATTAAAGCCACTTCATGGATGGTTTCTTTGCGGTAAGCCTTGTATTGTAAAGCAATAGCCTAGAATGAGCGAGCTAAGCCCTTAATTCAGATCGATTTATAAGCGAATTTGTCCCCAATCAACCTATTTTGCAAGCCCCCGATTTAGTATGGCGTCCGCCCACGAACTGAACCTATTCCTAGCCGGCATTGAGAAAAAAGCCTTTAAACAGGCTGTTTATGCCGTTCGGGATGATGCCAGCGCCCTAGATATTGTTCAAGATGCCATGATTAGCTTGACTGAAAAATATGGTGACCGCCCTGCGAGCGAACTTCCTCTGATCTTTACTCGGATTCTGCAAAACCGCATTCACGATTGGTTTAGGCGTCAAAAGGTCCGAAATGCTTATGAGACCTCTTTCTCCTCGCTTGGCTCTGGTCAGGACGGCAAGGATGGCTTTGACCCCTTAGAGCTACTTGAAATCAGGGACGAGGCCCAAATGCCCCAAACCGGGGAGGAAAAGCTCGTGCAAAGCCAATTATTGGCGATCCTGGAGGCTGAAATAACAAAATTACCAATTCGTCAACGAGAAGCCTTCCTCATGCGTTATTGGGATGAGCTCAGTACGGCCGAGACTGCTCTTGCCATGGGGTGCAGCGAGGGAAGCGTGAAAACCCATTGTTCCCGAGCCACCCATACCTTGGCCGCTGCCTTAAAAGCTAAAGGAATTGTGTTGTGAATACGAAAGTAAACCATCAAATGCATACCACGTCCATTGAGGATCAGTTTGGTAAACGTGTTGCCAATCTTCTGGATGCCCAAAGCCAGCAGCTTGATGGCAATCTTCAAGATCGATTGTTGCAATCACGAACTCTAGCAATGAGTCGTGTTAAGCAAGAGCCTAATTTCATTCTGGACCGACAAATGGCTGGCGCTGGCCATCACTTCGATGCACCGCGCTTTGGTAATCCTATGTGGTCATTTGCCACATGGCTTATTCCCCTTGCTGTTGTCGTGCTAGGCCTTATCGCCATTGTTGAATGGCAAGAAGATCTTCGCATCAAAGATATTGCCACCGTAGATATTGCACTGTTAACCGACGATGTTCCTCCGAGCGCATTTGCAGATAACGGTTATATGGCCTATCTAAAAATGAAGACCCTTGCTAAGCCAGAGCCAGAAGAGAAAATAGCGGAAGACGACAAGATTTAGCTATGAATAAAGCAGCGCTCTCATTTAGTATTTTTACTTTAGTAGTCTGCGTTTTGCCCACTTCTGCTTTCTCTCAAGAGTCTGTTTCTAAAGTCTCATCCAAAGAACTACAGCCAAGTAAGCAAGCATCTAAATTGGATTGGAAAAATTTAAGTCCGCTCCAGCAAGCTGTTCTCGCTTCTTTAGAATCCGATTGGTCTAGCTTTAATCAAAGCAGCAAAATGAAATGGTTAAAGGTAGCAGATCGCTACCCCACCATGAGCGCAGCTGATCAAGAGCGCCTTCAAGGGCGTATGTCAGAATGGTCAAAACTGCCTCAAAAAGATCGGCGGATGGCACGCGACAATTATTTATCTAGCTTACAATTCCAGCCAGAGCAAAAAAAGGCAGCGTGGGAGTCTTATCAGCAGCTAAGCGAAGAAGAAAAACAAAGATTAGCTCAGCAAGAGCGTGCCCAGAAAAAAAGTGGAGCGGTTACCTCGCCTGCAATACAACCACGTCCAGTACTCAATAGCAGTAGTCCTTCATCAAATCCTGCAATCAAATAAACTGGGGGCATGAACCCTAGTGAACTTAAAGCTTTACCCTCGCCTCGATTTTGGCGAAGGGTCTCTTGTAATCTTTACGAGCAATTAATCCTCTTAGGGGTTCTTGCTTTTACTTTTCTAGTACCCAATCTCATGATTGGCATTATCTTTGGTATAGCGATACCAAGTTGGCTAACTTTTTTTTATCTCTACGGCGTACTAGCTCTCTACTTCACCTGGTATTGGCGCCGTAACGGACAAACCCTTGCAATGCAAACGTGGCGCATACAACTCATCACAGAGGATGGCTATCGTCCCGAGAATAAGCAGGCCTTTTGGCGTTACGTCTATGGTTCACTTTGGATAGTGCCCTGCTTAGTTATTCATGCTGCCTATCCATTACGAGGTTGGCAAATCATTGGTGTATTGTTCGTAGTGTCTCTTTTTTTATGGCCGCTCAGTATTTACATTGATCCCAAACAGCGCCAAGGATTGCCAGACCGAATGGCGGGAACAAAGCTAGTTGAACAGCCGAGACACCCAAACAAAGAGGGGCTAACTAAAGTCTGATTATGCTGCGCGCAAACACTCCATCGTGCTAGCACTTTGTATTTTGCGATGTAACTGAGTGCCTGCAATCAGACTAACGAGAAGCCCAATCAACATTCCTAGAACAATCGCACTCGCAAACGAGTAAAACTCGATTTCGAGGAGATAGCGTCCTAAAGCCCATGTGCTCACACTCGCTGCAAGGCCCCCAAGAAGCCCTGACAGCAAACCAATAGTTGCGAGTTCCATAAATACTAATTGACTCAAGGTTTTTTTGGAGGTGCCCATTGCTTTTAATAAGGCAGCGTCTCTAAACCGATCATCCTGAGTTGAGCCCAGAACTGCAAATAGAACCAAAACGGCAGCACAAAGGGTAAAAGCTAGTAACAAGCCAAGTGCATTTGCTAAGCGATTTAAGACCTCTTGAATTTGCCGCAAAGAATTATCAATATCAACAATCGTTAGATTTGGATAGCGTTGCGCTAATTGAATATCCAAGGAGTCTAAATTCTTTGCTTGGTGATACGATGTAATCCAGGATTGAGGAAAACTCTTTAAGGCCTCTGGTGGAAAAATGACAAAGAAATTAACCTGCATAGATCCCCAATCTAATTTACGCATTGATGTGATGGGGGCTGTAATCGTTTGTCCAGCAATATCAAAGCTCATTTGATCGCCTAAGCTTAGTCCCAAGGTTTTTGCAATTCCGCTTTCTATTGAAATCTGCGGTTTGCCATCATCACCGAACCATCGCCCAGATACCAATTGATTATCTTCTGGAAAAATAGACGTATACGATAAATTAAACTCCCGATCAACTAAGCGCTTGGCATTATCAGATTGGTACTGATCAGGCATGACCTCACGCCCATTAATTTGCGTGAGTCTACCGCGTACCATGGGATACAACTGCACCTGACCTACCCCGCCACTATCTAGCATCTGCCGCACCGCTTGTCTCTGGTCATTTTGAATATTAATCAGAAACCGATTGGGCGCATCGACCGGCACATTAGCTTGCCAGCTCTGTAATAAATCTTGTCGCAGCAGAAAGATCAAAAGCAATGCCATGATTGCCAGCGCCAGTGAGCTCACCTGAATCATTGCAAAGGCAGCCCGCCGCGACTGTGCGCTAATGGCAAAACGAAGTGCAAAGCCAATATTAGCTAACTGGCTTGATTGCGCAAATCGTCCTAAACTCCAAAGACCTAGGTACGCTAAGGCCGCAAAGAGGATTGCTCCCGCACCAAAACAGATGGTAACCCACAGCAGCAACTTCCAATCCCGCGTTGCCCAAAAGATTAATGCTAAGCAACTGAAGAAGCCAAAAAAAGCCATAGACTGAGCAGTAAACGGTACCTTACCGAACTCGCGTCGCACTAAACGCAACGGTGATATCTGACTTAAGGTGAGCATGGGAGGGCCTGCAAAACCCATCAACAGTAAAAGTGCAAAAATAATGCTCCAGATCATAGGCCAAATGGATGGCGCTGGAAGATTGCCTCGAATTAAGCTTCCGAGTAATTGCATCAAACTTTCTTGAGCAAACCAACCGATCGCTGCTCCTAAAAAGCTAGCTGCCAGTCCAATAATAGCAAGTAGATAGAGCTGTCTGAGCAAAATCATGCCTTGACTGGCACCAAAGCATTTCCAGACCGCACTGATATCTGCTTGTTTTAATACATAACGACGCGCTGCCAACGCAATTGCTAGGGCACAAATGAGAGCCGTCATCAAAGCAACAATCGATAAAAATCGTTCAGCGCGTTCTAAGGTCTTACGCATCACCGGTTGAGCATTCTCTAATGACTCTATACGCAGACCTCGCAGCTTTTGCTGTTCGATTAAGCGGGTGGCCCAGTTTTGATAAGACTTTATTTTGGCATCACTTCCAGAAAGTAATAGACGATAGGTAACTCGGCTTCCAAAACCGATTAGACCTGTGCTTGCTAAATCATCTAAAGAAATCATTACGCGGGGCGCAAAGTTCATAAATGCAGCACCGCGATCAAGCTCACGAACAATCACAGCATCAATCTGAAATTGACGATCCCCGATTGTTAGACGATCCCCAATCTTAGCCTGCAGAGAAATTAATACAGCTGGGTCTACCCAAACCGTATTTTTGGGTGGCATCCCAGTGACCTCAAGCACAGAATAATTTTTATTATTACTGCGTACATCTTGACGACTGATTTGCAGCTTGCCGCGCAGTGGATATTCATTACTAACCGCCTTGAGCGAACTTAATTTACTTTCGCTACCATGGCTCACCATACTAGGAAACACAATGGTTTGCGCTATTCCTAACTTCTTTGCATTTGCTTCCTCAATGAGTTGGGTAGAAATGGGCTGATCTGCAGCTATCAACAAATCAGAGGCAAGTAAAGTACGCCCATCGATCTCAAAACTACGTTGTAAACGGTCGGCCAGAAAACTGACGCTAGATAATGCGGCAACCGATAAAACGAGGGCTATGAAAAGCCAAAGGAGCTCTTTTGCGCGCAGCTCCTTGGTGAACCTGAGCATAGTGATTAAATACTCGGTACTTGGCCGCCATCAATACGGATGACCGATCCAGTGATATAGGACGCGTTAGTACTTGCCAAGAAAGCGACCGTATCGCCGTACTCCTTAGGATCGCCATAACGTCCCATGGGAATAGTTTTAAGACTTGCGTTCACGACCTGTTCATAGCTAATGTTCTCGCGCTTCGCACGTGCCTCATCCAATTGACGTAATCGATCGGTTGCAACTCGGCCTGGCATCACGACATTGACAGTAACCCCCTCTGCAGCTACCTCAGCCGCCAAGGTCTTTGACCATGCCAATAATGCAGCGCGCAAAGTGTTAGAGATTGCTAAATTTTTGATTGGCACAATTGCACCCGAGGTCGTGCTGGTAATTACTCTACCCCACTTACGTTCACGCATACCTGGTAATACTCGGTCTGTAATAGCCATCAGGGATAGGACCATCTCATTAAAACTTTTTTGCCATAACTGTGGATCCTGCCCAGTAGCAGATGTGGGGGGCGGGCCACCGGTATTGTTAATCAAGATATCAATGGGCCCCAACTGGGACTCGATCTGTTTAATATGACCATCGATAGAATCAAGATTTGCCAAATCCCAATTTAAGGCTAAAGCTTTTCCACCCGCAGCCTCGATCATCTGCACAGTCTGCTGGAGACCTTCGGCATTGCGACCGGTTATTGCGACCTTGACTCCCTCGCGTGCCAAGGCAACCGCCATAGCTTGACCGAGACCTCGGCTTGATGCAAGAACCAGTGCTGTTTTTCCCTTTAAGCCTAAATCCATTTCGTCTCCTTAGGTAATTTATTGATTAATTCACTCATTCATTGAATTTGTTTATTTTGAAAGTAATTTTTGCTGCCCCAGCGGCCTAGGTAAATTTTTGGTGCCGGCATACAAATCGTTCTCATAACGTTGCAAGATACCGACCATAGCCTGCTGTAGACCATTTGCCAAAGACTCAGGTCGATTATCTTTCAAAGGAACTCGTTGCGTATAGCGATTCGTCATCAAAAAGGGATTTTGTGACCCCGATGAAAGCATCGCCAAGTAAAACTCCATACTAACCACCGCTTCACCTTGTGAGCGGTAATCACCGTAAAACTCGGTCACAGACGCCTGCAAGGTGTAATACGGAAAGAAGGTATTACTCTGATTGAGCGTAGCCCTGAATATAGTAGCATCAGCAAGCCATTGGCGTGTTGCATTGCCAATCATTTCTGCAGGGGTCGATACATAGCCATTATAAAAATCTTTTTCATAACGCTGGTCCGATAGGCGATAAACCATCGACTTGCTATCAAACGGACCATTGACAGAAACCACCCCCATCTTGAGCCAAAAGTCAGTGTTAGCTTTCCGAGCCTCACCCACGCGTTTTGGGGCAATTAACCACGTTGTTGAATCTAAAGCGGGTTTAGTTGGGGCGCACGCGCTTACAACAGCACAAATTAGAAGAACGCTACCAAGATAAGAAAATGGCTTAATGAGACTCTTCATTTTTGTGCTCCTACTACTGGCAGGATGATTTTAGGTGGAGGCTCTCCCCAGACCACGCTACTGGGGTATCGACTAGCAACACGGGCAAGATCATTCAATTGATCGGTAATTTGCTTGAGGTTTTCCACCGAGCTGAGGGTATCGCCCTGAACACTAGAGAGGGTTTGGCGCAAGATTACCGTGGTGGCGATTACCTCGCGCATTAATAGCTCAAGCTCTGCCTTATTAGCAACGTCATCGATACGTCCCAAAAGAATATTCAGGCGCTCTACTGACTTAGCAATTCCCGCATTATTCTTGCCATCACCGCCAATAATCGTATTGAGATTCACCAATAATTCATCAAATTTCTTTTGGGTTCCCGCGATATTCATATCACCGAGGTTATCTAGCACCTTCCGAATCCCCGAAAAGAAGATATCGGTTTGGCTCGGTAATGAACTAATCACGGGGTATTCGGGTTGCCAATCGTAGGACAAAACCTTATAAGAATCAACATCTTTTATGTAATCCAACTCGACATAGTTCACACCTGTAATACCTTGGCTTTTAACCCGAGCCCGTAAATCAAAGGGCAACTTCCCGTTGGCGCCCAAGATCTCGCTTGGATCACCGTCGATTTGCATACGAATCACGACAAACTCCTTACGCAACTCTGGAGACTTATGCATTTCGTATACAGTCCCTGTTAAACCAATGGATTTCACCTGCCCTATTTTTACACCCCGAAATCGAACAGGTGCGCCCACATCCAAACCAGTAACCGATTGCTCTATGTAAGTCTCCGTCATCAAGGTCTTCTTAAATACTTGCCCAGACCCAAACACCAAGATTAAACCAAGGATTGCAGCAAGCCCCGCAAATACAAAGAGTCCTAAACGAAAATAATTAGGATTGGTTTGACTCATACTTCTTCCTTCGTCATGACGCGATTAAAAAATTGGCGCACTCTCGGATCAGTGCTGGAATCTCGCAAGACCCGCGGATCACCTTGCGCAATCATACTTTTACTTTCTTTATCTAACATGATGACACGGTCGGCAATTGCATAAATGCTGGCTAACTCATGGGAAACGATCACAAAGGTAATCCCGAGGTTTTTTGCAAGATCTAAGATCGTTTGATCTAAATCAGCCGATGTAATTGGATCAAGTCCTGCTGAGGGCTCATCCAAGAACAAGATCTTTGGATCTAAGGCCATGGCCCTGGCAATCGCTGCACGCTTTTGCATACCGCCACTGATCTCGCTGGGCATATAGCTAGCATAAGGAAGTAAACCGACTAAATCTAACTTACAACGTGCCAGTAAATCCATCTCTGAGCGACTTAACTGGGTGTACTCTTCCATGAAGAGACGTACATTTTCTAATAGGGTCATCGAACCAAATAAGGCTCCTTGCTGATACATCACCCCAAAACGGGTCATAATATTTTGGCGTTGCTGACCCTGTGCTTTTGTGATGTTCATTCCCTCAATCAATACATCACCCGCCAAGGGTTGATAAAGTCCAAATAGATTTTTAAGTAAACTCGACTTACCGCAACCTGATCCACCAAGAATAATAAAAACCTCTCCAGCGGTAATCGAAAAATTAAGGTCTTGCAATAACACCTTATCGCCGTATCCCACACTAAGATCATGAACCTCAATCGCGTTCATTAAAATCCTGTCCGATAGGAAACGTATGCAAAGATACCGTCCACCACAGTAATCATCACAATACTACTCACCACTGCCCGCGTCGTTGAGATACCAACAGCGGCGGCACCAGTTCCAGTTTGCATCCCTCGTAAGCAACCAACACTTGCAATAACCACGCCAAATAAGGTGGCTTTTGTTAATCCTGAAAAGATATCTTCGAGCTTTACGGTATTTAATAAGCCCTCATAAAAATTTACTAAGGGTATTCCGTAAATCAACATAGTCAGCGAGGATGAAAAGACGCTAACTAGATCTGCAAAAATGGTCAAAATCGGTGCTACGACAATACCTGCCAATACACGTGGTAAGACCAAGAATCGAATCGGGCTTAAGCCTCCTGTAACTAAAGCATCCACCTCGCTATTCACTGTCATGGTTCCGATCTCTGCAGCAAAAGCTGCTGAGGACCTTCCAGCCAACAGGATTGCAGTAATCAAGGGTCCAAGCTCACGAAAGATCCCCAAAGATACTAAAGGTCCAACAAATGTAATAGCTCCAAACTTTTCCATACCAATAGCCGATTGAAAAGACAGAATCACACCAATCAGAAAAGCCACTAATCCCACAATCGGTAGTGCGGCAAAACCCGCCTGTACAGCGACGCTAGCAAAATCTTGCCAACGTACTTTTAAAGGATTGTAAGCAGCCCAGACAAGTTCACTGGCAACCTGCCCTGTAAAGAAAATAATGCTCTTGATATCAATCCAGAAAATACTGGCTGTTTTTCCTGTTTTAACAATAAAACTATCGGTAGATTCGGTGTCTGCGCTAGGAAACATCTTTGTAAAAGGAGTAAAGCGCTTGAGTTGTATTTGCTGGCTTGGACTAAATCCTTCTAACTGGATCCTTGAGCCAGTTATTTCTTGTGCGTGACTAAGGTCAATCAGAAAGGCTAAACCTGCTCCATCCAAATAATCGATTTGAGAACCATCAATGACAAGGATCTTTGCTTCTTGATGAGATGCCAACCACTGATTCTGCTGATCCCGTATCTGCTGCCAGATCGTTCCTAAAGAATCAGCGCTAATCCTGCCAGATAAAGTGATGCAAGCTTCACAGGGTCCCACTAAGGACCAGCTTGCTACTGGTTTAGAAGAAATTACTTTGGGGAAAAGGACCATACGTTAGCTATTAAAGCAAACTATTGTGGCTTTGCGTAATTTGCCCGTTTGGGGCAAATAGTGAAAAAATGGCGCGGCTGGCAGGATTCGAACCCACGACCCCTTGGTTCGTAGCCAAGTACTCTATCCAACTGAGCTACAGCCGCATGAGGCAGAATTATGCCATGGATAAGAAGAACTACATTACTCCCATAGGACATCAAGCCCTGAAAACGGAGTTATTGCAACTTTTGGATCAGGAGCGCCCTGAGATTGTGCAAGTTGTACATTGGGCTGCATCCAATGGTGATCGTTCCGAAAATGGGGACTATATCTATGGCAAAAAGCGTTTGCGCGAGATTGATCGCCGTATTCGTTTCTTAAATCAGCGTCTCGAAAATGCCGTAGTGGTCAACAACTCCGATCGAATTGCTAATGGCGGCGATCCCGAGCAAGTGTTCTTTGGTGCTACTGTTCAATACAGCGATTCCGAGGATACCGAGACCACTATTCGGATTGTTGGGGTTGATGAAGTAGATCTTGAACGAGGCTATGTCAGCTGGGTCTCACCGATCGCCAAGGCACTCATCAAGGCAAGGGTTGGGGATACCGTCAAAATACAAACCCCCGCAGGACCCAAAGAGATTGATATTGTCGCAGTGAATTACGACGAGCTTTAGTCATCCAACTTAGGAACTACGATTACGAATCACTCTAAATACATCCGAGTTAGAGCGCAGACCTCTTAATACTCGGGATAAGTGCAGGCGATTCGAAACCTGAATCGTGAAGCGCATCGTCACTGAGTCTTCTTTGTACTTATCGTCCATCGAAACGTTTAAGATGTTCGAATCAGCTGACGTGATACTGCTAGCAACTTTTGCTAGCACACCCTTTCCTTGCTTAGTATCAATGATGATGGCGACATCAAATTCCCGATTTGTGTCTTTACTCCACTGTACACCCACCCACTTATCACTATCTTTTGAAAGCATCCGAGAGGCCACTTTGCAATCCTGCGTATGAATTTGTAGGCCCTCACCCTTACCAAGGTAGCCAATGATGTCATCTCCCGGAATGGGATGGCAACAGCTTTGAAAGCTTACTGACATCCCTTCACGACCATCCACCACAATTGCCTGTCCTTGAGGCTCATTATGCAAGGTACTCCAATCTCCTGCACCGAGTCGCATTTGTTCTGAACCAGCTTCTTCCCCAATCAGAATCTTTAAACGCGTAGCAAGTTCCTGTGCAGTTCTGCGCCCAAGCACAATGTTCACACATACCTCTTCACGCGTTTTATCGCCAGTCCAATGCAGTAACTTCTCCCATAACTCAGGCACCAATAAGCCTGCATCAACCCCGTGTTGTCGTAAGGCACTAGCCAATAATCGCTCACCAAGTTGCAGAGCTTCTGCATAGTGCTTAGTCTTTAATGAGTGACGAATCGCAGCACGCGCTTTACCGGTGCGAACAAACTCAAGCCAGCCCGGGTTAGGTTGCGATGACGTCGAATTAATCACTTCTACAATGTCACCGTTCTTCAGTTCCGTTCTGAGTGGTAATTGCAAATTATTGATCTTGACCGCGACACAGGTATTACCTAAATCACTATGGATCGAATATGCAAAATCAAGTGCGGTGGCACCTCGAGGCAATGCCCGAATTTGCCCCTTTGGAGTAAAAACATAAACGGCATCTGGGAACAAATCAATCTTGACATGCTCCAAGAACTCTTGTGAGTCGCCACTATTGTCTTGAATATCCACCAGAGACTGAAGCCATTGGTGCGCCCGATTTTGAACCTCACTTAACTCGGGAGAGCCATCTTTGTAGGCCCAATGGGCGGCTACACCAGACTCCGCCACTGCATGCATATCAGCCGTTCGTATCTGAAACTCAACAGGTACGCCGGATGGTCCTACTAACGTGGTGTGCAAAGACTGATAGCCATTTAATTTAGGGATGGCGATGTAATCCTTAAACTTACCCGGCATCGGCTTATAAAGGGAATGCAATATCCCTAAGGCACGATAACTCTCATCCACAGAATGAACGGTGACACGAAAAGCATACACATCTAGGACCTGAGAGAAGCTCAAATGTTTGGCATGCATCTTGTTATAAATACTAAAGAGGGTTTTTTCTCGTCCCTGCAGATCTACCTCAATCCCTGCTTTAGCAAACTGCATCCGAACAGTCTGCAAAATCTTATCAACCATCTCGCGGCGATTACCGCGTGCTTTCTTGACCGCTTTTTCGATCACCCGAAAGCGCATGGGCATCGAATGCTTAAAGCTGACATCTTGTAAATCACGATAGATCAGGTTCAAGCCCAAACGATGCGCAATAGGTGCATAGATCTCCATCGTTTCTAGAGCAACCCGACGCCTTTTTTCGGCAGGGACGGCATCTAGGGTGTGCATATTATGAGTACGATCAGCGAGCTTAACTAAGATCACACGAACATCGCGTGCCATTGCCATGAACATCTTTCGAAAGCTCTCAGCTTGCGCTTCAGCATGACTCTGAAACTCTAATTTATCGAGCTTAGTTAAACCTTCAACAAGCTCAGCAACTTTTGCTCCAAACTGGTTCACAAGATCTGTTTGTGTACAACCAGAATCTTCGATCACATCATGTAATAAAGCAGCCATGATGCTTTGCGCATCAAGTCGCCAACTGGCGCACAATTCGGCAACCGAGACGGGATGGGTGATGTAGGGCTCACCACTATGGCGATATTGCCCAAGATGAGCGGCATCGGCAAACTGAAATGCCCTCTTGATAAGGGTTACTTCCTCTGGCTTGAGGTAATGAAGTTTCTCGGTAAGACCCGAGATAGAGACAACTTGTTGCTTTGGTGGGACCGCAGGCTGAGAGGTTGGTCCAAAAAGATGCCGACTCGATTGCTCCAGCAAAGATGCAATAACACCTTGATTTGAACTTAAACCAACCGGATTTGAGCCAAGCTTGCGAGACGAACTCTCGCCTTGCAAACCCGATGTGGTGACCGGTGACGCCACAGCGGGGCCTCCAATTTAAAGAGGCACTTTGGTCAACATATCCCGATCGGTTACGCCAGCAGCAATCTCACGCAAAGCAACAACGGTTGCCTTATCTTTAGCATCCACGCGGGCTGCATGACCCTGAACCAGCTGACGCGCACGGTAGGTTGCGGCCAAGACCAACTCAAAACGATTGGGGACGGTTTTTAAACAATCTTCTACGGTAATACGTGCCATACGGAACTCACTTATTAAGGATTAGGAGACTCTCCAATACCTATAGGATAACTGATTAGCTAGAATCACGCCCCAAGACGCTTAACGAGTGCAGGATAGCGAGCCATCATGGGACTAGTACGCAAGCGACTAGCAGCCACAATTGCCTGTAAATCTCGCAATGCGTCGGCAAAGATCTCGTTAATCACAATAAAGTCGGCTTGGTGAGCATGCTGAAGCTCTATATGAGCCGCAGCTACCCGCTTGGCAATCGTTTGCTCATCATCTTGTCCGCGTTTATGCAGGCGCTGCTCTAGGGCCTCAATCGAGGGTGGAAAGATAAAAATCCAGATCGCTTGCGGTATGTATTGACGAATTTGTTGTGCGCCTTGCCAATCAATTTCCAAAATGACATCACTGCCTTTTTGCATTTGGCTCTCGATCCAGGAACGCGACGTGCCATATAAATTACCATGCACCTCAGCCCATTCCAAGAAATCACCGGAGTCTCTTTTGGCTAAAAACTGTTCTTTGGAGATGAATGCATAGTCTCGACCATCCAACTCCCCAGCACGCGGGTCTCGGGTGGTGCACGACAAAGATAGTTGTAAGCTATGGTCTGATTCTAATAGTGCGTTTACTAGCGACGATTTACCGGCACCCGAGGGTGCCACGATCATCAACATACTTCCCCCGTACGAGTGTGAGCTTGTGTTCATCAGTAATTAGCCTTACTCGAGATTTTGCACCTGCTCGCGCATTTGCTCAATCAATAATTTGAGTTCGAGTGCGGCGTTGGTAAAGTCCGGATTAACTGATTTAGATCCTAGAGTATTGGCCTCACGGTTGAGCTCTTGAACCAAGAAATCTAAACGCTTACCCACGGGCCCACCCCCTTTTAGGGCAGAATGAGCAGTTTGAAAATGGGTCTGTAGACGTGCTAACTCTTCAGCAACATCAATCCGAACGGCATAAAGAACAACCTCTTGCCGAATTCTTTCCATCAACTCCGCGTTGATTGGAAGTTGGACTGATTTGGAATAGGAACCCAAGGCCTCCTCAAGTCGGGCTACCAATTTAGTTTGATATTGGTGCACGATCTTTGGCATCTGGGGTTCTATCCGAGTCACGATCGCTTCCATCGAGGTCAAAATATTACCTAGCACTAGAGCAAGGGCCTTGCCTTCCTCTTGACGCGCTCTCAGTAATTGTTTTAGGGCTTCCTGACTGGCTTCAATACTCGCAAGCTGCCATTGATCTTCTGTGGTTTCTGATTCAGCAACAACCCCCGGCCAACGCAAGATATCCGCCATACGCAGTTCGCCTGCATTCGGAAACTGTTTTTGGATCCCTTGTTGAAGTTCTTGAAGAGCGCTTAAGGTGGCTTGATTAAGACCAATGGTCGTTTTTACAGAAACTGACTCAGAGTGCGCTATGCGCCAAGCTGCTCGTATCTCGATCTTTCCCCGCTTGAGGGATTTGCTTAAGAGATCTCGAATACCTATTTCAGCACAGCGGCACTCGTCAGGCATCCGAAAGCTCAGATCCAGAAAGCGGCTATTCACCGCCCTGATTTCTACCTGTAAATTAGCAAAGCTCCCGGAGCCCAACTCAATTTGGCGGGAGGCACTTCCATAACCTGTCATGCTCGATATCATGTAGGTATTGTAAATTGCAAAGGTACCTTCCCATGAATCAACCCTACCAACGTCCTAGTCAACGCAAGGCCGGTGAGCTTCGGTCCGTTACTATTACTCGATCCTTCACAAAACATGCTGAAGGCTCTGTCCTGATTGAGTTTGGGGATACTAAGGTTTTATGCACTGCCAGCATCCTAGAAAAGGTGCCGCCCCATCAAAAAGGCTCTGGTGAGGGCTGGGTTACTGCGGAGTACGGCATGCTACCCCGCTCTACCCATACTCGTTCGGATCGTGAGGCAGCCAGAGGTAAACAAAGTGGCCGTACCCAAGAAATCCAGCGTTTAATCGGCCGTGCGATGCGCAGCGTCTTTGATCTGAAGGTTTTGGGTGAGCGCACCATCCACCTAGACTGCGATGTCTTGCAAGCGGATGGTGGTACAAGAACAGCTGCCATTACGGGGGCTTATATTGCGGCCCGCGATGCGGTCAACCTCTTACTCAAAAACAAAGTGATATCTAGCGATCCAATTCTAGATAGCGTTGCAGCCATCTCGGTTGGTATTTATCAAGGCGTTCCTGTGTTGGATCTGGATTATGCTGAGGACTCTGCCTGCGATACCGATATGAATATTGTGATGACTGGTAAGGGCGGCATGATTGAGGTACAAGGAACTGCAGAAGGAGCTCCATTCTCCCGCGCCGAACTAGAGGCACTGCTTAATTTGGCGGAAGCCGGTATTGAGGAGTTGAGCTCACTGCAAAGAAAAGTGCTCTCCTAAGATGAAGCAGCGCCTCGTATTGGCATCTAATAATGCTGGCAAATTACGAGAGTTTGCTGAGCTACTTCACCCCTTTTCCATCGATGTAATTGCTCAAGGGGCGCTCAAGATCCCAGCCGCAGATGAACCTTTTGACTCTTTTGTTGAGAATGCCTTAGCCAAGGCAAGGCATGCTAGTCAACTCAGCTCTCTTCCAGCTCTCTCCGATGACTCTGGGATTTGTGTGGATGCTCTTGCTGGAGCGCCGGGGGTGCGCTCGGCTCGTTTTGCTGGCACGCACTGTTCTGATGCCGACAATAATCAAAAACTCATTTCGGTTCTGCGCGATCAGAAAGACCGACGCGCCCATTATGTCTGCGCCCTGGTCTTAGTCCGAAACGCTACGGATGCCAAGCCACTTATTGTGGAAACACGTTGGAATGGTGAAATCATCGATGCACCTCGGGGTGTTAATGGATTTGGTTATGACCCATATTTTTTTCTCCCAGAGCTCAAGAAGACGGCTGCAGAACTTAGCCCCGAGCATAAGAATCAAATTAGTCATCGCGGTCAAGCCTTGAGAGAACTCATGAATCAATTGCACCATTCATCTTTTTTCACTAGCAATGCTTGACTCTGCTATTCAACTCAAGGCTTTACCCCCGCTCTCGCTCTATATACATTTTCCTTGGTGTGAGCGCAAATGCCCCTATTGCGACTTTAACTCGCATCAAGTAAAGGATGGTGGCTTTGATGAACAGCGTTATCTAAAAGCGCTCATTGCTGATCTGCAAACAGAGCTTCCCAATGTTTGGGGTCGGCGCGTTCATACCATCTTTATTGGTGGTGGTACCCCCAGCCTCTTATCACCATCGGGGCTAGATCAACTCCTTTCTCATGTTCGCGCACTGCTTCCCTTAGAGCCGCATGCTGAGATCACCTTAGAGGCTAATCCCGGATCAGTAGAGGCCGCTAAGTTCAGAGAGTTTGCTCAGCTCGGTGTTAATCGAGTATCGCTAGGGATTCAGAGTTTTAATGATCGCCACCTCAAAGCCTTGGGCCGAGTCCATAACTCTTCAGAGGCTCAGGCTGCCATTGAGATTGCTCAAGACTATTTTGCAAGTATCAATCTCGACTTAATGTATGCCTTACCAGAGCAGACTATGGATGAGGCTAAAGCAGATTTATTGCGAGCCTTATCGCTTAATACCAAGCACCTATCCCTGTATCACCTCACGATGGAGCCCAATACGTACTTTGCAAGTCATCCCCCTACACTACCGAGTGAGGATGATAGTGACGCAATGTTTGATGCTGCGCTCTCCATCCTCCAAGACAGAGGCTATCAACGCTATGAGGTATCCGCCTATTGCCAAGATCGTCAGATATGTAAACACAATCTGAATTACTGGGAATTTGGTGACTATATTGGCATCGGCGCTGGTGCCCACGGGAAGATTTCCTATCCAAATAAGATTACTCGGCAAGTACGTGAGCGTCATCCAGAGACTTATATGGATAAGATGGCGAAAGATAACGCTGCGTGCATTGAGAATCGCATCATTGCCCTCAGTGATCTAAGCTTTGAGTTCATGCTCAACGGTTTGCGATTAATCAATGGCGTACCAACCCATCAATTTACAGAGCGCACTGGTTTGCCTTTGCATCGAATCTCCAAAGCGATTGATGAGGCAATCCGGAAGGGCTTATTGGACGAAGATCCAACTCGACTCAAGGCAACACCACTGGGTATGCGCTATCTGAATGATCTGCAGGAACTATTCTTGAGCGAATAAGAGAGATGGCGGAAGCGGTGAGATTCGAACTCACGGAGGACTTTCATCCTCGCCAGTTTTCAAGACTGGTGCATTCAACCACTCTGCCACGCTTCCATTGAAGGCCTGATTATAAAGAGGTAATCCAATTGCCTTTACTTTTAGTCCTTTTCTGACAAAGCGGTAATGCCAGTCATGATTAATCATTAGTTAGAGTGTTTCGTCCGGTGGACACTGATAAAATAGTCAGAATTCTAGTCAGAATAAGGAATTCACGATGAATATTCACTGGCCAATTCAGGATGCCAAAGCTCGATTTAGTCAATTACTCAAGGAATGCATGGATCACGGACCACAAATTATTACTAAGCATGGGGCAGAAACTGCGGTATTGGTGCCCATTGACCAATGGCTCGCAATCAAACAGGCGCATCAGCCCTCCCTCAAGGATCTGTTGTTATCACCCCAAGCAAACGCTGAATTAGTCATTCCAAAACGCGGCGCAAGTAAGCGAAGAAAGCCAAGAGCTATTTAACTCCATGTACCTTCTCGATACCAATGTCATTTCTGAGCTGCGCAAGCCAAAACCACACGGGGCTGTTTCTGCTTGGATCAAAACAATACCGTCATCCAATCTATTTGTATCGGCTGTATCGATTGGAGAAATTCAAGCGGGTATAGAGTTAACCCGGGAACAGAATCAGCAAAAAGCTATGGAGCTAGAAACGTGGCTCAATCAAATTATTGCCACCAATCAAGTTCTTCCCTTAGATGCAACCCGATTTAAGATCTGGGCAAAATTAATGCATCGCCAATCCGATACGGTCAATGAAGATGCCATGATTGCTGCAACTGCCATTCACTCAAAGCTGATTATCGTTACTCGAAATATCAAAGACTTCAAGCGCTTTAATGTCAAACTATTGAATCCTTTTGAGGCGCATTAGTTACACCACCCTCTTTCTGAGATGGCGAGCAATCGCAAGGCTTGAAGTTAATGCGGGTGATTCAAAGCCATAAAGGTTATAGAGGCCTTCGATTTGATGCTCCTCTGGGCCATCAATCCTAAAATCCCCAGCGGCTTGGTCCTTAGACACAATCTTAGCCCTAACCCCTGAGTAATCCGCTTGCAGTGCGCCATCTTTTAAGTTCGGCCAATACTGACGGATAGCCTCATAAAAGAGCTCGCCTCGCTTAGGATCAACGGCGTAATTAATTTGCTCTTCCGATTTGATCTCTAACCACTCCACATCAGGGCCAAACTTTGCTTGGCCTGCCATATCGAGGGTTAAGTGCACCCCCAAACCTCCGGACTCTGGGATTGGGTAGATCAAATGTTCAAACGGAGATCGGCCAGAGAGTGAAAAGTAATTGCCTTTCGCAAAATAGGCTTGTGGAATTGTTGCTGGAGACAAGCCCTCAATCTTTTTAGCAATGGCAGGAGCGCTCATTCCAGCGCAATTAATTAGATATTTTGTTTGTAGGCGCATTGCATCTGCACCTCCTACTTCCAGTTCAAATCCACCTGCAATAACAGTCGCCCGAATCAGGGGTGATAAATAAGCAACCATGCCGCCCGCATCCTCAAATCCACCTAGAAGCGAAAGCATATAAGCATGACTATCGACAATGCCAGACGTTTTAGAAAGAATGGCTGCCTCAACCCTAAGATCAGGCTCCAAGATTTTTGCCTCTTTGCCAGAAATGATGCTGATCTCCCGAGCCTCATTGAGTTGTGCCTTATAGAAAAGGCCCTCTAGAGCATCGATCTGCTTTTGGTCACTGGCTACAATTAATTTGCCATAACGTTGAGTGCCTACCTGATGATCGCGGCAATACTCATATAAAAGGCGATTACCCTCTACACAGAATTTGGCCTTTAGAGAGTCTTTTGGGTAGTAAATACCCGCATGGATGACTTCGCTGTTTCTAGCGCTACTAATGGTTCCAAATGATGCCTCACGCTCCAAGATAATAGTCTCATGACCCTGCAACGCCATCTCGCGGGCGATTGCTAAGCCAACAACACCTGCTCCAACCACGACACAATCTAATCGTTCCATATTGATATGTTGTTTATTAAGCCAAAATCGTAACACTTCAGACTTAAATAGGCTTTTAAGGGGCTTGTTGATAAAATCGATTCATGTCTACTCAGTCCGGTCTTGGCGATCATCTCAACCCCTGCAACGCTGTTTTTGGTTCATTGCACGCGGCGGGCCTGACCCTTGATCTTGCTTATCAAAGAATCGATCAAAAAGAATGGGGCCGCTTATTTGCAAAAGCGGATCAAATTGGTCTTCAGGGACAAACGAAGGATTTATTAACGGGAGGCCTCGTCAATACATCTGAACATCGTCCTGCTCTACATACCGCCCTTCGTAATCTCGATAAAACTCCAGTGCTTCATCTCGGACAGGATGTTATGCCAGCAATCGTTGATGTGTGGCAACGTATTGATGGTCTATGCAATAAATGGGTCGGTGTGACCGATTTAATTCATATTGGGATTGGTGGTTCCGATTTTGGTCCGCGCCTTGCCGTACAGGCATTGGCTCACTCCACGAACAAAACAAATCGGAGTATGCGGGTTCATTTTGCTGCCAATATCGATAGTGCTGAACTCAGTCATATTTTGGAACGTGCCCAAGCGAATAGTACTAAGGTATTGATTGTGTCTAAATCCTTTAGCACCGCAGAAACCATGCTGAATGCAAAGACCATCATCAACTGGTTTAAAGCCAAAAATCTTACCTCGTCCCAAATTCAGAACTCCTTATTTGCAATCACCAGCAATACCAAGGCAGCAGAATCATTTGGCATTCAAAAGGAGAATATTTTCCCATTTTGGGATTGGGTGGGCGGTCGCTTTTCAGTATGGTCTGCGGTTGGGCTGCCGATTGCCTTGCAATATGGCTTTGATACCTTCAAACAACTTTTATCGGGCGCCAACGCTATGGATCAGCACTTTGCTAGTGCAGCCATTCATCAAAATCTACCCTGCTTACTAGCCCTTGCTCTTTTTTATCAACAACACAAACACCACTCAAAAGCCTATGCGGTGGTCCCCTATGCGCACGCCTTAGAACTTTTTCCATTTTGGCTGCAACAGTTAGACATGGAAAGTAATGGTAAGAGTGTTGATCGACAAGGTAATTTTGTAAAAGTCAGCTCTCCAACGGTATTCGGCAGCGCTGGTTCCAACGCACAACATTCCTACTTTCAACTCCTACATCAAGGCCCTGAGGTCATTCCTGTGGATTTCATTGCCGTCAAAGCAGCTATGAGCACCCTGCCTGAGGCTCAGGAGCATCACAACGCGCTATTAGCGAACTGTCTGGCTCAAGCCCAAGCGCTAGCCCATGGCAAAGAGTCGTCGGATCCAAATTTGAGTTACGCTGGCAAAAGGCCCAGTAATTTAATCATGCTGCCTAAGCTAGATGCTTATCACTTGGGAGCACTACTGGCCCTCTATGAACATCGTGCATTTTGCTTGGGTGCGCTTTGGAACCTTAACTCCTTTGACCAGCCTGGGGTCGAACTTGGTAAAGTTTTAGCACGGCCCATTGAAGATGCATTAAAAAGTGATGCGCCATTCAATAGCGATGCCTTTGATGGTGTTACCGCCAGCCGAATTGAGTTTCTGAAAAAGTAAGTCTATGAATATTCCTGCCTCTATCTTTAAAGCCTACGATATCCGCGGCATTATTAATGAAACCCTGAATCCTAAAATTGCTTACGCCATTGGTCAAGCATTTGGTAGTCAAATGCGCAATCTTAATGAGACCGAGGTAGTAATTGGTCGCGACGGTCGTCTCTCCGGCCCTCAACTCATCGAAGCTCTCAGCAAGGGCCTTCTCTCAACGGGTATCAATGTGATTGATTTAGGGATGGTAGCTACCCCCATGGTCTACTTTGCTGCCAATCAAACTTTGGGTACTAGCCAACCCAAATCAGGAATCATGATTACGGGTAGTCACAATCCCCCGAACTACAACGGGTTCAAAATGGTTTTGGGTGGGTCGGCAATTTATGGCGATCAAATCCAAGGCTTACGTAAACAAATTGAGCGTGAAGACTTTCATCAGGGTGTGGGGAATCGTTCAACATTCAACATCTTTCCGCAATACCTCAAATACATTGTTGGCGATATCCGGTTAGCGCGAACCATGAAAATCGCCGTTGATTGTGGCAATGGTGTAGGTGGCGCCTTTGCCGGAGAACTTTTTAGGGCTCTGGGGTGTGAAGTTCAAGAACTTTTTTGTGAAGTTGATGGCAATTTCCCCAATCATCATCCTGATCCAGCCCATCTTGAGAATCTGCAAGACCTGATCCGCAATCTCGCCAGCACTGACAATGAGTTGGGCTTAGCCTTTGATGGGGACGCAGATCGTTTAGGTGTGGTGACTAAAGATGGTCAAGTGATCTTCCCAGATCGACAAATGATGTTGTTTGCCAAAGATGTTCTAACCCGCCACCCCAATGGGCAAATTATTTATGACGTTAAGTGCACTCGTAATCTAGCCCCTTGGATCGAGCAACACGGCGGTCAAGCGCTGATGTGGAAAACAGGTCACTCTCTAGTGAAGGCTAAGCTCAAGGAGACTGGCGCACCACTAGCAGGAGAAATGAGTGGGCATATCTTCTTTAAGGATCGATGGTTTGGCTTTGATGATGGGCTCTATACCGGCGCTCGTTTACTGGAGATACTTAGTAAAGTTAGTAATCCCAGCCAAGTTCTCAATGCATTACCCAATGCAATTTGTACCCCTGAACTCCAACTACCCTGCGCTGAAGGCGAGGCATTCATGTTGCTTGAGAAGATAAAAGCCAATCCGCAGTTCCCAAGTTCTCAGTCATTAAATACCATTGATGGTGTCCGGGTGGAATATGCCGATGGCTTTGGTCTGGCAAGACCATCGAATACCACTCCGATTGTGGTCTTACGTTTTGAGGCAGATTCCGAAGAAGCAATTCAGCGAATCCAGGGGGAATTTAAGAGAGCCCTATTGGCTGTAAAACCTGATGCCAAACTACCGTTCTGAGCGTAGTGTTTAAATACCAAGCTTTTTTGATTTCTTGATATTTTTTGTTAAATATGCCAATATATGCGCATAAACTATAGGGGTAATTAATCCTTACAATTACTGAATGTCCATTGCCCCATATCTTCGACCCTTACCATTGAAAAAACCGATCAACCTAACAATAAGCACTGAGGTGCTTGATGAGGCAAAGCACCTAGGTATCAATATATCCAAGGTCTGCGATGCCTTTTTGACAGATTTGGTTAAGCGGGAAAAAGCTCGCCGTTGGCAAAGTGAGAATCAGAGCTTTATTTCTGTCTATAACAAAATGGTAGAGGAAGAGGGTTTGCCGCTCGACGAATGGAGATCGTTCTGATGGCGAGGTTTCATGTCTATGAAAATGGAAGTCAACCCGCTTTAAGCACACCTTTCTTAATGGATGTACAGGCAGACCTTCTTAGCGATTTAGAAACGAGGGTTGTTATCCCCTTAAGAGCCGCAAACTCCTATGAAATAAAAAAACTTCCTAAAGATTTAATGCCGCTATTATCGATTGCTGGAAATGAATACGTATTAGAAACTCCAAAGATGGCAGCTGTTCCAGCAAGAATCTTAAAAAAATTAGTTGCAAACCTCAAGCCTGAGCAAAATAAAGTTATTACCGCAATCGACCGGCTATTTCATGGCTTCTAGACTGCCAGTAAGCCAGCTATCTAACTATTCTTAACCTGTTTGATGCGATTACGCTCATCCACCAAGATGATCTTTGGCGCATGTAACCGTGATTGGTCATCATCGACCGGCCCATAGGTGCAAATAATCAAGTGGTCACCCACATGCGCCTTACGCGCAGCTGCTCCATTTAAAGAAATTGCTCCAGAGCCACGCTTTGCCTTGATGATGTAGGTTGAAAAACGCTCGCCATTATTAATGTTGTAGAGCTCAATCTTTTCATATTCCCGCATATCAGCCGCATCCATTAGATCTTCATCAATCCCACAGGATCCCTCGTAATGCAGATCGGCTTCAGTCACCACTACCCGATGAAGTTTGGCCAAGAGCATGATGCGTTTCATATAAATCCCCTATAAGGTCACAATTTTATCCCTAAAGCAATTGCAGGTTAAGATTTCGGGATGACTGAAGTAATTGACCACAAAAACCCAGGTGCGTTCTTTGACTATCCACAGCAAGATGCTTCTGGAACAACTTGTATCGCTCAAGCATGGGCAAAAATACCTGTCCCTCTCTTGCCCGATGAGAAAGAAGCTACGATTGGTCGAATTAAGCAATTACTCCGCTCCAAGAATACGGCGATTGTTGCGCATTATTACGTCGATGGTGATATTCAAGATCTAGCGCATGAAACTGGCGGCTTTGTTTCTGACTCTTTAGAGATGGCGCGCTTTGGCAAAAAGCATCCTGCCCAAAACCTGATTGTTGCTGGTGTACGTTTTATGGGTGAAACTGCAAAAATTCTGAGTCCTGAAAAACGGGTATTTATGCCCGACCTAGAGGCTACGTGCTCACTGGATCTGGGGTGTCCAGCAGAAAACTTTCGTCAGTTTAGAGAAGCGCATCCAGATCGAACAACGGTAGTCTATGCCAATACCAGTGCAGCTGTTAAAGCGCAGGCCGACTGGATGGTTACCAGCTCATGTGCGCTCGCAATTGTGCATCACTTGAATCAGCAAGGTAAAAAGATTTTGTGGGCCCCAGATCGACACCTGGGTCGTTATATTCAGGAACAAACCGAGGCGGATATGTTGCTTTGGAATGGCGCTTGTATCGTTCATGATGAGTTCAAAGCCACTGAATTAGCTGCGATGCGTAAGAAGTACCCAAATGCCATGGTCCTAGTTCATCCTGAGTCTCCTCAACACGTGGTCGATCAAGCGGATGTTGTAGGCTCAACCTCTGCCATGATTAAAGCTGTAGTTGATGGTAAAGCAACTGAGTATATTGTTGCTACTGATCAAGGTATTTTGCATCGGATGCGTCAACTGGCCCCTGGTAAAAAATTAATCGCTGCGCCTACGGCTGGCGAAAGTGCCACGTGCAAGAGTTGTGCCAATTGCCCGTGGATGGCGATGAACGGGCTCCGCGGAATTTTGGATTGCCTTGAAAAACAAACTGGTGAGATTTTGATCGAAGAAACTATACGAACAAAAGCCTTAGGGTGCATTGAACAAATGCTTAGCTTTACTAGTGCCCACCCCGAGCTTTTGGCAAAAGCGCAGCATGGCTTTATAAAAAATATTGGTGCTGCTTAGTTTTTTCCTTTATGGTTGAGCAAAACGAATCCCTTTCTCAAGCTATTGCTCGTAATGTACGAGACGCTTTAGCAGAAGATCTTGGTACGGGAGACTGGACTGCTCAGTTAGTGCCTGCGAATCGACGAGCGCATGCCAAATTAATTGTTCGCCAAGAGGCTGTCTTATGCGGCATTGCTTGGTTTGAGGCTATTTTTCTTGCTTTAGATTCAGCCGCAGTGATTCACTGGCATTATCAGGAAGGTGAATGGATGCAAACCAATACGACGGTTTGCGAAATTGATGCGAATGCGCGAGCTCTACTGAGTGCGGAGCGCCCTGCCATGAACTTTTTACAAACCCTTTCTTTTACTGCTACCATTACGCGTCAATATGTTGATGCTAGTGCTGGAGCCAGTCCGAACCCAAATGGGTGTGCAATATTAGATACCCGAAAAACACTACCAGGTCTTCGTCAGGCTCAAAAATATGCCGTCCGTATTGGTCATGGCCATAATCAACGCATGGCTCTTTGGGATGGAATATTAATTAAAGAGAATCACATTGCAGCTGCCGGTAGTATTACGGCTGCTTTAAAAGCTGCAGACGCCTTGCATGCTGGAGTGGAAGTTCAGATTGAGGTTGAAAATATCACCGAGTTACAAGAGGCCCTGTCGGCTGGGGCTAAGAGCATCTTAATTGATAACTTCTCACTTGCACAAATGCGCCAAGCGGTCAAAATTAATACGGGCCGCGCAATACTAGAGGCCTCCGGAGGAGTAAACATCGATCAAATCAAAGCAATCGTTTCAACTGGGGTTGATCGTATTTCAATTGGTAAACTAACAAAAGACATTCAGGCGATCGATTACTCGATGCGTATTGACCCACTCAGTTAGGTTCGTTGCGTTTGAATTGGAGTCAAAATAGTCGGGTAAGAGACCGGCCAGGTCTTTGGATAATCGCGACTGTAATGCAAACCTCGACTCTCTTTACGCATCAGCGCAGAGCGCACTATGAGCTCTGCACATTCTAGAAGATTGCGTAACTCGATCAAATCGCGTGTTACTCTAAAGTTAGCATAATAATCCTGAACTTCGGTACGCAGGAGCTCAATACGGTGCAAGGCCCGCTCCAGCCTGCGAGTGGTACGCACAATACCAACATAGTTCCACATTAAAGAACGTAACTCATCCCAGTTATGGGCAATAACAACCTGTTCATCAGCGTCCTCAACCTTACTCTCATCCCAAAGTTTAATAGCAGGCAAATCAATATTGGCCTGATTGGCAATATCCTGGGCAGCCGCTTTACCAATTACAACGCACTCCAAGAGAGAGTTTGAGGCTAGACGATTTGCTCCGTGGAGGCCCGTATAGGTTGCCTCACCCACTGCATACAATCCTGTTAGATCAGTTCTACCTTTGAGGTCTGTAACTACGCCACCACAGGTGTAATGTGCCGCTGGTACTACAGGAATTGGCTCTTTTGTAATGTCGATTCCCAACGACAAACAGCGGGAATAAATCATGGGGAAGTGCTCTTTAATAAAAGCTTCACCTAAATGCGTTGCATCCAAATGCACATAATCCAAGCCATGTTTTTTCATTTCAAAGTCTATGGCGCGGGCCACAATATCCCGAGGAGCCAACTCCTTACGCCCATCGTGCTCTGACATAAAAGACTCTCCATTAGGAAGCTTCAATAAGCCTCCCTCGCCACGAATTGCCTCGGTAATTAAAAAAGTTCGGTCACTGGGGTGATACAGGCAAGTGGGATGAAACTGAATGAACTCCATATTACCAATCCGACAGCCGGCGCGCCAGGCCATAGCAATACCATCACCGGTCGCCGTATCAGGATTGCTGGTATAGCGATAGACCTTACCCAAACCACCGGTAGCCAAGACGACTGCTTTAGCCAAGATGGTCTCGACACGATTGTTTTCAATATCAAGTGCATAGGCACCGTAGCAGCGATTCGATTTGTATTTAGTGAGGATTTGTAAATGTTTATTCGTAATGAGATCCAGCGCAATCCAGTTCTCTAAGATCTTGATATTGGGATGGGCTCGCGCTTTATCCAATAGAACATCATGAATGGCTTTACCAGTCGCATCGGCCGCATGTGCAATACGTCGATGCGTATGCCCACCCTCACGCGTTAGGTGCAAGCCCTTGGGGCCAGAGACATCGGGCGTAAATGGTACCCCTTGATCCACTAACCAATGAATTGCTTCAGCACTGTTCTCGGCCACATAGCGAGAAACGGACTCCACCACTAATCCTGCTCCCGCTGTAACGGTATCCGCAACATGAGAATCAATACTATCGTCTTGATCCAGTACGCCGACGATACCTCCTTGCGCCCACGCAGTAGCAGCTTCATTTAAACGGCGTTTGGCCATCAAAATAACGGGCTGACGATCCGCAATATGCAGAGCGACAGTAAGGCCAGCTAAACCGGCTCCGATAATTAAAACAGGATGATTTTTGTCATACTCTGCGCTCATCGAATGAGCATAGCATCGTTTACTAGGAGATCGTAACCAATGAACTGAGCAGGTTTTCCGCCCTTAGTAACCGCAACTGCGCAGTACTTAAATTCCGGAATCTTACCAAACGGATCTAATGCAGGATTAGTCATTAAGTTAGCGGCTGCCTCGTAATACGCAAATGGCATAAAGATTGCTCCCGCCGGAGTGCCATCATCGCGCCGCACATGAATCACCACCTCTCCGCGCCGTGACCGAATAGTAATAACATCACCCGAATTAAGCGCGAGTTGGGTCATATCTGCTCCGCACATTGACGCCGTGGCCATTGGCTCAATCGCATCAAGAACACTAGCGCGTCGGGTCATACTGCCGGTATGCCAATGCTCTAGCTGACGCCCAGTAATTAATACATATGGGAAGGTCTCATCGGGCCGTTCATTCGCAGGAATGATATCCGCAGGAACTAGCTTTACTCGACCATCCTTAGTTGGGAATGACTGATCAAAGACGATTGGCCGACCAGGATCATCTTCACTTAAACAGGGATAGGTTACCGAAGACTCGCGTTGCAAACGCTCCCAGGTAATCCCCTGAATGGCAGCATGCATAGCACGGCGCATCTCATCATAAATCTCTGCAACTCCGCACTCTTCGCCTTGATAGCCCCACTGTAAACCAATTCGTTTTGCCAACTCTTGAATAATCCATAGATCCGGTTTGGCATCGCCAGGGGGACTAAGGGCGCGCTTACCCAACTGCACCATGCGGTCTGTATTGGTTACTGTACCGGTCTTCTCAGGCCAGGCACTAGCAGGCAATATGACATCAGCTAACCAGGCGGTCTCGGTCATGAAAATATCTTGAACAACCAAATGATCAAGGGATGCCAATGCATGGCGCGCATGATTGAGGTCAGGATCGCTCATCGCAGGGTTCTCACCCATAATGTACATACCCCGAATTTTATCTGGATCAGAATCAGGTGCTGTAATCTTATGCAGGATCTCAACAATCGTATAACCAGGCTTTTTATCTAGTGGCGTATTCCAGAACTTCTCAAACCAATCGTGCGCATCTGGATTGTCCACGCGCTGATAGTTGGGAAACATCATCGGAATTAAACCAGCATCACTTGCGCCCTGCACATTATTTTGTCCACGCAGTGGATGAAGTCCAGAGCCTGGTTTACCAATTTGCCCAGTAATACTGACTAAGGCAATTAAGCAGCGAGCATTATCCGTCCCATGAACGTGCTGGCTTATACCCATACCCCACAAAATCATCGAGGCTTTGGATTTAGCAAACTCCCGTGCCACTTCACGCAAGAGTTCCGCTGGAATGCCGCAAATGGGCGCCATAGCTTCAGGGCTATATCCTTTAATATTTTCTTTGAGAGCCTCAAAATTGGATGCGCGGTTCTTAATAAACTCCTGATCACACAACCCCTCTTCGATGACTGTGTAAATCATGGCGTTGAGCATCGCTACGTCCGTATCAGGCTTGAACTGCAAAGTTCGCCAAGCATGCTTACCAATATCGGTAATGCGTGGGTCTGCTAACACGATTTTAGTGCCGTTCTTAGCAGCGTTTTTCATCCAAGTTGCTGCAACCGGATGGTTGGCAGTTGGGTTTGAGCCAATCACTATGATCAGACCAGAGTGCTCAATATCATTGACCTGATTGCTAACTGCTCCTGAACCAACGCCCTCGAGTAATGCAGCCACACTGGATGCATGACATAAACGTGTGCAGTGATCAACGTTATTACTACCAAACCCTGTACGTACTAGCTTTTGGAATAAATATGCCTCTTCATTGCTTCCCTTTGCCGAACCAAAACCTGCCAAGGATTTTTTGCCGTATTGATCACGCAAACCTTTTAACTTGCCAGCCGCTAGATCAAGAGCTTCCTCCCAGCTCGCTTCACGGAAGACTTCCTGCCAATCATTGGGATTTTTACCGGCCGACTCAATCGAGCTTTCGTCTTTCTTGATACCGGGTTTACGAATCAATGGTTTCGTTAGACGCTGAGGGTTGTGGACGTAGTCAAAACCAAAGCGACCTTTTACGCATAAACGGCTGTGGTTCGCTGGACCATCGCGACCATCAACGCTCACAATCTGTTCATCCTTAACGTTATAGGTGATTTGGCAACCAACGCCGCAGAATGGACAAACGGAATCTACTTTTCGATCGACTGCTTGTGAGCCAATATGGGTTTTTGGCATCAGCGCACCGGTCGGGCAAGCCTGCACACACTCGCCGCATGCTACACAAGTACTTAACCCCATGGGATCACTGAGATCAAATACGATTTCGCTATGAGCCCCGCGCATGGCATAACCAATCACATCATTGACCTGCTCTTCGCGGCAAGCGCGTACACAACGATTGCATTGAATACAGGCGTCCAAGTTCACCGCCATTGCTGGATGCGATAAATCTGCTTGAGGTTGATGGCGACGTAAGGCTTTCAACTCTGGACGAACCTGCACATCAAGGCGACTAGCCCACTCACTTAGCTCACCGTGTTGTTGCCGTTGACGCTCTGCATCGCTATCCCCCACCCACTTATATCCCTCATCGGGCATATCCGACAGCAACATCTCGAGTACTAATTTTTGACTCTTGATGGCACGTTCGCTATTCGCCTTGACTTCCATACCAGCAGTGGCTGATCGGCAGCAACTCGGCGCCAAGGTACGCTCGCCATTAATCTCGACCACACAGGCGCGACAATTACCATCAGGGCGATAGCCGTCTTTGAAACAAAGATGAGGAATATCAACACCGTGACGTTTAGCAGCTTTCAGAATAGTTTCGCCCTCATAGGCAACGATTGTTTTGCCATCGAGCTTGAACTCGACAGTTTGAAGTTCTAGTTCGTTTGGATTAACTGGGGCGTTCATTTAAGCAATCTCTTGTGGGAAGTATTTTGTAACACAGCGTATTGGATTCGGTGCAGCTTGACCTAAGCCACAAATAGAGGCATCGACCATGACGGTTGATAAATCTTCTAGAGTTGACTGATCCCATTTGGATGCTTGCATCAACTGAGCAGCCTTACTGGTTCCAACCCGGCATGGGGTGCACTGCCCACAACTCTCATGCTCAAAAAAGCGCATCACATTAAGCGCTGCATCGCGCGCTTTATCGTGATCACTAAACACCACCACAGCGGCTGACCCAATAAAACAGCCGTACGGTTGTAAGGTATCAAAGTCCAATGGGATCGCATTCATAGAAGCCGGCAAAATACCACCCGATGCACCGCCAGGCAAATAGCCATAGAAGGTATGGCCATCTTGCATCCCACCGCAGTACTCATCGATCAACTCCTGAATCGTAATACCGGCAGGTGCTAATTTAACGCCGGGTGACTTCACGCGCCCGCTCACACTAAAACTTCGCAGACCTTTACGATCATGACGACCGAAGGAACTAAACCACTGAGATCCGCGCTGCACAATATCGCGGACCCAATAGAGGGTCTCAAAATTATGCTCTAGAGTTGGGCGTCCAAAGAGTCCAACTTGGGCGATATAAGGGGGTCGCATTCTGGGCTCGCCCCGCTTGCCCTCAATGCTCTCAATCATCGCCGACTCTTCGCCACAGATATAGGCACCAGCACCTCGACGAAGTTCAATCAACGGTAATTTGCAGGGTGGGTTTGCCTGCAGTTTCGCAATCTCATGCTCTAGCAGCTCGCGACAACCATGGTACTCATCGCGCAAGTAGATATAACATGCATCAATGCCAACCACTTGGGCTGCCACCAACATGCCTTCTAAGAAACGATGTGGATCTCGTTCTAAATAAGTACGATCTTTAAATGTTCCAGGCTCACCCTCGTCGATATTAACTGCCATCAGTTTGGGAGCAGCTTGATCTCTGACGATGCGCCATTTACGACCCGCTGGGAACCCTGCGCCACCGAGACCACGCAAACCAGAATCTTCCATCGCCTTGATGACGGTCTCTGGATCTTGCTGATGATTAGCCAAACTGGTGGCTAATGCATAACCGCCTTTGGTACGATATGCCTCATAGCCCACATAGGCAGGTGAGACCACATTTACTTTTTGCTCAGGACTGACACCCTTTTGTACAAAATCAGCAGGCTCAAACTGCGCATCATCTTTCGCTCGTGGGTGAGTAATTTGTCTATTTTTAACCGCATTCGATACCTTCTCGGCATCTGCAAACAAGACAGGGTACTGATGAACGACAGCAACTGGCGCTTGCTCACAACGCCCAACGCAAGGGGCAGCAATCACCTTCACTTGGGAATTGCCTAAGATTGTTGGCAATCGCTCTAATAATTTTTTTGCCCCAGCCAGTTCACAAGAAAGACCATCACAAACGCGCACGGTGATATCGGCCACAGGATCATTACCGCGTACTATTTCAAAGTGGTGGTAAAAAGTTGCGACTTCATAAACCTCTGCCATAGGCAAGTTCATTAGCTTGGCAAGGGCAACCAAATGATGGTCATGTAAAGCGCGGTACTCATCATTCAAAAGATGAAGATTTTCAATTAATAGATCGCGCCGATAAGGGCCATCACCAATTAATGTTTTGACTGCCTCCATAGCAACGTCATCTGCTTGGCGACCCTTTAACTTACTTTTCTGTTTAATACGGGCGCGCAGATCATCTGCTGTTGCGATTGCAACTGCCTTGATTTCACTAGAGGGTTTTGGATGATTCATATGGACTTTAAATATTTATTTAACTAATGATAAATTAACTTTCACAATCTAATATAAGTTATCCAAAGAATCAAGTCATTGATAGCGCTCAAGACAAAATTAAACAGGGTTAACCCTAGTAATTTATAGCGTAACTATAAAATAATGTGGTAGATCTTAGTTATTTTGAGCTAGGCAAGAAGGTATTGCTATAGTCCATTTCCCTCTCTCGGACACGGGCTTTAAAGCAAGTCTCATAGTCTGGTGTTCCAATCCGCAATCCCACCGAGGTGCAATCTTGCTGTGCTGCCGACTGAATGGTTCCACAAGCACTCAAGAGCATGGTCAAAAAAAGAGGGGTTATACGATTTAAACAGATTCGTCTCATGATGTTTTTAGTCTAGCATCTAAATGGCTTGCTTTAATAAAAGTACTGAGCCCGCAAACAGCAAAATAAGACCGTAAGCCTGCTGCATACGATACATACTTAGATTGCGATGCGCTTTCGATCCCAGCCACAAACCAGCAATCAAGCAGGGTATTAAAGCTAGACCCAGCATAAATAAAGGCATATACAGAATCAGCCCCGAAAAAAGCATAAATATCAAACGCATAAATACCAGCACCAGGATAGCCAAAGCCATCGTAGCGCGCAAGCGCGTTGCTTGATCAAGCCGCATCGATAAGTAGGATGCATAGATTGCGCCGCCTGTGGCATACAGAGCAGTAAATACTCCCCCTACTACACCAAATGGGATTGCCCAATAGCGACTAATAATAGGGATTGGTTTGGATTGAGAACGGGTTAAAACACGAATTCCATTGCCTGCAGCAAACATTCCTAATAGAACCAATAAGGGCTTTTGCGGAGCATTTAAGAGTAAGGTTATCCCGATCACCATTCCCACTAAGGTAAATGGAAATAACCAAGTCAGTTCTTTTTTATCCGCCTCTCGATACGATTTACCCCCCAAGTAAAAGGCTGCGCAGAGATCCAAGATCACCATTAAGGGCACAACAATTTGCAATGGAAAAAATAGAACCAGAATGGGTACTGCAATAATGGAGGAGCCAAATCCAGATACCCCAAATATAAAATAAGCTACAAACACAATCGTGCAGGCAGCAATAAAAGAGGTGGGGTTAATTAATTCAAAAATGGAATGGCTTTACTATTTATTTTTTGCTACCCAAGGAGACTCCAAGGGGTATACCATCCTGTTCGACAGTCACCTCTTTGGGTGGTCCTATGATAATTCGCTCTGCTATATTGGGCTGATTAAGCAACATTAACTCTTTGGCTCGATTGGCGCGTGCAGTGGCCAACTGTTTAAGCTCCGCTTCGCCAATGATGTAACTTTGAATCATTTCATTCCGTAATTGTTGATAACGCGCTTCGTTATCAGGTAAAGAAAGTAAGCGCTGTGCTAATTTTATTCTGCCTACCTGCTGGCCATAGGCCGATTTAAGCCCAGACTGAATTCGAGGATCTGAAAGACTTGGGGTCGGCAAGGGCTCACTCGGGCTAAGTTTAAAGCCTGCCGCATTCAAGATAGCACGGTCAGCACGCGCTCGCGCTAACGCCATTTTGTCTGCATTGGCATCGTAAACACCAAAGAACTCTATCGTCGCGTGGGGGCGCTTCACTAATACACCTGATAATTTATCCAGTTTTTCTTGATCAACAGGTAAAAAGGAGCTCTCCCCAAGAACTGTATGAATCGGAGTATCGCTTTGCAAGCCCAGTAATGATGCCAATGCCCTAAATGGCGCAGTAATAATATTTGTTAGAACGGTTCGAATAGCCTGCCAAACTAGTCCGGAAGCAGAAAACTCAGGTGAATCAACATTACCCTTAATCCCCAAAGAAATATCAATCACATCATCAGAATCTTCTAGCAAGGCAATTGCCAAACGAAGTGGCAAACGCTTACCCTGAAAATTAGCGACCTCGTCCCCCAGCTCAATATCTTTAATCACGAAACGATTTTGACCTACCAACTCCGCATCCTTCGCTTTATAGTTCAGCAAAAGATCTAGTCGGCCACCATTAATCGCATAGCCAGCGTATTTCATAAAATACGTATTAGCAGTTTTCAGAGATATATTTTTGAACTCAAAGACCACATCATGATTGCGGCGGGGATCATCAAAGGAAGCTTGGCCTTTAGCTCTAAAACTACCACGGTCAGGAATTAAGCCATCTAAGGCAATTGCAGCAAAACGCCCGGGTACGTTGCTGACCCCCAACAAAGACCCATTCAAGTTACGGATATCCGTTTTTAACTGAGGCACCACTGCCAAATCTGCAAAATGTACAATCCCATCGCGTAATTTGATGGCCTTAATATCGAGCTCAAAGCTGGGTGGCTTCGACTCAATGGAAGTAACTGGTTTATCAGGTGGGCTCACTGGTTTTACAAACATCCTACGAATGTTCGAAAAACCTTGCTCATCGAGATCAAACATAAAATCAGGTTTATCAAAAACCAGCTCGTCGATTGTGAGCGCTGTTTTACCACTCGCTAATTTCCGCAGGTCAATTTGCTTCAAATCCGCTTGGCGCCATTTCATGAAGGCTTGCTTCGGCCTACCTTCTGTAATTTCAACATTCTGAAACGAGAGATCGCCAACCGTTGACCATAGGTCTTGGCGAGTTTGGTATTGCAATTGACCACTCAATACACCTGAATTAGCTTGCAAAGGGCTATTGGCTGGAAGTAGGGTAACGAATGGGGCCAGTGATAAATGATCGATCGCAACATCTAGTCGAATCATATTCTGCTTAGGCTCAAGATTAAAAATGAAATCCAATACTCCAGCATCTAATTTGAGATTTAACTTTGCCTCCAAGCGGTCTTGATCGGGATTCGTAAGTTCTCCAGCGGCGCGCACCTTCTCGAATACCACCATTTTATTGAGCCCAGGAATCAAAATATCAACCTTACCCAAATCTAACTCATACAAACCTTCAAGACCTCGTTGATCACTCTTGCTCGAGTAATTACTTAATTTTTTAAGGTTCAATGAAAAGGGACCCAGATCGTCTGTCAATGTAGTTTGCGCATCATTGAGCTTCAATCGTGCCTCACGAATGGTGAAGCTTTCAATAAATACTTTAGGTGCGCTAGTATTCGCCTCCTCCGAACCAACTTGCTTTGCCGTAATCTTTTCCACAAACTCCAGCCAGTTCCACTTTGCATTTGCTTTAGCATCTCTCTCAAAGAGAATGGATGGGCCATCTAGCTCAATAGCATCAATGCCAATTTCTCCAACCACCAGCTTGCTCCATTGCACACTCAACATGCCACGGTCTAGAGAAAATAATTCTTTGCCCTGAATTTGTTTAAGCTTTACACCCCGTAACTCCATTTTTAAGGCAAACGGTTTTACGACAATATCTTGAAGCTCAAGGTGGTATCCCACCTTCTGGCTATATTGCTCAATAGACTTTTTAATCCATGATGGGGCCAAAGTAACCCCTACAATCCAAAAGAGCGCGACGATCGCCAATAAGCTTAGCGTAATTTTGCTCATCAGCCGAAGCAGCCTTGCTTTTTGCAATTGCATCAATCTCTATCCAAAAAAATACGCTTCATTTCTTGATCACCAAGTACTAATTTAAGCGACATGAATGTCAGGTATGGTAATAGGATCAACCAATAAATCAGGCAAAGTGCCAGTATATGAATAGGATCACCATTCCCAAAATTAGCTAGAGAGCTAATAAAGCCCTTATGATGAATCCAACCCTCTATCCCCGACTCGATTGCACTTAACAAAACTACTATCAATAAATAGACTAGAGAGCGTGGCAGGATTTGCCAAATTAATCCCTGCGTCGCATTGCTCTGGATGGGATAGATCGCTTGACCAAGCAACATAAACTTGGCGCACAGTAGTGCCTTAATCAAGGCTAAGCTAATTGGGGCATATGGAACACCTTCGTTTCGAAGAATCGAATAATTCAAGAACACTAGCGCACTAAACCAAATGGCAAAGTAGATAAAGAGGAGCAGGATTTTTTGGATATCCTCCCCAAGATTGTGTGCGATTGAATCGTTTTGCATATCAGTCCTCATTACCTTTATCTAAATGATAAAGTCCTGTGAGGATAACTCGGATGAATGAAGATTAGAGCTTAATCTTTAAACGGTAGGCAATCTCGCCAATGATGCCTCGCCTAAATGCTAGAACGCAAATTACAAAGATGGCTCCAGTAGCAATCGTGCTCCAGCCCCCTAAGTTTGCTAAATAATTTTGTAGATTAATGATCACGGCAGCACCAGCAACAGGGCCCCACAGCGTGCCAATGCCGCCCAGTATGGTCATCAATACCGCCTCACCGGAGGTGTGCCAGAAAACATCTGATAGTGACGCAAGCTGTAAGACTAAGCTTTTAAGTCCACCTCCTAAACCAGCAAGGCCAGCCGACAACGTAAATGCAATTAATTTATAACGGTTAACGTCATATCCTAAGGAAATGGCACGCGGCTCATTCTCCCGAATAGATTTCATCACCTGACCAAACGGTGAGCTGACAATCCGCTTGATCATAAAAAATGCCAAGATAAAGATGATCAATGCAAAGTAATACATATGGGTTGAGCTTGATAGCTCAATCAAGCCTAAAAACTTACCACGGGGAACGCCTTGAATGCCATCTTCACCGTTGGTGAACGGTACTTGAGTTGCCAAGAAATAAATGACTTGGGCAAGCGCTAACGTAATCATCGCAAAGTAAATTCCTTGTCGCCGAATTGCTAAAGCACCAAAAACATAACCTAATGCGGTAGAACACAGCACTCCGCAGATCAGACCAAGCTCCGGTGTTAAGCCCCACTCCTTCATAACGTAAGCAGTAATGTACGCTCCTGTTCCAAAAAATGCAGCATGGCCAAAAGACAGAAGACCAGCAAATCCGAGAAGTAGATTTAGGGATGCTGCAAAAATTGCAAAACAGAATACCTTCATCATGAATAGGTCGTATACAAAACCTTGAAATGGCACGATTGTCAACAGGGCCAGAACAACCAATGAAATCTTATCGACGGTAGTAAGTGTGGATTTCATGATTAATTCGATTTTCCAAAAAGACCAGCTGGCTTAATCAGCAGCACAATAATCATAATGACAAAAATTGAGACCGATGAGGCTTGAGGGTAAAACACTTTGGTGAGTCCCTCGATGACTCCTAATCCCAAGCCAGTAACAATTGCGCCAGCAATGGATCCCATACCACCAATTACAACGACTGCAAATACCACAATGATTAAGTTAGAGCCCATCACTGCAGTTACTTGATAGACAGGTGCGGCCATAACCCCAGCAAAAGCAGCGAGAGCACAGCCCGCTCCATACGTGAGAGTCACAATCAAGGGTACATTTACCCCAAGAGCCTGCAATAACCGCGGGTTCTCAGTACCAGCACGTAATAGGCTTCCAAGGCTAGTCCGCTCAATGAAATACCAAGTGGCAAAACAAACAATCAATGCCAAGAAAACAACCCATAATCGGTAATACGGCAGAAAGAGCTCAGCGACCCGAATACCGCCCTGTAATAACTCTGGCACAGGATAGCTATTACCTAATGCGCCAAACCAATGGCGAAACATCCCTTCTATCACCAAAGCAAGGCCAAAGGTTAAGAGTAAGCCATACAGGTGATCAAGGTGATAAAGACGCTTTAGCATCGTTTTTTCAATTACGATGCTAAAAAGCCCTACGATCAGAGGCGCCAGAAACAGAGCAACAAAATAGTTAATCTGAAACTCTGGCATCCCAATCCAATTACCCACTTGAGTTAATCCAATCCAAGCCACCATGGCGCCCAACATATATTGAGCACCATGGGTGAAATTAATCACATTGAGTAATCCAAAAATCACCGCCAAGCCCAAGCTCAACAGCGCATAGAAAGAACCGTTAATCAGTCCAATCAAAAGCTGAGAGACCAAAGCTTGTGGCGTGATTCCGAGTAACTCAAACATGGCTAGAAATAAACCTCAATTACTTCGTCACGTATTTGCACTTCGATTGCGCTAAAGGCAAAGTGGCATCTTTTGCAGCAATGACCTTCACAACCTTTGCTACGTCATTTGGCCCTTTAGACTCACTGGGCTTCTTCACTTCGAGCAAATACATATCGTGCTCAAACTTACCATCCGCACGAATTCTGCCTTTGAAGAGACCGTCATTAATTTCGACGGACTTCATTTGCTTCATCACAGCATCAGCATTATCCGTTTTTGTAGCCTCAACAGCCTTCAGGTATTGCATCGTTGAAGAGTACACACCAGCCTGAACCGATGTTGGCGCCTTACCCTTGAACTCCTTCATGAAGCGCTCTGCAAACTTACGATTGGAGTCATTGAAATCCCAGTACCAACCTACAGTGAAGTTCATCCCTTGGGTTGTTTTTAAACCTAAGGCCTGAATATCACTAATGAACATGAGCAATGGCACAACCGTTTGTTTTGATCCCATAATGCCAAGCTCAGCGGCCTGTTTTACAGATCCAATGGTGTCGCCACCCGCATTAGCCAAGCCAATGACTTCCGCTTTTGACGATTGAGCCTGAGCCATGAAGGAAGAAAAATCGGTTGTATTAATCGGATGCTTAACGCTTCCCAATACTTTTCCACCGTTAGCAACTACGACTTCGGTGGTATCGCGTTCCAAGGTATGGCCAAATGCATAGTCTGCCGTCACAAAGAACCATGTCTTCTTACCAGAGTCCACCACAGCCTTACCTGTTCCACGGGAGAGAGCATAGGTATCGTAGACATAGTGAATGCTGTATGGGGTGCATTTTTCATTGGTAATGGGCAATGAAGCAGCGCCAGTAACAATCGAAACTTTCTTGAATTGCTCAGCGACCTCCATTGCTGCAAGTGCCGAAGCAGTTGAGACATTGCCCACAATCATATCGACCTTATCCTTTTCAAACATCTCGCGGGCTTTTGAACCCGACAAGTCTGCTTTTGATTGAGTGTCGGCCGATGTAATCACAATTTTCTTACCTAACACTTGACCACCAAAATCTTTAGCAGCCATTTGGGCAGCTAATACGGCACCTGGGCCCTCAATTGCGGAGTAGATACCAGATAAGTCGGTCAATACACCGATTCTGATCTCGTTATCCGAAACCGTTTGCGCCTGAGCAGGAATCGCTGCTGCCATAAAGCAAGAGGCGACGAGTGTTGCAATTGCTGTCTTTTTCATTTGAACTTCTCCTTATAAACTTTTCAACTTATTAAAACTACACGCCCAACAAAATCTTGAGCTCTTCCTGACTAGCCTCGAGTTCACCCCTCTCGACCGTTTTTACAACTTGCCCATGCTCGATCACATAGTTTCTATCTGCGAGCTTTGAGGCAAATCGAAAATTCTGCTCCACCAAAATAATCGTGAATCCACGCTCCTTAAGCGCTCGGACTACTTCGGTGAGTTTCTGAATAATGACCGGCGCTAATCCTTCGGTAATTTCATCCAGTAATAACAAATGAGCCCCTGTTCGTAAGATTCTGGCGATTGCTAGCATCTGCTGCTCGCCACCGGAAAGCTTACCGCCAGGGCTAGAACGACGCTCATACAAATTAGGAAACATCTGATAAATCTCATCCACAGTCATTGCCATACCTTCGCCCACCTTGGGAGGCAACATTAAATTCTGCTCACAGGTGAGGCTTGTAAAAATGCCGCGTTCCTCAGGGCAATAGCCAATCCCTAGTTGCGCCACTTGATAAGTTGGCATACCGATGACTTCATGCCCATTTACTTTGATCGAGCCAGTGCGATTACCAACAAGACCCAAGATAGATCTCAGAGTCGTAGTGCGACCTGCGCCATTTCGACCGAGTAAACAGACCACCTCGCCTTTGTGCACCGCTAAATTGATACCATGCAACACATGGGACTCACCGTACCATGCATGCAGGTCATGAATTTCTAAAGCCAGTGGGCTCATCGGCTATTAATGTCCTTGTAGCTCAGAATCAGCGGTACCCATATAGGCTTCCATCACCTGTGGATTTTTTGAGACCTGATCATAGGGTCCTTCTGCAATCACCTCGCCACGCTGTAATACCGAAATTGTATTGGCGATGTTCGCAACAACCTTCATATTATGTTCCACCATCAATACCGTTCTGCCTTGCGATACTCGCTTAATTAACTCGGTGACAAGACTTACGTCTTCATGCCCCATTCCCTGAGTGGGTTCATCTAATAGCATTAACTCCGGATTCATGGCAACAGTAGCGGCAATTTCTAATGCGCGTTTACGACCATAGGGCAAATTAACGGCTAGCTCATCAGCAAAGCTATCAAGACCAACCTGACGAAGTGCATCCATTGCCCGATCATTCAAGATGTCGAGAGAGTGCTCACTTTTCCAAAAGAAAAAAGAGGTTCCAAGTTCCTGCTGAAGACCAATACGAACATTTTCTAAGGCAGTCATGTGTGGAAACACAGCAGATATTTGAAAGGACCGAATAATGCCGCGCTTAGCGATTTGGGCCGGCTTTTCCTTCGTAATATCGTGGCCATTGAAATCAATTTGACCTGTAGTCGGCTCTAAAAATTTGGTGAGCAAGTTAAAGCACGTTGTTTTCCCAGCTCCATTAGGACCAATCAAAGCATGAATACTTCCCCGCTTGACACTTAAATTGACGTTACTGACCGCAGTAAATCCGTAGAATGACTTCGTTAAATTTTTGGTCTTTAAAATGAGATCGTCTGCAACCACGGTACACAATCCTATGAGCCTGAATTCATTAAGAATAGTGTATCTGCATCACATATTTCTATATCGAAAACCCTAACCATAGCGGGGCTCTAAAGCTGTAAATTTGCTGATTGCAATTAAATACCAGCGATTACAATGAGATATGAATTTTTTACAAACACCTGAGCTAATTGCCCTAAAGGATAAAACTCGGCAATTTATTGCTCAAAAGATCATCCCCTTCGAGGGTGACCCGCGCGAAACTCCCCATGGACCGAATCCTGAACTTCGCCAAGAACTAGTAAGTCTTGCTAAAAATGCAGGTTTGCTAACGCCCCATGCTTCCCAAAAACACGGCGGGCTTGGCTTAAGTCATGTTGCCAAAGCTGTAATCTTTGAGGAGTCCGGATATTCGCGGCTAGGCCCAATTGCCATGAACATTCATGCGCCTGATGAGGGCAATATTCATTTGATGGAGCAGGTTGCTAATCCCGCCCAACAAAAACGCTGGTTGATTCCACAAATAGAGGGAAAACTACGCTCGTGTTTTGCAATGACGGAACCCGCCCCCGGCGCTGGATCAGATCCATCCATGCTACTTACTTCTGCAGTCAAGGATGGTAAAGACTATGTGATTAATGGGCGTAAATGGTTTATTACGGGAGCCGATGGATCAGACTACGTCATCATCATGGCGCGCACCGAGGATGGTCAAGCGACCATGTTCTTATCCGACATGGATGCTCCTGGAATTGAAATTGAACGCAATATGGATTCGATGGATCAGTGTTTTGCGGGTGGGCATAGTGTGTTGCGCTTTAACAATTTACGCGTGCCCGAAGAGTATATTTTGGGTGAACTAGGTAAAGGCTTTCGGTATGCACAAGTTCGTCTTGCCCCCGCACGATTGACCCATTGCATGCGTTGGCTTGGTCAAGCTCGACGTGCGCACGATATTGCCCTTGCCTATGCAAAAAAGCGACAGGCATTTGGTCAACGGCTCGGCGATCATGAAGGTGTTGGATTTATGTTGGCTGACAATGACATGGATCTTCAAACTGCACGCTTGCATATTTTGCATACCGCATGGTTGCTGGATCAAGGTGAGAAATGTAATTATGAATCCAGCCGTGCCAAAGTAATTTGCTCAGAAGCTGAATGGCGAGTCGTTGATCGCTGCGTTCAAATCATGGGTGGCCAAGGCGTGACGGGCGAAACTGCGGTAATGCGTATCTTTACCGATATGCGCGCTTTCCGTATCTACGATGGTCCCAGTGAAGTACATCGTTGGAGTATGGCCAGAAAACTTTTGGATCAAAAGGCATGAGTCCTGCTGAGCGCTTTCGTCTAGATGGTCAACTTGCTTTGGTCACTGGCGCCTCCAGCGGAATTGGACGTCACTGTAGTGAACTATTGGCCAGCATGGGTGCAAAAGTGGTTCTTGCCTCTAGACGCATTGATCAACTCGAGTCTATTGTCAAAGCAATCGAACAAAAAGGTGGTGTTGCTAAAGCCTTTGCTCTCGATGTCACTAAGGAAAAAAGCATTAAGGCCTGCTTTGATGGCATTTCTCAATGGGGTGCACCCAGTATTGTGATCAATAACGCTGGTATCTCGGTCACCAAAAATCTTCTAGAACAAACGGAGGCTGATTGGGATGCGGTTATCGATACCAATTTAAAAGGAGTCTGGTTGGTGGCGACCGAAGCCGCACGTCGTATGGTGGCAAGTAAAACCAGTGGCTCAATTATCAATATGGCATCGATTCTAGGGGAACGCCAAATCAACGGGGTCGCCCCTTATGCGATTTCCAAGGCGGGCGTAATTCAGACTACCAAGACAATGGCATTGGAACTAGCGCGTTATCAAATCCGAGTGAATGCCATCCTGCCGGGCTATGTGGTCACTGATTTAAATCGTGACTTTTTACAAAGTGAGCTTGGAGAAAAACTGCGTCTACGGATTCCGAGTCGGCGCTATAGTGAACTGAGTGACTTGGATGGACCCATTCTGCTCCTGGCATCCGATGCTGGTAAAGCAATGTCTGGTAGCACCATCGCGGTCGATGGCGCACATCTCGTTAGTTCTTTATAGAGCATTGCGTGAGCATCCCGTTTATTACAAAAGCGCTCGAGCTATATCTTAGAGGTTTAGGCTGGGATACTGAAGGTCTAGAAGTGAGTCCATTGGTAGGTGGTCAATCCAACCCAACATACAAAATTAGTTGCGGCAATCAACATGCAGTACTGCGTAAGAAGCCAAGTGGCAAGTTATTACCCTCAGCCCATGCAATTGACCGAGAATACCGCGTGATGCAAGCACTATCAAAGACAGAGGTCCCAGTACCCAAGATGCTGTCTTACTGTGAGGACGAGTCTGTAATCGGCACGCCCTTCTTTCTCATGTCTTTCTTAGACGGACGTGTATTCAATGACCAATCTTTACCTCATCTCAGCCAATCTGATCGACGCGCAATCTACCAAGAAATGAATCGAGTGATTGCTGCGATTCATCAAGTGGATTACCAAGCAATTGGTTTAGAAAGTTTTGGTAAGCCTGGAAATTATTTTGCTCGCCAGGTGGGTCGCTGGTCGCGCCAAGTACACGAAAGTACTATTCCCATTCCAGAAGCACTTATAAAACTAATCGAATGGTTGCCTCATCACATTCCTGCTGATGATGAAACGACTCTTGTGCATGGTGACTTTCGTTTAGATAATATGATCTTTGATCACCATGAAAATAAAGTGATTGGCGTACTGGATTGGGAGCTCTCAACTCTAGGCCACCCGATGGCAGATTTTTCTTATCAGTGCATGGCTTGGAGGATTCCGCCAACTTTATGGCGCGGTATAGGTGGACTTGATTTAGTGAAGCTAGGAATTCCTACTGAAAAAGAATATATAGAGTGGTATGAAACAAATTCTGGCAGAACGGCAAGCTCTGATTGGAACTTTTATATGGCGTATAACTTCTTTCGTATTGCAGCCATCTTGCATGGTGTTGCGCAGCGGGCGGTAGATGGCAACGCCAATGCTAGCGATGCAAGAGAAAATGGCCAGAAAGCAGGCCTGTTGGCAGAAATTGGTATGCGTTGTGTTGGTATTTCTTAGTTCAACAAATCAGCCAAGCTATCATTCATCGACTTAGCAACAGACTCTCCAGAACAAATGGTGCTCACAAGCCCAGGCGCCTGCGCTAGAACTTCATGGGTATAAAAGATAGCGCTTCCAATCTTTTGTTGAGCAAAGCGATCACCTGAATTTTTTTGAAGTCTATGGGAAGCAATCAATGCAGATTTGGCCAAAAGCCATCCACCGCAAACAATACCAAAGCATTTAAGGAGTGGGTAAGCGCCTGCCAAAGTAGCTTGGGGATTTTTGGTATGCATCTTCAACAACCAATCCACTGCCTGATCTAAAGTGGCAATGGCTTTCTCCAGTTCATGACCAATAGTTTGCAACTCTTTCGAGGGAGATTGTTTGAGATCGGTAGCGCTGGCTTGCATTTCTTTAAATAGGCTTTTTGCCTCTTGCCCCTCATCCCGAATAATCTTCCGTCCTAAGAGATCCCCTGCCTGTATTCCGGTGGTGCCCTCATAAATCGTGGTGATACGTGCATCTCGAAGATGTTGAGCGGCACCGGTCTCTTCAATGTAGCCCATACCACCATGCACCTGTACTCCGAGTGAGGCAATCTCAATCGCCTGCTCGGTAGACCATGCCTTCACAATCGGGGTCAGCAAATCCACACGCTTTTGACTGGCATCACGAACAGACGCATCTGGATGCTTTTGTGCTAGATCGGATTGTGCTGCGGCAATATAGGCGAGCGCCCGCATGGCCTCTGTCTGCGTCTTCATGAGCATCAACATGCGCTGTACATCAGCGTGGTGCAAGATTGGAAGCTTGTCTGTTTTTTGTGGGACCTTCCCTTGCACCCGCTCTTGTGCATATTGCGCCGCTTGCTGATAAGCGCGTTCGGCAATAGCAACGCCTTCTAAACCAACCGCTAAGCGCGCATTGTTCATCATGGTAAACATATATTCCAGTCCACGATTTGCATCACCAACCAAATAGCCAATTGCACCGCCGGATTCCCCAAACGACATCACTGCCGTTGGGCTCGCATGAATCCCTAATTTATGTTCAATCGAGATGCATTGCACATCATTACGTTTGCCCAAACTGCCATCGGTATTTACTAAAAACTTGGGAACAATGAACAGCGATATACCCTTGACCCCTAGGGGCGCGTCGGGCAGTCGTGCAAGTACTAAATGAATAATGTTTTCAGTAAAGTCATGCTCGCCGTAGGTAATAAAGATCTTGGTGCCACTAATTAAATAGTGGTCACCGGTTGGAATCGCTTTTGAACTCACGGCGGAGAGATCAGATCCCGCAGAGGGCTCGGTCAGGTTCATGGTTCCGGCCCATTGGCCAGAAACAAGAGGTGGTAAATAGAGCGCTTGCTGATCGGAAGAAGCGTGATGCTCTATTGCTTCAATCGCACCGGCAGTTAACATGGGACACAACATGAATGCCATATTGGCTGAGTGCCACATCTCATTGACGGGTGTGGCTAGAGTAATAGGGAGTCCCTGTCCGCCAAAATCAGCATTAGCAGCCAATGAAATCCAACCCGCCTCAATATATTGTTGATAAGCAGCTTTAAAACCCTGCGGGGTCTTTACTGCTCCAGCCAAATACGTGCACCCCTCTTGATCCCCTGTCCAGTTGAGGGGACTTAACACCGCTCCTGCAAATTTAGACGCTTCTTCCAAAATCGTATTGACCAAATCATCGCTTACTTCTTGATATGCCGGCAGACTATTAATCGTGGAGAAAGGAATCAGTTCATGCAAAATAAATTGCATATCTGCGAGGGGGGCACGGTAATCAGCTGGCATAGTTATACGTCAATCGCAGAAGCGGAGCCAGCGCGTTTACGCAGCTCAAATTTCTGAATCTTCCCTGTGGCCGTTTTAGGAATCTCACCAAAGACCACAGCACGTGGAATCTTGAATCCAGCCAAATGCTTTTTGCAATGCTCCACAATCTCTTGTGGCGTTGGATTTGCACCCGCCTTGAGTTCAATAAAAGCACAGGGGGTCTCGCCCCACTTCGGATCAGGTTTAGCAACCACTGCCGCAGCCAATACTGCTGGGTGACGATAGAGAACGTCCTCGACCTCAATACTAGAAATGTTCTCGCCACCCGAGATGATGATATCTTTGCTGCGGTCTTTAATCTTAATGTAGCCATCTGGAAACATTACTGCAAGATCGCCCGAATGAAACCAGCCATGCGCGAATGCTTCTTGCGTCGCTTTCTCATTCTTTAAGTAACCCTTCATAGCGATATTGCCCTGAAACATAATCTCACCCATGGTCTCGCCATCGGCTGGAACTGGTTTCATGGTCTCGGGATCAATTACTGATGCTGCATGCTGCAGGTGATAACGCACACCTTGCCTTGCGTTCAAACGGGCGCGCTCGCCAACATCGACTTCTGACCAGTCATCATGTTTTACGCAAACAGCTGCGGGACCATATGTCTCGGTCAAGCCATACACATGGGTAATATCAAAACCCATTTTTTCCATTCCCTCAATCATCGCTGCCGGGGGAGCAGCGCCTGCCACCATTGCACTGACAGTATGGTTAATACCCTGTTTCATCTCATCGGGCGCATTGATCAACATATTGTGCACAATGGGTGCCCCACAGTAATGAGTTACATGATGCTTACGAATTGCTTCAAAGATATTTTGGGCATCGACTTTGCGCAGACACACATTCACTCCGGCTCGTGCGGCTACTGTCCATGGGAAACACCATCCATTGCAATGAAACAGCGGCAAGACCCATAAATAAGTGGGGTGGCGCGGCATATCCCACTCCAAGATATTGGAGATTGCATTGGTATATGCGCCTCGATGCGAGTAGACCACCCCTTTGGGGTTGCCGGTTGTTCCAGAGGTGTAATTTAAGCAAATCGAATCCCATTCATCCGCAGGCAATTGATATGAAAATTGGGGGTCGCCCGAGGCAATCAATTGCTCATACTCGATTGCACCAATCGGTTTTGCTGAGCCTTGATATAAAACATCACTCACATCCACAACGTATGGGAGAGTTAATTTCTTATCGCTCAAGATATTTAATGCAGCACTCATTACCCCAGAAAACTCCGGATCTATGAGCACAACTTTCGCCTCACCATGCTCCAACATAAAGGCAATAGCTGCGGCATCCAAACGTGTATTTAAAGCGCAGAGAACTGCACCCGTCATAGGAACAGCAAAATGCGCCTCGACCATTGCAGGAATATTTGGGAGCATTACTGCGACGGTATCAAATCGTTTGATGCCATGTTCCGTAAGTGCGGATGCAAATTGTCGGCAGCGCTCGTAGGTCTGCGCCCAATTTCTTTGAATATCGCCATGGATCACTGCGGGTCGATTGGGATACACCGTAGCCGCACGCTCAATAAAAGTGAGGGGTGACTGAGCTACATAATTTGCTGAGTTCTTATCAAGACCTTGGGTATAAATTGAACTTTTCATTGATGAAGCCTCTTAAAGGGTCCCTTGTTAAAAAGTAATTACAAAAATACCCTAATGGCGGAGAGGGCGGGATTCGAACCCGCGGTAGGTTTAACCCTACGCACGCTTTCCAGGCGTGTGACTTAAACCGCTCATCCACCTCTCCGGACCGATCATTATACGGTTCGAAGAGCTTGATAAGCCCTTCGCGCCTAATCGCATGGTTAAAGAGGCTGTTTTAGCTGGTCTAAGATCGCCGGGTTCTCTAGGGTAGAGGTATCTTGTGTGATCTCTTCCCCTTTTGCAATCACACGCAATAAACGCCGCATGATCTTGCCAGAGCGGGTCTTAGGCAAATTATCTCCAAAACGAATATCTTTTGGTTTTGCAATGGGGCCGATCTCTTTTGCAACCCAGTTACGTAACTCAACCGCAATCTTCTTGGCATCATCGCCCTCAGGCCGCTTTCCTTTAAGAACGACGAAGGCACAAATCGCTTCGCCGGTCATCTCATCTGGGCGCCCTACGACTGCTGCCTCGGCAACGAGGGGGTTGGCAACTAAAGTAGATTCAATTTCCATCGTACCCATGCGATGGCCCGAAACGTTCAAGACGTCGTCGATGCGACCGGTGATCGTGAAGTAACCCGTATCTTTATTCCGGATTGCCCCATCGCCTGCCAAGTAAAGCTTGCGCCCAAACTCGTCTGGGAAGTAGGCTTTTACAAAGCGATCGGGGTCGCCCCAAATAGTGCGGATCATCGATGGCCATGGACGCTTCACTACTAAGATGCCCCCTTGACCATTGGGCATGTCATTGCCGGTCTCATCCACAATCGCGGTCATGATGCCAGGGAGAGGCAAAGTGCAAGAGCCTGGGACCATGGGGGTGGCACCTGGCAAGGGACTAATCATGTGACCACCAGTTTCAGTCTGCCAGAATGTATCGGCAATCGGACAACGTGAACCACCAATGTTCTCGTAATACCACATCCATGCCTCTGGATTAATCGGCTCACCCACAGAACCTAATAAACGCAGTGAACTGAGATCATAATTTTTGGGATGCACATTGGGATCGGTATTTGATGCCTTTATCAAAGAACGAATCGCTGTGGGTGCTGTATAGAAAATTGTAGCTTTATGTTTTTGGATCATCTCCCAGAAACGTCCGGCATTGGGGAATGTAGGTACACCCTCAAACACAATTTGTGTTCCGCCCACTGCGAGAGGACCATAGGCAATATACGAATGTCCGGTGACCCAACCAATATCCGCCGTACACCAGAAGACATCGCTTGGCTTGATATCGAAGGTCCACTTCATGGTGAGAATCGCCCACAAGATATATCCACCAGTGGAATGTTGCACGCCCTTTGGCTTACCAGTCGATCCTGAGGTGTACAAAATAAATAGCGGGTGCTCAGCACTCACCCACTCGGGATCACAGGTCTTCGCCTCGCTCGCAGTAATTTCATGCATCCAAGAATCTAAACCCGCCTTGAATGGAATATTGCCGCCAGTACGCTTATAAATAATGACATTCTTAATAATCTCGCAACCACCCAAAGCCAAGGCTTCATCCACAATGGTCTTCAATGGCAAGGACTTGCCCCCGCGCATTTGCTCATCGGCAGTAATGACCGCAACAGCCCCCGCATCAATGATGCGCTCTTGCAAAGACTTTGCAGAGAAACCACCGAATACGACGGAGTGTGTTGCGCCAATCCGCGCGCATGCCTGCATTGCGATCACGCCCTCAACGGACATTGGCATATAAATAATGATGCGATCACCCTTTTTAATACCGCGCTTGCGCAAAGCATTTGCTAACTGACAAACCCGATCATGCAATTCTTGATAAGTAACTGGAGTAACTTTGCCGTCATCGGACTCAAAAACGATGGCGGTCTTATTTGCGTTACCATTTTGTAAATTACGATCAAGGCAGTTATATGACGCATTAGTCGTACCATCTTCAAACCATTTATAAAAAGGTGCCTTCGACTCATCGAGTGTTTTAGTAAAAGGCTGCTTCCAATAAACATGTTCTCTTGCCAAACGCGCCCAAAATCCCTCGTAGTCTTTTTCGGCTTCTGCACATAATTTGTTATAGGCATCCATGCCAGAAATGGCTGCATTTTTAACAAAATCAGCAGGTGGATTAAAAATCCGGCTCTCGTTCATTAGTGGTTCCATTTGAATAACACCCTCTCTAAGTACCTATAGTGACAACAAAAGAATAATAAGTTGATTATTTCATATGACGATAAGTGAATTAAGTCCTGATTTGCCCTATGGCAAACCCTTAAAATGCCATATTCATTCCACTTATTGAAATAACCCTATGCCAACCATTCGCCAAGACGACCTCATTCAAAGCATTGCTGATGCCTTTCAGTTTATTTCCTACTACCATCCTCGGGATTTCATTCAGGCGATGGGCCGAGCGTATGAGCTTGAGCAAGGGGTTGCAGCTAAAGACTCGATTGCCCAAATTCTGACCAACAGCAGAATGTGCGCCGAGGGTAAGCGTCCGATTTGTCAAGACACGGGCATTGCAGTTGTCTTTTTAAAAGTGGGCATGAACATTAATTGGAGTGGCGCCACGATGAGCGTTGCCGATATGGTTAATGAAGGTGTGCGGCGTGCTTATCTCAATCCTGAAAACACATTACGTGGTTCTGTTTTATTAGATCCCGCTGGCAAGAGAAAGAACTCAGGGGATAACACGCCCGCAGTAATCCATTATGAAATTGTTCCGGGCGATGATCTAGTAGTAATCTGTGCTGCCAAAGGTGGCGGTTCTGAGAACAAAGCCAAAATGATCATGCTTAACCCGTCGGATTCGATTGTGGATTGGGTCATTAAAACGGTACCCACTATGGGAGCCGGTTGGTGCCCTCCCGGCATTCTTGGTCTTGGGATTGGTGGCACTCCTGAGAAGGCAGCGCTCCTTGCGAAAGAATCCTTGATGGCGCCGATTGATATTCAGGAACTCATTGCACGCGGACCCAAGAATCGTATCGAGGAGTTACGCCTAGAAATTTATGAGAAGGTTAATCAACTCGGGATTGGTGCGCAAGGCTTAGGTGGCCTTGCAACCGTTCTCGATGTCAAGATCATGGATTACCCAACACACGCTGCTTCATTACCAGTGGCGATGATTCCGAACTGTGCGGCAACCCGTCATATTCATTTTCACTTAGATGGTAGCGGCCCTGCTCACTTCAAAGCACCCTCTCTTAGTGATTGGCCAGCAGTTTCATGGCAAGCCGATATCAAGAAATCAAAGCGGATCGATGTCAATAACTTAAGCGCTGAAGAAGTAGCGAGTTGGAAGCCAGGTCAAACTTTATTACTCAATGGCAAGATTCTGACGGGTCGTGATGCAGCGCATAAACGAATTGCCGATATGCTGTCCAAAGGTGAGCCTCTACCAGTGAGCTTCAAAAATCGTGTGATCTATTATGTGGGTCCTGTCGATCCCGTACGCGATGAAGTCGTGGGTCCCGCGGGCCCGACCACCTCCACCCGCATGGATAAGTTTACGGAAACCATGTTGGGTCAAACTGGTCTACTTGCCATGATTGGTAAAGCAGAGCGTGGGCCTGTAGCGATTGAGTCGATCAAAAAACATCGCTCGGCTTATCTGATGGCAGTGGGTGGTGCCGCCTATTTAGTATCTAAAGCGATTAAGCATGCCAAAGTCCTTGCCTTCCAAGACCTCGGCATGGAAGCCATCTATGAGTTTGACGTGGAAGATATGCCGGTCACTGTGGCAGTCGATTCAACGGGTACCTCCATGCATCAAACCGGTCCGCGTGAATGGCAGCTCAAGATTGGCAAGATACCAGTCACTGTGGCTTAGATGCATCGCAATTTCTTAAATGGTTGGCCATGGTGACAATCGGTGTCTTTGACTCTGGTGTAGGCGGCCTATCCATTTTGGATGAGGCACTGCAGCAGTTGCCCCATCACAATTACATCTATTTTGCGGATTCTGCAAACACACCCTATGGAGATAAGCCACCGCATTGGATTGCAGAACGCAGTTTGCAGATTTGTCGTTATTTAATGGAGCAAGACTGTAGTGCCATTGTGGTGGCCTGTAACACCGCTACTGCAGAAGCAATTGCCACAATCCGAAGCACACTGGATATTCCCATCATTGGGGTTGAGCCTGGAATTAAGCCAGCGGCAATGCAATCCCAAAATGGGATCGTGGGTGTTCTAGCCACTGAAGCTACATTAAACAGTGATAAGTTCAATGCACTACTAGCAACCCTTCCTGAGCATTGTCAATTTATTAAACAAGCAGGTGCAGGTTTAGTGCCCTTGATCGAAGCTGGTTTGATTGAGACCCCTGAAATGCAAGCACTCTTACGATCGCATCTCAAACCAATACAAGACCTAGGTGCGGATACCTTGGTTCTGGGATGTACTCACTACCCCTTCCTCAAAAAAATGATCCGAGCCATTGTGGGGGACTCCATGACGCTGATTGATACCAGCGATGCCGTGGTCCGACAATTACTCAGGCAGTTGCATCAACAAGGTCTTATTGTGAGCTCCAAACACTCCCCCAAGCTCAGCTTGCTCAGCACGGCCAGTGCGGATACATTACAGACGATGGCAGAACGCTTACTGCATCGTGATTTATCGCAGTACACCATTTATACCGAGACATTAAAGCTCTAATTGATGAATAGCATGACCCAATCGCGTATATACCTTCCTTTTTCTAAGGATGAGCGCATCATCATCGCTCTCGTGGTTCTGGCTCATTTGGCTTTTATCGTGCCATTTAATTTTGGACTTACCCCAAAACCTCCTAATTATTTGAATGATGAACGGGTCCTGGCGAACTTGCTTCCACCGGATAGTCCTGCGCCCCCTAAGCAAAGCGCGCCCCCTGCCCCAAGAATGCCGGTGGAGGCTCCTAAACCGACCCCAACCCCAAGCCCTAAACCAGAAGTGAAGAAGGCAGAGAAAACTCCAACGCCTGCACCAACACCAGCGCCCACTCCCGCACAAAGTACCCCAACACCAGCGCCTCCAGCTCCTTCTGCAAAATCGAGTGAAAGTACCCAATCAGCGACCGTTGCGCCTTCAACAGGGGGTGGCGGAGTCAGTGGAACTCCGATTCAAACCGATATTGGTAAATTGATTGTGGTTTATCAACCTGATGCTGATCCCTACTACCCTTCGTTCTCGAAACGCGCCGGCGAACAAGGCGAGGTAGTTGTGCGCCTTATCATTGATGAGACAGGGGTTGTTGAAGATGCACGTCTCTTGCAATCAAGCTCTTACCCAAGACTAGACAGGGCTGCAATGGAAATTGGTAAGCGTTACCGCTTTAAGCCCTACCTGATTAATGGCAGTCCTACTAAAATCTCTACTAATCTACTGATTAAATTCAACCTAAAGAGCCCCTAATATGAACAATGCGTTTGGCCTTCACCACCTTTGGACCCAGGGAGACTTCGTCACCCACTTTGTGGCTCTCTTTCTTTTAGTGCTATCGGTCGTTACATGGGTAATCTTAATTAGTCGCATTTGGGGATTACGCAATATCAAACGCCTCAAAAATGAACTGGATGGATTTTGGCGAGCGCGCTCGTTGGAGGAAGGACTTGCTTCACTCAGCAACCATGCCCTCAATCCTTTTTATAAAGTTGCCAAAACGGCTAGTGAGGCATCTGCCCATCATCTCAATCAACGCTCTAACCATCGCGAACTCTTACAAAGCCTGAACTATTCAGAATGGATGGCGCGTAGCCTCAAGAACGGAATTGATGCATCTGCAGGCCAACTCCAAAAGGGGCTCACCTTTTTGGCATCAACCGGTGCCACCGCTCCCTTCATTGGATTGTTTGGTACGGTCTGGGGCATCTATCACGCTCTGATTGCCATTAGCAGTTCAGGTAGCGCGCAGATTGATCAAGTCGCTGGCCCCATTGGTGAGGCGCTTATCATGACCGCCTTTGGTCTTGCGGTTGCGATCCCGGCAGTGTTGGGCTACAACGCAATCAATCGCAGTAATAAATTAGTGATGGCCGATCTCAATCGCTTTGCCAACGATCTGCTCGCCTACTTTGTCACGGGTGCACGCGTGCCCGATCAGGAGTAATCATGTCCTTTAGTAATCTTTCAAACGACCAAAACGAAGATGGCTTAATGGCCGAGATCAACATGACCCCCATGGTGGATGTCATGTTGGTGCTGCTGATTATTTTCATCATCACTCTACCGGTGATTCAGCAGGCGGTGAAGGTAGAACTTCCAAAAGCCAATAGTGTGCGTAATGAAGTCAAGCCCGAGTCTGTGCAATTGAGCATTGATGCCAAAGGACAAATCTTTTGGAATAGCACCCCTATTGATATCGCTACATTTAGTGCCTATGCCGATAAGGCCGCCAAGAAAGACCCGCAACCTGAAATTAACCTACGCGCAGATAAATCCGTACGGTATGACTCAGTGGCTCAAGTCTTAGCAGCTTCTCGCAGAGCGGGCTTAACCAAGTTGGGCTTTGTGACCGAACCCGATTAATTCGGTTTGGCCGTTTTTCGTTCAGGTGCAGTTGTAATTGGGTAGCTTCGCTCCCAATGGGAGATAAAATTTTTATAGTACTGCTGCGCCAAAGGAGCAGATCGCAACACGATCATATTCTCGGCATTACTTTTCTCGGCACTATTCGTAAAGTTATAGCTACCAGTCACCACAATCTCGCCATCAATAATCATCACCTTGTGATGAAAGATGCGATGGGCTTTATTACCTCGCACTACAACTCCGCCTTTTAGTAAGACTGGGATAACATCAAAATTGTTGGCCGCGGTTGGTCCATCCTGAATCACCTGCACCTCGACCCCACGTTTAGCGGCTCTGGCAAGTGCATCGGCAATTTCTACATAGGTAAAGCTGTAGGTCATTACCTGAATACTTTTCTTAGCCCCATCCAAATAACGAATTAAGCCTTTGGCAGCTCCAGCCGGAGGGGTAAAAAAGACCGAGAGCACCTCTGCCTTGAGGGCGGCATCTGTCTTCGCTACCTCTTTAACACCTTTAGTTGCATCAGGGTTTGCAGAAACAGTCTGAACCAGAAGGCAGTAACTAAGCAGAAAAAGAATAATTTTCTTCATGACGCTTGTTTTACTCTCGAGGCAAAAATGCAGGTTATGTTGAATTCGGTAAAAATACTCGGATTGCTATTTTGTCAGTTTTTTATACCGCTATGAATATTCGCACAATTAATAAACTTTGCATATTTACTCTATCGCTATTGGCATTCCATGCATATGGGCAATCTGCCAAGTCAGCCATCCCCACTGTTGAGATCAAAGGAGTTCTCTGGGATCAACATGAAATGACCATTGGGGAGGTCAAACGATTTGCCAGCGCTACCGGTTTTCAGAGCACTGCCGAGAAAGCAGGAGGTGGTACATCCTATGAATTAGGTTTTGTTAAAAAACCAGGTTGGACTTGGCGCACCCCTTATGGTGTTCCTGCAGGCGACAATGAGCCTGCCGTTCATCTCAATGCGTTGGAGGCCCAATCCATTTGCCAGTATTTTGGCAAGCGCCTGCCTAGTGATAAAGAGTGGGTGGAAGCAGCCTACTTAGAACAACGTCAATCGCCGCCAACAGGCTTTCAGAGGGGGCAACGCTATCCCTATCCGAATGGTAGTTCACCAAAGGGCTCCCATTGCCTCAGTAGCGCCTGTGGCAGTTACAAGGGCTTGGCTCCGGCTGGCAGCCTGACCCGCGGAGATGGCCATGTTACTGCTGGCACCACCCAGCCTGGGGTCAATGGCCTATTGGATATGGGGGGAAATGTTTGGGAGTGGACGTCTACCCGATCTGGCGGCCAACGCATTACGAGGGGGGCCTCATGGTGGTATGGGCCCGACCAGCAACTAGAGAACAATGTCGCTACCAAGCCGGAGGAGACGGTGGTTGTCTACATTGGTTTACGTTGCGTTCGCGATCAATAACTGGTGCCCGAGGCCGGAATCGAACCGGCACGCCCCTTGCGGAAAGCGACAGATTTTAAATCTGTTGTGTCTACCGATTTCACCACTCGGGCAAACGCAATCCAACATTGTAATAAAGAATGTTGGCATGGTGATGCATTGCAACAAACTAGGATGTAATTCATCGTATCACGAGGATTTTGTCGATTGCCCTCGAGGGGTGGAATAAATAACCATACAGCCATAGAAACAAAGGGTTTACCCGATATCTCTATTGCAGTAAAAAACCTACAATTTCCCTCTGCTTTACTTGCAGCACTTATTCGTTATTAACCAGGAGATATGAATGTCCGAAACTAAAAAACAAGCACCACGTCGTAAATTTCTGAAAGGTGCAGCTGTTGGTAGCGCTGGAGCAGCTGCTCTAAGCTTCCCAATGATTTCCCAAGGTCAAGCAGCGCCACAAACATTGCGCTTCCAATCGACCTGGCCCGCAAAAGATATTTTCCATGAGTACGCACTCGATTTTGCTAAAAAAGTAAATGACATGACCGGTGGCGAGCTCAGAATTGAAGTATTGCCAGCAGGCGCCGTAGTTCCAGCTTTCCAATTACTCGACGCAGTATCCAAAGGTACCTTGGACGGTGGTCATGGAGTGGTGGTTTATCACTACGGTAAAAATGCTGCCCTCGCTTTGTGGGGATCTGGTCCCTCCTTCGGTATGGATGCCAACATGTTGCTCTCTTGGCACAAATACGGCGGCGGTAAAGAAATGCTTGATGAGCTCTACAAAGTTGTTGGCGCTAACGTGAAATCTTATGTTTATGGCCCAATGCCAACTCAGCCTCTGGGTTGGTTTAAAAAGCCAATTACCAAAACTGAGGACTTAAAAGGTCTCAAGTACCGTACTGTTGGTATCTCCATCGATATGTTCACCGCGATGGGCGTTTCCGTAAATGCATTGCCAGGTGGCGAGATTATTCCGGCGATGGATCGTGGTCTTCTGGATGCTGCTGAATTTAACAACGCATCGTCAGATCGTCTCTTGGGCTTCCCAGACGTTTCGAAGGTTTGCATGTTACAAAGCTTCCACCAGAATGCCGAGCAGTTCGAGATTCTGTTTAATGGCACCAAGTACAATGCCATGCCAGCAAAATTGCGTAACATCCTTGACTACGCTGTTGAAGCTTCTTCAGCCGATATGTCTTGGAAAGCAGTGGATCGCTATTCTGCCTCGTACGAAGAAATGCAAGCTAAGCAGGGCGTTAAGTTCTACAAGACCCCTGACTCGGTATTGCGCAATCAGTTGAAGGTGTTTGATGAGGTTGTAGCGAAGAAATCTGCTGAGAACCCACTCTTTAAAAAGATTGTGGACTCACAAAGAGCCTTTGCTAAACGTGCAGTGAAGTGGGAATTAGATACCGTCGTTAATCGTCGGATGGCCTATGACCATTACTTCGCACCAGCTCCAGCTGCACCAAAGAAGGGCTAAGCCAATTCTAGGCTAATCGGTATTTTTTGTTAAAATACCGATAGTTGTAAACCAATGGGATGGTTACTGAGTAACCATCCCATTTCTCATATAAGAGTCAAAGGTATCGTTATGCAAAACCTCTTTTTAACCATCGATAGAATATCCACATTTGTCGGCCATCTCTTTGCGTGGCTAGTAGTCGGTCTAACTGGTTTGATTGGTTACGAAGTTTTCTCCCGCTATGTTTTAAATAATCCCCACGCTTGGGCCTTTGATGCCCAAATCATGCTGTACGGCACCATGTTTATGATGGCTGGTGCGTATACCCTTGCCAAAAACGGTCATGTGCGTGGCGATATTTTGTACGGCTTTTTGAAGCCCCGTACTCAGGCTATATTTGATCTCGTTTTATATATCGTTTTCTTTATTCCAGGTGTGGTTGCTCTGGCATATGCGGGATATAGTTTTGCCGCAGATTCTTGGAGAATTTTGGAGCACTCCTCCATTACGGCAGATGGCCCTCCTCTGTACCCATTTAAAACTATTCTTCCGATTGCCGGGGTATTTTTGCTCCTTCAGGGTTTAGTTGAAATTTTTCGGTGCATTGTTTGCATCAAACAAGGCGAGTGGCCTTCACGCGAGCAAGACGTTGAAGAAGTTGACGTTGATGCACTTAAAGCCATGGTTGGCAAAGATAAGGAATAAATAAAATGCGTAAGGAACTTCTATTTGGTTTCTCCATCATGGCTTTGGTGGTCTTAGCGACCATCATCTTCATGCCCTGGGGAAATATTGAGAGCGGTCATATGGGACTGCTAATGCTGTCACTGGTAGTTGTGGCAATTATGTTGGGCTTCCCCACTGCCTTCACCCTGATGGGTATGGGCATGATTTTTACCTTTATCGCCTATAGTTTTCAGAATCCTGCACTGGCCTTAGATAACACCTTGGCGCTGATGGTACAACGTGCCTATGCGGTCATGACCAATGATGTCTTAATCTCAATTCCCCTATTTGTGTTCATGGGTTACTTAGTTGAGCGTGCCAATCTAATTGAAAAGCTTTTTAGATCTCTGCACCTAGCATTGGTTCGTGTTCCAGGCTCACTGGCAGTCGCAACCATCTTTACCTGCGCCGTATTTGCAACAGCTACCGGTATTGTGGGCGCGGTGGTAACACTGATGGGCTTGCTTGCTCTACCGGCGATGCTAAAGGCTGGTTATGACACCCGCGTCTCTGCAGGTTGCATAACAGCAGGCGGTTGCTTGGGTATTCTAATTCCACCCTCTGTACTCCTTATTGTGTATGGCGCAACCGCAGGTGTGTCCGTTGTGCAACTGTATGCAGGTGCATTCTTCCCGGGCATTATGTTGGCTAGTTTATATATTGGCTACGTCATTATTTTGGCCAAGCTGAAGCCCAACTTGATGCCGCCATTGGCTGAAGAGGATCGTAAGGTTCCAGTTCCCCTAAGCTATACCGAACTTGGTGAGAAGATTAGTCAAAAGGTAATTCCTGCATTACTTGTAGCCATCAAGGGAAAAAGTAATCTCAACGTTAGTGGCAAGGAACTTCTCAAATCACTCATCATTGCATTAATTCCGTTGATTGTATTTGTTGCTTTCACAGGCTCCATCTATCAAATTGCTACTAAGCCAGCAGAAGTAATCAGCATGGATTTGGTACCCATGGGTAATGCTGGTAGCGGTAGTGAGTACTCGAGTAGCTCTAGTACTGGATTAAATGAACCTCCTGGCACTGAGAAAGAATCTAGCAGCTCCTCCCTGGCTTTACCTCCAGGTGCTGAGGATGAAAAACCTACTGCTAAAGTATCAGGGCCTGCTGAGCCTGCTGCGGCAGCCGAGCCTCCTAAGCCAGTCGATGCGCCACTTTGGTTCTGGATCATGACTGGTATTTTTGGGGCGATCGTCGCAATCTATTACCTCATGCTCACGTGGGTTCGTCTTGAGATCTTCAAGATGCTGCTAGGATCCTTCTTTCCACTTGCAGTCTTAATTATGTTTGTATTGGGTTCCATCGTCTTTGGCTTGGCAACACCAACTGAGGCTGCAGCGATGGGGGCAATTGGAGGCTTAATCTTAGCTGCCGCGTACAAACAACTCAATAAAACAGTCATTCAAGAATCCGTATTCTTAACCGCAAAGACTGGTGCGATGGTGTGCTGGTTATTTGTGGGCTCATCGATCTTCTCGGCTGCTTTTGCATTGTTGGGAGGTCAAACTCTTGTGGAACAATGGGTGCTTTCACTGGGACTTAGCCCGGTTCAGTTCCTGGTACTTTCTCAAGTGATTATTTTCTTATTGGGTTGGCCTTTAGAGTGGACTGAGATTATCGTGATTTTCATGCCAATCTTCGTGCCTCTACTCGATGACTTTGGCATTAATCCATTGTTCTTTGGTCTCTTGGTGGCCTTAAATCTACAAACTGCTTTCTTGTCGCCCCCAGTGGCAATGTCTGCGTTCTACCTAAAAGGAGTAGCGCCGCCGCACGTCACTTTAAATCAAATATTTATGGGTATGCTGCCATTTATGGGTATCCAAGTGATTGCGATCGTTTTACTGTATCTGTTTCCAGCAATTGGATTATGGCTACCAGGAGTTTTGTATCGATAGCTCGCCCGAATCCCTATATACCCCGCTCCGGCGGGGTTTTTTATTAGAATCACTTAGTCCATGAAATCCACTGCTATGCGCTCTCCCCTAAAACGCTTTGTGCGCTATTTTCTCTATTTACTGGGTGTTCTTTTATTGCTAATTGTTGGCTTGATAGCAGCTTATTTAGTTTCTGCAAAATCAAGTTTCTCAGGAGTCGTAACGAGTGCCTCCCTGAATCAGCCCGTACAAATTCAGTTCGATGCAAACGATGTACCCCATATCAAAGCTAAATCTCAAAGCGATGTATTTTATGCATTGGGATTTTTGCACGCTACTGAACGATCGTGGCAGTTAGAAGTGAGCCGCCGTCTTGCTTCGGGCCGTCTCTCTGAAATCCTTGGAGAGCGAACGGTATCTTTAGATCGCTTTCTAAGAACGCTAGGAATTAAATATGCTGCCGAGAAGCAATATGAACGCTACCCGACCGAGATTAAGCAACTCATTAAAGCGTATGCCGATGGAGTGAATGCTGGTAATCAATCCTTGGGTTGGGCTCTACCCATTGAGTACTTTTTAACCGGTTCCCAACCGGGCCATTGGTCGCCCACGGATAGCGTTGCCTGGTCCTTGATGATGGCTCTAGATTTAGGGGATAACTGGCAAAAAGAATTATTTCGGCTTGAGCTCTCGCAATACCTGACCACTGCCCAAATTTGGGATGTGATGCCGCCCTACCCGGGCAATACTCCAGTGAGTAATCTGGACTTTGCAAAACTCTATAAAGAGCTTGGGATATTTAAACAATCTTCCAAGTCATCTTCAGAAAAACAATCTCAGAACAAACATGATCCATATCTTCTCCAATCCCCTGATTTAGCTTCCTGGATAAGCGATAACAAAGAAGGTTTGGGATCAAATAATTGGGTCTTGGCTGGTAAAAAAACAGTTTCTGGTAAACCACTATTAGCAAATGACCCCCATTTAGGACTAAGCGCACCATCCACTTGGTATTTTGCTCACCTCGAGGCTCCGGGCTTAAATGTGATGGGCGCTACACTGCCCGGTATTCCAGCAGTTGTTCTGGGTAGAACTAATAAAATTGCTTGGGGCTTTACCAATACCGGACCCGATGTTCAAGACCTTTATCTTGAGAAGATTGATCCAACGAATCCAAATCAATACATCGGCCCCGATGGCCCTCTCTCTTTCTTGGTTCGAGAAGAAATCATCCAGATTAAAGATAAGGCGCCATTTCGTTTTGTTATTAAGCAAAGTCGGCATGGGCCGGTTATTTCCGATAGCCATGCGCGTGCGCAAAAGATTATTGATACCAATCAGTATGCTCTTACCTTGCGCTGGACCGCTCTCGATGTGGAAAACCAAACATTGCTCGGGGGAATCATGATGAACCGAGCAAACTCCATAGAGTCTTTTAAATCCGCTTTGCGTCATCACTATGCACCAATGCAAACGGTCGCTATTGCTGACACGCAAGGAAATATTGCCCTGCAAGTTGCTGGAACCGCCCCACGTCGGCAAATTGGGCAAGGTCTCTATGGAGTAGCTCCAGCTCTTGGTTGGGAACGTCAATTTGATTGGACTGCCTATCTACCATTTGAACAATTACCCAGTTCCACCAATCCAGATTCTGGATGGCTAGCCAGTGCTAATCAACAAATTATCTCAAGCACTAATGCCAACCCATTAACAGGTGACTGGGATCTACCATTTCGGTATGACCGAATTAAATCCATGATTGAAGCAAAAGACCAACACGATCGTACCTCTATGCAAACTATGCAAGGCGATACCTTATCGCTTGCATCCTATCCATTGATGGATTTATTTAAACAAGCAAAGACCAATCACCCACTGCAAGCAGCTTCACAATCATTCATTCAATCGTATGACGGCTCAATGGCAAGAGAGTCGGTAGGTGCATTGATCTTTAATGCCTGGGCAGATCAGCTTACCCGCATCCTGTTTTCGCGCTTGGGCGATTCCTTTAAAGAAGAGTATGGCCGTAGACACTTTCGTGCTGCCCTTTTAGCTCAAACTGCTAACCCCAATAGCCCCTGGTGTGATGTCCCCAACACCCCACATCTTGAAAACTGTCAGGAGGCGGCTAATGTGGCACTTGATAGAGCCCTGTCGGATTTAAAAGAACGCCATGGCAGCTCGCCCAATCAGTGGCAATGGGGGCAGGCACATCAAGCGGTCTCCGAGCACCGCCCTTTTAAAGGATTGCCCTTCCTATCGACATTTTTTAATGTGCGCGTCGCCATTCCTGGGGACGCTTTTACAGTCAATGTTGGCCGACCTACCCTCAATAACATAACCGCCCCATACCAATCTAACCATGCTGCAAGCCTACGTGCCATCTATGACCTCAATGATCTAGAACAGTCTGTCTTTATGTTTCCGACAGGACAATCGGGCTGGGTGCAAAGTAAACAATATCGCAATTTAAGTAAGGCATGGTCTGATAATGCACTCCTACCGCTCACTATGAATCCTGCTCCAATTACCCGTGAGATCATCATCAAAACCAAATAATAAGGTTTAGCACATCGTTCAAACCATGCTAGCGCTACAATTGGAGGATGTACACATTCATGACCCTGATAGGTTCCATATGATTCAGACAATCCGTATTAGCGCTCTTACTCTTTTTCTGATTTTTTCAGGTAACGCAATTGCTGCTTGGGATGAGCTTGGGAGTAATGAACTAATTACAGTATGGGTAGACAAAGCAAGTCTCAAAAAATCAGGGGATAAGGCCTTACTCCTTTCTATGTTGGATCTTAAAAAACCAGGGGTTGATCCTAAATCTAAGTCGCCGGTGAACTCTATTATTGGTTTAAATGAGTACCATTGTGGACAAAATCAATATCGACCTTTAGATGTCAAATTTATGTCAGGTAAAAAGGGTGAAGGTAAGGTGATCGATGAGATCAAATCACCAAATAGTACTTTCGAACCGGTCATTAATGGCGACTGGACTGCTGGAGTCTACAATCTTGCGTGTCGTCCATAAAGGCTCAGTCTCATTAGCAGTTGATAGGACATTTGTCCGCCCTACACTTACTTTATTTCTTCTATCGAGCTGCTTGTTATTGCAATCGTGTGCCGCTCCAATTATGGCGGCTGCTAGTAGCGTAGGGACTGCCGCGGGCTCTGCGGCAGTCGCCAGCCCTGTCACTGCAGTGAGCGTTACCTCTACAGTAACGACTGGGAGATCACCCTTAGAACACGCTACATCAGCAGTCACCAAAAAAGATTGTAGTTTCTTTAATGTCTTAAGCGCTAAGCCAATTTGCGAGGAGATTGTGATCCCAAGCGTCAAAGATCAAAGTGAGATGATTATTGGTGAGGCAGATCGCACTGGATCCGTCATCGAAATTATTCAGGTACGACCGAGTAAATAGTGGGGTGAACGACGGGACTCGAACCCGCGACAACCAGAATCACAATCTGGGACTCTACCAACTGAGCTACGTCCACCATTGCTACATAAGTATTATAACTTCCCGAGAGCCTTGATGAACTAGGCTATTTGAGCGTTTAAATCAAAGGCTGCCCAGTCTCCTAACTCAAGGCTCGCCTCAAAAAAGAACTCCTCAATCGCCTCTTTTGTCTTCACTTTGGCTAATGCCCCATGATCCGATAAACGCTGACGCCAGCGTCTAGCTCCCGCCCTTCCATGCGCAAGACCCATAATATGGCGAGTAATTGCTCCAAGATAGAATGGCTTTTGCCGTTCCTGACAATCATCAAACCATTGCTTAGTTTGCTGCACCAATCCAATCTGAATTCGATGCCACTCCGTTTCGCTAAAAAGGTAGCCTGCAGCCAAGCCATCAGATTGCAAAAGATCATCCCAGCCCAAGAGCATTGCCGGGAAATGATAAGCGGCTCTACCAACCATAAACCCATCAAAGTCTTGCCAGTGATTCGCGATCTGCTCAATAGTCTCTAAGCCGCCATTGAGGAGTACCTTAAGTTCAGGATAGAATTTTTGTACATCGCTACGTAATTGTTTAGCAATCTTATAATGTAAAGCGGGTTTAGTACGATTCTCTTTAGGCGATAGTCCTTTTAATACCGCATTACGCGCATGAATGGTCACCTGAGAGGCACCCGCATCTGCAACAGCTAAGATAAAATCCAACACAAATCGATAATCGCGCTCTGATTGAGACGCATCCATTTGATCCAAGCCCAGTCGATGCTTTACTGAAACCGGTCGATCACAAGCAGCTCGCATCGCTCGGACACAATCAGCGACCAATGCAGGCTCTGCCATTAAGCAAGCACCAAAAGCACCTTTTTGGACACGCTCTGAGGGACAACCGCAGTTAAGATCGATTTCGTCGTAATTCCACTGCTGGGCAAGTTCTGCACAATGCGCCAAATCTGAGGGCTCACTGCCACCAAGCTGTAAAACGACAGGATGTTCGCTGGGGTTGTAATCCAAATGGCGGGGAAGATCGCCATGCAACAGCGCTCCAGTAGTTACCATCTCTGTATAGAGAACCGCTTGATTTGTCAGCAGGCGATGAAACGATCGACAATGACGATCGGTCCACTCCATCATGGGGGCAACGGCAAGGCGTTTAATACTCAAAGGTCTATTCCCATGGATTGATTAACTTCACTTTAGTGGGGTCAAAGTCAATGGTATTACGGGTAACCAAGGTTAGGTGGTGTTCAATTGCAGTAGCAGCAATCATGGCGTCTCTATCTGAAGATGGATTTGGAATATGAAGAGATGCAGAGCGTACTGAAATAGCAGTATTTATGGGCAAAACTCGATCAACAAAAGCGGGGAGCACAAGCTGGGATAACCATTTGCGTAGAATCTGTCCTTGTTTTTTATCGCGCCTCTCGAGTCGTAAAATACCTAATTCAAGTTCAAAAATAGTAATGACTGAAAGAAACATGGTTGAGGGCATTTTTGTCTCTGCCCATTCTTTGACTCTTGGATTAATTTTATTCTCGGTTGTTTTTCTCAACTCCGAAATGACATTAGTATCTAGTAAAAACATTAGCTCAAATCAATTGGTTTACTCAGGCTATCTATTTTCGCAGGCTCAAAACAAATATCGCCTGCAGCCTTCATACCCACAAGATCTAGGATATTTTTTTGCTGACCGATGACCCTCTGATAGTCCTCATAAAGCATCAGAACATGAGACGGTCTACCGCGATCCGTAATAAAAACAGGTCCAGAACGACACGCCTTTTTTGCACCGCTTGTATCTTGATTAAATTCTCTACTAGATAGGGTTTTTGGCATACAAACTCCTCACTGAAGCACTAATGTAGTAATGTTACTACATTATTTCGTATAAGCCAGTAACCGAAGTTTAGCCTCGAAGTTCGGACTGTAGGGGCTAAACATCGTCTCGTGAAGCCTTCTTGCGCTCATGCTCCTTGAGATAGCGTTTGCGCAGACGAATGCTCTTGGGAGTCACTTCTACTAACTCATCATCTGAGATAAATTCAACGGCATACTCTAGGGTTAATTGCACAGGCGTTACCAAACGAACTGCTTCATCCGTTCCAGAAGCCCGCACGTTCGTTAATTGTTTGCCCTTAATTGGATTAACCACGAGATCATTATCGCGACTATGAATCCCAATAATCATGCCCTCGTACAGAGGGTCTCCCGGAGAAACAAACATCCTGCCACGGTCTTGCAACTTCCAAAGCGCATAAGCTACCGCCTCACCATCGTCCTGACTAATCAATACACCGTTATGACGCTCTCCCAATATGCCATCTTTCACGGGCGCATAGGAATCAAAGTTATGACTCATTAAGCCATTGCCACGGGTTAGGGTCATAAAGTCCCCCTGAAATCCAATAAGACCCCGCGCAGGAACGCGATACTCAAGACGGGTACGCCCTTTACCATCACTCACCATATCCAACAACTCAGCCTTGCGCTTACCAAGTTCTTCCATGACCCCACCTTGGGTGGTGTCCTCAAGATCGACGGTGAGGTTCTCATAGGGCTCGAGTTTGACGCCATTTTCTTCATGAAAAACGACTCGGGGTCTTGATACCGCTAACTCATAGCCCTCGCGCCGCATGTTCTCAACCAAAATAGTCAAATGAAGCTCTCCACGACCGGATACTTCAAATACCGTATCGTCATCGGTCTCACGAACTCGTAAAGCCATATTGGACTTAAGCTCTCGGTCTAAGCGCTCCCGAATCTGTCGACTGGTGACAAACTTTCCTTCGCGCCCCGCTAATGGGCTAGTATTCACCATAAAGTTCATGGTTAAGGTCGGCTCATCAATCTTTAACATAGGTAGAGCATCAACCCGATCAGGAGCACAAATGGTTGTGCCAATCGCTAGATCTTCAATACCGTTCACCAGAACAATATCGCCCGCAATGGCTTCCTCAACCACTTCACGCTCTAAACCCCTGAACTTCAACACTTGATTAATACGGCCTTTAAAGGGTGTGCCATCAGGACCATTGATGCAAACAACATCTGTACCGGGTTTAATTCTGCCTCTGCTGATTCGGCCTACGCCAATTTTGCCAACATAGCTGCTGTAATCAATCGATGAAATTTGTAATTGCAATGGAGCATCCACTTCATCATCGCGCACTGGTACATGTTGTAATACGGCATCAAATAAGGGGCGCATATTACCTTCACGCACACTCTCATCAGTGCCAGCATAACCATTGAGGCCAGATGCATAGATCACTGGAAAATCCAGTTGCTCCTCTGTAGCACCTAACTTATCAAAAAGCTCAAAGGTAGCATTGATAACGTAATCACAACGCGCTCCAGGACGATCGACCTTGTTCACAACCACAATCGGCTTCAGACCGAGTGCCAAGGCTTTTTTGGTAACAAACCGAGTTTGTGGCATAGGTCCCTCAACCGCATCAACGAGTAAAAGTACACCATCGACCATCGATAAAACACGCTCTACCTCACCACCAAAGTCTGCGTGCCCAGGAGTATCAACAATATTAATATGTGTGCCGTCGTACTCCACAGCACAGTTCTTTGCCAAAATGGTAATACCACGTTCCTTTTCAAGATCATTTGAATCCATGATCCGCTCAGAAATCTTTTCATTGGTCCTAAATGTTCCTGATTGACGGAGTAATTGGTCAACGAGAGTGGTTTTGCCATGGTCAACGTGAGCGATGATGGCGATATTACGAAGTGCGCGTTTGGTCATTTGATACTTTACTTAGTCAAGGTGAAAAATTAGTTTTGGTTAATCAGACGCTGGGAGATAAAGCGACGAGGATGTAAAACACCTGAACGCCAATCCGCAGTGCCAATAAAGTTTTGGGGAAGTGCTTGGCTACGATAGATCCTAAATAAAGAGTTAGCCCATTGCGTCGCGATATTGACAGCACATGGAACACGTTGCCCCATCTCTAAGCGTTTTGCTTGAATATCATCCACAGTCAGCTCAGGCAAGGTTTGTAATAGTGCGTCGACTGGCAAGATCTGTGGAGCTGAATGTTGAAGGCTTTCCAAGCTGGCTGATTGTGCCAATGAAAGATGCCCAACCATGGTTCTGCGTAAGCCAATCAAATGCGCACCACAACCAAGCGCATGACCCATATCCTCTGCCAACACCCGAATATAGGTTCCCTTGCTACAGTGCACCTCAATATCGATCACGGGCCACTGAACGTTCAGCAGTTTGATCGAATAAATCGTGATCCTACGCGCTGCGCGCTCAATCTCAATACCAGAACGTGCGTACTCGTAAAGTGGCTTACCATCACGCTTAAGTGCTGAGTACATCGGCGGCACTTGTTGTATCTCACCAATAAAACGAGGCAATATTGCGTCAATCAGACTCTTAGCCATTGCGTTATCAACGACCTCTGCCGTTGATTTCTCGGCAATAATCTGGCCTTGCGCATCCCCCGTATCCGTCTGAATCCCAAAACGTAGTTGGGCGAGATACGCCTTATCAGCATCCAATAAATCTTGTGAATACTTCGTTGCTTCACCCAAACAAACTGGCAACAATCCGGTAGCCATTGGATCGAGCGTGCCCGTATGCCCCGCTTTTTCTGCATGCAGGAGTCGTTTTACGGAAGTGACCGCACTCTGAGAACTCATGCCGGAGGGTTTATCTAATAAGACCACCCCGTCAATCCGCTGAGCCATTGCCATCAGTTAGGCTTTGAGCCTAATGCCTGATCAATTAATCGAGACATTTCTGCACCACGCTCGATTGAGGTATCAAAGACAAAATGCAAGGTGGGCACAGTATGGGTATGCATTCGCTTAAAGAGTAATGAATGGAGATATCCCGCTTTCTCTTGCAATGATCCCAATGCATATTGCGGATCACCACCCAAAACTGTGAAATAAATCTTTGCATGAGCAAGATCCGGTGATAACTCAACGGCCTGGATCGTAATTAAGCCATTCGCTGGATCCCGCAGTTCGCGGGGAACGAGTTCCGCCAAATCTCGCTGAATCTGATCAGCAAGACGTTGGTGACGATGCGGACTTGTTTTATGCATACGACAATTGATTAAAGCGTTCTAGCAACCTCAGTGACCTCGAAAACCTCCAGCTGATCACCCTCTTTAATATCATTATTGTTCTTCAAAGAAAGGCCGCACTCAAAACCACCCTTGACCTCTTTTGCATCATCCTTAAAGCGTTTTAAGGAATCTAACTCACCTGTCCATACTACAACGTTATCGCGCAATAGACGAACCCGTGAATTACGTCGCACGATACCATCTAACACCATACAACCTGCAATAGCACCAACCTTCGATACATTAAAGACCTGGCGAATTTCAACCATACCAATAATTTCTTCTTTCTTATCGGGAGTGAGCATGCCACTTAAAGCTGCCTTTACTTCATCCACTGCGTCATAAATGATGTTGTGATAGCGAATATCTACGCCATTGGTCTCAGCTAATTTTCGGGCTACCGCATCCGCACGAGCATTAAAGCCAATAATGACTCCTTTAGAGGCAATCGCTAAGTTCACGTCGGTTTCAGTAATTCCACCGACAGCAGCATGAACGATTTGTACTTTTACCTCAGCGGTGGAGAGTTTTTGGAGAGACTGTGAAAGAGCTTCCTGTGAACCCTGTACGTCCGCCTTAATAATGATGGGCAAGAGTTTAGCCTCAACCGCACCTTCGCCCATATTCTCCATCATGTTCTCGAGCTTGACAGCCTGTTGCTTGGCTAACTTCACATCGCGGAACTTACCTTGACGGAACAAAGCGATCTCACGAGCCTTGCGCTCATCCGCCACCACCTGGAATGATTCGCCTGCATCAGGCACTTCCGACAAACCTTGGATTTCTACTGGGATCGATGGGCCAGCTTCATTGGTTGCCTTAGCATTCTCATCCAACATGGCGCGAACACGTCCATAAGACTGGCCTGCCAAAAGCATATCACCCCGTTTTAAGGTGCCAGACTGAACTAATACCGTAGCTACTGGGCCGCGACCTTTGTCCAGACGTGCCTCAATCACAATACCTTGTGCTGGCGCATCTTTGGGGGCTCTGAGTTCCAAAATTTCTGCCTGCAACAGCACGTTCTCGAGAAGTGCATCAATCCCCTCACCTGTTTTTGCAGAGACTCCAATGAATGGAGAGTCGCCGCCGTATTCTTCAGGAACAACTTGTTCACTCACTAATTCAGTCTTGACGCGATCCGTATTGGCTTCTGGCTTATCAATCTTATTAATCGCCACAACCAATGGCACATTGGCTGCTTTTGCATGGTGGATTGCTTCGCGCGTCTGCGGCATCACACCATCATCGGCCGCTACGACCAAGATCACGATATCGGTCGCCTTCGCACCGCGGGCACGCATTGCCGTAAAGGCCTCATGACCAGGAGTATCCAAGAAGGTAATAACTCCACGCGGGGTCTCTACGTGATAAGCACCAATGTGCTGAGTAATCCCTCCAGCCTCACCAGCGGCCACTTTTGCGACCCGGATCTTATCGAGCAATGATGTCTTACCATGGTCAACGTGTCCCATCACCGTCACTACGGGTGGTCTTGGTAGCAACGGCGCATCCTCTGCAGAGGCACCCAACTCTATTTCAGGATCATCTAATTTGGCGGCATGTGCTTTATGGCCCATCTCCTCAACAATGATCATTGCAGTATCTTGGTCCAGGACTTGATTAATCGTTACCATTTGACCCATTCCCATCAGCAGCTTAATCACCTCTGCGCCCTTGACAGACATTTTGTGGGCTAAGTCGGCAACCGTAACGGTTTCGGGGATATATACATCGCGGATAACAGGTTCTGTGGGTACTTGGAAATTAGTTGCTGGGTTATCCTCTTGATTCTGGTGTTGCTTCTTACGTCCGCCGCCACTGCGCCATCCACCACCCAAACCACCACTCATATCACCACGGGTCTTTAATCCAACCTTCCGTTTTGCACCTTCTTCTTGCCACGTTGAGGAAGTCTCAGAAGACTTGATTAATTTACCGCCTACCTTGGTAGGTTTCTTTTTATCATCGCCACCATCAGCCTTTACAGGCTTATGTAAAGTTCCCTTCTTCGCTTCTTCGCTAACAACTTCACTGGGCGCTTTTAAAACTCGTGCGGGTGCACTCATCATGTCCCGAATGGCAGATACTTCAGCCTCTGCCGCAGCGCGACGCGTACGAAGCTCAGCTAAATCTTTGCTGGCTTTCTCTTTTGTGGCTAGTTCTTGATCAACTTCTGCTTTACTGGGCTTAAGCTCATTAGTAACTTTCTTTTGCTTTTGCTCGCTCGCAGCCTTCATCTCCGCTTCTTGTCTAGCCAACAACTCAGCTTGACGCGAGGCTTCAGCAGCACGTTTTTCTAATTCCTCATCCGACAAGATTGGCTTTTTCTCAACAGGCGCCTTGACGTCTTTTTCCTCCGCAACTTCTTCTGGTTTTGCAGACTCATCGCGTTTGACCAAAACCCGCTTTTTACGCACCTCGACTTGCACGGTACGAGTCCGACCGGCTGAATCCGCTTGACGAATCTCGCTAGTCTCACGCTTTGTTAAGGTAATTTTTTTACGAGCCCCAGCATCAGCACTTCCATGGGCTTTTTGGAGGTATCCCAATAGTGCGGTCTTATCCTTATCAGTAATCTTGTCAGATTCTGATTCTTTCTCAATTCCGGCAGCCTTCAGTTGGACTAATAAGTCTGCCGAGCTTCTTTTTAGCTCCTCAGCCAGTGCTTTTACGGTTGTCGTAGCCATGCGCTTTTCCTCATGCGTTAAACCAATGTTCACGCGCTTTCATAATGAGCGTTTTGGCTATTTCTTCATCCATACCAGTGATTTCCACTAGCTCATCTACTGCTAAACCAGCTAAATCATCGCGCGTATGCACTTGATTCTCAGCTAGTGTTGCAATCAATTCGGGAGAAAGCCCTTCGAGCGAACGAAGGTCTTGCGATACTTCCTCAATACGCTCTTCCTTAGCCAACTCCATCGTTAATAAAGAGTCGCGTGCCCGTGTTCTTAATTCATTAACAGTATCCTCATCAAATGATTCAATCTCAAGCATCTCGGACAAAGGCACATAGGCTACTTCTTCTAAGGAGTTAAAGCCCTCTTCAATCAAGATATCAGCAACCTCTTGATCCACGTCTAACTTATCCATAAACAATTGGCGGACTACAACTGACTCTTTTTCTGACTTCTCAGCAGACTCTTCAGGAGTCATGATATTAATTTGCCAACCGGTCAATTCACTCGCCAAACGAACGTTTTGCCCACTGCGTCCAATCGCAATCGCTAAGTTCTCCTCGTCTACCACCACATCCATAGCATGGCGCTCTTCATCCACCACAATCGACGAGACCTGAGCAGGAGCTAATGCTCCAATCACAAATTGCGCAGGATCCTCAGACCACAGAACGATATCAACAGCCTCGCCAGCAACTTCATTACGAACTGCTGTCACACGAGTGCCACGAACACCGACGCAAGTACCAATTGGATCGATGCGTTTATCGTGGGTGACCACGGCAATCTTGGCCCTAACTCCTGGGTCACGGGCTGCGCCCTTGATATCCAAAAGCCGTTGCTCGATCTCAGGCACTTCATTCTCGAACAACTTCAATAAAAACTCGGGGCATGTGCGTGAGAGCTCAATTTGCGGACCACGCGCTTCGCGATCAACCTTCAAAATATATGCGCGGACACGATCGCCAGAACGAAGGTTTTCTTTGGGGATCATTTGATCACGGCGAAGTAAAGCCTCAACCCGACCCGATTCAATAATTAAGCCATTTTTGTCGGCACGCTTGACAGTACCGGTCATGATCTTTTCGCCACGCTCGAGGTAATCATTCAGAATTTGCTCACGTTCAGCATCCCGAATGCGTTGCAAGATCACCTGTTTAGCTGCCTGAGCGCCAATCCGACCAAACGCCAAAGACTCAATCTGCTCTTCAATGTGATCATCTACCTCGATATCGGAGATTTGCTCTTTGGCCTCAAATTGCAAAATCTCTTTGTCGGGCTCTTGTAAGCCAGCTTCATCTGGAACGACCAACCAACGGCGAAAGGTCTCATACTCACCACTGTCGCGGTCAATCGAAACCCGAATATCCACATCTTCGCTATAGCGTTTTTTGGTGGCGGATGCCAATGCTAGTTCGAGAGCTTCAAAAACAATCTCACGATCAACATTCTTTTCACGGGCGAGGGCTTCTGCCAACATGAGAACTTCACGACTCATGATTTTTTTCCTTTGAAATCAATTACAGGGACCAAGCGAGCTTTTTCAACTTCAGCCAAGCTAAATTCAAGCTCAGCAGCAGATCCATCACTCGCCTCAAATAACAAACTAAACCGTGCATCTGGAGAATCTACCGAGCCACTTTTTAGGCCCTGCAGCACTCCCCTAAAATTCTTTCTTCCTGAAATTGCCACTCGCAATTTAAGATCAATTTCTAATCCTGCAAACCGAATAAACTCAACAGCCGTCTTAACGGGGCGATCTAATCCTGGCGATGAGACCTCAAGACGCTCATAAGGAACATTCTCAACCGCCAAGGTATAGGTCAGCTGATGACTTACCTTCTCGCAATCTTCCACCGTAATCATGCGATCAAAGTCTGGGTTTTCGATCGTCACACGGAGCAAACCACGGCCCTCTCGCTCGATATCAACCAGCGAATAGCCTAAATTGCCCACTTCGGCAGAAATAATCTGCTGTTCTTTCACGCGATCCCCACACAAACATCACTCATGACACGCCGTTTGGCAAAAAAAAATGGGCCTACAAAGCCCATATTCCTTACTACCAGAACAGGCCAGCTTACGTTGCATTCAACATCAGCCGGTGCGAACAGAATTATACCCGAATCATAAAATCCCTAGTCAAATCAGAAACTTTCACCCGGATTTCGGGGTTTTCTAGGCCCCTTAAAGGGTTTGCCTCGATTAGGACGCTTTTGACCGCCACTTCCAGTTCCTCCCGGCCCAGCACTAAACCCGCTTCCATGATGGATCTTTTGCCCCTTGGGACGTTGACCGCCAGGTTTTCCTCCAGTTCCGCGTTGACCTTTTTGACCAAAGCCTGATCGGCCAGCTCCATTGTTGGAGCCTCTGCCCTGACCTGGCAAATGAGATGTACCCTGAGAATGGTTGGAGGCCATCGTGAGCGCCTCTTTGGACCCCCAGTAAGATACCGAGGTTTGCATTGGATCGGGCTGGAAATTAGGATCACTTTGAGGATCCATGTTGGAAGTTCGGCCTTGAGGACCTCCCCTCTCTTTACTTCCCATTTGTGGAACCTTTAAACCGGCAGCACGCATCAATTGAGTAATGTTTTCAAGCGGCACCTCTTCCCACTTACCGCGCCGTAAACGGGGAGGCAAGATAAACATACCATAACGAGTCCGAATTAAACGAGAGACTACATGCCCCGTTGCCTCAAACATGCGGCGTACTTCACGATTACGTCCTTCGGTTAAAGCAACAGAGTACCAGCGGTTTGCTCCGTCGCCACCGCCTTGACTTAAACGCAAGAAGCGAGCTTGACCGTCATCGAGCTGTATTCCTGTTTTTAATTGTTCTGCCGATTCAGCCGACAGTTCACCGAGGATGCGAACTGCATATTCACGTTCAACGCCGTAACGAGGATGCATCAAGCGATTTGCTAATTCGCCTGAGGTGGTAAACAACAAAAGGCCTTCTGTATTGAAATCCAAGCGACCTACTGCAATCCAGCGACCTTGCCGAGGTTTTGGCAAGCGATCAAAGACGCTTGGGCGACCCTCAGGATCAGCTTGACTAACAATCTCTCCAGCAGGCTTATGGTACAGAATGACGCGCGGTGGCTTAGTCTGAATCTTACGATGCACCGGTTTACCGTTAATGCGCACGATATCGCTAGGGCCCACACGTTGACCAATGTGCGCCGGCATACTATTCACAGAAACACGTCCCTGAATAATCAAATCTTCCATCTCGCGACGTGATCCCATTCCTGCATCCGCCAGGACCTTATGTAACTTAACGGTATCCTCATCTTCGGCATCATCATCGAGACCGTCAAGATCAGACCATACTTCATCCCGCAAGCTCAGCGGTAGCTCATCCACACTGGCAAATTGCAAGCGCTCTAAATCAGTAGGATTGTCGAGCTCATCCGATTCCTCTACTCCCACCTTAGAGGCTCGCTGCTCAATGCCGGCCTCATGCGAAATTACTCCAAGCTCCTCTACCGCAGAGGCTTCAGTCTCAGGAGAATCAAGAGCTGCATCAAATTCTCCAGAAACCACCGAGGCGAATAAGGCTTCGGTCTCTGCCTGAAGTTGTGCTGATTTTGGTGAGGGCCTGGTTGGCTCTCCATCAGCCTCTGCATGAGGGTTTGGCCCATCGCGACGCTTATTTTTATTGCCGAACTTACCGCGGGCTTTATTGTTCGATTTATGAAAACGTTTGGGCCCACGCTCACCGCGGTCTTTGCGCTCCCCAGTTTCTGAATCACCTGAGGAGGGACTGTCGACCGATCCCTCTACAACTGGATTAGGCATTTGAGAATCTTGATCAGGATTTGTCATCGTGCTCGGCGTTGTTCAAGGGCTCTAGTGGAATAACTGTTTCCACGGTTGCATCGGCATCAAACTCAATCACAGCTTGTCCCAAGGCCTCAGCAGAAATAGAGCCATCTTCTAACATGGGTAGGCTTTGTAAATCTTTTAAGCTGAGATCGTCTAAGAACTGTTTGGTAGTTGCATAGAGGCCTGGGCGACCGATCGTATCTTTGTGACCAACCACCTCAACCCAGCCACGATCTTCTAGCTGACGCATAACATTACTACTCACAACCACGCCACGTACCTCTTCGATCTCACCGCGAGTAACGGGCTGACGATAGGCAATGATTGCTAAAGTTTCCATCACTGCTCGTGAGTACTTGGGAGGTTTCTCTGGTGTCAAGCGATCTAAATACTCGCGCATGTTGAGGCGGCTCTGGAAACGCCAGCCAGTTGCTATATTGACCAGCTCCATGCCTTTGTCATGCCATTCCTTTTGGATCTCAAAAAGTATTTTTTGGAGATCAGCGGATGCCAAAGGAGGCTCTACAAATAATCGGTTGAGTTCATTTGTTGTTAAAGGTTCTTGAGCGCAAATTAATGCGGTCTCAACTACGCGCTTATAGTGATCAGTATCCATACAATTTGGCTAAACAGGATTTACCTGTTTAATGGTTCATTCACAATCGTCAAAATGGGTTTGGGGTGTTTTCTGGCTTATGTCGAGCTCACTCAAGTTAATTCTTATTTTGGGGATGCTCGGCAATCAAACGAATCTTTTAGTTTCGTAGCAATTTGCACCGATACGTCATTATAAGGTAGGGTCAATACAATAGCCATATGTCTCATTTTCACCCTCCCCAAAATTCCTCCCCAGAAAATCGTCGTACTGTGCTCAAGGCCTTTGGGCTATTTGGGGTTAGCGCCCTTTCAGGATGCAGTTTATGGGGTGAACGCCGCAAGCCCAACATTGCTCTAGTTTTGGGGTCTGGTGCTGCCAGAGGTTTTGCCCATATCGGGGTCATCAAAATACTAGAAGCGCAAGGTATTCGCCCCAATATGATCGTTGGAGCTAGCGCTGGGAGTGTGATTGCAGCACTTTATGCCTCAGGTTACAGCGGACTTGATCTTAACCGCATCGGTCTTAATCTGGATGAGGCCGCCATTGCAGATTGGGCCTATCCATTTGCAGGACGATTTGGTGGCCTGATTAAAGGTGATGCACTGCAGAATATGATTAACCGTGAGGTTCAGAATAAAACGATTGAGCAAATGAGCATTCCCTTAGGTATTGTTGCCACAGAACTACAAACTGGTAAGGGCATTCTTTTTCAAAGGGGAGATACCGGCTTGGCAGTGCGGGCCTCTTGCAGCGTGCCCGGAGTTTTTCAACCAGCAGTAATTCAGGGTAAAGAATATGTTGATGGTGGTTTAGTAGCTCCTGTGCCCGTTCGTTATGCTCAGGAAATGGGCGCCAACTTCATCATTGCAGTCAACATCTCGTCTGATACAAATACCTTTAATTCCAGTGGCACCCTAGGGCTGCTTCAACAAACGATCAACATCATGCAACAAAGCATTAATCAATATGAAATTGCGAAAGCCGATGTATTGATTACGCCACAACTTAAGCAAATGGGTAGTGCAGACTTTCGCTCTAGAAATGCCGCCATTCTTGCGGGAGAGCAGGCCGCCCAAGACAAGATTGCGGAGATACGAGAAAAACTTAGGGTCTTTTAGCCAATTTGCCTACTATAAGTTACGCGTTTGTAAGCGTAATTTCTTGGCTTCCTGAATCAGGGCATTGCGTTCTGCATTAGTAAGTTCATCGCTACCATCCAAACGACGCGCCCCATCAAAACGTTTATCCCAATAGCTACTCGCCAAATCATCGACACGTACTGTGGAGCCTTTAGCAGGCGAATGAATGAATTTATTATCACCTACATAAATACCAACATGGGAAAAGGTCAAGCGCATGGTATTGAAAAACACCAAATCACCGGGTTGCAACTCTTCGCGGGTAATGGGCTTTCCCACTTTACTCATCTGCGAAGATTTGGGTGGTAATAAAAAACCTAATTTATCTCTAAACACAAAACGGACAAAGCCACTAGCATCTAAACCGGATTGGGGTAAATCACCATTCCAGCGATAACGAACTCCAATGAGTTGCATTGCATCGTTAATCAAGGATTCGGTTTTGCTCGATACCGAATCAACCACCTGATAGGTGAAACGGGCAAAGTAGGACGATGTACTCTCGATCTTGCTCTCTAACTTAGTAGCCTCTTTATTGCCGGCCTCTTCGGCAGAATTGGCATGCGCCAATGAGAAAGCAAAGCCCAAAACCAGGGCGGCTATGGGCTTTAAAGACAAAGAGATCGCTTGCTTTTTCAAAGACATAGCGCGATTCTAACAAAGCCCGCACAATTTAGAAAGCGTGTAAGCCCGAATTTTTGTACTTTAAGTACTTGTTTTTACTAGAATTTAGCTCTAGACAAGCTCGGCAGCAGCAAATAAGGCTTTGGTATAGGGCTCTTTGGGGTTCGCAATCATTGCCTCCGTTTCGCCATATTCCACCACTTCGCCTCCCCGCAAAACTATCAATTCATGGGACATCGCACGAATCACAGCTAAGTCATGGCTAATGATTAAGTAGGCAAGATTGTATTTTTTTTGAAGTGAACTCAAAAGAGCTAAGACCTGTTTTTGAATCGATACGTCCAAGGCTGAACTTGGCTCATCCAAGACCAAAATCTGCGGTTTAAGGATCAGGGCACGAGCAATGGCAATCCGCTGTCGTTGCCCGCCAGAGAACTCATGGGGATAACGCGTCATGGCAGAGCGATCAAGGCCGACTTCACGCAAAATTTCGATAACGCGCACCTCACGTTCGGCAAGAGAAAGTTTGGGTTGGTGAATATTTAATCCCTCTGCAACAATCTCAAAGATGGTCATGCGGGGCGATAGAGAACCAAATGGATCCTGAAAGATCACTTGTAAGTTCGCACGCATTGCTCTTCTCGCGAGTGGTGACAGCGTTTGCCATGATTGATCCAAAACTTCGACATCACCAGCAAGGTGCGCAGTGGTCTCACCGAGAAGGCCCAATACGGCCATTGCCAAGGTTGTTTTTCCAGAACCCGATTCACCAATAACGCCAATGGTCTGTCCTTGCTTCAGTTGGAAGCTCACGGGTTGTAGCACCGTATTGCGTTTGGCCTTAGTAAACCATTTTGTAATCCGTAGTCCAGCTCCTGAGAAATTAGACTGGGGATAAGACACGCTTAAATCATTCACTTTCAGGAGCACCGGCGCTAAGGGAACCAGCGGTAATAGTTCTCTCACCGGCTGGCTATTGACTAATTGCTCTGTGTAGTTATTTTTAGGATGGGCAAATACCTCATGGGTAGAACCACTTTCTACCAAGCAACCCTGATTCAACACACCCACACGATGGGCAAAATGCCTTACTAAGTTAAGGTCATGGGTAATTAAAAGAATCGCCATTCCCCCACGATCTTTTGCCTCTTCTTGGAGATCCTTTAATAAATCTAAAATTTGTAGACGCAAGCTCACATCAAGAGCCGTGGTTGGCTCATCAGCAATGAGTAATCTTGGTTTGCATGCCAATGCCATGGCAATCATGGCGCGTTGCCGCTGACCACCAGATAGCTGATGGGGGTAAGTAAAAAAACGCTCCTCTGCCTCAGGTATGCCTGTTTTCTTGAGCAATGCAACCGCTGTCTTGCGACATTCCGCTAAAGGTAATAAAGGTTCATGCACTTGAACCGCTTCGACTATCTGATTACCAATCGTAAATAATGGGTTTAATGCGGTCATGGGCTCCTGGAAGATCATGGCGATCTCGCGCCCCCGTACCTCTCTGATTTCTTCTAGACTTAAATCTAAAAGATTAGCCTCAATGCCGTCTGCTCTGCGCCAAAAAATTTTTCCTGTAGAGTGCGCCCCCTCAGGTTGCAAACGCAAGGGGGAAAGCGCCGTTAATGTTTTGCCTGAACCTGATTCGCCCACTAAGGCAATTCGTTCACCCATACCGATTTCTAAAGACAAATCGCGTACTGCAAATTTCTCCCGCCGACCACTACCAAACGACAGCGAGAAGTTCTCATATCGTAATAGACTGGCGCTCATACTCTTACCCCGGTCAAGGGATTACTTTTACGGGAATCGAATGCATCACGCAAAGCCTCTCCCATAAAGGTCAGCAAAAGAAGTGTTCCGCCTAAGACTACAAAAGTAGACAAGGAAATCCACCATGCGTCCAGATTGGCCTTACCTTGCGATAAGAGCTCACCCAAGCTCGGGGTGCCAGGTGGCACACCTAAGCCCAAAAAGTCCAAGCTGGTGAGAGACAAAATAGCAGCACTCATCCGAAATGGTAAGAAAGTGATCACGGGGGTCAAACTATTAGGCAAGATATGGCGCCACATAATTTGTGCATTGGTAAGTCCCAATGCTTTAGCTGCTCTCACATATTCCAAAGCACGATTACGAAAGAACTCGGCTCGTACATAGTCCGACAAACCCATCCATCCAAATGCTGCTAACAAAATAATTAATAAGAGAACACTGGGATTAAAGATCGAGGCAAAAATAATCAATAGGTATAACTCAGGCATTGCTGACCAAATCTCAATAATGCGCTGCGTGATTAGATCAAAGCGCCCCCCAAAGAATCCCATCAGTGCGCCAGTAAAAACTCCAACCACTACCCCCACAATCGTTAAAGCAATACCAAACAAAATAGAGAGACGAAAGCCATAAATTAAACGGGATAAGACATCACGTCCCCGATCATCTGTGCCTAACCAGTTATCTAAAGAAGGTGATGCGGGATTGGGTTGTTTGGAAAAATAATTTAAGGTTTGAAAACTATACGGAATGGGTGGGTAAATAGCCCAGTTTGATCCTTGCGTAATATTTTTCTTGATATCGGGATCTAAGAAATCGGTTGGCGTGGCAAAGTCCCCGCCAAAGACAGTCTCTGGGTGATTCTGAATCATCGGGAAATAAAACTGGCCCTCATAACGCACCACTAGGGGCTTGTCGTTCGCAATCAATTCTGCACAAAGACTAAGTCCAAACAGGATTGAGAAAATCCACAAGCTCCAGTAGCCTAAGCGATTAGACTTAAAGCGTGACCAGCGACTCACGAGCCACCCCCTGAACCAAACTGTATGCGCGGATCAACCAATACATAGCAAAGATCAGAAATTAATTTGGTTACTAGACCAATTAAGGTAAATAAATAAAGCGTGCCAAATACCACTGGGTAATCGCGCTTCATAACTGCCTCATACGAGAGTAAGCCAAGCCCATCTAATGAAAACAAGGTCTCAATCAGTAATGAGCCTGCAAAGAAGGCGCCAATGAATGCTGCCGGAAATCCAGTAATTAAGGGGATGAGCGCATTCCGAAAAATATGCTTCCACAAAACCTTTTTCTCGCTAAGTCCCTTTGCTCGCGCCGTCAACACATATTGCTTACGGATCTCCTCTAAAAACGAGTTTTTAGTCAGCATGGTAATCACTGCAAAACTTCCAAGTACCGATGCCGTAATGGGTAAGACTAAATGCCACAGATAATCCAAGACCTTACCCATCATGCTGAGCTCGTTCCAGTTATCGGAAGTTAAGCCTCGCAATGGAAAGATCTGCAGAAAACTACCGCCACCAAACAATACAAGAAGCAAGACACCCAAAACAAATCCCGGAATTGCATAGCCAACCAAAATCATGGTACTAGTCACTCGGTCAAAGCGTGTGCCATCACGTACCGCCTTTGAAATACCCAAGGGGATTGATATCAAGTAACTAATGAAAAAGGTCCACAAACCAATGCTGATCGATACAGGTAATTTAGACATCACCAGATCCCACACGCTCTTATGTTGGTAATAGCTTTGCCCCAGATCAAATTGAGCAAAGCGTTTTAGCATCGCAACATACCGTTCGAGAGGCGGCTTATCAAAACCATATAAGGCTTTCACTTGCTCTAAACGTTCTGCGTCTAATCCTTGCCGTCCTCGATAGGTCGTTCCCCCGCCGGAGGACTCACCACCGACTGCTGCGTCACCCTTACCCCTCAACTCCAACATTAACTGCTCTACAGGACCGCCAGGAACAAATTGCACCACCGCAAAGGTCAGGGTCAGAACCCCCAGCAAAGTGGGGATCATCAACAGAATGCGTTTGAGAATATAGACGAGAATCTCGGAGTTCATTGACGGGCCTCTTGTAACCACCAGGTGGATAAAATCCATGACTCTGCAGAGTAATACAAAGGAGGATTGGGGTAGCCCATCTCCTTACGGAATGCAATGCGATGTGTTGGGTTATACCAATGAGGAACCACAAAGTAACTGTTCCACAACACGCGGTCTAATGAACGAGTAGCCGCTTGTAACTGTTCGCGGGTCTCCGCTTTTACAATAGCATCAATGAGTGCATCCACCACAGGGGATTGAACGCCAATCACGTTATCTGAGCCTCTTTCTTTGGCAGCTGCACTTCCAAAGCGATCATACAGTTCATTGCCAGGGCTTTGGGTGTCAGGGAAGCGTATGGTGGTCATATCAAAATCATAGTCATCCATACGCTTTTGATGCAGAGCATAGTCACTGGTTCGAATATCAACCTTGATGCCTAACTTTTCGAGATTACGCACATACGCTGAGAGAATACGCATGAAGAATGGACCATCCTCCACAATCTCGAAGCGAAAAATTTCTCCCTTGACGTTACGGAGCGCCCCATCGCGATACGTCCAACCCGCCTCTGCTAATAACTCACGAGCTTTACGTAAATTGTTCCGCAGGCTGCTCGGGGCTTCTGTACTAGGGGGTGGTGGCATTGCCCCAAATACTGCCTCCGGAACGTATTGAGGATATTTGGCTTGCAATGGTTTTAATAGCTTGAGTTCGGCTTCCGTCGGGACCGTTTCACCTTGGTAGTTTGCACTCAGATCACTATTGGTGAAGTAACTATTAATACGTCCGTATTGATCAAAGAAAAGTTGTCGATTTAACCACTGAAAATCTAAGGCATATCCCAAAGCCCTCCGCACACGCACATCCTGAAAAATAGGACGACGTAAGTTCATGGCAAAGCCTTGCATACCAGCGCCATTATGGTTTGGGAAGGCCTTCTTAATAAGGGTACCGTTATTAAACTTCGGGCCCACATAACTCTTCGCCCAGTTCTTAGCGCGGTATTCCACTAGCGCATCAAACTCGCCTGCCTTAAATGCCTCTAGTCGCACTGCGTCGTCGCTGTATAACTTATAAACAATCCGATCAAAGTTATAAAAGCCAACTCGGACATTCACTTTATTACCCCAATAGTTAGGGTTACGCTTGTAGATCATAGATTTACCGGCACGGTAAGACTCAATCACATAAGGCCCGCTTCCAATCGGATGCTCAAACGTAATCTTGTCAAAGGCGGTAACACTACCGTCTGGTTTAACACCCCAGTTCTTAGAGAAGATTGGCAGGCCACCCACCATCAAGGGTAGTTCGCTATTACGAGTCTTAAAATCAAACCGAATCACGCGTTCAGAAACAACTACCGCTTGCTTAACATCTGCATAGATAGTTCTATATTGTGGATTTGCCAGCTTACTCATTAAGGTGTCAAAACTATGTTTAACATCACTAGCCAATATAGGTGAGCCATCCGAGAACTGCGCCTCAGGTCGGATCCGAAAACTCACCGACATTTTGTCAGGAGCTACCTGAATATCCTCTGCAATGAGCCCATACACACTAGACACTTCATCGGCACTACCTACCGCTAAAGACTCAAACATCAAAGCGCCAATACCAGGCGCTGTGACGCCGCGCAGTGTAAAGGGATTGAACTTATCAAAACTGGTGCGCCGATCTGGATTGGGTAAAGTTAAGGTACCGCCCTTTGGGGCCTTGGGATTGGCGTAGTCAAAATGGGCAAAGCCATCCGCATATTTAGGCTTACCGTATTGAGCAATGCCCTGTGCTGCGCTACCCTCGCCAGAATAAGACGCCAAGCCAAACAGGGCTCCAAAGGCCAATAGCAAAATCAGGACTCGAATTGGCGCCCCGGCAGAATTGGGTCTAGTTTGGCTTAGCATATGCCACAATTGTAGATAGCAAATCAATTTTGGAGTAAAGGACAATAGATGGCTTATTTAAACGGCAAACGCATCCTCATTACTGGACTTCTTTCAAACCGCTCAATTGCCTATGGTATTGCTAAAGCCTGCCATCGTGAAGGGGCTGAATTGGCCTTTACCTATGTGGGCGAGCGCTTCAAAGAGCGAATTACGGAGTTTGCTAAAGAGTTCAATAGCCAGCTGATTTTTGATTGCGATGTGGGTAGCGATGAACAAATTACAGCTCTCTTTAAGGATCTAGCCAAAGCCTGGCCCCAATTTGATGGTTTCGTTCATTCCATCGGCTTTGCCCCGCGGGAGGCAATTGCTGGGGATTTTCTGGAGGGATTGAGTCGTGAAGCATTCAAGATCGCCCACGATATTTCTGCTTACAGTTTCCCAGCCATGGCTAAAGAGGCAATGCCCATGCTCCGCCCCAATGCTGCCTTACTCACGCTAACCTACCTTGGTTCGATGCGCAATGTTCCAAACTACAACACTATGGGTTTGGCTAAGGCATCCTTAGAGGCATCGGTTCGCTATCTTGCTGGCTCATTAGGCCCCAAAGAGATTCGGGTGAATGGTATTTCCGCAGGACCCATTAAAACTCTCGCAGCTTCTGGCATTAAAGGCTTTGGCAAGATTTTGGATGCAGTTGAAAAGACCGCTCCTTTGCGTCGCAACGTTAGCGTTGACGATGTTGGTAATGCCGCATCCTTCCTCTTATCGAACCTTGCAAGTGGCATTACCGCAGAAATCATCTACGTTGATAATGGCTTTAGCCAAGTTGTTGGCGGAATGGATGAGGTTTAAAAATCAATCTGCCTAATTCTCAAGGAGAACGATCGCCCATCCCATTACGAGACGCTCTCGCTTTTTGGGTCAAACTTGGCTTTACAAGTTTTGGTGGGCCCACTGCTCAGATTGCCATGATGCATGACGAGTTGGTTGATAAAAAACGTTGGATTTCAGAGCGCCGTTTCTTGCATGCCCTGAACTATTGCATGTTGCTACCAGGCCCCGAAGCCCAGCAACTCGCCACTTATTTAGGTTGGCTCATGCATCGGACCTGGGGCGGCATTCTCGCAGGCGCTCTATTTGTTTTACCTTCTTTGTTTATTTTGATTGCACTCTCTTGGATATATGTTCACTACGGCCAAACAACATTAGTGACAGCCATCTTTTTTGGGATTAAGCCTGCAGTAACTGCGATTGTCATTACCGCTGTCATTCGCATTTCTAAACGCAGTATTTATAACCGTGCTTTAGGTGCCCTGGCACTGCTCTCTTTCATAGCCATCTTTGTGTTTGGTCTTCCGTTTCCCCTCATCATTCTTAGTGCAGGTATTTTTGGTTTATGGGCTGGCCAACGTCATCCCGAACTTTTTTCTAAAGAACATAAGACCCATTTTGGTCAACCATGCGACCGTCATGAGAACGCAATCATCAATGACCATACGCCACCTCCAAGTCATGCTGGTTTTAGTCGAGTCCGGCTCATCCGGCAAATAGTGATTGCCCTCCTCTTGTGGCTGGTACCGATAGCATTCCTTGCATTTTTATTGGGGTGGAAAACTCTGTACCCACAAGTGGCTTGGTTCTTTACCAAAGCGGCGCTCCTTACTTTTGGAGGAGCTTATGCGGTATTACCTTACATCTTTCAAGGTGCTGTCGAACACTACCAATGGCTCTCCGCCGCCCAAATGATTGATGGTCTGGCCCTAGGCGAAACTACACCGGGGCCACTCATCATGATTGTTGCGTTTGTGGGTTACTTGGCGGGTCACGCCCAAGAGAGTACTTTAGGCGGTGTACTGGGGGCCTGTATTGCCACGTGGTTTACTTTCTTGCCATCCTTTTTATTTATTCTTATTGGCGCACCAATCATTGAATCAACCCATGGCAATTTGCGCTTTACTGCACCCCTTAACGCCATCACTGCCGCAGTTGTTGGTGTGATTGCCAATCTAGGAGTTTTCTTCGCCTACCATGTATTTTTTCCAAGCGGTCTCTCCGCCGGGATTTCTTGGATCTCACTCCTAATTTGTGGTGTTACTCTGTTACTGATAATTCGCTATCAGTGGGGAGTTATCCGAACCCTGGGCTTGGCTGCTCTTATCGGAGTTCTTTTTGCTCCTAGCGGGCTGCTTTTTCAGTAATCGCATTTAGAAAGCAGTTGTGCCGGGATTGGCATAATGAGGGTATGAGAATCGATCCACCGACACTAGCCCATCTTCAAGAATGGGTTGGTAAAACTGAACGGTATCTAGATATCGTGACCGCTGCCCCCTATAGCGCTTTATCAGCTACCCTCGATCGTAAGGATCCAGATCCCATTAATGGAGTGTTTCTACCGGAGTTATGGCACTGGTTGTATTTCTTGCCTCATGCCAAACAATCTGAAATTGGACCTGATGGTCACCCCAAACGCGGTGGTTTTCTGCCTCCTGTTCCTCTGCCACGCAGAATGTGGGCGGGTGGACGGCTTCATTGGGAACGCGATCTTGTGATTGGCGATGCCATTGAGCGAATATCGACTATTAAATCAGTGACCCATAAATCAGGACGAAGTGGTGATCTACTGTTTGTTTTAGTAGAACATCAAATTCATCATGCTAAAGGCTTGGCGCTCACAGAAGAGCATGACATTGTGTATCGGGCTGCGCCTTCTCCCGATGAAAAGGTCCCTGATCCAACTCCAGCTCCAAGTAATGCCAAATGGAGCAAGATCATCCAACCAGATCCTGTTTTGCTGTTTCGCTATTCTGCCTTAACCTTTAATGGGCATCGCATTCATTACGATCGTAGTTATGTGACCCAAGAGGAAGGCTATCCTGGTTTGATCGTGCATGGTCCTCTCATTGCCACTTTGTTAGTCGATCTAGTGCGGCAGAGCAACCCTGGGAGGAAATTAAAACGGTTTGAGTTCCGTGCTATTCGACCAACCTTTGATATTCATTCCATGCAGGTAAACGCTAGCCCTGATCTTGCTATAGATCCTAGCGGCAAAACTCTTTCTGTTTGGGCACAAGATCATGAGGGTTGGTTAACCATGCAAGCAAAAGCAGAGCTGGTCTAAATTCAATGAGCACGCATTACTCCGCACAACTTGCTCAATTTGCTGCAGAACTCAAGCTCGATGCTATTCCGCAGTCAGTCATTGCTCGTGCCGAAGATTTGTTTGTTGATTGGTTTGCATCGGCAATTGGCGGTAAAGGTGCAAAGCCTGTGGAGATCATGGCGCAATTTGCACAGTCGATGGGTCCACACCAGAAAACTGCTGTGGCAGGCTCTGCTGAAATCCTTGTAACACGTAGAAGCTCCAGTCCATTCATGGCATGTTTGGCCAATGCGGCGGCATCCCATGTAGTTGAACAGGATGATGTTCATAACGGCTCGGTTTTCCATCCGGGTACGATCGTATTCCCTGCAGCCCTTGCGTGTGCACAAGCCAAACAACTTAGTGGCGAAGAACTTCTAACTGCGGTTGTTGTTGGCTATGAGGTGGGTATTCGGGTTGGAGAATTTCTGGGGCGCTCGCATTACAAAATATTTCATACAACGGGCACAGCGGGAACCTTAGCAGCAGCTGCTGCTGTTGGGCGATTATTAAAACTAAATCCTGAACAAATGTTGCATGCCTTTGGCTCTGCGGGCACCCAATCTGCAGGTCTTTGGGAGTTCTTACGCGACGCGGCTGATTCAAAACAATTGCACACAGCGCATGCGAGTGCTACAGGTTTAATGTCGGCTTACCTTGCAAAAGAGGGATTTACAGGGGCTAAGAAGATCCTTGAGGGATCGCAAGGCTTGGCTGCAGGCATGTCAAGCGATGCCAATCCCGAAAAGTTAATTGACCGTCTCGGATGGCGTTGGTGTATTGCGGAGACCTCCTTCAAATACCATGCCTCTTGTCGTCATACCCACCCTGCCGCGGATGCTCTCTTGCACGTACTGCAGAAAAATAGCATTCAGCCACACGAAATTGAGCGTATTGAGACCTTCGTGCATCAGGGTGCCATTGACGTACTAGGTCCCGCCAGCAAACCGAGTACCTTGCATCAATCAAAGTTTTCCATGGGTACTGTGCTTGCCTTAGTCTGCAAGTATCGCTTTGCTGGTCTTCAAGAATTTGCTGACCACTTTCACGATTCAGAAATTTGCGCCCTTCGTGATCGCGTGACGATGACTCTCGATACGGAAGTGGATCAGGCTTATCCACAACGCTGGATTGGCAAAGTAACGGTACACCTAAAGAATGGGAATATGCTTGATGGACGCGTGGATGAACCCAAAGGCGATCCAGGAAATACTCTCAGTCGGCAAGAGATCCAAGAAAAGGCATTACGGCTTGCCGCATTTAGTCGGGGTGCTACCGAAATCGAGATGAAAGAAGCGATCACCCAACTCTTTCAGATTCGTCAAGCCAAAATCGTGCCATTTATTCTTCCTCAGTCTGGACCATCGTAATGAACCTGCCACCCTCTCCTTTAAGTGATGCCTGTAGCTTCCTGTTTGTCCCAGCTACCCAGCCCGAGCGTTATGGCAAAGCACTCGCTAGCGGAGCTGATGGTGTCATTATTGATCTTGAGGATGCGGTGGGTCTGGATGACAAAGCCAAAGCGCGGGAGATTTTGAAAAATACCTGGTCATCTATTTCGATTGACCAAAAACATCGGATCGTTGTTCGCTGCAATGCTCCAGGAAGCTCTTTTTATGCAGCTGATTTAGTGCTTGCCAAAGAATTACAGGTTCGGCATTTAATGATTCCGAAAACAGAATCACGCGATCATGTTAATGGAGCAGCCGAGGAACTTAAAAACACGGCTTTTATCCCGATGATTGAGACCCCGCTGGGCTTACATCAGCTCAATGAAATTGCAAGTGCAGAACAGGTTCTCCGTCTTGCACTGGGGAATCTCGACATGCAAGTTGAGATGGGTATGAGTTGTGATGATAATGAAACTGAAATCGATACAGCGCGTTTCATGTTGGTATTGGCATCCAAACTAGCCCAAATTGCCCCTCCATTAGACGGGGTTACGCCTTCCACAGACGATGAACCGCGAATTTTTGCACATGCACAAAAAGCCAAACGATTTGGTTTTGGAGCAAAATTGTGTATTCATCCCAAACAAATCCCGATAGTGAAGAGGGCTTTTACTCCAAGCCCCGAGGAACTTGACTGGGCGAAGCGGGTTATTTCTGCAGATAAAGCAGCCAAAGGACAGGCTGTCAAAGTGGATGGAAAAATGGTTGATCGTCCTGTGGTGATGCTTGCCCACAGAATCTTGGTATTAGCTGGTAATCCCTAAGCTAATTCTTTTAAAAACATGGCAAAATAAGCCTCGTTTTACCTCTTTTGGAGACTTTGAATGAATTTGAAAAAATCCTTAAACACATTGCTTGCTGCCGTCCTTGGCACGGGCTTGGTGATGTCTGGCGTTGCAAATGCGCAAAATTATCCCGATAAACCAATTACTCTGGTTGTTCCATTTGCTGCGGGTGGCCCAACGGACTCAATCGCACGCTTAATTGCAGTGCCAATGGGTAAATCGTTAGGTCAAACAGTTGTTGTTGAGAACGCTCCCGGCGCAGGCGGAACGGTTGCCTCGAACAAAGTTGCCAAAGCTAAGCCTGATGGTTATATGATTTACATCCATCATATGGGTATGGCAACGGCGCAGGCTCTCTATGACAAACTTCCCTATGATCCAATGAAGGATTTTGAATACATCGGGCAAGTAGCAGACGTACCTATGGTTCTTCTGGGTAGCAAAAAGTTCCCACCCAATAACTTCAAAGAGCTTGAGGCTTACATTAAAGCTAATAAAGAAAAGGTAACCATGGCCAATGCTGGTCCAGGTGCGGTATCCCAGTTGTGCGGCTTGATTTTCCAGAGTAGATTGGGCGTACGCGTAACTACCGTTCCCTACAAAGGTACTGGTCCTGCATTAACAGATTTATTGGGCGGTCAGGTAGACCTCCTTTGCGACCAAACGACCCAAACCATTCCTTATATCAAAGATAACCGCGTGAAGGTTTATGGTGTAACTACACCCAAGCGCTTATCAGCACTCCCCAATGTGCCGACATTGGATGAGCAAGGCATGAAAGGCTTTGACGTGAAGGTTTGGCATGGTGTTTATGCACCAAAAGGAACTCCAAAGCCAGTGCTGGACAAAATCAATGCTGCTTTGAAGAAAGCATTAGTTGATCCAGATGTTAAAGCACGCTTAGACTCTTCGAACATTGATATTGTTCCAGTTGCGAAGCAAAATGGTCCGGCTCTACAGGCCCATTTGGATGCAGAAATCAATCGTTGGGGTCCAATTATTCGTAAAGCAAATATCCCTGATTAATCTATAGAGCTTCGTCTCAATAAAAAAGGCCGGTTTTAAACCGGCCTTTTTCTTTACCACCACTCTTATCGCTTAACTAAAGAACTTGCCCTGCTTTCTACGAGCCAGCACACTAGAGTCAATATCCCATGCGGAGTAGGTATGGGGCTCTTGGCGACCCCAAACAATCCACCGGATGCTAACGATGATGGCCCAAACTGCTAGGAAGGGGTCTAATAGGTAATCCCATAAATTAGTAGACTCATGCCAATGAATTGACCAGGCGATTACGGCTAGCGAGATCATGAGCGCCTCCCATGAGCGCTTCGTAAAGAAGAATAAGAGAGCCATCATCATCACCGCTACGACAAAAATGATGGATCCATATCCCCAGCTATATGGGTCAAACATCGTCAAGCCTAAGGCAAATGGATAAAACAAAATGCTCGCGAGCGCAATCACAATTGGGGTGGCACTGGATAAACGACAACTTGGCCAAGATGACCAAGTAAATATAATCAACGTCATCGTAATAATGCTGAGTTCTCCGCTTACCCCACGAATATAGGCTACTAAAGGTAGATCCCAGGACGCGCCTAGATTATTCAATGGTAACAAAAGTAACACGGTACAAAATACAATGAAAAATAGACCCGTAACGCTACTTTGACTAAAGCCAAAGAACTTTCTAGAAAAATGCATCAATACAACACTGATAATCACACTCAGCTCAATGAGGGGTATTTGCTCTATCAGCATGGCTAAGTTCATTGAGGCTCCTTAAGATCTATTGGGGCATTACTTGTAGCGGCCATCTCGTGTTGAGCTTGACGTAAGTAAGCCATTAAGTTGTTAGGCTCCCATGAAATGGACTTAATACGCTTGCGATTCCAGGTATAGACTAAAAAAACCTGTCCTTGTTTATTCATACTCAAATAAGGATATGAGAACTCTTCTTTGGGATTACTTTGCGAAGCGGATTCATCCTCTAGGATCTGAATAATCTTCCAAGGAGAGTAGTTATCTTTTGCCGCCTGACTGCTGGTGTCATTGTTGGTCTTGAGCCAAGATGCCGCCAGAACTAAACGGTGACGTCCGTGCTCAAGATCATTAAAAACCATCAAGCGTGTACGATCTGCTAATTCAATCCCAGTGATTGCAGCATTGGGATTTGGTATTGTTAAATCTGGAGCTGCGGTCCATAAACGACCTGCATCTGCTGTATGACTCACAGCGATCTGTTTAGCACCACTTCTACGTGCCTGCCTGAAATAAGCGCTAGCATATTTTTTGTCATCAATAAATATGATCGGCTGAAGCGTGCCTCGCCCCGAGCTCATGCGACGCTTATCGAGTACTTGGCCAGAGGGATCTAGCCGTAACAGCTCGCCATACTTTCCAATCCATTCGTGATACACAGGAAACCCCATGCTGCCATCGTTGAATAAGAAACCTTCGGCCTTGACTAAAGTGCTGATATTAAGAAGTGGACTAGTAATCAGACGCTGCGGTTTTGACCAACGCAAGCCCTCATCATCGGAGTACATCATGCTAATTGAACTGCCTGCCCAACCCCCAATTGAGACTGCCACAAAATAGAGTTGTAACTGTCCATTAACATTACGGATCGGAACAGGATTACCTAATTTCGCAATGTAACGACCAAGGCCTTGCTGCGCTCCTTCGCGATCTAATACAACAGTGCCCTGCCCCCATTGTTTAACAGAGGCGTCCCAAACTGCGCTCTGAATTACAACATCAGCTGCACCCTCGCGTGACCCAGCAAACCAAAAAGCACGCCAGTTTCCATCTTTCAGCGGTATTAATGATGCAGCATGTACTGAAGGCCTACCTGTATCGGGCAGCCAATCAAGCTGGCCTTGCAAGCTGACTGGGATTTGCTTAGTAATGACTTTCTTACTACCTGCTCCCAGTGGGTCAACAGCAATCAGTTGCCCATCTGGATTGATAGGCTGCTCTATGGGACTAATAAAATCTGCCCAAGCCGGCCGATCATTGACTTGCAAATAGGCCATCCCCAGTGCTACTACTAGAAAGATAAATGCCAAAACCCGAATCATCGACAAGCGTCCTGATACAGGGTCGTATCTTTGCCGGCATTAAATGGGGCTGACACAATGTACTCTTTCACGAAGAGATTGTCGCTTACTTGGCCCATGAGCATTGCTTTAATCTCTTTATCATTATGGCGCGCGCGCATCTCGAGTCGCTCCCCGAGCATTACACAGTCAGCACAAAGCTCTAATTTACTTTGAAGCGGAGCCTGAACCGCAAACAATGAGTAACGCTCAGCAAGCTTTTTAATCTCTCTCGCCTCACTAACTGGATATCCTTTGATATTGGCCCCAGGTATTAATAATCGATATTCCTCATCCTTGGCACGAAAATCACATGGAAACCAAACGGTTTTGCCCTGGAGTTTTTGAATAGTCTCTTTACTAAAACGTCCCGAAGATCCCTCTAAGGGCATGATGCTACTGGTCAACACGAGATAACTCATAAAGCAAGCTAGTAAGGTGGCCGTCTTGGTAAGTGATATGCGGAATAAGCCAAATCCAACAACGCCTATCGAGGCAGAGAGAAGAATCCAATACCACACCGGATAGGTCCATAAATCAATATTCCAGCTTAACCATGCTACTGCAATCAGCACAATTGCTTGCAATACCAATGCAATCCAAAAAACAAATCGATGGAGCTGCTGCCAATGTATTGCCAATAAAATAGCGATTGCAGGCATGATCGGCAATAAGTAACGTCCTGAACGTTGGCTGGGCAAACAAAAAATTAGAAAGAAGACAGCAATCCAGATCCAAAGTAGTTTTTGCTCAAAACTAATTTGTTTGTAATGCCGAATTGCGAGATAAAACAAATTAATGACCAGCAGCGATAAAAATCCTGCATTTGCCACACTTGTGAGTAATAGCATGCCAATGCTATCTCCGCCCCATAATAAGTCTTTCAAATAATGGCTATTGCGGGCCGCAAACTTCCCCGCATTCTCACCGATAATGAATTCATTCCACACTGCTCTTGGGTTGGGGTCCAGCAGAAACCAAAGACAAAAGATTGCGACGGCAATCATACCCACTATGAATACCTTAAACAGGTCCTTACGAATAAGTTCCATAAGATGCGCTGAACGCCACTGCCAAAACCAAAGAATAAGTACCAAACAAGCAGGAACCACATAAGCAATCGACTTATAAAGAAGTGCAGCACCCAAGGAGATGCCACTCATCAACGGAAAAATCCATTTAGACTCAAATGCTTGCTTACCCCAAAGGAGTAATACAAAGAACGGCAAGCTTAACCAAAATATCTCGGGCGGCTCTGCTAGGTATGGTCTGCCGTAGCGATAGGTATTGAAGAAGGCTAACCAGATTAGGCCTGCCAGAATACCGAGAGATAAATTTTTTGTGACCTTGCTAGCTACCAAAGTGAGAAGGAAAGCTGTCAATGCGGTGTAAAGCAAACTTGGCCAACGCAAGTTGAATAGAGACCAGTTCTTTCCCTGGTCGGTGGAGGCCATACCCTGCCAAAATAATAAAGGTGGTTTTGTGTTTTTGATTCCTTCCATCTCTGACTGTAAAGGCAACCAATGCGTTGAGGAGCTGGTCATACGAACAATATGGGTATAGGGGTACTCATCGCCATTCTTTGGGGCAAAACGACTATCGGCCCCATACAGATAAGCGCCTATTGCAAACACAAAGCATAGGAGGAGAGATGGATACGAAATCGGTGTTTGCATACCCTCTAGTTTATTAGCCTAGGGATAATCCCCGATGAATTCGGAGCAAATTCATACAAAACCTAGGGAAAACCTTAGTCTATATATGCGCCTTGAGTTATATGATTATAAAATTAATGTCTAGAAAATAATAGGAATATAGCCACGCTTCTTTGAGCCATCCTTTAAGATAGATTCTTACTTTAGTACAGTTATTCGAAATAAAACCAATGGAGATATTTACTATGTTCTTTCAATCAGCGCGCACCTTAAGCAAACTGGGGTTAGGTATCAGTGCGGTAGGATTACTTTCACTAAGTACGCCGGCCATGAGTCAAACCAGCGCCAGTAATTTGAATCAACTAAGTCTTACTGCAACTTGCGCAAATTGCCATGGCACCAACGGGGTTGGAGTACCAAATGCAGGTATGCCCCAAATTAATCACCTTAGTAGTGAAGCAATGCTGACACAATTAAAAGCATTTAAGAGCGGAGCTCGCACTGGCACGATCATGCATCAATTAGCAAAAGGCTATACAGACGAGCAACTCCAAACCATCTCCAATATTCTTGGTAAAAAATAATAGGAACCCATCATGAATCGTCGTCACTTTTTAGGTGTTAGCTCAGGTGCCTCTTTAGGGCTTCTTGCAGGCTGTGCGTCAAATCCAATCAATATTAGTAAGGCCAATGTCGTTGTGGTTGGTGGTGGCTATGGTGGCGCCACAGCTGCTAAGTACATCCGCATGTTCTCCAATAACAGTGCTCAAGTTACTTTGATTGAACCTAATACTGAATTTATCTCCTGCCCGATGTCTAATCTGGTCGTTGGCGGACACACATCGATCTCCAATATCTCCACCCCATACGACAATCTGTCCAAACGTCATGGCATTAAGATTGTGAAGGACATGGTCACATCGATTGATGCGAAACAGAAAACAGTTCGTTTAGCATCTGGTGCCACGATTAAATACGACAAGCTAGTACTCTCCCCCGGTATTGACATGATGATGGACCGCGTTGAGGGTCTACAAAAGGCAAATCAGGAAGGCGTAACCGTGCAGGCTTGGAAAGCAGGGCCAGAAACTGTCTTGCTACGTAAGCAACTCGAGAGCATGAAAGACGGTGGTGTATATGCAATCAGCGTTCCCACTGCCCCCTATCGCTGCCCTCCTGGACCCTATGAACGCGCCTGCCAAGTTGCTAGTTACTTCAAGCAGTTCAAGCCTAAATCCAAAGTACTGATCTTAGATGCCAATGATGATGTTACTTCCAAAGGTGGCCTGTTCAAAAAAGCTTGGGCGTCCATGTACCCCGGTATGATTGAGTACCGCCCCAAGCATAATGTTGTAGCGATTGACTCCAGGAAAAAGGTGATTAAATTTGATGTGCAAGATGATGTCAAGGCAGATGTCTTGAATATCCTACCCATGATGCGAGCTGGCAATATTGCTGTCCAAAGTGGTTTGGCGAACTCCAATGCACGTTGGGTGAACGTTAATTACATAAATTTTGAGTCCACTGCGGCTAAGGACATCCATGTCTTAGGTGACTCCATTCAGATTGCCCCGCTCATGCCTAAGTCTGGTCATATGGCAAACTCCCATGCCAAAGTAGCGGCAGCTGCGGTCGTTGCTGAGCTCGGTGGTCTTGAAATTAATCAAACGCCCGTCTTAACCAATACCTGTTATAGCTTTGTGAGTGCCGATGAGGTTGTGCACGTTGCCAGCGTTCATCAATACGACGCCAAAGATAAAACCTTTAAAACGGTTCCGGGTTCAGGCGGCCTCTCTTCGGAAGCAAGTAAGCTTGAAGGTGTCTATGCTTGGGGTTGGGCCCGCAATATTTGGGCTGACAGCTTAGGATAAAAGCAGTTTTAGTTCTCTCTAAAGCCAAGCAAATGCTTGGCTTTTTTTATTCCTGCTTTTGTATCTCGCCCTTCTTACTGAGGAAATGGGCCGTTCAGCTTAACAGTGGTCCAGTTCAAAGCCATTGCAATCGATACCCAAACCAAATAGGGGGCCATCAACCAACTGGATATTGGTGAATACGAACGCGTGGCTAATAAGATGGCCAAGACGGATAGCCAAAGACCGACCGCTTCAATCAAAGCCCAGTCCGGGCGATGCATCCGAAAATACAGAATGCTCCAAACAAAATTAAATAAGCCATTCACAATAAAGAGAATGACCAGCATCCGTATCGCCTCTTGACTGGGCGCCCGATTGTATGCCATCACAAATGCAATACCAGCGCATATAAAGATGGTGGTCCACATGGGTCCAAAAACCCAATCCGGTGGTTTCCACGAAGGTTGCTGCAAATTTTTATACCACTCGCCCAACTCGGTAGCCCATGCCCCTGCAAGCGCTAGAATAATTCCCCAGGCAAAGGCAAAGATGATTGGCTTATAGTGTTCCGACCACTCAAAACTCATACCTTTGCCATACCCAATAGATGAGCCATGTCTTTAAAGAAGATCTTAATATGCGCCATGGGGTCTTTGCGAACCAGTTTCTTATGCATATAGGACTCAAAGGTTAAGCGCTGAACATCTTTATCCTCGCACATTTTGACAAAACGCTCACGCCGTTTGTCATTGCCATACCAAAAGCGCTGCATGATCCCCAAGACCAAAAACACGGTTCCATGCTCTTTCATAAAACGCTTACGGGCTTTTGCTAAGGCTTTTACATTACCCGTCTCCAGTAACTCATGCACCGAGTCAGCCGCTAAGCGCCCGCCCACCATTGCATAGTAGATACCTTCACCAGACGCTGGGGCAACGACGCCTGCGGCATCTCCTGCCAAAATCACATCCCGATTGTTATCCCATTTCTTAAGAGGCTTCATTGGCAGTGGAGCACCTTCATGGCGTAATAACTCTACATTTTCTAGGCCGGTTATTTTCTTGAGTTCAGATACCGCGCCTCTTAAAGAAAAACCTTTATCAGCGCTTCCCGTTCCAATACTCATCGTATTACCGTGGGGGAAAATCCAACCATAGAAATCTGGAGATAAAGTGCCCTGATAAAACACATCACAACGCGAACCATCATATCCTTGCGGAGGTGAATCAGGAACGCGCACTATCTCATGGTATGCAAAAACATAATCAACATCTTTTGCCCCTGGTATCGCATTGCGACCCACTCCTGACTTTGCACCATCTGCCCCAATAATGGCTTTAGCCCTAACCGCTCCCTTTTGGTCCTCTTCCAAGCGATTGGAAGAATGAATACGGTAATGCAGAATTGCGGTCCCATCCGTATCGCGTGTAATCTTCTCAAAAATACCGGTGCGCCGTGTAGCGCCATCATTAGCAGCACGAACGCGCAACCACTCATCAAACTTATCCCGATCAACCATTCCCACAAAGCCACCATCAATTGGAATATCTACCTGGTTATTCTTCGGCGAGATCATGCGCGCCGAACGGGCTTTTGCAACCAATAACTCATCCGGAATCTCGAAGTCTTTAATTAAACGTGGTGGAATTGCTCCCCCACATGGTTTGATCCGTCCTGCACGATCGAGTAAAAGAACTTTATGTCCCATCTTAGCTAAATCGCCTGCAGCTGTAGCGCCAGCAGGTCCACCGCCCACAACAACGGCGTCAAAGGTTTCTAGGGAACTCATGATGATCCTCCATGGGAAATTAAACTGCTCGGTATCGATGTATTTTGTTTTTGCACTTGTTGGATGCGCTCAACGGGACGAATATAAAAAGAAAGGACTGCAGCTGCTATAAATAAGATGGCCTCAATTAAGAAGACGCTGGCATATGCAGCAACAGGATCGCCGAGTAAGTAACGGGCAAGATCACTAGCGCCGGTTCCTAAGATTCCGCCTAGGCCAAAAGCGATTGCTTGAGCGGCGCCCCAGACACCCATACGCACACCTTCGCGTTTCTCCTTGCCTACCCCAGCAAATTGCATCATCGACCCAATCGCAGCAATCGAGAATGCGCCATTTGATACACCCAAGATAAATACTGTCCCCAGAAATGGCCAACCCGAGCCAACGATACCGGACATTACTAGACTTAGCATTGCTAGGGCTGAGGCAAAGCAACCCCCTACCGTCCACATCCGCAAAGAAGACAAGCTAGGGTTCTTGCTCTTGCTGGTTACAAAACCACATAAGAGCATGCCACAGAGTACACCAGCATGCTGCAATCCTGACAAACTGGTTGTTTCTCCAGGAGTCATCCCAAAAGCAGTACCGGCAAACGGCTCCAAAATTAAATCCTGCGAGCTATACGCCAACATGGAGATGAATACAAAGACCGTAAAGCGACGCACCCGCGACTCTTGCCATACCTCAGAAAGCGCTTCTTTAAAACGTAACTTTGGCTGATTAGTATTAGAGGCTGACTCTTTAATGAGCTTTGGTTCAAGCCCATAAAGAGCAGTAAAACTTAGTATCAGAGCAATGCATGAAACACCCAATGAAATAAAGACTAAACGCTCAAAGGAGAATGGATCGAGCAAGCGACCGCTAATACCAGCGGTCATCGCAAAGCCAAAGATCATCATGAGCCAGACACAACTAGCAGCGGCTGCCTTACGTTTTTCATCAACCCGTTTTGCTAAAAGCACTAATAAGGCTGTCCCGCTAGCACTCACTCCTAAGCCAATCATCATGAATGCAATGAATGCTAAGCCAATGCCCCAGACTAAATCATGATTCATGAGTCCTACCGCAATTGCTGCTAATACTCCACCGCTGGCTAAGACCAACATGCCACCTTGTATCCACGGGGTCGATCTGCCACTTTGGTCTGATCCAAAACCCATCCGTGGCCGAATAAATTGCACTAAGTAATGCATGGCAACTAATAGGCCAGGCAACAAAGCCGGCAAAGCCAACTCAATGACCATCACCCGATTTAAGACTGAGGTGGTCAAGACAACTACTGCACCTAAAGAGGCTTGTACCAAACCCAAGCGTGCGATACCAAACCAAGTCAATTTTGTTAGGTTATTAGAGCTCATCATCTCACCGAGCAATCGCAAACGCACTAATCATCATGCCACTCACAAAAAGCGGAACACCAAAGCCACTCAGGAACAATGCACGCTTTATGGGGTCGCTCAAGAAATACTTCATCATGAGTAGCTGAGCAATAATTAATACCAAAATAGCCAAGGCATGAAATGAACTACCGTGCCAATATAAGAATCCAGCAACGAGATATTGAGGAACAATCATCATCAAGCATGCGTTCCAGGCGGCGCCATAAACACCAAGCTGAACAGGTAGAGAGCGAACACCCATCTGTCGATCGCCCTCAATTGCTTTGAAGTCATTTAAGGTCATGATGCCATGTGCACCAACGCTATAGAGTAAGGCAAGCAAAATAGAATAGGTTGGCGGAAACGCATCGCCAAGCATCACAGCCGAACCTGTAAACCAAGCAAGTCCCTCATACGACAACCCACAGGCCGCATTACCCCACCAACCATTTTGTTTGAGCCTAAATGGCGGAGCGCTATACGCCCATGCCAGAGCTAGACCAATTAGCGTAGCAACGAAAGCCCATGGGCTAATCAACCAGCCTAATAGAAGAGATAAACCTGTCCATAGAATTGCCACATACAATCCCCAGCGACCAGGCATACGGCCCGAAGGAATGGGTCGATGTGGCTCATTGATAGCATCAACGTGGCGATCAAACCAATCATTAATTGCCTGACTCGCAGCACACACCATGGGTCCAGCCAAAATTACACCAGCAAGCAATAAATGCCAATGATTTGTCACTGACACTCCGGATGCGATCACACCACAGGCAAAAGCCCACATGGGTGGAAACCATGTGATCGGCTTTAATAACTCCAAAATCGCTGATGGAGTTGGCCACGAGCGTTGGCTCGCTTGGTTTAAGACCGAAGTCCCCATTTCCACAATCCCTCAGTTGATAAAGGCAATACCATTAAGACATGTTCCAGAATCGCCAGCGATAATAGGGTAGCCAAAATGGTGGATGAAGCAATTTGATATGGGGTGGCATTAGAAGCAAATACAGCTTGCCAAAGCGGTATAACAAATAAGCACGCTAATAAAATTGAAATTGGTAATAAAGGATTCATAGCCCGCTTTGTAAAATAGCTATGGATATATTTCAGGTGTACTGGCAAAAACTTCTCATTCAAATTGAGAACCCCCAAGAACACATTCAGCTTGGCACTTTGGCGCATGGCCCACAAAATGATGAAGGTCCACAATCCAACTAAATTACTTCCACCCCAGGTCACTAAGGCTACTGCTGCGCCGAGCACAAGTAATGCAAGTTCATGATGGGCTATGGTCTGAAACGCATAAAAAGCCTTCCTAAATCCACGGCATTCAGGAGGGCAAGCAGTCCGTCTTGATCCTGTTACGTAACCCAGTAAAAAACCAATTTCTTGCCAGGCCCATACAAGTAGTGCGCAGGTAAAGCCGCAATACGCTCCAGCGACTGTATTTAAATTAGCGCTAGTCTTTAAGCCAACCAAAGCAAATAGCAATACAACACCACTCATCCAAAAGGTGGTTTGATGGGTCGAACGTGGTCGTTGATTAAGAAGCAAGATAATGCCTGTTCCAAACCACCATGCAAAGACGGTGTAGAGCAATGGAAAGGCAAACGTGCTCATACTCATTGTTGATTACCAGCTTGGCGCCAAACGAACATTGCGGGGCAACTCATGGTTATGAACTGGCAAGAAGAATGCTCTTGCAAATACCACACCAACACGTGCACCCATGACCGGCACCATAATTTTTGACCATAAACCACCTTTAGCCTTATAAATATCCATCTTTTGAAACAATGCAAGCATCTGGTTCATACACTCATAAAATCTTGGGTCATCTAAATTGAGCGTAATCGGAAATACTTGCTTAGTAATTTCATTAGTAATATGCAAGACCTTCTTGTCATAATCAGTCGGAGAGATCTGCATTGCTTTGTAGAGTTGTGGGCGCGAATGATCTCTAACATACATCGTGCTGTAAACCGCTAAGCAGAAGAATCGGATCCAGTACTTATTGAGGCCAGTGAGAAGGTGTGGGTTGGCGCGCATGATTAATGCAAATGCTTCGCCATGCCGAAACTCATCGTTACACCATCTTTCAAACCAGAGGAATATTGGATGAAAACGTAACTCTGGTTTTTTCTCAAGCTCACGGAAAATGGTGATGTAACGAGCATAACCAATCTTTTCGGATAAATACGTGGCGTAATAAATGAACTTTGGCTTAAAGTAGGTGTACTTTTTCGCTTTTGCCAAAAACCCTAAATCAATTCCAATATCAAAGTCTTTGAGCCACTGGTTAATGAAACCTGCATGCCGGGACTCATCACGCGCCATATAGCCATAAAGCAACTTCATATCTTCATTCTTGACCTTGCGCTTAATCTCAGCATACAAAATACAGCCTGAGAACTCGGAGGTAATTGAACTAATCAAGAAGTCAACAAACTCATCATAAAGTTCAGGATCAACATTGGAATAGTTCTTATCCATATTGGCTGGACGTTGAAAGTGATCAGAATTAATATCCGCTGCAAACTCGGCCATTAAGACATTCCATTCCGAACGAAGTGCATCAATATTGGTTTTATCCACTTCATCAAAATTAGTGGTGTAAAAACGAGGGCTCAGAACAGCGTCCTGCAAAGCCATCTTGGTGGACTCATTGACCTTAACTGCTGCTGGTATCTGATCCCGTAATAGACTTTCTGCGGATTCCATACTATTTCTCCAATAATTAACGTTGTTGTGTGGTTTGACTGTCTATAAGCAAGAGACGAGCAAAGTGTTTTGCATTAATTGCTCCAAAAGACTCTAGGTCAATCGTGCGACCTGTACTGGGATCTATTAACGTCAGGCGCCCATCTTGACGGGCAATTAATTCAAATGGGGGCCTACTATCAATATCACGACGCTTACGCTCCTGCGCTAGCGTTCGCAAAGCGCCGCGTACGAACCCCGCTTCACCGACGATTGAATCAATTTGCTTCCCAGTTTGGTAATCAAAAACAGCAATAGAGCCATCGCTGCGATCCTCAAAACGAAGTTGCTTCACTTGTTTTGCAGGCGCATCCGGATAACGTGCACTAACTTGCGACTGTGAGATAACCCAAGTCAAAAATACGACTACCACTACAGTGCCCAGCATTGTTAAAGTTGTACTGCGCGAAAAACTTAAGGAAAACAAAATCATAGGATTGATTGACCTGCTTTTACCAGCGCCATATCAGACCCATAGGCACGATTTGTAGACTTTGCTGGATTACTTTGAAGAGGAGTTGACTCGCGCTGATTAAGATCAACTTGGTTGGCGCTGGCCCAAGCATCTGCAAATAGACTAGCAACATGCTTACCTTCGGCTACACACCGGATCATGGGCTCGGGATGCGCTAATTTCCAGGCGCGGGCATGAGGCCATAAATGAAGATACGGAATCTTATCCTCAGGATTTAAGCGAATCGGAATATCGGCGCTCCCATCCTTATAAATATGAACACCGGCCTGCGCTAAACGCTTGAGCGGTAAGTTAAAGGTAATAGTCAATACAATCCCAATCCGCATTACTAAGCGGCGATTCGTCAAGGTGTACATAGTTGTATTGGCTGACCAATAGGCCAACAAGCCAATTAAGACCAATGCAGCAATAGAGAGGCCTAAAGCCCAAACAAAACCTGGCCACTCCTGACTCCAACCGCCCACAGACTGACTAACGGCAATAGCCTTTAATAGAACCATCACACCGAAGTACAAAGCAAACCAATGCATATGAAAAGCATGCAGCGCAAATGCTTTGAGATCAGGCCCCCCCTGCCAAATAATTTCCTCATTACGTGGCAAAGGCTCTGGTAAGCCAGGTTGAGCTTCGAACTCGTGTTCTGGTGATTGGTAAGGAGCGTTCATGATTCTTATACCAATGGCTCACTTCTCTCGGGTGTGGCATACAAAGTGCCAGCCCCAAAGTAGGCCATGATCTTTTCCTCTTCGAGCAAGGTAATCTGTTCAGCACTCTTTGTTGCGGGAACACCTGCAAAGTGCCTACCGAGAACTGCTTGAACCGAAACTTGATTACGTGCAACTCGAGCAAAGTTCATAGGCAAGAGAACGCGTCGGCCACCGGCTTCTGGAGTGGTTTCAATTTCAAGATACCGAATCATCATCTCAGCACGATCTACCCAGATTTCTTTAATGGTTCCACCACGCACACCATCGGCACCAACTACATTTAAGCCACGTGGATCAATGTCTTGACGAGCGATACTGAATCCTCCCAAGATGCGCATGGGCACTATCCGCGGATCCCCTTCTGAGGTATGGTCAGGAACATCAGCACGATTGGCATATGCACCAGGGCCAATTCCATCAAGCATAGGGTTGCCAGTTGGCTCGATGGGTGAACCATTCAGTCGATTTGCCGGCTTTGCGGCAAGTCGCTCAAGCGGTTCATCCCGTGGCACGGAGACGTCACCACCAAATTGAGTCTTGAAGGTTTTTGGTTTTGGCATTGCAGCGATGCCTTCGGCCCGACGTACCTTACCAGCTTGATCGTATTCGAGAGGAAATCCCTCTCGCTTACCCTCAATAGTGAGGTAATAGACCAAAATGGCAAAAAAGACCCAAAATGCGTATAAGGCCAATTGTGCGACATCAACGTATTGTGTAATTGCTCCAGTTCCCATGATGAACTCCCCTTTTAAATAATGAATTAGCTTGGAAACTCAGCTAATCCAAACTTCGAATCCGAATGCATTGCCATCGATCGTTTCATCACGACCAATGGACCAACTGCTACTAAGGTTGCAAACAACAAAAACAACTCAATGTGATACACAAAGCTATAGCCAGTACCTGGTGAAACCAGAACAGAACCAAGGGTTCCAGATACAGCCAAACTTGAAACTAAATCCCGAATCACACCGCCAAGGCCAATTGCTAAACCAGCAGCGGATGCGCTCACAGCACCCCACGCGCCAATAACTAAACCGTTCATACCTAAGGAGTCAAAACTCATGGCCGTTGCGAGAGTGCTCACGGCAAATAAACCGCCGCCAAATCCAATTAAGAAAGCCCCAATCCTAAATAAGGTTGGGGATAGTAGTGGCTCAGAAAAAATAACGCAGGTAAAGGCAAAAATGCCGCACAAAGCACCTACTGCTGCTAAGCGATGTGAGTCAATTGATCGGTTTAATACTTTTGCAGCCAGCATAAATGCAAGCAGAGCTCCTAAGGCAGTCAGGCTGGTTAGCAAGGTAGTAGCGCTAACGGATAAACCCAACACCTCTGCACCGTAAGGCTCCAGAATGATGTCTTGCATACTAAATGCGGCAGTACCCATGCCAAGAGCGACTAGAAACCGAATCACTTTATCTTGCTTCGCAAATTGTTTCCAGGAATCCTGAAAACGAATGACCGGCTCCATCGCTAATTGCTCTCTAGTCTTTGGCTGACGGGCTTCTTGCTTCCATAACGCGAATAGATTAAAGAACATCGTTAATGCTGCCGCGCCTTGCACTACCTGAATTAAACGAACGGGTGAGAAATCTTTAAGCAGAAAACCAAACAAGAGACTACTAAAAACCATACCCAGTAAGAACATGACATACATCAGTGCTACTACACGGGGACGAGAAGCGGGCGTTGCCAAATCAGAGGCTAATGCTAAACCTGCCGTTTGAGTCACTTGCATACCGGCCCCCACCAATAAAAATGCAAGGCCTGCAGCAATATGACTAAACCATGCAGGCCAATTAGAATCACCTGAAAGTAATATCAATGAAAATGGCATGATGGCTAAGCCGCCAAATTGCAACCAACTGCCTAACCAAATGTAGGGGACTCGTTTCCAGCCAAGGAATGAGCGATGACGATCACTCCGAAAGCCTACCAAGGCTCTAAAAGGCGCAAATACTAAAGGTAAAGCAACCATTAATGCCACCAAACTGGCGGCTACGCCCATCTCCACAATCATGACGCGATTTAAGGTACCAATCAACATGACTGTCGCCATCCCAACCGATACTTGAAATAATGCAAGGCGCAACCATTTACTTAATGGCAGGTCTTTGGTTGCCACATCAGAGAACGGCATCAAGCGTGGCGAGATACGACGCCATGCTTGGAAAAGGTTGATGTTGAGGGATTTCATGATTTGCGAAGAGCCATCGCCTGAGAAATATAAAAACCGCGAGCAATCTTTTGCGTACTTGCAATTTGCCAAGATTCTAAGAGTGCCTCTTGGGTAATTAACTTGGCTAAAGTTTGCTCTGCCACAGGTTCAATAAATGGTGCGCGATCGCCCCTTGGGAATAATCGTCCCACAGCTATCATGGTCGATAAAAAAGGATTCTTGGGCGCAAAGGTGAATGCAATCGTATGGTGAGTTCGTTTTGCTAGTCCTGCCAATGCCTTAGTAATATCTTGCCGGTGATAATGAATCATGGAATCCATGCACACTACGTGATCAAATTGACCCAAACTGGAATCCAACATGTCACCCGCAAAGAACTCGATCGAGCCATTCGGTAAATCACTGGGTAAACGCTCTCGGGCTAGCTCAATTAAGGTTGGAGAAATATCGGTTGCCATCACCCGAGCGCCCCGCTTTGCTAATTCCACAGCAAGGGCTCCTGTTCCACAACCAGCATCCAAGACACGCTGCCCACTAAGATCGCTCGGTAAGTAAGCAAGTAATACATTGCGCATTTCATCGCGCCCAGCACGAACCGTCTTACGAATTCCACTCACTGGCGCAGTCGAGGTTAACTTAGCCCATGCATCAAAGGCAGTGCGATCAAAATACTGCTCTAGCTGACCGCGCTTTTCGAGATACGAATGATGTTGCATATCCATTTCCGAATCAATCAAATCCTAAGAGATCAAAAATATCGCGGTCCTTCATTGGAACCGCTGGTAATGGATCAGCTCCAGCCCAAAGAGCAGCCGCAAGTCGTAAATATTCTTTTTGAACCAGATCAAGCTCGGGCGATTGTTCCATCTCAAACAGAGTGGATTTCTTTAGGCGACTACGACGTATAACATCCAAGTCTGGAAAGTGCGCCATAGTCTTTAGGCCCACCTTCTCATTAAACTTATCAATTTGATCTGTAGCCGCACTGCGATTCGCAATCACGCCGCCTAAACGAACGTTATAGTTCTTGGCTTTAGCACCAATCGCCTGAATGATGCGATTCATTGCAAAGATAGAATCAAAATCATTCGCAGTCACAATCAGTGCCCGATCGGCGTGCTGCAAGGGCGCCGCAAAACCACCGCACACCACATCACCCAAGACGTCAAAGATGACTACATCGGTATCTTCCAAAAGATGGTGTTCTTTTAGAAGCTTGACCGTTTGACCAACGACATAACCTCCGCAGCCAGTTCCTGCTGGTGGTCCTCCAGCTTCTACACACATGACACCGTTGTAACCCTCATAGACAAAGTCCTCAACCCGAAGCTCTTCCGAATGAAAATCGACTTTCTCCAAGACATCAATCACCGTAGGCATCAACTTCTTGGTGAGCGTAAAGGTGGAATCATGCTTCGGATCGCATCCGATTTGTATTACACGCTTTCCTAATTTTGAGAAGGCAACCGACAAGTTGGATGAGGTTGTACTTTTGCCAATCCCTCCTTTGCCATACACCGCAAATACTTTTGCTTTACCAATCTTCAAATTAGGATCCAGTTGAACCTGAACACTTCCCTCGCCGTCAGGTCGTCGACCCTTCATGTCACTTACCGGTATATTGACTACGTTCATTCGTGAGCTCCAAAGATATTGTTCATGGTTAAAGTGAAATCAACGCCCAAAATGGGCCTTAGCGTCATACAGCGTTTCTAAAGAAATTGTAGGAAGACCACGTTCGTTGGCAAAGCGTTCGGTATTGCGTCTGGCCTTACCGCGTACAAAAAACGGGATCTTATTGAGCTCCTTCTGAGCCTCTGGCTCCCAAACACTTTCCATCGTCGGTACGCCATTCACTACAGAGGCACTCACGACTTCAACAGACTCTTCAGCCTTAATCGGCTCATTGGCCGAGGTCTTAGCGTGGCCATGACCCAAATGCGATGGTGCAGCACCATCATGGAATTCAAAATCTTCTCTAAACATCCCAATAAGATGCTCTTCTAGACCCATCATGAGTGGGTGAACCCAAGTATCAAAAAGTACGTTCGCACCTTCAAAGCCCATTTGAGGGGAATACCGTGCTGGGAAATCTTGCACATGAATTGGTGCTGATATCACTGCACAGGGAACCTTTAGGCGCTTCGCAATATGGCGCTCCATTTGCGTACCTAGGATTAATTCAGGTTGGAGTTCTGTAATCTTTTGTTCAACCTCTAAGTAGTCATCAGAAATAAGTGCTTCAATTCCATACTGAGTAGCAGCTTCCCGAACTTCACGCGCCAGTTCTCGGCTATACGTTCCCAAACCAACCACTTGAAAGCCCATTTCTTCAGAGGCAACCTTTGCCGCAGCAATTGCATGAGTTGCATCGCCAAAGATAAATACGCGTTTATTAGTTAAATAGGTTGAATCAACAGATAGGGCATACCAGCGAGCCCGTGAACGCTTCGTAAGCTCCTCAATATCACACTGAATTTCAGCTAATGTGCATACTTCTTGAATAAATGCTTGGGTTGCCTTAAATCCAATCGGAATGGTCTTTGTACTTGGCTGGCCAAAGTTTTTACTCATCCACTGTGCCGCACTGTTCGCTACCTCTGGATACAAAACGACATTGAAGTCTGCCTCATGTAAACGACTTATATCCTCAGGCTTCGCACTTAATGGTGCGATCACATTAACCCGAACGCCAATTTGACGCAGTAATTTACGAATCTCTACGACATCATCACGGTGTCTAAAACCTAAAGCGGTGGGACCTAATATATTGCAACTCGGCGGTATGCCAGCGGGACGATGTGCTCTTTTTTCTCCTGGCGGCAGTACATACTCTTTTCCAAGTAAGCGCACCATTTGATAAAAAGTTTCAGCAGCACCCCAATTTTCTTTCTTTTGATAAGCAGGTAATTCCAATGGTAAGACAGGAACTGGTAACTGAAGAGCGGCAGCAAGACCGCCCGGATCATCCTGGATTAATTCGGCAGTACATGAAGCTCCGACCATTAATAAATCTGGTTTGAAACGAGCGTAGGCAGAACGGGCCGCATCTTTAAACAACTCGGCGGTATCGCTACCGAGATCACGTGCTTGGAATGTTGTATAGGTTACTGGTGGGCGCTTGTTCATGCGCTCAATCATGGTGAACAATAAATCGGCATAGGTATCACCCTGAGGGGCGTGTAATACATAATGCACACCCTCCATCGCGGTAGCAATGCGCATTGCACCGATGTGGGGAGGTCCTTCATATGTCCAAAGGGTTAATTTCATCGTTCTCTCCTAAGCTGCCAACTTCGTTTTCCGCACTAAAGGACGTGCAAAGAGCTCTGCGAGATCAGCGGCCTGATCAAAACCTTGAATCGGTGTAAAGACCAACTCAATGGACCACTTTGTAGTCATTCCTTCAGCCTCGAGGGGATTGGCCAGACCCAGACCACAAACCACCATATCGGGATTAGCGCTGCGGCAACGATCTAGTTGCTTCTCCACATCTTGACCCTCAGAAAGACAAACGTCCTTAGGCAATAATGCAATCTCTTCCGCTAGATGTTGACGATGGATATAAGGCATTCCTACTTCGGTCAGCTGCATACCAAGCTCACGATGTAAAAAGCGAGCCAACGGGATCTCTAATTGAGAGTCAGGAAAAAAGAAGATCGAACGTCCATCAAGAATCTTGCGCTGACGCTCTAAGGCCATTTTGGCACGCTCACGCTTAGGCGCCACTACTTTTTCAAAACGCTCTGGCTGAACAGCAAATGTGTTTGCGGCGGCGGCTAACCATGCCTCTGTACCTTCTACGCCTAATGGGAACGGAGCTGGAATCCGAATGGCACCTAATTCCTCTAATACGCGAGCGGTATCCGCTAGAAAAGGTTGCGCTAGTAAATAGTGTGTATTAGGACCAACCTTAGGCAGATTACCTGAACGCCTTGGGGGAAAGAAGGCGTATGACGATAAGCCCAACTCTGTAAACATTCTGGAGAATTGGTCTTCGACAACATCGGCTAAGCAACCGACGATTAAAAGCTCAACTGCTGCCTGTGTCGTTGACTCGCTTACTTGCGGAATTTCTTTAGCAAGAGCGGCCAAGCATGCATCCTCACCCTGCGTAAATGTTGTTTCAATACCGCTACCTGAGTAGTTCAAAATTCGAACGCGTGGCGTGTATGTTTTGCTGAGACGCTCAGCAGCGCGTGACAAATCGAGTTTGATGACCTCGGACGGGCATGATCCCACCAAAAACAGCATCTTAATATCCGGCCGACGAGTTAAGAGCTGATTTACCACCCGATCAAGTTCTTCATTCGCATCTGCTAAACCTGCTAGATCGTGGTCGTCAATGATGGCAGTAGCAAACCGAGGTTCGGCAAATATCATGACCCCCGCCGCAGACTGTACGAGGTGAGCACAGGTTCGAGATCCTACCACCAAGAAAAACGCATCCTGAATTTTTCGATGCAGCCAAATAATGCCGGTTAATCCACAAAAAACTTCTCTTTGCCCTCTCTCTTTCAGAATATTTAATGGTGTAATAGAGTCGCATCCTGCTGGTGCAGATTGCAAAGGAATAATACGGTTCATGCCATCACCCTATCAATAGATTGGTTTGCCTCTTGAAGCCGTGCTTGACGCAACTTCAATAAGAACTGGCCCGCATTAATCACGTATGCCAGATATGCTGCCAAGGCCAATAGCATGAGTTGGCGCATTTCTAGAAAACCAAAACCGAGAGCAAGCAAATAGGCGGTATGCAAGAATAAAACCAGCATACTGAAGACATCTTCCCAATAAAAAGCGGGTGCAAAAAGATAGCGCCCGAAGACTTCTTTCTCCCAAATACTCCCTGTAATCATGATGGCATATAAAAAGAGGGTTTTAATTACAACAGAGGTATTTGCAGCAAACTCGCCCTCACCCGTGAATAGAAATCGCAGAACAAGATAAAGACTGATTAAAAACGCCATAAATTGCACAGGAGCAAGGACCCCCTGGACCAAGGTCCACTTCGAGCGATCGCGTCGAAGTCGCTCTTCTGGGGTATAAAGGGGTTGTAATTGACGTGCCATATGCTCTTTCTTCCTTATGCAGCTTGGCTCCTATATAAATATGTAAACCTAAGTTTACGCTTTTTTATGTTTTCAAATCTAAGAATAAACCCTTATAAGTGTCAAATTATTTTGACAGTTAGGCCAAGTAGTGGTTAACCTTATAGATATCGAAGAAAAAGGCAATTTGGGGCCGCCTTTTTGAGTTATCCAGGGCATAAAACCCGTGCTTTTTGTGTAATTTTGGGGTCTTGGATGTAATAAATGTTGCATTGCAACATGACTGAACAGTATGGGGACAGATAAAAGTGGATCATTTAAATCTACAAACTAGCAAAAGTAACTCAACAAACGACAAGGAAGGTAGAGGATGGTTAAAAAAGTTCCGCTTAAGTGCTCTGCTACCGAGTTTGGAGCCCGAATCGCCAAAAGGGTCCTCCCCTCATGAACTTGCTCATCTACTAAATAAAACCATCGAGGCTCAAATCATCCCCCGACTATTAATCCAACATTGCAATACAAATCAGGCGCTTGCTTCTCATAACGATGAGCCTATCTCTGCTGATGATGTGAAGTACTTTGCTGAGCTATTAATTAATAGCTCAAATGAAATTTGCATGGGCTATATCAAATCCTTACGTCTAGAGGGTCGATCACTCAATGAGCTCTACCTTCATCTAATTGCCCCAGCTGCTAGACGAATGCAATGCTATTGGGAGCTCGATGAACATAGCTTTACCACAGTGACCCTAGCATTGGGACGCATTCAGCACATCATGCAAGAACTAAGTCCCGATTTTCGGAATGAACAAAATCATCATCGTATTTTTTCTGGTAAGGCCTTACTCTTTGCGATGCCACACTCCCAACACACGATGGGCGTTTTTATGCTGAGCGAGTTCTTTACGCAGGCGGGCTGGAATGTTTGCTCAACTCCTAGCCCCAGTGAGGAAGAGATCTTAGACTTGTGCTCGAAAGAGCATTTTGATGTGGTTGGTATTTCTATTTCGTATGAGTTGCAGTGGGACAAACTACAGGCACTCATTCCACAGATAAGGCGAGCCTCCCTCAACTCTCAAATTGGCATTATGGCGGGAGGCGCATTATTTAATGTAAAACCTGAACTCATGGATGATTGTGTAGCTGATATTTGTACCTTAAGTGCTGCAGATGCCGTTGTGGCAGCAGAAAATATCTTAAAATCACGCGTTTAATTAAATCGATACACGAGTAGATAGTGAACAGCATAACAAGCCCAGCTCATGTCCTAGGGCAACTTAATCCTGATGAGGTTGCTCATATTGTTCAAGCATCTGCAGATATCTCGTTAACATTAAATCGCGATGGCGTCATTCAAAGTATTGCCTTTGGTAACCCCGATTTACGAAGCCCAAGCTTGGAAAGTTGGGTTGGTAAAAATTGGTTAGATGTCGTTACTAGCGAAAGTCGTCCAAAAATACAGGCTCTTCTCCAAGATGCGAATGAGACGAGTCTGTCTCGTTTTAGACAAATTAATGTACCTTCTCCAGGCTCGGCCGATTTACCGCTGCTGTGTGCAACCTTAAAGGTTGGTAGCACTGGACAGATCATCGCACTCGCGCGCGATCTCCGCGAAATTTCCTTATTACAACAGCGCTTGGTTGATGCTCAACAAGCCATTGAACGCGACTATACCCGCTTACGCCAACTAGAGACACGCTATCGCGTTCTCTTTGAAATGGCATCTGAGGCAGTGATTGTTTTAGATGCCAATACGTTTAAAGTCATTGAAGCAAATCCACGTGCTGCTGATTTACTCGGTGACTCGGTAAAAAAATTAAGTGGTCGCTTATTGATGGACTACCTCACAAAGGGAGACCGAATTCAGGTTCAATCTCTTCTCAGTAAGGTAGCGTATACCAGCACAGTAGCAGAGTTAAATACGAGTATTTTGAGTGGCCAAGAGGTCTATTTATCAGCGGCACCATTTCGTAATGAAAATCAGTCGCTGATTCTGATTACCCTGAAGCGCACTGGTGAGTTAATTGATCGCCATGATTCAAATGCGCAATCACTGGTCATACAGGCCCTTGAAAATGCGCCCGATGGTTTTATTGTGACCAACTCAGCAGGAAAGATCTTAACGGCTAATCAAGCTTTCTTACGCTTAATTATGTCAGACAAACTAGAGCAAATTCTGAATGAGCCCCTTGACCGTTGGCTAGAGCGCTCTAGTGTTGATTTGCGAGTGATGCTGTCTAATCTCCATGAAAAAGGATCTATTAAGTTATTCGCTACCTCAATTCGTGACTCCTTTGGCACTTTGCATCCCGTTGAAATTTCTGCAGTATCCGTACCCTACCCGCATGCCTGTCTTGGATTTACTATCCGAGAAGTGGGCTCACGCATACGCTCTAAGATACAGCCTGAAGAGTCCATTACTCGCTCGAGTGAAGAACTCACCCAACTCGTAGGTCGCCTGCCTCTCAAAGAAATTATTAATGAGACCACCGATTTAATTGAGCAACTCTGTATCAAGGCTGCACTAGACCTCACGCGCGGGAATCGGGTATCCGCATCGGAGATGCTAGGGCTCTCTCGTCAAAGTTTATACATTAAATTACGCAAATACAATCTGAGCGACCAAAGCAAAGATAGCGACATCGAGGAATAAGATGTCTAATCAGGTAGCGGTCATGACCCTGGTCAATATCAAACCGCAAGCCAAATATTCTGGTATTGCCCGTCTGATGTTTAACCGATTTAGCCTATACCGACCACAAGGTCTTATTCTGCAAAAGCATATGGGATCGGGTAAAAATGGTGGTTTCTTGATTAGTCCGAGCGGAACTCATCAAGGCCTATTTTGTCTTTTTGAAGAGCTTGAACAAGCCAATCGATTTATACATGAGTCGCCATTATTAGATTGGTACCGAAGTCATGCACATGAATTATTCACTGTAAAACTCCGAGCCTACTCGGTAAAGGGGCGTTGGTCAGGCCATCAATTACAAGAATCTATGGCCCCGCCTACATCAGGTCCAATTGCATCGTTGACCCGAGCTTCGATTAAGCCAACGCGGGCTCTTTCATTTTGGTCAAAGGCCCCATCGGCTCAAACTGATTTACAACAGAGTGCTGGATGTTTAATCTCGGCTGGCATTGGCGAGGCACCCGTTTTCCGTCAAGCCACATTTACCATTTGGGATTCTCAAGCTGCGATGGATGCGTATGCTCGATCTGGTGCACACCTCACAGCAATCAAAGCTGCGATGCAAGGTAATTATTTTTCTGAATCAATGTTTGCACGCTTCCAACCCTTTGATGCAGAGGGTTCTTGGAAAGGAAAACGGCTTGACTAAGTCACCCAAAGACAAGCCTATTGTTGTCATTGGTGGCGGTATTGGCGGTCTTGTCAGCGCCCTAGATATGGCAATTGCTGGCCTTCAAGTAATTTTGGTAGAGAAAGAACAAAAACTTGGTGGCAAAATCCGTCAAATTGAGTGTGCTGGTAAGGGTGTAGATTCTGGTCCAACGGTCTTTACGATGCGCTGGGTGTTTGATGGCATCTTTCAAAATGCGGGCTGTCAATTAGAAGATGTATTACACATTGACCAACTTCAGATCTTAGCTAGGCATGCTTGGGGTCCAACAGAACGCTTAGATCTGTATGCAAATCGTGAGCAATCAGCACAGGCGATTCATGATTTTGCAGGTGCTGCAGAGGCCAATCACTTTATGGCTTTTTGTCAGCAGGCTAGCAAGCTATATCGCACCCTTGAGAAACCCTACATGCTCTCCACTCGTCCATCCATGATGGGAATGATGAGCGATCTTGGCCCCATAGGATCAAAGGCTCTCTACGAGATCGGTCTGTTTAATGATTTGTGGAAGAGCTTGTCACGTTACTTTAAGGATCCGCGCATTCATCAACTTTTTAGTCGCTATGCCACCTATTGTGGCTCATCTCCTTCACAAGCTCCTGCAACTCTCATGCTGATTGCGGATGTTGAAATGCAAGGAGTTTGGGCAGTGCAAGGTGGCATGATTGCCATTACCGAAGCGATCACAAAGCTAGCCAAGGCCAAGGGGGTACAGTTCATGACTGGCATGAACTGTGAAGAGATCATGCAAAGTGCTGGCAAAGTATCGGGTGTCCGCTTGAGTAATGGTGAGATTATCGTGACGGACAACATTATCTTTAACGGTGACGCAATGGCCTTACAAACAGGTCTACTGGGATTGGCAAATCAATCTGCTTCGCCAGTTAGCCAAACCACTCGCTCGCTTTCTGCGATTACTTGGTCGATGTTTGCAAAACCCAAGGGGTTTCCCTTGGTTCGTCACAACGTCTTTTTTAACCAAAATTACGCTTCTGAGTTCACTGATATTTTTTACCGTAAGCGTCTTCCACAAAATCCTACCGTGTATGTTTGCGCACAAGATCAAACCGATACCCATCTTACGCATTCTGATGGTGAACGTATGCTCTGTTTAGTAAACGCTCCAGCAATTGGGGACCACAATCAACCCTCTCTTAGTGAGATTGAATCATGTCAAGAAAAAGCATTTTCTCTACTACGCCACTGTGGCCTCGACCTTTCTTTAGAGGATGCGATCGTAACCCGCACCACGCCACAGGATTTTCATCGCCTCTTTCCGGCAACCGGTGGGGCACTTTATGGCCAAGCCAATCACGGTTGGATGGATACCTTTCGACGGCCAGCAGCACACACCACCATTCCGGGTCTCTACCTAGCGGGGGGCAGTGCACATCCGGGAGCGGGGGTGCCGATGGCGGCACTCTCGGGTCGTATGGCGGCCGCAACTCTGATGGCTCACCTCGGTTTGATCAAGCGGTCCGGTCGGGTGCTTATCTCTGGTGGTATGTCGATGCCTTAAGCGATGATGGTCAGCATGGTCTAGTGATGATTGCATTCGTAGGGAGCGTGTTCTCTCCCTACTATGCATGGGCCCAGCGTCGTTCTAATTCTGTAGATCCAGAAAATCATTGTGCCATTAATTTAGCTATTTACAGTCCTAGTAATAAACGCTGGACCATGACAGAGCGGAGTGCCGCTAGTGTTCGTCGTAATCGCACAGAGTTTGTAGTGGGACCGAGTCAATTACAGTGGCATGGTGATCATTTACGGGTTGATATTTACGAGCGCGCGGTTCCATTTGGACAACTTGTTGCCGGCCACTTTAAATTATTTCCGCGGCAATTATTTAATTTCTCAACTAGCTTAGATGATCAGGGTAAACACCGCTGGGGTCCACTTGCACCCTCTGCCCGTATTGAGGTTGAACTCGACTCACCTAAACTGAAGTGGCAAGGGAACGCCTATTTTGATTCCAATGAGGGAGATGAGCCGATTGCTATTCCTTTTAAAGATTGGGATTGGTCAAGAGCAGAGCTGAGTGGTGGACGTACAGCCGTTATTTATGATGTGCGACAAAAGAATGGATTTGAGAAATTGTTGGGTTTAGTTTTTCATCCAGATGGGCGAATTGAAAACTTTGACCCACCACCACGACAAGCTTTACCCAAGACTGGTTGGCGCATTCAGCGGCAAATGCGTAATCCCAGCCAGGCTCCTTTGGAAATTTTAGAAACACTGGAAGACACACCCTTTTATGCACGCTCAGTTCTCAGTAGTGAGCTTTTAGGGGAGCGTGTGACATCCTTTCATGAAACCTTAGATGTACCTAGATTATCTTCGTGGGCAGTGCAATTTATGTTGCCATGGCGGATGCCGAGGGTGAAATAAATTAACTTGTTTGACTAATCTCTAAAAGCCATGCATGAATATGTTCTATATTCATTTGCTTTTGTTTAAACAGATCCATGATTTTGGAATGGATTCTATTTGAATCAACCATTAATTGATAACCATTCATTCTTAAAAATACGTCCATTGCGGCAAAAGCAATCCTCTTATTTCCATCAATAAATGGATGATTAATAATCAAACTCTCAAATAATGCCGCTCCTTGCAAAAGCGTATCCGCATAATAGCCAGACTGTGGACGAAAAACGGCCGCTTCCAGCAGGCCTAAATCACGTAGCCCGAGCGAACCACCGTAGCGCTCGATCAGGACTTGATGCATCACCTCGACATCGTGTGTCGTTAAATAACGAGACATTGACTGAAAAACTTACTTTGCTAGCTTTTGATAAAGCGCATCAAATTGATTTAAGCTTTGGGCAAAATGATTCATGGCATTGCCTTTGGACTTCAGAACGCCCTTCTTAACGAGATAATCGCTGAGAGCCTCATCCAAAATAGAATGCATTTTTCTACCCTCACGCTGTGCAAGCTCCTTCATGGCATTGAGAATTTCAGGGCTTGCCTGAGACGAGAATTTACTAAGTTGTTGAGCGGGCATTATTTACACTTTCAAGAATTATCTTGATTATTCAAGAAATTTCATGAAATGTCAAGCCTGTCAGCGAAGGCCTCCAGCCTGAAACCGGTCCTCGAGGCTGAGTTCCGCTTCGCGCTTTCGCTCCTCAACACGCTCCAGCAGATCGACTACCCACGTAAGTCGCTCATAAATAGTTCCGCCGTAGTGACGAATGTGCGGTGTTTTTCTGACTGCATCAATCAAAAACTGAATCGAGCGATGGGCCTCTTTTGCCAAGCGGCGATTCGAGAACTTAGCAATGATCGCCGAGGCTGCGTGTGTCAAAAGAACTAATTTACGCTGCTTTGAGACCACGGCGCGTACCGATACAGAATCAAGATTTAAACGTTCTAGCTCACGACCGATCTCGGCGTAAATCAAACGCGCCGCCTGTATCGCGGGTCGGCAATCCCAGGGCAACTCACTAATACCAATCTCAGCCTGTTTATAAAGTAGATCTGCTTCTTTTAATAATCGTGCCACTACTCTGGAAAGGGCTTCATTAAATTGAGGATTTTGTAACCACTCTTCTTTGTTAATACCCTCCTCTCTTAGCCACTGCAAGGGAAGATAGATACGGCCATTTAAAGCATCTTCACCAACGTCACGCGCAATATTCGTTAATTGCATGGCCAAACCAAGATCGCATGCGCGTGCTAAGGTCTCTGGTTCGCGTTTACCCATGATCAAACACATCATGGCGCCAACAGTACCGGCAACACGTGCGCAGTAATCCAATAGATCATCAAAGGTCTCATAAGTCCGGTATTGCGTATCCCACTCATAACCCTCAATTAAGGCAAGGGGTAATTCTTTTGGGATATCAAATGCTCTAACCACTTCGGAGAGTACTCGATCGGCAGGAACATCGCCCGGATGTCCTGCATAAATCGCAGTAAGTCGTTCTTGCAGGGTATGGATAGATTCCGCAGTGGCATCGGCCGCATCGGCAATGTCATCGGTAATTCGGCAAAAGGCATATAAAGCGGTTGCGGGGTCACGAACTCGGCTTGGTAGGACACGCGAAGCTGCAAAGAACGATTTTGAGCCATCCCGCATGGTCTCCATGCACTGATTCAAATCATCATCAAAACGGTTGGAGCTACGATTCATTTGGCATATCCTGTCGCAACGTTGAGTGGGTGTGGAACTACAGACATCAAAGCCTTAGCAGATGACAGCACGCCTGGTATCCCTGCCCCAGGATGTGTGCCCGCACCGACCATGTATAAACCCTTTACATCCTCACTGCGGTTATGAGGCCTAAACCACGCACTTTGGAGAAGTAACGGCTCAAAACCGAAGGCTGCGCCCTTTACCGATAACAGTCGATCCTGAAAATCTTGTGGGGTCATTAAGAAAGAGGTGGTCACATGATCCTGAAAGCTAGGCAGAACGGATTGATCCAAGTACTGTGCGATTGCTTTTCGATAAGGCTCGGCCTGTTCTTGCCAGTTTGTACCGCTATCTAAATTAGGGACTGGAGAGAGTACGTAGAAAGTGTCATGACCTGCTGGAGCCAAACTCGGATCGGTTGCTGTGGGTCGATGCAAATACAAACTAAAGTCTTCGGATAACACTTTACGCTTAAAGATATCCGTTAGTAACTCTCGGTAACGCTTACCCAATAAAATCATATGGTGCGGTACATCGTGATATTGGCGATTAGTACCAAAATACCAAACAAATAAGCTCATCGAGTATTTACTACGTTCTACTTTTTTATCGGTCCATACTCTTCGGTGCTGTGGCTCAATTAGTTTCTGGTAGGTCCATGCAGCGTCGGCATTCGACACCACAATATCGGCCGGTACAAAATCGCCATCTGCTAGGCTGACACCAACTGCTTTACCATCACGAATTTCAATTCGTTTTACTTCAGTATTACATTGCACGCTTACACCCAAATCTCCCAATAGACGAACTAAGCCTTTGATTAAAGCACCGGTTCCTCCCATGGCTGAGAAGACCCCGTGTTTACGTTCTAAAGAATTAATCAGTGAATACACGGCTGTGACCGAGAATGGATTGCCGCCAATTAATAGTGGATGAAAACTCATCACTTGACGTAATTTGTCATTCTTTAAATGGCGCGCCACTAAGGTGTAAATACTTTCCCACGCTTTCATCTTAACCATGGAAGGAAGTGCTTCCGCCACATCGCTCAAGGAATCAAACGCAACGTGACTGAGCTCTTCAAAGCCCAACTGATAGCACTTCTCAGCCTCTGCTAAAAAGCGATCGTAACCTGGTAAATCGGCAGAGCTGAACTTAGCAACCTCCTCGCGCATGCGCTGTAAATCCCCGGTGTAATCAAAGTGAGTGCCATCGTCAAAACGAATCCGATAAAACGGATCCATCAAGCGCAAATCAACATCGGTCTCTAGTTTTTCACCGCACAACTCCCACAGCTCTTTTAACAGAAATGGTGCTGTAATAATGGTTGGGCCAGCATCAAAGGTATAACCATCGCGTTGATGCACATAAGCGCGCCCACCAGGCTTATCCAGCTTCTCTAAAATCTTTACGCGGTAACCTTTATGGGATAGTCGGATGGCTGCTGCTAAACCACCAAAGCCACTGCCAATCACTACCGCAATAGGCCGATCGTCGCTAGGAAAGTATGTCCGTTTAAGCATATTTGTATGTTGGAGAAAAAAATGGCGCCACGAGGACGCCATCAATTACCGGTTACATCATCTTCACTTCATCGCTACTGTTTTTTTCTCATCTGACTTTGGTGCCGCGCGTGGTGCCGGTGTGCCAGTTAAGAAAGGATAGTCTTTAAGCATCGATACACCATACAGTGGTTTATATGCCCCTTGGTGACAGGTTGTGCAGTTATTTTTTAGGACATCTCCTTCAGGCCCCAATCGATGCGCTGGGAATACGCTGGTCAGCGGCACCATATAGTTGTTATTGAGATCTCGGACCATACGAATGCCGTACCAAGCAGTCATACGTTGAGGAGGACTTTGCGACCACTCGGGCATCGAACGGGTGTTATGACAGTACGCACAATTTACACCAAGTGAAGTTGACATATGCACCATCAAACCAAAGACCTTCTCGGTATCCTGAATGCTGTTCTTATTACCGGTTGGCAAAGCAGTGGGTCCATTCATGCGAATGTTCTCTGCTTTTAACAGATAGGGTGTAAAGGGATCGTAAGGAAGATCGCTTAATCCGACCGATGGTGATGGTGTATTTTGACCATTCTTACCGCTTAAGAACCCACTACCCTGTGGTTTAGCAGGGTCAGTAAACCAAACGTTTTGTGGAATATTGTTACCCCGATGGCAGGTATAGCAGGTAACACCAGTCTCTGCCACATGGGACTTCCATTCCACGTTAATGCGCTGGGTCATCTGAATCATCTTACGAGAAACAGTTTTGGTATACATGCCCTCTTCAGCAAAATTAGCCACGTTATGGCAATACGCACAACCCTGCTCAGGGGCAACCCAACTGGTCATCGCCACCATAAAGTTGGTGAACTGTGCAACACTCAGATTACCTAATACTTTGACATTCTTATAGACCGCGCCTGCTTTAGGGCCATCAGCGGCAGCCGGAATCGAGGCAGGTACCTCATTTTTTTCTGCTTCAGCCGCCAGAGTCCGTGGGTTATAGACAGATGCCATCCCAGTTCCTCTAAAGCCATTTTGCACTGACTCTATGGGAGGTCTTTCGCAGGCAGATAAGATCAGAGTCGCGCCCGCTAGAGCAACGAGGCTCAATACACGTTTGATCGAGTTCATGTCGTGCTCCTTATTTCGCAACAGGTGGTGGTGGCACAAAGGTCGCTGACGGATCGACTGTGGGGATGCTGTAAACATCTGGATAAGCAGGTGCAACACCATGCTTGACTGCCCACAGATACCAGTTATCAACGACGGTGCCTGTTAATAAAATTCCGATACCGCCTGTTAATGGGACGAGGACTGCAAACCACCACGCCCAACGGTGGATCGATTCCATCGTGGCATTAAAGCCCATCGTCCATCTCCAAAATAAGCCAGCGCGCTCCGATGCAGTTCCACGATCTACAATTTGCTCAATTTCACGCTCACCACCATAACGCCCTACTGCCAAAATGGTAGCGCCGTGCATGGCAAATAAAAGTGCCGAACCATAGAGGAAGACAATCGATAACATGTGGAATGGGTTGTAAAACAAATTACCGTAACGTAATGAGAATGCGGCGGTCCAATCCAGATGCGAGAAGACGCCAAAGGGAACGCCCTCACTCCAACTTCCCACTAAGAGTGGGCGGAAGAATCCGAGTACTAAAAATAACCAAATAGCTGCTAAGAATGCCCAGGCGATATGTGTACCCATGCCCAATGCAATCGCACGTCGATACGTTCTCCACCACCACAACAAGATCGAGGCTGTTAAGAATGCACCAGCCATCATCCACCAGCCACCCTCAGAGAGCGGCATATTTAAGCTTAATCCGTGCTTTGGTAAAGGTGGATCAAGGGATAACCAAAAGAGTTGACGAATAAACTGAATCGGGTCCCAATTGACTGAAGACAACATGTTCCAGCCAATAATCTGAAAACCAATCATGCCAAAGAATAAGGAGGCAACCCCGATCGTTCCTAAATAAACTGGGCCAATTTGCGCATTTCCTAAGCGGCCAAAAAGATGCACCAAGAATGGTTGGCCAATACGCTCGCGCTCATCTTTTCTAGGGTTTAGATGCGATCCATGATGTGGTTCGGCAACGACTTGAACCTGAGTAAATAAATTTTGATAGTCCATGATTGATTTCCTCGATTCTTATTCTTATGACCAAATGGGGAGGTTTAACCACCAACCCCACCACTCCGGCCAGCCACGAGTCCAAAATGGTCCACTAATCACAATGCACACTGCACTCCAAAATACTGCTGCTAATGCCAAGAACAAACCCAAGCGATGAATCCCCAACGTTCCCACGGAATAACCAATCAAATCTCTAAAGAAGGTATCCTCATGCTCTGGTGTTTTGACAAACTCGCCCTTTTGCGGATTAGTGGAAGATAAAACTAAGCCACCGTGCATTGCGAGTGCTAAGGTGGTTGTAAAAAATAGGGTGATCGCAATCATATGCGCTGGGTTGTAATGAAAGTGTAGATATTGATAACCCACATTCGAGACCCAGTCGAGGTGGCTCAAAATGCCATACGGGAAGCCATGTCCCCATGCACCCATTAACACTGGACGGATCACAACCAAGGTGAAGTAGGCAAAGATCGCCATCGAAAACGCAACAGGCACATGAAAGCCCATCCCTAATTTGCGACAGATTTCGACTTCACGTAAAGCCCAAGATCCAAACGCTCCCAGAGCGCAGATCGTAATTAGTTGCCATAAGCCACCCTCCATTAAGGGTGCAGCTGCTAGGCCATATTTCAAGTCAGGTGGCGCAATATTGATTTGCCATAGGTTCCAGGTGGGTCCTTGTGATGCACCCCATAGGATTAACGCAGTCCCCAAGAACGAAAAGAAAATCGTAGTGATACCAAAAAATCCGACATAAAAAGGGCCTACCCAAAAATCGAATAGATCTCCGCCAACAAGAGTTCCCCCTCTGACTCGGTACTTTCTCTCAAAACTGAGCATGGCCATTTTTAATTCTCCAATAAATTGGTAGATAAGACTCGATGCGTCGTCAAGCCCTATCCACCATGGTTTGCATCATGTGTACTACTTTGCTGCTGGTGCTGCTGGTGGGGTTGCAGAACCCGTCCCTGTTTTTGCCTTGTACTGGGTCTGACTTAATCCGTCTAACCAATTAAAGCGAACTGTGCTTAGCAGAATTAAATGAATCATTGCTGCCAAACCAAACAGGAAGATTCCTTGAATAGCCATAGCCCTTAATGGGTCATATAGTTTCCAAATTCTCCACATGGTATTTCTCCTAAGTTAAGTACGACATAAAGCTATAAACAGCTGACCTTACGCCGTCGATCATTGACTTCTCCTCGGCTCCTGGAAGCCAGGAGCTCCACTTACCAGGTAAGAACGCTGTAAAGAGCGCAAGCACAAAACACACCACAAAACACAAGACGAAGATCGTCCTAAACGTGATTGAATCGTTCTTAACCATCTCCTGCATTGTGTTATCTAAATGGATATCTTTCATATCGTTGCCTTTACGTTGTTACTTACTATTTCAGTAGAACCAAGGACGCCATGCCCACACCAAGATGTGTGCAATGACCGCTATTGCAGTAAACCCGACCAAACCTTGGACATAAAACTGGTGAAATTCTTTCGCCTCGTCGTCGGTAAGACCAGAAATAGAGCCTCTGTGATCACTCATTCGAGATCCCTCCTTCAAAATTAGCCTTTCGGCTAGCACCGCGCAAAGCCCGCGCGACAAGGGCATATGGCAGCAAACTGCCACATTCGGTTTGGGTGAAAGTAGCTGTACTCATACTTTCTCCGTAATAGGGGTTTGAGTCTTCTCTTGCACAATTTCTGGGCATGAGATGCGAACACGTTCTGCAGTTACGCGGTCTTCACCAGATGATTCGGTATCACGTTCTACGCGATCACGCAATTGTTTGGCAGCTGAGATTTGTACTAAGACTGGTTGCTTCTGAACATAGTTCGCCACCATCGTTTGAGCATCCCCATCCCATTGGAAGGAGTTGGCTGCTTTGCTACGAGCCAATGTCGAATCGACCTTATCCATATCGGTTGCCAAAGGCAAGATATGGAATAAAGCATCAAAGAGTCCATTACAAAACTCTTGGATTAAATACGTTGCGCCGGCGTAGCCCATAAATGGAGTACCGGTATGGCGCCGAATCACTGCACCCGGAAAAGAGGCTGGAACATACATTCCCTTACTACCTGCTTCAGCCATATACATACGCTCGTTGTAACTACCAAACAGTACCAGGGGTGATTTCTCTTTCACGAGCTTACGAATCGTTTCGCTATCTGTCTTCTCACCGGGTTTACGCGAGACCGCGAAGCTGCATGGTAGGCCCATTTCAGTTTCAAAGAAGTTCTGAATGCCACGGGTATAGGTCTCGTTGGCCACGACTGCAAAATTAGCGGTCCCAAAGAAATCCTGGGTCACTGAGCGCCAGAGATCCCAGATGGGTTTGATGGTCGTGTGTTTCTCACGCTCGATAAATGGCTCTGGATCTAAATCAAGTAACTCGCCTAATTTGCGTAAGAACTTAGTGGTGCTATGTAAGCCAATCGGTGCTTGCAGATATGGGCGCTCAAGTGCTTCACATAGCATGCGCCCAAACTCACGGTACATACAAATATTGACATCGGCCTCGACCAAGCGAGACACATCAGCCAAATGGCTTCCCAACGGGAACACCATATTAATTTCGGCACCAATGCCTTGAACCAAACGACGGATCTCAGCCAAGTCACTAGGCATATTGAAGGTCCCATAAGCTGGTCCAATGATATTGACGCGGGGCTTCTCACCTTCTTTGCGGGGTTTGCGCTCGGGTACATTCTTCACGCCATACTCTGACCACAACCAATACATCGCACGATTGGCACATTGCCATTGATCCTCGTCGATTGTTCTGGGTAGGAAGCGCGCAATCGCCGTGCCTTCTGGAGTAACGCCCCCACCAATCATTTCGGCAATCGATCCGGTCACCACTACGGCAGGTAAATCAGGATCGAGGGTTGCATGCGCACGCTTCATCGAACCTTCAGTTCCCTCACGACCTAATTGCTCTTCAGCTAAGCCAGTAACCACAATCGGCAACTCATGGGGAGGCAACGCATCGGTGTAATGCAAGACCGAAGTGACTGGTAAGTTCTCACATCCAACCGGGCCATCAATAACCACCTGCAATCCCTTGATGGCTGTAAAAACATACACAGCTCCCCAATAGCCACCGGCGCGATCGTGATCAATCACAAACATCAGATCATCTCCTCGGCTTTACGTTTCTTGATCGCCTTCTCAAGTTTGCGACGGGTCTCCGCCTTAAACTCAGGACGGTCTATCGGAACCGATTCCCAAACGCCTGCGTTATGAGCAGCGCCTACATCACCAAAGAAGGCTTTCATCTCATCAAAACGTGCTTGATTGCCAATCGCTGCGTTAATCACTTGCGCTAAGGAGCCAGCTCCTGCGGGACCCATCAGTGGTCTTGCTGAAATCAGGTTTGTAAAATACAAACTCGGAATTGATGCTTGTTTAGCGGCCTGGACCACTGGCGTTGTACCGATGGCCAAATCAGGTTTGAACTCTGCCATCGCAGCCAAGTCTTGCTCAAGTGATGCGCGGAATTGAACTTGGACGCCCTTGGCTTCGAGCCACTGACGATCGGCATCGCTCCATACTGTACGCGGACATGCTGAACCTACATAGCGGACATCTGCACCGCTCTCAATCAAAAGACGAGCGACTAATAGCTCAGATCCCTCGTAGCCACTTAAAGTAATGCGACCCTTAATAGGAGTCGCTCCCAACACTGCTTTAATGGCAGGAAGTATCTTATGCTTAGCGGCATTAATTTTTTCTTGTGGTGTATTAGTTGCTTTGCCAATGGCTTCTAACCACGCAGCCGTGCCTTCGTAACCGACTGGTGCCGATCCCACAATTGGTCTACCTGCTGCTTCAAACTCACGAATACTAGCAGTGTAAAAAGGATGGATTGCTGCAACCACTTTGCAATCTAGGGCTTGATATAACTCGCGCCACTCTCTCGTAGGTACAGTTGCGCCCACAGCCAAACCCATCGGCTCGATCATCGAACCAATCACTGCAGGATCGGCTGGGAACATTTCACCCAATAGAGTGATGGTGGGTTTGCCTTGCACTCCGGTACGTGGGGCCTGTACTGGGCCAGCCATAATCTCATTGCGTGCATATTGCAACATAGCGCCCGCCAAGACATCTTTGGCCTCTGCATGAGTTGGTACACCAAAGCCTGGAACATCAATACCAATAATACGAACACCATTAATTTCTTTTGGTAACAATTGCAGTGGGACACCACTGGCAGTCGGTACACATAAATTAATGATCACAATGGCATCGTACTTTTCAGGATCAGCCTGCTCATGCACCGAGTCCCGAATATCTTCAAATAATTTTCCTGTTACTAAGGACTCAGAGTTGAACGGCACGTATCCAACACTGCGGCGTGCGCCATAAAAATGAGAGGTAAAGGTTAGGCCATAGACACAGCATGCCGAGCCTGACAAAATCGTTGCGGTCCGACGCATACGCAAACCCACACGGAGTGAACCAAATGCAGGGCACATACTTTGTGGTTGATCGTGAGGACCTTTTGGATAGTCTTGCGCATAACGCTGCAATACTTCTCCTTTGCCAGCCGACTTTGCGGCAGCCATCATCTGTTTCTCACCAGCATGACAACCCATACCATCCCCTTTGGATGGGTCGGCCACCAATTGCTCTGGGACGATCGGGATGATTGGCTTGGTCATCTGTTTTAAACCTTGTCGTAGACCACTTCCAAACTCTTCTTAATCACTGCGTCTTTACCCATCATGTCAACTGTCGTTGCGGGCTCAAGCACATAATCACGCCCCGTGATGTCGGATGAGAACAGTCCTAGTAAATCATCTTGACTCAGTGGCTTCGGACGCATTGGGGGTGCTTCAGCAACATTCTTCGCCAACTCCTCAAAAAGTGGGCCCCACTGTGTGCCAGGACGACCAATAATCTCGTAACTGGCACTCTTGCGACGAATATCTTCATGCGCTGGAATTGCTGCTAAGACCGGAATACCAGCACGCTCTGCAAAAGCCTGTGCTTCGCCAGTACTGTCATCTTTATTAATCACCATGCCAGCAACGCCAACGTTACCGCCGAGTTTGCGGAAGTACTCAACTGCAGAGCAAACATTATTGGCTACATAGAGTGATTGCAAATCGTTGCTAGCAACCACGATGACCTTTTGACACATATCGCGTGCAATCGGCAAACCAAATCCGCCGCAGACCACGTCGCCTAAGAAATCCAGTAACACATAATCAAAACCCCAATCATGAAAGCCGAGTTTCTCGAGGGTCTCAAAACCATGAATAATTCCGCGACCACCGCAGCCGCGTCCTACTTCTGGGCCACCCAATTCCATCGCAAATACACCATCGCGTTTAAAGCACACATCGCCGATCGAAACAGAGTCGCCAGAAAGTTTTTTCTTGGAGGAGGTTTCAATAATGGTTGGGCATGCCTTGCCACCAAATAACAGTGAGGTTGTATCGCTCTTTGGATCACAGCCAATTAAGAGAACCTTCTTACCTTGTTGAGCCATCATGTACGACAAGTTTGCTAAGGTAAAACTTTTACCAATTCCGCCTTTGCCATAAATAGCAATGATCTGTGTTTCTTTGGTCACCGGTCCCTTATGAACCGGATCTGGTTCCATGTCGGCCTCTTTCTTGAGGTTCATGAATTGCACCGTTGCTTCTGCTGGCACACCTTCTAGTTTTGCGGTTACTGGACTCATTGCAGGGTTCTCCAATCTAAGACCATCTTTAAACAATCTTTGTCACTAAACGCTTGGCGGTATGCCTGATCCGCTTGATGCGGTGATGCATGATGGGTAATCAAACCATCGAGTGACAAACGACCAGACTCTGCTAAGTTTTTCACTGCGAGTAAATCTTTTGGTTGCCATTGGGCTGCCACCCGAATCCGTGCTTCACGCATAAACGCCTGCGGGAATGAGAAAGTCATTGGCGCGTCATAAAAACCCGCCAAGACAATCTCACCGCCAGGAGCCAAACATGAAATCAAGGTATCTAACAATGAAGCATCGCCACACACATCCACAATTGTTTTGTAATAGCGCTTTTGATCAGTCTTTGGATCAATCACCTCATAACCAGTTGCTCCAGTGCGGCGATCAGCATCGACCTCCCACACCACAGGGCTCTTGCCAGCAAGTACTGCAATGCGCGCAATTAATCGTCCTAGTACACCGTGACCAATAATCAGATCAGGCTGTTGACTTCCATCCGATGCGGTGACGTGATGAGCGGTTGCGGCGAGTGCAAAGAGGACCGCCTCTGGGCCTAATTTACTACCAACCCCAATGACTCGACTCGCTGGCACTACCACGCGCGATGCTGCGCCCCCAAATAAACCTTTTACATCACCAAAACAGCGAGCACCCGGCACGAATACACGTTGCCCTGGTTTGTAACCCGACCGTATTCCTGCTTGATAAATTTTTCCGACAGATTCATAACCGGGAACTAAGGGATATCCCATTCCGGGGAAGTGGGGCATGCGACCGCTCCACAATAATTTTTCAGTTCCCGTACTAATTCCACTCCACTCAATATCCACCACGACATCGGTTTCAGTGACGGGTGATAACTGCAGATCGCTCAAGACAATGCTCTCGGGCTTCTCGAGCACGACGGCTTTGGCTTGATAGTTTGTGTTCATAGTGTCATTTCTAATTTACATACCTTATGTGTAAATATTTATTTACATAATGCATTCTTCACTACTTTTGCCCCAATGTCATGTAGGTGTTTCTACTAATACCCCCCAATATTTACAAGGCTTTATGGGGAATTTACCCCTATAAAAAGCTAAGCCACTGAAAACATTGGTTTTTTGCAATGCAAAATTTGGGCATTTAATGGGATTGCTGATGGCAATAAAGAAATAGACTCAAAACCAGCAGCTTGCAACATGGTGCTAATTTCAGCCTGAGTTCTGGGGCGACCTCGACCCATCGCAAGCAAATAGAAGCCAAAATAGGCGTCTCCCATTGCCTCTTGGCCTGAAGTGCCCGCCATGGGTTCAGCCAAAATGAGGCTGGCACCAGGCTCTAAGGCATTGAATACATTGCGTAAAAGGATTGAAACTCGGCTATCGTCATGATCAAAGATAACCCGAATTAAAGTGGCGATATCCGCCCCCTTGGGTAACTCTCCCTGGAAAAAATTTCCCCCTAAAGCTTTGATTTTATTAGCTAAACCTAATTTATTAATGTGAGTATTCGCTAACTCAGCGACACCCGGGAGGTCAAAAATAGTGCATTCAAGTTGTGGATAGAGCTGGACTAGCTGACTGACAAAAGCACCCTGACCACCACCAATATCTAATAGATGTTTGTGTTTTGCAAACGAATAGGAATCAATCACTTCTGCGGTTACCAAAGGCTGGGTATGCGCCATCAGTCGCGAGTAGTCTGCAACACGATTAGCAGATAAAGATTCTGGGCTTGGGTCATCTTCCCCATTGATATAGGGCCAGTACTCCGCCATCGCTGCTTTACCAGCCACATCACCGCGCAACAAAGCTAATGGGTCTTGCAAATCACGATAGAAATCTCCATGGTGACTAATCATGTCAAGTAGTGCGCGATTACCCACCAAAGGTGCGCCCAGCATCCCTAACGCATAGTTACCATTTTTTCTCTTAGTGAGCAAACGAATCGCTACCGCAGCATCTAATAAACGACTTAATCCAGACTCGGGTAGTGCAATCTGTTTTTGTAAATCTGCTTTTGATAATGCACCGTGTGCTAGAAGTTCAAATACATTAACGCGCGTACATGCAAGCAATATTTGTGAATATACAAAGCCAGCCATCACATCAAAGAGTGATGCTGCTTGTCTACGAACAATCCACCTAGTGAATGGAAAACGTGCAGCCCATCTCTGAAAGCGAGATGATGCAATTAATGAATTTCGCCAATCTATAAATACATCGAATAGCGAATGAGAGGAAGGAGGTGTGTCTCCAGACACACGCTCAAACGGTTGCATGGTGATGCAATGGTCGATTCGTCGTTGCAAACCATGACTCAGGAATTAATCGCTCAGCCTCTTTTGCAACTAAGCCCCGCAACATCTTCTCGCCCTTACAGCTTGGGATTGAGTTAATTGCTTTGTATACCAACTCATCAAAATGCTGTACTGCACCTACTAGGCCGAGATCCCTTGCTGAGCTTGGTCTGTCGTGCGTAATGTCTTGTCCTTGGGGTTTGCCCATTAAGGCTTGATCAGCTAATACATCGCGGATATCGTCGGCCACTTGATATGCCTCACCCAACCATTCACCCAGGGGTTTCCAGGTATCGGCATCGGCACCCGCTGCTTGTGCACCAGCCGCAGTTGCTGCTTCAAATAAAGATCCAGTTTTCTCTTTTTGATATTGCTTGAGTTGCACTTTGGATTCGCACTCCCAAGCTTGTCCAGCGACGATTCCTTGCGGTGCGCCAACTGAAGCTGCAATCGTACGCAATACGGGGGCTAAGCGTAATGGCGAACGCATACTACAACTCGCTACATATTGGAATGCCAATACGATTAAGGCATCGCCAGCAAGAACTGCAACACGTTCACCAAATGCTGCATGTACCGATGCTTGCCCACGTCTTACCAATGCATTATCAAAACACGGGAGATCATCGTGTACTAAGGAGGCGCAATGCAATAACTCAATTGCGCTGGCCGCCGCAGTGGATAAGGCAGGATCATCATCACCGCATGCAGTGGCCACTGCTAAACATAATTGGGGTCGTATGCGTGCACCGCCTGGAAAAATAGAATGGTGCAAGGCTTTTTGTAAATTTTGTGGGGCTGTCTTAGACTCCGCTATAGCCAGAGCTTGATGCAAGCCTTTCTCAATCCGCTTTAGCATGTCGTGTGTAGGAGAACTTTTTAGGCTCATGGCTTGCTTTCTGGTGTAGTTAACGAACTGGTACTGCCTAAAATAGATGTAAATATTTATTTACACTTATTATGATTACGAATATAGACACCCAAGGTTCTTGGGTCAATGCACTTTAACTAGGGAAAACCCTGATGAACTCCATCAATCGCATTCCGTACGACTGGCCAAACCGTCAGATCAGCCGCTCGGTACAAGTGGGCGGGCTTCATTGGCATGTTCAAATCTCTGGCAAAGGGCCGCTTATTTTGTTGTTGCATGGCACTGGATCCTCAACCCACTCATGGGCAGAGCTCACTCCACTCCTAAATCCAGAGGCCCAAATCTTAAATGTCGACTTGCCAGGTCACGCCTTCACGCAGGGCGCTTCAGTGGAGGATCTAAAACTCGAAGAGATTGCGAGTAATTTAATTGGACTAATCGCTGAGCTAAAGCTACCATGGCCGGCCATGGTGGTTGGCCATTCAGCTGGTGCGCCGCTCGCGCTCGCATTTGCTGTTCAAGCTAAGGTAAAACCACAAATCATTATTGGTTTTAATCCATCGCTCATCCCGCCGCCACCTAGCTACACCCAATTTTTTGGTCCGATGTTAGGCCCAGTCACTAAATCAGCCACACTGGCATCTATTTTGGCAAAGCTAGCTCCTATGAGCGGCATGACCGATCGCTTACTCGACTCCACCAATACCAATTTACCCGAGACCAATCGGAATTACTACCGGCGTTTATTTACATCTCCCGATCACGTACGAGGCGCAATGAACTTTATGGCTTCAGCTAATATTGATCAGGTCTTAAATGCAAGCGCTAAATTACCCACCAAATTAATTTGGGTGATTGGCGAAAGTGATCAGTGGGTTCCAGAAATCGGCTTACAAAAAATTATTCGGCAATACTTCCCCAATTCAAGCGTAATTCATTGGCAAGGTGGGCACATCATGCACGAAGTAGAAACTGCTAAGAGTGCAGATTTAATCTTGAGTGAATTACGTACTCTAAAAAAATAATCGATCTGCTATTGATGCAAAACTTGGATCACAGCCTGAGATAATTCTTGCGCGCCCGCATGGGGCAGTGGTAAATAGTAGGATCCAATCAAATGAGCAATATGCTGTCCCTCCTCGCGCGCTTGCGGTGAAGTATCGATCCATAAACTACGCACCTTGACTTGCGCTGCCATACGAGCCGATTGCTCGGCATCGATCTGCGCTTGCGCTCGACCTGGAGTGCCATCACGCGCAATATTGGCACGGCCATCGGTTAAGAACACCAACGTTGGGGTCATCCCTTTTTTCAGAGATCCTTTGGCGAGTTGATACGCAGTATCAATAGCGCACGCTAGAGGAGTGCCACCTCCGCCAGGCAAACTTGCCAAAGATCGTTTTGCTCGCACTAGTGACCGCGTAGGGCTCAGCAACAGTTCAGCTTCGCTTCCTCGAAATGTAATCAAAGCAACTTGATCGCGCCGCACATAACACTCTGCTAAGAGAAGCTCAACTGCGCCCTTGGCTTCGGCTAAACGGTTCATTGCCGATGAGCCTGATGCATCCACTACAAAAGTTGTTAAGGTTTGCGTGCGCTCACGATAGCGTTTGATACGGAAATCATCTTTTTGAATGAGCACACATGGGTGGCCAATCTGATTTTTGTTCGCTGTCTCGCGACGTCGCATAGCTTGCCATGGAACTGCGGCTCGCAGGGTATCAATCAAGCTTAGTGTGCCTCTTGCTCGGGGCATTCCCGCCATAGAACCCATTGGGCGGCCACGTTTACTACTCATCTGACTAACGCCTGCCTTACCTGCAGAACTATTTTTTTGCCTTGCCATTGCAATTTGTGCCATACGTGCCAACAGATCAGCAGGAATACTCGCACGTGCAGCTTCTAATATTTGATCCTCGAGCACCTCTTCATCGGGAGTTTGCGGGGTATTTGATTCTTCAGCTTGAGCATCATCAGCCTCAGGCGGTGGGGTCTCATCACTGTTCTGCTCATCATCGGATTGATCGGGCATTTGGGTCGCCCGTGGGATCAACACTAAACTCACTGCGCGCTCTATATGTTCCCTGCTTGGTATTGCTCCTTCCCAGAGGGGGTCTAGTGCAGCTAAGTAGCGTGCGGTCCGCACTGTAAATTGCACTGCACGAATAGATGGGATTCCTAATTGGATTGCAATACCCACGATTGCATCCATCTGATTATCCTCGAGGTGAATCTCAGCAAGACGAGTCTGCACTCGACTTGGATCAAAATCACTAAATTCTTTATCCACCTCTTCATTCGGCAGAGATCGCCAAGCAAACCCATCGAGATCAATGTGAAAGGCGCAACGCTCCATTAATTTTGGGTTGACGTGCTCATCGTCTTCAATACTTTCATCCAGTGCAATCACACCAATACGGCACACCATGGTTTTGCTCTGGCCATCACGCTCTAGCTGAATCCTGCCATGATCCAATGCAGTTGAAATGCGGGCAGCCACGCCCACCTCAAGGCGCTCGGCCATTGGTAGGACCACAATACCCTCATTACACTTAGCCAATACTCCTTCCCGCAAGACCGGCTTACCTTGTTTAAGAGTGGCTTCAATATCGAGACCACCAAGTAAGTTCTCATCCGTAATTGCATGCGGAATCTTGCGCAAAGGTACCGATAAGCCATTCTGTTTAGCCATTTGTTCAAGGGCTACTAACCAACGATCACGCACCGGGCCCGAACGTGAGCGTACAAGCACCCCACCAAAGTGATGCGGGGCCAGCACAAGCAGTTGTGCAATCTGCAGATACGCTAACCAGTGTTCAGTCATTAATTAAGCGAAGAGTTCATCAAGTGCGCGTTGTACGCGAGTTGCAGAACTAGACTCATCGAGTGGATTTCGGCGTAAGCGATGCTGTAAAGCAGGTACTGCAATGCGTTTGAGATGCTCGCGGCTTACTTTATTTTTACCCTCTAATGCTGCTACAGCACGGGAGGCGCGCAATAAAGTGAGCTCGCCACGTAAGCCATCAGTACCAAGATGGGCACAGAGGGTAGTAGCATCTTCTAGTAACTTATCGTCGGCTTTCACGGTGGGTAATTTTTTTCGGGCAGCAGTCATTTGTCCACGGATCTTTTCTTCTTCTTTCTCCCACACTGCTAAGAAGGCCTCAGGATTACGTTCAAACTGATCGCGCCGCTTAATGATCTCCACCCGTCCTGCCATATCACTGGGTGTCTTTACCTCAACTGCCAAACCAAAGCGGTCAAGTAATTGTGGGCGTAACTCGCCCTCTTCGGGATTGCCACTACCAACCAGAACAAATCGTGCTGGATGGCGCACACTTAAACCCTCACGTTCAACGACGTTCTGTCCTGAAGCGGCCACATCAATTAAGAGATCCACCAAATGATCATCCAGCAAGTTCACTTCATCGATGTATAAAAATCCACGATGCGCTCTTGCTAATAGGCCAGGTTCAAAGGCTTTTTCGCCTAAGGTCAAGGCTTTCTCAATATCTAAGGCGCCAAGCACGCGATCTTCCGTTGCGCCAAGAGGCAGATCCACCACCGGCACGGGACGCACTTCAGTTTTTACTTTTGCTTTGGAACTAGATTGCGTATCGCAAATTACACAAGCGCCCGCCATAGCTTTTGGATCACATCCATAGGGGCAGTTTTGAACAACAGTCATATTGGGCAACAAGGCAGCAAGGCCCCGCACAGCAGTTGACTTACCTGTGCCACGATCACCCATTACCAAGACACCTCCGACGCTTGGATCAAGGGCGGCAACTAGAATGGCTAACTTCATATCCTCTTGACCAACAATGGCTGAAAAGGGGTAATTACGAGACATACCTTGCTCCTGTTAGTAACAATTAACTGCTTGTCGTTAAATTAGGGTTAAATATAAGGCATATAAACCTGAAAATTAGCCGAACAAAGGGAAAGCCATGAGTGAAAATAACCCAAAAGACATTAAAAACATTGAGCATCGGATCGAATCCTGGCTCATCCCTACCGGCAATCTCTTTGTTTCTTTATTCCACCGGATAGCCCTCTTTGGTATTGGCGCGGCTACAGTTTGGGCCGCTGGCATGAGTTTTGCTGAAATGATGCAAAAGCCCTATGCGTCCGTTCAAGATCTACTCCTACTCTTTATTTATCTAGAAATCGGTGCGATGGTGGGCATTTATTTCAAGACCAACCATATGCCGGTTAGGTTTTTGATCTACATCGCCATCACAGCGGTCACGCGTCTGATTATTGATTTAGTCGGAACGAAGCATGAGGCAGATATGGGGATCCTGCTCATGGGAATCACTATTTTTGTATTAGCACTTGCCAATGCTTTAATCCGCTATGCCTCGAATAAATTTCCGAGTAAATCAGATACCCATAATGAGTAAGCCGTGAGTCCAGAAGAGCGGCAAACCCGAATTGATCTGGCAGCCTGCTATCGGCTTTGCGCCTTTGAGGGCTGGGATGATTTAATTTATACGCACATCTCAGCAAGCGTTCCTGGCGAACCTCACCACTACCTAATTAATCCATTCGGCTACCAGTTTGATGAAATTACTGCATCCAATTTAGTGAAGGTCAACACACGGGGTGAGATAGTCGACTCCAACTCTCTATACAAAATAAACCCTACCGGCTTTGCAATTCATGGGGCGGTGCATCGTGCAAGACCAGATGCACATTGCGTCATGCATCTTCACAATACCGCGGGGATTGCGGTATCTGCGCAAAGCAAGGGCCTGCTCCCTCTGTCGCAACACGCTATGCGTTTTATGGGACATATTGCATACCATGACTACGAAGGCGTTGCTCTGACCGAGACTGAAGGAAAACGCTTAACCGAGTCTTTAGGTCAACACCCTGCAATGCTCTTACGAAACCATGGCACCCTGACACTGGGGAGAACAATCGGTGAAGCCTATGTGGTCATGGCAACTCTGATTAAGGCCTGTGAAATCCAGATAGCAGCACTTAGTTCGACAGATTTATACACACCGAAACAAAGTGTGATTCAGAAAGCAGCTGACGAGTTACACGACAATGGGGCCGAAGAAGGCGTCCTCGAGTGGCCTGCCTTATTGCGCATGCTCAATCGATTTGATGAGAGCTATAAAGATTAGTACCAATCATAACGAAAGGAATAGGTATGCCAACCTTAAATGTGCAATTGTTTGAAGGTCGTACCGTTGAACAAAAACGTCAGTTTGTTGCCGAGGTCACTCGGGTAACTTGTGAAACCTTGGGCTGCTCAGCAGGCTCTGTTGACATCATCATCACGGATGTCAAAAAAGAAGACTGGGCTACCGGTGGTAAGTTATGGTGTGATGAAGATAACAAATAAAAAGCTAAGTATGAACAGTGATCCTCATTCCCAAGGCTTGAATCACTTTTGAGACTGTATCAAAACGAGGCTTGGTATTCGGTTTTAGGGCTTTGTATAAGGCCTCGCGGCTTAGTCCGCTAGATTGGGCAATCTCTACCATCCCTTTAGCCCTAGCAATATGCCCTAGGGCTGCAGCCAGCTCCGCATCGTCCCCATCGGCAATGACTTGATTTAAATATTCGGTCATTGCTTTTTTACTTTTCAGTAAACGAGCGATATCAAATTCAGAACAATTCAAATTTTTAGTCATTATTAATAATTTCATTGAATTACTCAAGTTTCATAACTAGCGCCTTTGCTAATTTAATATCCCTTGCTTGAGATTTTTTACCACCTCCATTGAGCATCACAATAATCAATGGATCCTGATGAAAATAGTACATTCTCCAGCCAGCACCAAAAAATTCACGCATCTCATACAAAAAATTCGCTAACTGCTTAATATCTCCTAAATTTCCACGTTGAGCCTTTTCAAGGCGCCTAGCCAAACGTAATCGCGTTGCTAGATCTTTAATACTAACCAACCATTCCCGAAAAATTGATGTCTCTAATACAGTAATCATGCAGGAATTTTAATAAATCAATTGTAATCGATCGATTACAAAATAGCAATCCCCTACCAATTAAGAAGGACTGCATAGGCATTGCTAGGTTATCAGTGCATTAATAGGAAACTGCAAGGATTAAATAGTTTTCGCTTTTTCCAAGAAAAACTCAGCCTGCGCCAAAGATTCCTCTGCATCAAGCCCGACGATATCTGCCTGAACCTCTTTGCAAAGCTCGGGTTTAGCAATAAATATTGGGCCACCAACCATCACCCCAATTTTTTGATTAAGAGATTCCTCTTTCAACAAGGCTACAAATCGTGCTAACGCAGGGAGTTGATCTTCAGTGCTGACCGAGAGCCCGACTAGATCAAAGTGTTGAGTCTTGATAGCCGTCACAATATCGGCTTCACTAGCCGCTAACTCACCCCAAACTTTCCAACCGCCCCTACGGAAAAACTCAGACACCATAAAAAGTCCTAAGGTATGTTGTGAGCCTGGTAATGGCACCAGCATGGCATGAGGAGCAATCTCATCGGTTCGGGCAAATTCCTGAAAGAGAGGACTGAAGTCATACACCAATTGCTTGATTCGCCACATACCGGTGGTAACTTGCGTAAAACTGGCTTGATCTTCTTCCCACATTGTTCCAAGTCGTCGAGCTACGGGGGCCAATAGTCGCATATAGATTTCGTCAAGGGGTACACCTTGTTCATAGAGTTCTTGCACAAATTGCGCTGCGCGACTAGCGTCATCTTGCAGCACCAACTGAGATAACTCCTCGACACGTGTTTGATCATCTAAACGAATGTTCATGACTGGTGCAGTACTGGCTTGTGCATGCCCAGCATGGGCCATCAATAAACGCGGAATGACATTAGCCTCAATAGTTTGCATGAGCCAATCCAAATGTTCATTGGGTCCTGCATTCGTGCGGAGCGGTCGGCTACCAAGATCAACTGCTAATTGTGATATACGGTCTGGATTGCTGTCGTTGGCCGATTCATGAACACACTCGTCCCACTCAGCCCGGCTGGGGTTGATATTTTGTTGCTGTTCATCCTTGGAAAATAACTTTTCCTTGATGAGACTGGCATATCGCCAAATAACCATACGATCTCCGATTTTCTTAAGGTATTTCGTACTAGGGGCTAGCCAAACCTCCACTGAAAATCAGGCCTATTTAGTCCATCTCTTTTGCATATGTATTTATAAATCCATAGGCAAGAGACCGCCATGAATGATTACTTTTAAGGGTAAACCCTTAATTTAATGCTGATTACATCTAAAAGTGTCAATAAAAGTTGACACATCTATATGAAACCAATATAAAAAGGGGAGTCCCTTTTGGAGCTAAAAAGCCATGGCTGTAACCCAGAAATCCAAACAAACAGTAATCCCAATCCGTTTGGTATTAGTGACGATGGATACGCACTTAAACAGTGCTGCTAGACGTGCGCAATTTCAGCTCCAACGCGCAATACCTGGCCTATCCCTCCAAATTCATGCGGCCAGCGAGTTCACTGGTAATCCTGAGTTAACTCAAAAAGCACTCGATGATATTGCGGCCGGCGATATTGTCTTAGCCACCATGCTCTTCATGGAAGATCACTACCTTCCTGTATTTGATGCTCTCAAAGCAAAACGGGATCACTGTGACGCCATGGTCTGTGCGATGTCTGCTGGTGATGTAGTCAAGCTGACCAAAATCGGTAAGCTCGATATGAGCAAGCCCGCAAGTGGGCCGATGGCGATCCTCAAAAAATTACGCCCCAAGGCTAAAACAGAAGGTGATAAACAAACGAGTTCTGGCGCTAAACAAATGAAGGTCTTGCGCTTAATTCCACAAATCTTGCGTTGGGTGCCTGGAACAGCACAAGATGTTCGAGTCTATTTTTTAACTCTGCAGTATTGGTTAGGTGGCTCCGAAGAAAACATCTTTAATCTATTTAGCTATCTAATTAATCGGTACGCTGCCGGTCCTCGGGAACAACTGCGTGGTTTAGCGAAACCCACCGATCCAGTGGAGTATCCCGACCTGGGCGTCTATCACCCCCGTATGAAAAATCGCTTGAGTGAAAAACTCACCGATCTTCCCAAAGTAATCCCAGACGCCAAACGCCGTGGTCGGGTTGGTCTACTATTACTGCGCTCCTATTTAGTATCAGGTAATAGCGGTCACTACGATCCAGTGATTGCGGCACTTGAGGCACAAGGCCTTCAAGTAATTCCAGCATTTGCAGCCGGCTTAGACTCGCGTCCTGCAATCGATGCCTACTTCATAAAAAATGATCAGATCACTGTAGATGCAGTAATCTCTCTTACCGGTTTCTCCTTGGTTGGTGGTCCCGCATACAACGATGCGAAGGCAGCCGAAGAGGTGCTTGCAAAACTCGATGTGCCCTATATCGCTGCTCACCCAGTAGAGTTTCAGACACTAACCCAGTGGGGTGGATCAGATCGGGGCTTAATGCCGGTTGAGAGCACCATCATGGTGGCTATACCTGAACTTGATGGCGCAACGCAGCCAATGGTTTACGGTGGACGACCTGGCGCAGCAGGCACAACCTGCACAGGCTGCCATCAACGCTGTACCTTTACCGAAGAACATAACCCACAAGATATGTTTACCTGCGTGGAGCGTACCGCAATGCTGGCGGCACGCACCGCTAAGCTAGTGGCTTTACGTAAGTCTGATAAAGCTAATCGTAAGATTGGTTTGGTGATCTTTAATTTCCCACCGAATGCGGGTCATACTGGTACAGCCGCCTATCTCAATGTCTTTGAGTCCCTGCATAAAACGATGTTAGGTTTACAGGCTGATGGTTACACCGTCACTGTTCCAGAGACTGCTGAAGCATTACGTAAAGAAATTATTGAGGGTAATGCTCAACAATATGGGGCTGAGGCAAATGTACATACCCTTATCTCTGCCGACGATCATGTCCGACGTGAGCCTTGGTTAAAAGAGATTGAAGCGCAGTGGGGGCCAGCTCCTGGTAAGCAATGGAGTAATGGCTCGGGTATCTTTATTTTGGGTAAACAATACGGCAATGTCTTGGTGACCGTACAACCTGGTTTTGGTTTTGAGGGCGATCCCATGCGCCTTTTGTTTGAGAAAGGTTTTGCTCCTACGCATGCTTTTTCAGCGTTTTATCGCTATATCCGTGAAGATTTTGCTGCAAACGCCGTCCTGCACTTTGGTACCCACGGCGCGTTAGAGTTTATGCCCGGTAAGCAATCTGGAATGAGTGGCGCTTGCTGGCCTGATCGACTCATTAACGATCTCCCTAATTTTTATCTTTATGCTTCCAATAATCCATCCGAAGGTGCGCTTGCGAAACGTCGTGCGGGTGCCACCTTAATTAGTTATCTCACACCACCTGTAACACAAGCAGGAATCTATGCAGGCTTGATTGATCTGAAGAGCTCGGTGGAGCGTTGGCGTGCGATCACCCCCGAACAACGTGGTGATGAAGAGGATCACGATTTGGCAGTTTTGATCCAAGCCCAAGCCGCCCAAATGGATTTGTGTAAAGCAGAACCACTTTGGGATCTGAAAGACGATGCGGGCTTACAACAGCAAGTCAGCAAACTATATGCAGACATCCTAGAACTTGAATACACCTTGATTCCGAATGGGATGCATATTGTGGGTGAGACCCCAAGCGAGACCGAGCGCGTTGATTTGCTCAGTGCCATGGCGATTGGCGCCTTTAATAAAGCTCTACCCAACTCAGTGATTACCCAGTTAGTTCAGGGTAAGTCAATCCAAACGATTGTGGATAAGAACCGCGATCTTAAGGAGTTTTCTAAAGAAGAAGTAATGCAGTCACTAGAAAAACTTCAGTACTGGAATCAACAAATTCAGCAAGAGACCGAGATTCCTGCGCTTCTCAGAGCCTTGGATGGTCGCTTCATTCGCCCAGCTCCCGGTGGCGATGTGATGCGCAATCCTGAAGTCTTACCATCGGGTCGTAATCTACATGGTTTTGATCCATTCCGTATTCCCAGCGCTTTTGCAGTTAAAGATGGTGCTAAGCAAGCACAAAAGATTTTGCAAAAACATATGGATGATGGTAATCCGCTCCCAGAATCAATCGCACTGGTCTTATGGGGTAGCGATAACCTCAAATCCGAAGGTGGGCAGATTGGTCAAGCTTTAGCACTCTTAGGTGCGCTACCCCGCTTTGATGGCTATGGTCGTTTAGCGGGCGCCACTTTAATCCCATTGGAGGAGCTTGGTCGCCCCCGTATTGATGTGGTGATTACTCTCTCGGGGATCTTCCGTGATCTTATGCCTTTACAAATTAAGTTATTAGCGGAAGCTGCATTCTTGGCAGCATCGGCCGATGAACCTAGCGAGCAAAACTTTATCCGTAAGCACGCTCTGGCTTACATGCAACAACATGGTTGTGATCTAGAGACTGCATCCCTACGTGTCTATGGCAATGCGGATGGCACCTATGGCGCCAATGTCAATCATCTGGTTGAACACAGTGTCTGGGATGAAGAGGATGAACTCGCCGAGACATATATGCGGCGTAAAGGTTTTGCTTATGGCAAGTCTGGTAAGCCAGTTTGCAATAACGCCCTACTCAAGAGCGTGCTTGCCGATGTCACCATGAGTTATCAGAATCTGGAGTCCATGGAGCTCGGTGTCACTACCATTGATAACTACTTTGATACCTTAGGTGGAATTACCAAAGCGGTTAAACGTGCAAAAGGTGGGCAAGAAATTCCGGTTTACATTGGCGATCAAACTCAGGGCGAAGGTGTCGTCAGAACTCTGTCGGAGCAGGTATCACTCGAAACTAGAACTCGGATGCTTAATCCTAAATGGTTTGAAGGCATGCTAAAGCATGGCTATGAGGGCGTTCGGCAGATTGAAGTGCATATCACCAATACGATGGGCTGGTCAGCCACCACAGGACAAGTTCAACCTTGGGTCTATAAACAACTCACCCAAACATTTATTCTGGACCCCAAAATGCGTGAGCGTTTGGCGCAACTAAACCCGACTGCCTCAGCACGGATGGCAAATCGTCTCATGGAAGCCTCGAATCGAAACTACTGGCAACCTGATGATGAAATGCGTGCCGCCATGAAGCAGGCCAGCGATGAGCTTGAAGATCGTCTTGAGGGAGTATTTGAAGCGCCCACTTTGCAGCGGGTGGGTTAAGCAAACCCCAAAAATATTGCCAGCGCTCGGTTAATCGCCAGCATTTCTTCATCCGAAGCGCGTCCAATTTCTCCACCAATCTTTTCAATCGGAATGGTCTGAATTTTATCGACCATCACTTCTGAGAGTTTGTCTAAACCATTCATTGCAGTGGGTTCAATACGTACCCTAAAAAGAGGTGTATTTCGTAACTCGCTCGATAAAGGCAACACAGATATTGAAGGATGCTGATTAAATAAATCGGATTGAACAATCACTGCTGGTCTTGGTTTGCCATAAGAGCCTGGGGTAACTACCTTTACAAAATCCCCTCTCCTCACTTCCAGTCCTTAGTGTCGCGCACCTCATCCAGCCAATCTTTTATTTCGAATTCAAGCGGATCGTTTTTTAACAACAAGGACTGACGACGACACTCCTCTGCAAATGAGGATTGACGGGTGTCAGGTACCCATATTTGGATGGGACGAAGCCCCGCTGCACGTAACTGCGCTCGGTGTTTTTGAACCCTTAAGTTAGTAGCCGCTGTCATTTTTTTCGATTACAGGATATAGTTTTTGTTACATGTAACATTATACAGCAAGTGCCGTTACATGTAACATAGTGATGCCCCTATTAAATTATGTGTAATGCAGTCTTTTTACGAGGGGGTGAAAAAACCCTATCAAGCTCCAGTAGAACAGCTGCCCCCAAAATAATTTCACCTGCAAATAAGTTTTCCTCCAGACGCTCTACATTGACCGTCTTTGGAATGGCGACTGCATTCGGTTGGCGCAAGATCCAGGCCAAGGCTAGTTGAGCTGGTGTGATTCCTAGGGCGTTCGCGATAACCTTTAGATCAGGATGATGAACCAAATCACCAGTTCCCAAGGGCGAATAAGCCATTAACTGCATTGTTTGCTTTTGCATCAGCGGAATTAAATCGTACTCAATTCCTCTTGCATTCAGAGCGTAATAGACTTGGTTACAAACAGCACGCTCATGCGCCCCGATCCGATTCTCCGAAGCAATCCACTTTTGCAAATCCAAGGTATCAAAGTTGCTAATACCGTAACTTCGAATTAAGCCCCGCTCATGTAGCTTCAAGAAACCTTCAATGGTTGCCTCATAGGAATGCGACCCTTGCCAATGCAGTAAATAGCAATCGATATAATCACAACCCATTCGCTTGATTGAGGCTTCACAAGCTGCAATGGTTCCTTTGGTACTGGCATTATTGGGTAATACCTTACTCACGATTTGCAGTTGATCACGTTTACTGTGTCCGGCAATTTTTAGCGCCTTACCAATTAAGATCTCTGCATTACCCAAGGCATACATCTCGGCAGTATCAATCAGCCGATACCCCATTTGAATTGCAGCTTCAATCGCTTTAATTTCCTCGGCTTCAGAACGAGCAACCTCACCCATTTGCCAGGTTCCAAGACCAATGCGAGACTGAAATGAGAATGTCATGGTGTTAATAATACAGAGGCTATTCTATTTATCCGAAAGGCTATCTTTCCCCAATAACTCTTCCCACCGTTTCATCGAGCGTGCCATTTGGTCTTCTATTTGAGTCAGCTCATTTTTAAGGGTAACGATAAGGTGTGCATCCCCTTTATAGATCTCCGGGTTTGCTAATTGCTCACTCAAGACCAATTGCTTTTTTTCTAATTGCTCAATCTGATTAGGCAACTTATCCAATTCTGCTTTCTCTTTATTGCTTAGCTTACTCTTCGTGACGCTTGGCTTTAACTCTGACTTGCTCTCTGATTTTTTATCTTCTTTGCTAGCCATTTTATTGATGGTGCTTGCGTTGCTTGCCTGTGTAAACTCATCAAAGCGTTTCTTTTGGATCCTGTAGTCCTCATAGCCACCCTCGTACTCTTGCCACTTACCATCGCCCTCATAGGCAATCATGCTAGTGACAACGTTATCGAGGAAGGTTCGATCGTGACTCACCAAGAACACCGTTCCCGCGTAATCTTGCAAAAGTTGCTCGAGTAGATCTAAGGTATCAATATCCAAATCATTGGTTGGCTCATCGAGCACCAAGACATTTGCAGGTCGAGCAAAGAGTCTGGCGAGTAAAAGGCGGTTACGCTCCCCGCCCGATAAAGTACTAATCGGGGAATTAGTACGCTCTGGGGCAAATAAGAAGTCGCCCAAGTAACTCTTCACATGCTTACGATTACCATTGATCTCAATCCACTCACTACCCGGACTTATAAAATCTTCAAGGGTAGCCTCTAGATTTAGACCTTCGCGCATCTGATCAAAATAAGCGACCTCAATCCGCGTTCCCATGGTTGCAATTCCGCTATCGGGCTGGATGACTCCTAAAGTCAGTTTGAGCAAGGTTGTCTTGCCCGCTCCATTGGGGCCCAAGAGCCCAACCTTATCCCCTCGCAAAATGGTCGCTGTGAAGTTTTGCACAATCGGCTTTTGATAGGATTTACTGACGTTTTGTAAATCAGCGACGATCTTGCCGCTTCGATCCCCAGATGAGATGGCAAGCTTGATCTGACCCATGGCATTGCGGCGTTGTGCTCGCAGGGCACGTAGCTTCTCTAGTCGAGCAATGCGTCCCACGCTACGGGTGCGCCGCGCTTCCACACCCTTACGCACCCACACCTCTTCTTGTGCCAATAATTTATCGGCTCGGGCATTTGCTAAAGACTCTGAATTGAGTTCTTGTTCTTTTACCTTCTCATAACTGGAGTAATTACCAGGGTAGCTGCGCAAGATCCCGCGATCAAGCTCGACAATACGCGTAGCAACATCATCTAAGAAGGCGCGATCATGGGTAATGAAGATGATTGCACCCGTATAGGCGTTTAAGAGTTCCTCTAGCCACTGAATCGAATCTAAATCAAGATGGTTAGTTGGTTCATCGAGGAGCAAGACATCTGGCATTGTGACTAAAGCCTGTGCAAGCGCTACGCGTTTTTTAGTACCCCCAGAAAGTTGTCCAATCGTTTGATTAGCATCAAGGTGTAAACGATCTAAGCTTTCGTTAACGCGTTGTTCCCAGTTCCAGCCACCTTGAGCATCCAGCTGCGATTGCAATTGATCTAAGCGCTCATGATTGGATTCATCCCACTCACCTTCCGAAAGTGCTTCGTACTCTTCGCGTAAGGCCTTGACCTGAGCTAAGCCTTCCGCAGCTGCCTTAAAAACCGTGTGCTCACTCTGCAAAATGGGCTCTTGGGCAACATAGGCAATGCGCAAATTTTGCTGATATTGCAAGAGACCATCATCGAGCCTCTCAAGGCCTGCAAGGATCTTTAGCAATGATGACTTCCCGGTGCCATTGCGTCCAATTAAGCCAATGCGCTCTTCACTTTCTAGAGAAAAGGCTGTGCGATCGAGTAAGGGAACATGGCCAAAGGCTAGTTTGCCCTCAGTGAGTGTGATGAGTGCCACTATGAGCCCACTTTCTTCGAATGAACTAAGCCCGAGGCACTGGCCAAAGGAAGAAATAAGCTTTGCCCGTTATTCGAGAGACTTATAAAACCATGGTGCCGATAAAACTGGATAGCCTCTTGATCTTTTGCGTCAACAATCAAGGTAAATGCAGTAATTTCAGAACGGCAAGCACGCGTGAGGGCATCAGCAAGCAAGGCGCTTCCAAGTCCTTTATGCCGATGGCCTTGATCTACTGCTAGTCTGCCCATGCGAACTGCAGGGACCGCCGCATAGCGGGGCAATTTCTTTTGAATGGCACTAGGTAGTTGATCTAACAGAACCGATGCTGATGCAAGGGTGTAATAAGCCAATAGTTGCCGTTGGGAATTAAGTGCCAGAAAGCAGGCACTTACCCTACGTCGAATATCTTGGGACGCTTGCTCCCGAATATAGCGATCCAAAGGAATGGAGCCACTTTGAAAGTGTTCTCGGCTGATGGCCGCATCAAATGGAACAATAGTCAGCGACACGGGCCTAGAACGCGCTGGACTTTAGTAGTTTTTGGCGTCGATCAAATGCTTTCTTTAATGCTGCATTTGGCTTAGCGGGATCCATCAAAGCATTCACAAAACGTGTTTGATTCTCTTGATTGAGACGAATAATTTCTGACTGCTCTATCGCTGCAACGGCAGCCTCTTGGACAGCAGAAACAATAAAGTCGGTCATTGTTCGTCCCTGCAGATCTGCAGCACGCTTTAGTAAAGCATGTAAATCATTGCTAATGCGCGCCTCGAGGCGGGCAACCGATGGAGCGGGCATAGAAGTAAGAGTACGGGTGCTTGGCATTCTAAAATTATACGGCACTTTGCCGTATAATGAGTAATTCTTTTTGTCGTCTTATTTATTCATTCTGCAGGTTGTTTATCAATAACTCTTCCAGCCCAAGCCTAAATGACTCGGTCCTTGCCGAAGTCGCTCGCCGTCGCAGTTTTGCCATCATCTCGCACCCTGATGCGGGCAAGACCACGCTCACCGAGAAACTTCTCCTCTACGCGGGTGCTATTCAGATTGCGGGGAGTGTGAAGGCTCGTAAAGCCAGTCGACACGCAACCTCAGATTGGATGGAGATTGAAAAGCAACGTGGCATCTCGGTAGCAAGCTCTGTCATGCAGATGGAGTATCGCGATGCGATTATTAACTTGTTGGATACCCCTGGTCACCAAGATTTTTCTGAGGATACCTACCGAGTATTAACCGCGGTTGACTCTGCCCTCATGGTAATTGATGCGGCCAATGGTGTTGAGCCACAAACCCGCCGTTTGATTGATGTGTGTCGTGCTCGGCATACCCCACTAGTTACATTCATCAATAAGATGGATCGCGAGGTTAAAAGACCTCTTGATCTGATGGATGAGATTGAAACTGCTTTAGGCATGTCTGTGGTGCCTTTTACCTGGCCAGTCGGCATGGGTAAATCCTTTGCAGGTGTGATTGATATCATCAATCATCAGATGTGCCTCTTTAAGGCAGGTGAAGATCGTGTGACCGAAGACTCCAATACGGTCCTTGCTTTGGATGACCCATCCCTTAAAGAACGTTTTGGGAGCGCTTTTGAAGAGGCTCTTGCCGAAGTAGATTTAGTCAAGAACGCCATGCCTGCCTTTGATCGGGATGAGTTCTTGGCGGGTCGTCAATCGCCAGTATTTTTTGGTTCCGCCATTAACAACTTTGGTGTGCGTGAGATCTTAAACACACTTGTTGATCTTGCTCCAGCGCCAGGCTCGCGCCATTCCGTTCAACGCGAGGTCAAACCCGATGAGAAAAAATGTTCAGCAGTGGTCTTTAAGATTCAGGCCAATATGGACCCAGCGCACCGCGATCGAGTCGCCTTCTTACGGATTTGCTCAGGTCACTTTCAGCGTGGTATGAAGTTAAAGATTGTACGCAATAGCAAAGAGATAAGAACAAATAACGCCCTCTCCTTTCTCTCGCAACGCCGCGATATATTAGATGAAGCCTTCCCTGGCGATATTATTGGATTACCCAATCACGGTCTTTTGCATTTAGGCGATACCTTGACCGAAGGTGAGTCTTTGCAATTTACAGGGCTACCCTTTTTTGCTCCCGAGATCTTTCGTATGGTCGAGGCCGCTGACCCCATGCGCAATAAACAATTACGTACAGGTCTTTTGCAACTTGGTGAAGAAGGTGCTATTCAGGTCTTTCGGCCAATATCGGGCGGGACAATGCTTTTAGGTGCTTTTGGACAGTTGCAGTTTGAGGTGGTAGCGCATCGCTTACAAACTGAATATGGTGCCGAGGTACGACTACTGCCCGCGCGTTACAACATGGCGCGCTGGGTAAGCTCCGATGATCCAGTTGCCCTAAAAAAGTTTATTACCGAGAATAGTCACCGAATGGCTGAGGATGTGGTGGGAGCATCGGTGTTTCTGGCGGCACATAAATCTGAGCTCGATGTTGCCAAGCAGCGCTGGGAAATGATTGAATTTCATGCGCTGCGTGAGCATGCGGGCCTGATTTATCAGACAGAGATGTAACGATGTCTAATACGCGTATTTGTTTTGTCCGTCATGGCGAAACTACATGGAATGCGGAACGACGCATGCAGGGGCATATTGATATTCCCCTAAACACCACAGGCATGGCTCAAGCTAAGCGTCTTGCAAACGCTCTTATGCAAAACAAATATTCCTTTAATGCGATTTACTCGAGTGATTTAGAAAGAGCCTTGCATACAGCCAATGCTGTGGCAAATGCTCTATCACTCGCTGTGCAAACGACCCCCCAATTGCGTGAGCGCAATGTCGGTCAATTACAGGGCCTCCTGCTATCAGAGGCCCCAGTACTACTTCCAGAAATTTGGCAAAGTCATATTGCACGAGAACTTGATCATGACCTGGGGGGTGGTGAGAGTATTCGTGCTTTTCATCAACGGATGCAGGGAGTGCTTGAACTATTGTTAAGACAGCATCGTGGGCAATCTATCTTAGCGGTGAGTCATGGCGGCTCACTCGATATGATCTACCGCATCGTTACCCAACAAGCACTGGATGCCGAGCGTGTTGCTGTAGTACCCAATACGTCGCTCAATTGGATCACGCACGATGGTTCTGTATGGAGTATTCAACGCTGGGCGGATACCAGCCATCTGAGTGAAAGCGCTCTGGATGATATTGAAATTTAGTTGTGCTACTGTGTAGCCAGCAGATCAAGTGCAATTGCTTCTGCTACTTTGATGCCATCAATCCCAGCGGACATAATGCCACCGGCATACCCTGCACCCTCGCCTGCGGGGTATAAGCCTTTAGTATTTATGCTTTGGAAATTCGGTCCACGCTTAATTTGCAAAGGCGATGAGGTTCTGGTCTCCACCCCCGTTAATACTGCATCATTCATTGAGAATCCTTTAATCTTCTTCTCAAAGGCAGGGATGGCCTCACGTATCGCCTCAATCGCATAGGATGGCAAACTCTCTGCCAAATCGGTAAGATGCACACCGGGTTTATAGGAGGGTATTACTGAGCCAAACTCGGTCGAGATCTTGCCTTGTAAAAAATCACCGACGAGCTGTCCAGGCGCCTCGTAATTTGAGCCACCTAATGTGAATGCTTTGGATTCGATCTGCCGTTGAAACTCGATTCCAGCAAGTGGTCCACCTGGGTAGTCCTCCGGTGTAATCCCCACCACAATGCCGGCATTGGCATTGCGTTCATTGCGGGAATATTGACTCATACCATTAGTGACCAAACGATTAGGCTCCGAGGCAGCTGCCACTACCGTTCCTCCGGGGCACATGCAAAAACTATAGACCGAACGCCCATTTTTGGCGTGATGTACGAGTTTGTAATCTGCTGCACCAATCAATGGATTGCCTGCATGGGGGCCTAAACGTGAGCGATCAATTAAAGATTGTGGATGCTCAATCCGAAAGCCAACTGAAAAGGGCTTCGCTTCCATATATACACCGGCATCATGCAAGGTTGCAAAGGTATCCCGGGCACTATGGCCTAAGGCGAGTACAGCATGATTGGCTTCTAAAAACTCACCGCTCTCCAAATGAATGCCTTGGAGTACATGATTGGAAATCTCAAAGCCCGTAACCTTTTGGCCAAAGCGCACTTCACCACCCAACTCAATAATCTCTTTGCGCATTTTTTCAACAACACCCACCAATCGAAAGGTACCAATATGCGGTTTAGAAACATACAGAATCTCTTCGGGGGCGCCTGCTTTAACAAACTCCTGCAAGACTTTGCGACCGTGAAATTTAGGGTCTTTCACCTGACTCCATAACTTGCCGTCAGAGAAGGTTCCCGCTCCACCCTCACCAAATTGCACATTGGATTCTGGGTTCAGAATCTTCTTGCGCCACAGCCCCCAGGTATCTTGGGTGCGCTCGCGCACGGGCTTGCCGCGTTCCAAAACAATCGGCTTGAGTCCCATTTGCGCCAAGGTCAAGGCAGCAAAGATTCCGCAGGGGCCAAAACCAATTACCACGGGTCGTAGTGCACTTTGCGGTTTAATATGAGAATCAAAATGGGCAACAAAGTGATAGCGCGTATCGGGTGATAGGCGAATGTGGGGATCGTGTGCCAAACGCTTTAATACAGCTTCTTCATCTTTGACCGAAAGATCCAAGGTGTAAATAAAGCTAAGGATATTGTTCTTGCGCGCATCATAGCTTCGCTTAAAGACCTCATACCGAATCAGATCCTTTGCAAGAATTGCTAATTTTTTACAAATTGCGGCCTCAAGGTCCTCAGGGGCATGGTCAATCGGCAGGCGAAGTTCGGTCAAACGGATCATAGGGTGTAACGATAGCAGTTTATGATCGACTTCTATGAGGCGCCCTACTATATCTGTCAACATTCTGCCTTGGGAGCAAGCGCAATATCAGGCTTATCCCATTCGACTTGCGGTCTTCGTCAAAGAGCAAGGCGTTCCAGAAGAATTGGAGCTTGATGAGGAGGACCCACTTGCCTGGCATGCTATTGCAAAACTCGATGGGCAAGCAATTGGTACCGCGCGCTTACAAAAAGATGGGAAGATTGGCCGGATGGCAGTGATACAAGCATACCGCCGTCAGGGTGTAGCTAGCGCAATGATGAATGTCCTCTTAAAATTTGGGCGGCAACACGGTATTAATCAATTTTACTTACATGCTCAGATCGAGGCATTACCCTTTTATGAGCGCTTTGGTTTTGTAGCAAACGGCCCCGTATTTAACGAAGCCGGTATCGCACATCAGATTATGAGGAAAGTAATTTAAAAGTACTTGTTGACTTCATCGTCATTAGATCGAAACCATGCTTGGCAAAACACAATTACGAACCCAATGGCAAAGTAAATCACGTTTTGGGTGGTTACGTAAGCGATGATGCCCCCAATAGTGCAAAAGATGCCCAATAGGCTCCAAAAAATGTTCATAACAACTCCATGCAATTTTTATTGATTGTCTCATTTCATCGAAAATTGATTTACAGAACTATTATCGTAAAATGATCAATTCAATTTTAACCAATCGTGGCACTTTGTGAATAAAGCTCTACTCGGTCTACTGTTCTTTATTTTAATGCAACCAGCCCATGCCAAATGGGTATTTATTTCTAAAGATGGCTTAGGTAATTCCTATTTTTATGAAGATACCAAGGTAGTAAAAGATCCCAGCGCTGAGGAAGTAAGCACGTGGCAGATGATTAGCTATGTAGATAGAATGAATGCACCCAATGGTGAGTCAATTTATTCCGTTCTGCAAGATATCTCCTATTTTTGCCGCCCTGGTTATGAAAGTTTCAAACAGTTTTATATTGGTTATTACTCTGGTATTGATGGCGGCGGTGTTGCGGTTCAAAGTGTGGACACTAGTAACTCGCAGTGGGAGCGGGTCATTCCCGATACGATGAGCGAATTACTCTTTAAGTTTTTTTGTAAAAAAGATTAATTTTTTACTGTCTCTATAGCTGCATTAGGTGGCTTAAAGTACTCTGCAGGAAAAACCATCTCCACCCCCGTTGCTCTTCTAAGCCAGATTTGGTTGTTATAGCGTATGTAACAAGCTCGATTGACTACTCCAAATGCAGACTCAAAATAAGCAAAGAGCCAATTGGGCTCTTCTCGGCCGTTCTCCCATTTACACGTCTCTGAAGTAATCACGAGCCGCTCACCGTATGCGGGCATCACGCCCACTATATCTGCACGCGCAAATGCGGAGGCAAATACACCGGCCAATAAAAGGATCGCCAAGAAATAAAAAGATGGTTTTTTGTAGAATGTTGATTTTTTATTATCCAGTTCCTGTGTAGCAAGCAATAACTTATCAAAATTCTCTTTAGCGATGCTAACGTGTACTTTATTGGTGAGTTCGCCATCACCATCTGCAGCCTGAGTTTTTGTGCTTTTGGTAACAGCTCCCTCTGGATACACAAAACATTCAGTCTCAGAAAGACCTAGAAATGAGGCAAGCTTCTTAGCTGCTACAAACTTAATGGCAGGTGAATAAAAACTACTCGACTCACCATTCTCAATTTGCTCGACATGACTTGTCGTTAATGACGCCATCTTTGCTAAATCGATCGTTGATAAACCCGCCCGCTCTCGTGCTCGAGTAAATTCTGCGCCTAGAATTTCGGGGATATCGTTTTGATTTGTCATTTATAGCAAATTAGACCTATTTCTACCGAATGATATCAATATGTTGATGAAGCATAAAGGAGATTTTTTTAATTAATTTTCAATGACTTAGGCAAAATAATGCTCAATTTATAACCATTTAAGAGCATTTTTTCATATAAAATATGGCCTATTCCAACAAAAGGCTTAATTCATGCAACTGATTTGGGTTTCTGGAGCCACTTCTAAGGTTCAAAAATTCAACATCACCCCTCGGGGGTTGAT
>DAIODQ010000003.1:0-235613 GCA_036746715.1 Polynucleobacter sp. | reverse complement strand
ACATCCTTAGCCACTAGGCATTTATCAAAGTTGCACTTCGTAGTTGAATTCACCATCAATAACAAAAGCAGAAAGTATAAAAATCACTACTGCGTACAATAGTCCTTCCCTAGATAAAATTGCAAAGCCAAAAAAAACGCCACATAGGTATAAATCGTAATTAGTCCTTTTGCTGGAAAAATCCTCTGAGTGAATTAAAAAATAAACACCCAGCATTAAAAAAGGAAAGGTAATGTAGTTTGACCACGGATAGATTGCCAGTGGATGAAATAAAAAAATGAGTGTGAGCGTGTAAATAGCTAAAGCTTGATTCTTAAAAATATGCAGACCAATACGGTAAACGATGATCAAACCAGCTGCATAAAAGAGACTTGTCACCAAAATGATTGAGAGCATATTGCCCCCTATCCCAAAAGCAAGCGCCTGAATTAAGGTGGTAAATAATCCGTATTGAATAAAAATATTTTTGTAGGGAAGCGCGCCTTCGGATAAATCTTTAGCGTTACTTAACATCAACCCCCAATGATGGGGATCTAGGTTATGAGCGCCTTGAATGTAGGAGAATGCCACGACCAATAAAGGGATGCTGAATAAGTAAAGTGATTTGAACTTATTCATGTTCAATAAGTTTTTATTTAGATGGTAGGATTTTTTGATAAGTAATCTGCATACGCCAATTGCAAGCCCTGCTCTAAAGAAATAATTGGCTTCCATCCAAGGTGATTGAGCTTAGACGAATTCATCCACTTGCGCGGGGTACCATCAGGTTTAGCAGGATCAAACTCAATTTCTCCTGAATATGAGGTTGCTTTTGCAACTGCATGCGCTAATTCGCAAATGGTGATGTCACTTCCAAACCCTACGTTTAGATGATTTTGCATTAGGTGGGTATGTAAATCATAGGTTTTTTTATCTAACTCCATTACAAAAATAGATGCGCTTGCCATATCATCTACGTATAAAAACTCGCGCCGCGGGGCTCCTGTGCCCCAAATCACAACCTCTGACTGATTCTTTACCTTCGCTTCATGAAAACGTTGAATCAGTGCTGGAATCACATGGCTATTTTCAGGATGGTAATTATCTCCAGGCCCATATAAATTGGTGGGCATCACGGAACGATAATCCACTCCATGACTTGCGTATTGCCGGTTATAACTCTCACACATCTTAATTCCTGCTATTTTTGCAATAGCGTAGGGCTCATTAGTCGGCTCTAATTTTCCAGTCAAGAGTGCATCCTCGCCCATCGGTTGAGACGCCAACTTCGGATAAATGCAACTCGAACCCAAGAATAGGAGTTTTTTAACGCCACTTCGAAATGCTTGATGGATCACATTGTTTTGCACCATCAAATTGTCGTAAATAAAATCCGCAGGATACGTATTGTTCGCATGAATCCCGCCTACCTTGGCAGCCGCTAAATACACCTGATCCGGCTTTTCAGTTTCAAAAAAGTGTTGGACGGCTGCTTGATTGGTAAGGTCCAGCTCTTGGTGGGTACGATAAGTTAAATTAGTATGACCCTTACGCGTAAGCTCACGCATAATTGCCGATCCCACCATGCCCCGATGGCCAGCAACATATATTTTTGGTTCACGATTATGCGACACGCAACGCTCCAGGAAATATTTAATTATTTTTTAAAAGCACTTACTTTTCTTTGCCAACGAAGACGCCATAACCATGCTTTTTGAGTAAGGCATGTTGCTTGGCTTTCTCTAGATCATGGGTGACCATCTCTTGGATCATTTGATCAAGCGTAATCTCAGGGACCCAACCGAGCTTTTCTTTGGCTTTGGAGGGATCTCCTAACAGAGTCTCCACTTCTGTGGGGCGGTAGTAATGGGGATCAATTTGTACAATCACATCGCCTACCTTGAGGGCGGGAGCTTTGTCGCCTTCAATTCTCTCTACAATGGCCTTTTCCGCTTCTGCCTTGCCTGCAAATTTAAGAGTAATTCCCAGCTCGTTGGCACTCTTTTGAATAAACTCGCGCACGGTGTATTGCACACCTGTGGCAATCACAAAATCCTCAGGTTTATCTTGCTGAAGCATGAGCCATTGCATGCGCACGTAATCTTTAGCATGACCCCAATCGCGCAGGGCATCGATGTTACCCATATAAAGGCACCTCTCTAATCCCTGGGCAATATTGGCCAAACCGCGCGTGACCTTGCGGGTCACAAAGGTCTCACCGCGACGCTTGGATTCATGGTTAAAGAGAATGCCATTGCACGCATACATGCCATAGGCTTCTCGGTAGTTCACTGTAATCCAGTAGGCATAAAGTTTGGCGACCGCATAAGGGCTTCTGGGATAAAATGGGGTGGTCTCTTTTTGCGGGATCTCTTGAACTAAGCCATAGAGCTCAGAAGTCGAGGCTTGATAAAAGCGGGTTTTCTTTTCCAATCCTAAAATGCGAATGGCTTCGAGCATGCGGAGCGCCCCAATCGCATCCACATCGGCCGTGTACTCAGGCGACTCAAAGGAGACCGCCACATGGCTTTGCGCACCCAAGTTATAAATCTCATCGGGTTGGGTTTGTTGAATAATGCGCACCAAGTTACTGGTATCGGTCAAATCCCCGTAGTGCAAAATCAAATGGCGATGATTCACATGAGGGTCTTCGTAGAGATGATCGATGCGCTCAGTATTAAAGAGTGATGCACGGCGTTTAATGCCATGCACCACATATCCCTTTTCCAGAAGGAGCTCAGCGAGATAGGAGCCGTCTTGGCCAGTGACACCCGTGATGAGGGCAACTTTTTGTTGATTAGTGCTCATGAATTCATATTTAGTAATGATTAATCTGAAAGGCTATTTTCGCCCATACGTATCCTCAAACCGCACGATATCATCTTCTCCTAGATAAGAGCCTGATTGCACCTCAATAATTTCCAGGGGTTCGGTGCCTGGATTGGCCAATCGATGGGTTTGCCCTTGGGGGATATAAGTACTTTGATTTTCGTGCAAGGTAATCACTTGATCGCCATTGGTGATTTCAGCAATACCCTTTACCACAATCCAGTGCTCGGCGCGGTGATGGTGCATTTGTAGAGAGAGACTCGCTCCGGGTTTAACCTGTATGCGTTTAACCTTAAAGCGCTCGCCCTCATCGACGCTGTCATACCAGCCCCAGGGCCGATTGACTTTGCGGTGCAGATTCTTCTCTTCGCGACTCTCTTGTTCTAACCTTTTGATAATAGCCTTAACTTCTTGACTGTTGGCTCGATCAGCAACCAACACAGCATCCGCGGTCTCTACAACGACAAGGTTATTCACGCCCACTGCGCCAATCAAACGATTACTCGAATAAACAAGGGAATTGGTGGTTTGCTCCAAGACAACATCCCCTCGCGTGACATTACCTTGCTCATCTTGACTACCGACCTGCCAGACCGCATCCCACGCGCCTAAATCATTCCAACCAGCATCCAATGGGACCATGCGAATCGCAAACCCGCTACCGGGGCATTTTTCGATCACCGCATAATCAATTGATTCACTGGGAATCATATTAAAAAGTTCTTTATCGGGTCGGATAAAAAGTGTATCGCCACTAGCATCACTACTTTTAGCTTGCCATGCTTTGATAGTGGCCTCCAAAATATCGGGGCGAAACGCCTTAATTGCAGCAAGCCAGGCACTCGCCTTAAGAACAAACATGCCACCATTCCAATAGTAGCCGCCCTCCTTTAAATATTGGGTGGCATTAGCCAAATCGGGCTTTTCGAAAAAACGCTTGACCACCATCGCTCCATCATCCGTTGGCTGCGCTTGAATATACCCATAGCCGATCTCTGGGGCTGTCGGGTTAATACCTAAAATCGCAATCTCCCCTGATTGAGCGATTTGCAGTGCCGACTGTATGGCTTTTTCAAATGCGGATTGATTAGCAATTGTTTGATCAGCGGGCGTAACGAGCAAAATGGAATCATCGTGATTCTCCATTGCACACAGTGCTGCTAAGGTGAGTGCTGGTGCAGTGTTGCGCCCTGATGGCTCGAGCAACAGGGTTGCCTGGGCATTCTTTAACTCGCGCAGCTGATCCAATGCTAAAAAGCGATGTTCTTCATTGGTCACAATGAATGCCCCACCAGAATTAGTACCAGACCCGATCGCTGCCTGAGCTCTAATAATAGCCTGCTGAAAAAGACTTTCCTGGCTATCGTCGCCAGTGAGAATTAAAAATTGTTTAGGAAAGCCTGCGCGCGACAAAGGCCAAAGACGCGTTCCAGAACCGCCGCATAAAATGACTGGTATGGTTGAGGGGATTATGGTAGAGGTATTCACACAAAGATGTACTTAGATAATAAACATATTTTATAGGACTAATCAAAGCAAAATTAGAAATTAGTTCAGTCCAACATTTACCACTTAAACTACTCTGAGTAATAATAAGGTCTTATTCTTTGCCGACATTATGACTAAAAACGCCTTAATTATTGGTATTACCGGCCAAGACGGCGCCTACTTGGCGCAGCACTTATTGGCTAAAGGCTATGCGGTCACCGGTTCTTCACGTGATGTGATGGCATCTTCTTTTAGCAATTTAAATACGCTGGGCATTCGTGAGCAGGTGAAACTTATCTCCGTGTCTATCAATGATTTTCGAAGTGTCTTAAACGCAATTCAAAGCTGTGATCCCGATGAAATCTACAACCTAGCCGGCCAAACCTCGGTGGGGCTCTCCTTTGAGCAACCCGTTGAAGCCATTGAAAGCATCGCTATTGGCACCCTCAATATTTTGGAGGTGATTCGAGTACTGGGTAAGTCAGTGCGTTTTTACAATGCGGGGTCTAGTGAGTGTTTTGGAGATACCGGTACTACGCCTGCTAATGAAAACACCCCGTTTGCTCCCCGCAGTCCTTATGCGGTAGCTAAATCGACTGCCAAATGGTTGATCAATAGCTATCGAGAGTCTTATGGCCTGTATGCCTGCACGGGCATCTTGTTTAACCATGAGTCACCCCTGCGACCTGAGCGTTTTGTCACCCAAAAAATTATTGTTGGTGCTAGTAAGATTAAAGCAGGGCTTATTCAAAAGATCCAACTGGGTAATTTGGATATTTGTCGCGACTGGGGCTGGGCACCAGAGTATGTCGAAGCGATGTGGCTCATGATGCAACAAAAAGAACCTGGCGACTTTGTGATTGCTACCGGCCGCATGGAGTCCCTCACCTATTTTGTCTCCAAAGCCTTTGAGTATTTTGATTTAGATTGGCAAAAGTATGTTGAGATCAATCCTTCTTTTTTCCGTCCCAATGAAATTCAGCATAGCATTGGCAATCCTCAACGTGCCATTGAGTTACTCAAATGGTCAAAGCCAACCGATATTGATGGTGTGATCCAAAAGATGTGCACGGCACAAGCAAAACAACTGGGGCTTTGAAGGCAATCCTATCGCTGTAATTGACGGTTGCTTAGGAACTCTTGCCAATGAGCCGTTGGCAAGCATCAAATACTTCCGCAACAGTCGGTGGCTGTTGTAAATCACCGTGATTGGAGATTTGCTCGGACCAATACCCTTCCGTTTTCCACTTGGGTGAGTCGCAATATAGCTCCACAGTAGGTTTGCCAAGAACCGCAGCGAGATGGGTTAAGCCCGTATCAACCCCGATGGTTAAGGTTGCGTTGCCAATCAGTGCATAGGCCTCTTCAATGGAAATCGCCCTGGGAACAGTCGCCCCTGGTATTTGACTGGCAATTAATTCGCTCGCTTTCCGCTCCGCTGCACTGCCCCACGGAAAAATCAATTGATACCCTTGATTAGCGAGAGCCTTACCCAAATCCACCCACGATTCATTGGGCCAGCGCTTTGCGGCTCTCGCTGTTGAATGAAAGCACACTATGTAGGGCATCACTGAGCCATCGGTCGCTTTTTTAAGACCTTCAATTGCCAATACTGGAATCTGATTAATGAGTTCAGTAGGATAAAAATGCGGCGGCTCATCTGCACGATTAAGAAGTGGCCAATCAAAAGCAGAGCACATCACCTGCCGTGAGCGATCAATCGCATGACATTTCACTGGCACATGAACCGATTGGGTATAGAACGTTCTGGCGATTGGTTCATACCCCGAGTATTCGGTTGCATTACCTAGGCCAGCAACAATGGCCGTATCCGATTTTCTAGCCAGAGCGCACACCAAAGCGGACTTTAGTAATCCTTGGGTTTCTAGGATTACGTCGTAGCTTGTTGCTTGCAGCTGTTGGCGCATGGTGAAAAACTCCTGCCAGGTACGTAGACTCCAGAGGTTTTTGCGCCAACGCCGCAAAGCGATGGGAATAATTCGATCAATGCCTCTAAAGTTTTCTGTGGTTTGCAGGGGTGCCAATAAAGGCACATAAGCTTCTTCCACAATCCAATCGATTTGGGCGTTCGGTAGGCGCTGGCGTAAATCCCAGACAATCGGCAAGTTGTGAAGCACATCGCCCAATGAGGAGAGCTTCACCAATAAAATATTTGGGGCTTTGGATCCTGTAGAGGTCGAATTAATCAGATCAACTTTCTCTACTTCGGCAAATTCAGACGATTGGGTTTGACGTGGATGAGTCATACCCACATTATCGTATTGTTTGTAGACCCATCGATTTTGGAACTAATAAGTCGGGGTCACTAAAACTTTGGCACCTGCTCCCAGCTAAGTCCCGCCGCATCTTTGGCATTGAGCGAAACCTCAATCCCTACTGGAATTGGCCAATCAATCCCAACCGTTGGGTCACACCACGCTAAGCAGACTTCGCTGTGCGGGTCGTAGTAATCGGTGGTTTTGTATAAAAACTCTGCTGTTTCAGAGAGCACCAAAAAGCCGTGGGCAAAGCCCGGTGGGACCCAGAGTTGTCGATGGTTATCAGCACTCAAAATCTCTCCCGCCCATTGACTAAAGGTGGCAGAGTCTTTTCTTAAGTCAACTACTACATCAAAGACTGAGCCTGCTGTAACGCGCACTAATTTCCCTTGGGTATGTTTAATCTGATAATGCAAGCCTCGCAAGGTCCACTGCCGTGAGAATGAATGGTTGTCTTGCACAAACTCCACATGGAGCCCAGTCGCTTTCGCAAAATCCTTGGCATTAAAGGATTCTGTAAACCAACCACGCTGATCACCAAAGACCTTGGGCTCCAAAATCAATACCTCAGGAATTGCGGTGGGCTTTACCTGTAATTTAGTATTCGAATCCATCGTCATTACTTTACCTTCGCAGATAAACCAATGGGCTGTGCGCTGGTGTTTAGTTCATGGAGCATTTTTGTTAAATATTGGCCATAACTGTTTTTACTCAATTGGCTAGCTACCTTCTCCACCACTTCGGCACTAATCCAGCCCTGTCGGTAAGCGATCTCTTCAGGACAGGCCACCATGAGGCCTTGGCGTTTTTGCAAAGTAGCGATAAAGCCTGCGGCATCGAGTAGTGAATCGTGCGTGCCGGTATCGAGCCAAGCATAACCACGGCCCATGATCTCAACATTGAGCGCATTGTTATTCAGGTAAGCTTGGTTCACATCGGTAATCTCAAGCTCCCCTCGAGGGCTGGGTTTGATCGATGCAGCAATATCGCATACCCGATGATCATAAAAATAGAGGCCCGTTACCGCATAACTACTACGAGGCTTTTGGGGTTTTTCTTCGATCGAGAGTGCCTTGTAATCTTTATCAAATTCAACTACGCCGTAGCGCTCCGGATCGTTCACGTGATACGCAAATACCGTTGCACCAGAGCGCTGTTCATTAGCGCGTTGCAGTTGCTCAACGAGCTCATGGCCATAAAAAATATTGTCACCCAATACCAAGGCGCTGGGATCATCGCCTACAAAAGACCGTCCCAAAATAAAGGCTTGTGCGAGACCATCGGGGGATGGCTGCACGCAGTAGGAGATATTCAGACCCCACTGCGAGCCATCGCCCAGTAAGTCGGTAAAGCGCGGTGTATCGTGCGGGGTTGAAATCAATAAAATATCCCGAATACCAGCGAGCATCAGGGTCGTTAAGGGGTAATACACCATCGGCTTGTCATATACCGGCATCAATTGCTTGGAGACCGCTTGAGTTACTGGATACAAGCGCGAGCCGGAACCCCCTGCCAAAATAATGCCCTTACGTTTTTTTGAATTCGTCGAACTTGCTGTCATCGGATTAATACCTTTAAAAACTGGTTAGATGCCTTTGTGAAGAACTAGGTCTTGAACATAGTGTGCTACTGGCTCTTGCCACGGCTGTTGCCATTGCTGCAATTTTGTCACATCGCCGCCTTTTGCTATCTGGTTCATGAGAGTATCCAAAGCGGATCTTGCCATACGCGAGTTCATGGGTCGCGGTGCTGGTAATGGATATTCGGAAGCGGGGATTGCATTAATCTGATCGGGGCGTAGTTTTAGGGCTGCGCCCGCATCAATGGCTGCCTGGACCGCATAACACGCTAAGGCATGCCAGGTCGTTTCTCCTTGGGGTATGGCGTGATAAATCCCCGACGGAAATACCCTTAACTGATTGGTCTCATCAAGCAGTAAATCTAGGCTGATGTTTGCTAGCCAGAGCGCACTGGTTGGCACACCATATTGATTGGCAATTACTTTGAGGCTCTCGCGTTCTTTGGCTAAACGCAAAATCGTGCGAATGAAGTTTCCCCCATCGCCATAGACCCAACTGGTTCGCAAAATCGCAAATTGGGCTTTCTTGTTTTGGTGATGCTTAAAGGCATCCTCAACCGCTACCTCACCTGCTGCCTTACTTTTGCCATAGATGCCCAGAGGATTACGGGCATCACTCTCCAAATAGGGTGTTACTTTACTGCCATCAAACACGTAATCGGTGGAATAATGTAACAAGGTCGCGCCCTCTTCAAGTGCATAGCGCGCCATGATGCCAGGAGCCTTAGCATTAATAGCATAGGCCAGCTCCACCTCGGTTTCTGCTTGATCAACTGCGGTGTAGGCGGCCGCATTAATGATTAAATTAGGTTTAACTTTTTGCAATAAGGCAGTCAGCGCATGTTCATCACCTAGGTCACATTGACCACGACCCACATAGCGAATGTGATGCAGCTCGCCTAGCTTGTTAGCCTCAAAGACGCTCTGAAAGGCTTTGCCTAATTGACCATCTTTACCAAAGACAAGAATGTTCATCTAAGTATGTCGATCGATGGGTCTTAGCTATATTGCTTTTGTAGCCAATCGCGATAGGAGCCACTGACAACACCCTCAACCCAGATGGGGTTATCGAGATACCACTGCACGGTTTTTTTAATACCCGTATCAAAGGTTTCAGCGGGTCGCCAGCCAAGTTCTTGCTCGATTTTGCGCGCATCGATCGCGTAGCGCCGATCGTGCCCAGGGCGATCTTTAACAAAGGTAATTTGCTCGGCATAGGATTTTTTGTCTGTCCTGGGTTTGAGTTCATCCAAGATTTGGCAAATGGTTTTCACTACGTCGATATTGGCTTTTTCATTCCAGCCGCCAATGTTATAGGTTTGCCCAAGCTCTCCATTTACCAGTACCGCACAAATCGCAGAGCAATGATCGCCCACATAGAGCCAATCGCGCACTTGCTGGCCATCGCCATAAATGGGCAGCGGCTTGTCATTAATCGCATTAAGAATCACGAGTGGAATGAGTTTCTCAGGAAAATGATACGGGCCATAGTTATTCGAGCAATTGGTGGTCACGACTGGCAAGCCATATGTATGAAACCAGGCGCGCACCAAATGATCCGATGCCGCTTTGGATGCCGAGTAGGGACTATTGGGCTCATAGGGATGGATTTCTGTAAACGCAGGGGCGGTGGGCGATAGTGAGCCGTAGACTTCGTCGGTAGAAACATGATGAAAGCGAAAGCTCTTTTTCTGATCGTCGTTGAGTCCACTCCAATACTCACGCGCGCACTCGAGCAGATTAAACGTACCCACAATATTGGTGTGCACAAACTCCGCTGGTCCATGAATCGAACGATCGACGTGGCTCTCAGCGGCAAAGTTCACAATCGCTCTGGGTTGATGTTCTTTAAGAAGCTCTACCACGAGCTTCCGATCGGCAATATCACCGTGCACAAAGTGATGGCGTGGATCCTTCTTTAAAGAAGATAGGGTCGCTAAATTACCGGCGTAGGTTAATTTATCGAGGTTGATCAGACCTTCAGCGTTTGGGTCCTTGAGCCAATCGAGGACAAAGTTGGCACCAATAAACCCTGCGCCGCCGGTAACTAAAATCATAATGAGCTTCTGTAAGAGAATTTCTGTGGATTCATGGAGACTTCATTAAATCCAAGTATTTATTAAAACGTTTTTTTCCAAAAAGGGCCTGCCCCAAGCGCTTAATGACCTTCAGTGCCCCCTTGGGTTGTTGGGGTAGTTCTGGCTCTACGGCATCTGGGTATTGGGCGCAATTAATTAGAGCGCAATTGATATAAATCTTATACCCTTTTTGGCGCAGCTCTTGATGAAACGGGATGTGATCGGCCACATCAAATCCGCCCTGCGTATCAGTACCCGCATAGCGCCCCGCCAGAAACGCTTCCCTGCGATAGATGGCTAAGCCACCAAATGCTGAATCCACCTCAATTAAACCAGCGCGCGGATCGAGCACCGCCTGTTTAGCAGTGACCGCCAGATTTTCTGCTGGCCGATCACCAATGACGGACTCAAGCGAGTTTTTCTGCTGCCAGCAATCCTTCGGGCACCACTCTTGATGGCGCAATGCCCAAATATCGTAATAGGGCCCCAGCTGATTGGCAGTAATGACATCCCAATTCTCATCGACCCTCCAGCATTGAGCGATTTTTTCGGGGGTCACCAGGCTATTCATGCCATCCATATCGGCCATGGCAATGTAGTCAATCTGGGTAAATGCGGGGTTTGTAGCCACGGCATCGATGATTGCATTGCGACATAAGGCAATACGATCGGTTCGTCTGGGGTATTGTTTACTTAACTGCCCCATGCTGACGTAGGAAAAATGGGGCATGGTTTGAGTAAGCTGTGCCAATTTTTTCACGGTATCATCACTAGAGTCACTTTCGACCACAAAGCAATGCGTTTCGTGAAAGTTGCCTAAGCTCGCCATCAGAGTTTGCACTTCGCGCTCGATCGTGTTTGCCACGTTGCGAACGGGACCTGCTAGCAGTATGTTGGATGTTTCAATCGGCTTTCTGCGGGAGCCTTCTGAGCGGTATAGAGCCATTAACGATGCTTTTTGCAAATTATTATCAACAAGACCGGGTTAAAAACGCCTCTTTTGAAGAGATAGATAGACATCATACCTATAACCCGACTTATACCAATAGGCTATTGCGTACCGAGTTTTTAAAGCATGGCGTGGAACTTAATAATCCCGATGTCAATGTAGGTCGCACGATTGCCTTTCATTTGCTCCACGATAGCCAAGCGATTCCCAATTTGCCCAAGCCAAAATATCTCATTGCTACGGAAAACCCCTTCATTTGCCCCCTCAACCGCGATGAAGCCTACCTCGCGCAATTTGATGCCGTCTTTACTTGGAATCGGGACTTACTGCACCTTCCCAACACAGCTCAACTCTTTATTCCCAACCAAATTCGCTCTCAGCCCACGCCCTCCTTTGAAGAACGCTCCATTTTTAGTTGCATCCTTAATGCTAATAAAGCCTTTCCAGAAAGTTTCTCAACCGACCTATATAAAGAGCGCATTGCGGTCATTCGCTGGTATGAAAAACATGCGCCAGGGGATTTTTCACTCTACGGCTTAGGATGGGGAAAGCCCAGCCCCGCCTTTAATCGTGCTGGAAAACTCAAGCGGCGCGTTGAGCGTTTAGCAACCCAGCTCATTGGGTATAAGCCATTTCCAAGCTACGCTGGCGAGATTGAAGACAAATCAGCCGTCTACCGCAATACTAAATTTGCCTATTGCTATGAAAATGTTGCAGACTTACCCGATTACATTACAGAGAAAATATTCGATTGTTTTTTCAGTGGCTGCGTTCCCGTCTACTGGGGTTCCAATACCATTGGCGAGCGCATACCCAGTGATTGCTTCATTGACCGCAGGAACTTTACAAGCACAGAAGACGTGCATCGCTATTTAAAGTCAATCGATGCGCCAACCCACTCCCGCTACCAACAAAACATTGCCGCCTTTTTAAGAAGGCCTGCAGCTATGGTCTTTGATACCACGAACTATGTGTCAATCATTCGTAAGCGCATCCTAGCTGACTTGGGTTTATGAATAATCGCTTTTTCATCGACTATGACAATCCCGATGCGGGCATCGGCCACTCGATGGGTTTTATCAATCGTGGCATCAAAATCGCCACGCGTAACCAATTACAGTTTGCGTATGCCAAGGAGCAACTGCGTAAATCATCAAACTCCGATTGGCAATGGCGCCTCAAACAAGGTTTGCGTAAGCTACGCGGTGCTCGTGTGCATGAGACACACAATATTGGCGATGATCTCAACCGCATGCTCAATCTGGCAGAGATTCTGCCAAATCGGAGTGAGATTGAAGGTCGAATCCGACAGGGCGAACTTAAAGTGCTTACCCTACCGCCCTTTGAGATGCACATTCCATCCAATGCACAGATCGATGATGATGTCTATCGACCAGTCGATCAATTTATTCAATCGCATCCCGAACCCAACATCGTATTTAAATTAAGCAATAATCGTTTTGGTGATTATGAATACGCGAGCACCCGAGCGTGGTTTCGAGATGCCTATGACAGTGCTCGCAAATCTGCTCCCATTGCCCTTTACTATCAGCCACAAGCCCTGAATATCGCTGTGCATATTCGTCGCGGCGACCTATTACCGGGTCGGCAATTTTCTGACCTATCGACTCGTATGCTCCCTGATCGATGGTATATCGAGATCGTCAAGCTCATCATCTCTCAGACCAAAAAGCCACTATCGATTCATATCTTTAGTGAAGGCAAGCATGGTCTTTACCAGTCCGAGAAGGGAGAGTCCTTCTCATGGGCCCAATACTTTGCTTATAGTGGCCACCCAGTGATCGAGCATATCGATACACCCTTTTTAGAGACCTTTCATCATCTTCTGAACGCCGATCTCTTCATTGGCTCAAAAAGCGGGATGACGCACTTGGCAGGGATGCTCGGTAACTCCGTGAAACTAGTTCCATCACTTTGGCACTCCTATCGGGGTGCACAGGATCTTCTAGAAGTGCCCGATACGATGGATGATGCGAGCAAGACCGCCATCACACAATTTTTAGCGCATCACCCACCAGGCAACTAAGGCGCGCTCCAGACGCGTCAATGGCGTCCAAACCCCCGAGCGGCGATATTGAAACCGTGCATAGATTTCTGCATAGGCTTTGTGCGACATGGTTGGAAAGTGAGCTTTTAGTGCTCTGAGTAGCGAAATACCAGCACCGATTCGCTGATGCCAAGGTAACGGTTCCGGGCGGAGGTGCGCATCAATCCCCAATAACGTCAAGTAGCGCTTTTGTACCTCAATCGTGGAGAGTTTAAATTTTTCGAGATGCACGGAACTTGTCTGTGCTGGATACTGTCGATAGGTAATCAGGCGCTCACTCAGATTTTTAAAGCGATAACCGGCGGCGGCAATTTGTACCCACAGGTAATAATCTTCCGAAGTCAAGATCGTCGTGTCGTATTTAAAACGCTTTAAGAGCTCAGCGCGAACGGTCACTGCAGAATTGCACAAGGTGCAATACACCGCTAAGAGTGAGCGCAAATCCGCATCAGTAAATTTGTCCTTAGATTTTTTAATTCTTTGGGTGGCGTCATCCAAAACCCATTGCGCACTACCACACAAATCACACTCATTATTTTCGAGGGCTCGCACTTGTTTTTCAAGGCGAGTAGGATCAGCAATATCGTCCGCGTCCATCAGCGCAATGTATTTGCCCTTCGCTAAATCAATCAACGCATTACGGGCATAGACCACGCCATGATTTTGGTCCGAGAGCACCTTAACGATACGCGCATCGGTATATCGATTTATGACCGCGCGGGTTTGATCGGGGGACCCATCCTCAAAAATAAGAAGCTCCAGATGAGTGTGGGTTTGCGCAAGGATGCTCTCGATGGCTTGGCCAATGTATTTCTCGCTCTTAAAGGCCGGCATGATGACGCTGACCAAAGGTTGGGCACTCATTAGATATAACTTTGCAGGTAACGCCCCAAGCGCTTGATTTTTTTTAAGGCGCGCGAGAAGATCGACTTTTTGCTAGGACCAAGGTCCAGGCTTAGGTCCCAACTGGATTGGTAGATGACGCCTAAGTAATTTTCCTTAAGCCTAGGTATGGACTCCCCTAAGCGGCGTAAAAGAAAGTAATGCCAATCGTAGTAATACACCCGAAATAGCTGCTCAATGGGATGCAAGGGAATCGCCCGAAAGTTCAATACCGCTTCGTTGTAAATGAAGGTTTCAGGATGCTCACGGCTACAAAGATCCCATAGGGTCTGGCCCCGAGGCTTTAAATATTCATTATCAAGCGATTGCCACACGGCAGCTGACCAAATAAACGGGGGACATGGGCAATAGTAATTGGGACCATTGCGCCCAAAGACTGCTTTGACTCTTTCTGCTTCTGCTTGCAAATGACGCGGGGCCTTTGCATAGTTCCGATTGATCGCAAGCTGATGGTATTCCTTGTTTTGATAGATCACCGTATAGGGGTGACCATCGCTTGCCAAAAAGTCGCTTGTTCTAAAGTCTTGAATAAAAATGCAATCCGAGTCTAAGCAAACATAATTGGTAGCGACCCCTAAGCGCCAAAACTCCGACTTGATGACCTGCTGCGCAAGCCCCCCAGGCTTGGTCTTTTCAATTCCCGGGGTTGCTCTTGGATTGGCACACACAATCGATTCGTCGGACACCCACTGATAGCCCTTATTACCAATCTGGCGTTCTAGCTCAGTACGCTCGTTCTCTGATGTTGAAATATAAAAATCAATCTGCTCACAGTTGTATTTCTGGATCGACGCTAATAGATTTCGCAGGCGCAGAAAATCCTTGGAATACGACTTGCAATACAGAACAATATCTTTCAAGAGTGCGCCTGTTTATGAATAAAGATGACTAAGGATGGTGTTGACTGCTTGATCCACACCAATTGGATTGTAAATGGGGGTGATGAGTTGTTTGGCCTTCCAATCCAACCAAATTTGCTCCAAAGTATTAGCAATCCCCTTATCATCTCCATTGGCGCTTAAATACGACCCCCGATCGCGCAACATTTGATCAAGTTGTGGATTGTGATGCGTTATCGCCCAAATGGGGCGGCCTGCCCACAGATAGTCATAAAACTTCGAAGGAATATATTCCGAGCACCACTCATCGCAACCATGCAACAAAATGAGGATGTCGGCTTCTTGCATCTTTTGAGCAACCCGCTCGCGACCGGATTTACCAGTCACGGGATCGCGCTCAAGCCTGCCATGTGCAAGCAAAATATCAGCATAGTCATAGTGCTTAATTGCTTCAAGGCTTAAGGCGTCTAATGCTGCGCCGTAAGCATGAACACGGATAACTTCACGTACTTCGGGGTATTTTGTAATGAGCGCATACACAGCTTTTAAGATAATTGACAGGGAGCGATCGTTGGCCAATGAACCAAAATGGCATAGGTTTAAGTAATTACCGTAGTGGTGGGAGGAATGCTCTGTGGTAATTGGTGGATTGGCCCCTGGCATCACCACAAAACCGCTCGCATTACCTGAAGTATTCAAATTGGGATTACGAACGCTTGCATAGTGCAAAGCGCCATCGGTAAACCACCAGACGTAATCCGAGTATTTGCAGAGTTGCTGCTCCAGATAATGCCGAAAGCGTGCATCGCGATTTTTGGGTTTCTGGTGACCTAAATCCTTTGGACTTTTACGAATCACCAAAGGGTCATGCACTTCAGAAATCAGTGGGATACCAGTTGCTCTTTTTAGCCACACTCCCGCTAAATGGGCAGACCATGCACTACCAATCGAATAAATCACATCGACTTTGCCCGACTTGATGAGCCAATAGCCTCGCAAAAATGCGGGGATGGCCCACGACCATTGACTGGAATACCCGAGTAATAGTTTTTCAATGGCAATGAAGGGGGCTAAAAGTATGGAGACGGTTCTGGTCGTTAGTTTGTAAAAAAATCCCCGTCCATATTGGTTGGCAATCCAATGCCGGAAGTCAAAGCGAAAGGCTGATGGCCCCCAGGCTAAAAATTGCTGATGGGGAAAGCGCGTATCCTTTAATCCGGTGATGGCGCTAAAAACAATCGGCTGAACCCCCGCATCAAGAAGATAGGGAATCTTATCGGTGATGGTAAGGCTTGCGGCTCTACCATCCATATTAAAAGCATGGGTGAGTAGTAGCCAGTTGCGTTGCGTGGGTGGAACGGATATTTTTTTCAAAAAAATCTCTAAAAAGATTCACTAATCATAATGAAACAAAGGGATTGCACACATAGATTACCCCATTCATGATTGCGTCTTGAATGTAACGTGATGAGTCAATTATAGTAGGCTTGAGGCTACATAAATCATTTCACTAAATTCACATGTTTAATCTACAACGACTTCTTGAACGCCTGCGCCCTAAAGAACCTATTGCAGCTAATTATGTGTTGTATGAAGATCGGCTATTTACAAAAAAACGGATCGGTGTCAAACACGATCGCATTCGCTTTATCCGCAAGCACTTTAATAAAAATGCTGAAACTCAACTCATCGATTTACAAGGGGAATCCTTTTATTTACTCCTCATTCACGTTGATAATATCGCTCATTTTTTTCATGATGTATTTTTTCCACTCTACTATGTGTGGCGCACCAATAAAAAACGCATTTACGTCTCGATTGATGGTGATCGCTTTCAACAAGAATTTTTAGAGTCTGTAATTGGCAAAGACTATTTAGTCTTTCTCGATCGCAATACTGCCTACCAATTTTCTGATCTCATCCTTACTCCCGAGGGCCGAGATCTGAAAATCTACTCAGGCTACATTCCAGTTTGCCAAGAGATTAAACAAATCTGTTTTTCACGAAATGGCATTACAGAACACCGAACTAAGAATCTGCTCTATGGTCGCAATGAGCTCAGTAGAAAAAATTTACTCGATATTGATCCGGCTTTTCTTAAAGTAAACAATACAGAGCTAGTGTTTTTATCTCAACTCAGCTTTAAAGACTATTTACAAACCCTAGCAACGGCTAGAAGCTTTACGTACATGATTGGTGCGGGAGTTTTTAATTTATTGTTTCTTGATCACGATGTCGACGTTCTAGAAATTAACCCGCATCGCAATAACTCCTGGGCGCAAATGTTTGGGCTGAGTCAACTGTGCGACTTTCGGGTGATTGTGAGTGATCGGCTAAAACCGTCTTCAGCAACGACCCAAGATGAAGCGATCCTCGATAGTCATGTCTATTTTGATGAGCGGATTGCAAATGCTATGGTGGATTTAATTACCCGCCACAATTGACATTACTGCCATACGCACTGCAATGCCAAAAGTGACCTGCTTGAGGATCACCGATTGTGTGCCATCGGCGACTGCAGAGTCAATTTCTACACCGCGGTTCATGGGGCCTGGATGCATCACAATGGCATCGGGTTTAGCAAGGGCTAAACGCTCGGGGGTTAGACCAAACTGATGAAAAAATGCAGCACCTTCCGGAACCTTACCGGCTTCCATGCGCTCTTTTTGAATACGTAAGGTCATCACCACATCCACTCCGCGCAAGCCCTCTTCCATGCTATGAAAGACCTTCACACCCAATAGGTCTAAGTCATTGGGCAACAAACTCTCTGGACCAATTACCCGAATATCTGTGCAGCCGAGCGCATTGAGAGCATGAATATTAGATTTAGCAACGCGACTATGAACAATATCGCCCACAATCGCCACCTTCAGCTTTCTAAAGTCTTGCTTAAAGTGGCGCATGGTGTACATATCGAGTAAACCCTGCGTTGGGTGCTGATGGCTGCCATCACCGGCATTAATCACATGCACATAGGGCGGTACGTGGTTGGCAATCTCAATGGGGGCGCGCGAGACGCTGTGGCGCACGACAAAGATATCCGCTTGCATCGCAATCAAGTTATCAATCGTATCGATCAGGCTCTCACCCTTCGTAGTAGACGAAGTAGAGATATCCAAATTGATGACGTCAGCCGATAAACGTTTGGCAGCAATCTCAAACGTCGTGCGTGTGCGCGTAGAGTTCTCAAAGAAGAGATTAAATACGCTCTTACCTCTTAGGAGTGGTACTTTTTTGACTTCACGTGCTGGATCGGTCACACTGACAAACTGCTGCGCCGTATCCAGAATATGCAAGATCTGCTCTTTAGGCATTCCCTCTAAGGTCAGCAAATGAGTGAGCTCGCCAGCACTATTGGTCTGAAGGATCTGATTAGTTTCTTTGGGCTGAATGCTCATAATCGCTCCTCACGAACAAAGCGAAATGTTTCTGTGCCAGCTTGAGAAACTTTTTCCAAGGCAAGTATTTGCGAATCGGGCAGACTGACATGCTCACCTACAAAGTCAGCGGCGATTGGTAACTCACGCTTACCCCGATCAGCCAAGACCATTAACTCAACACTGGCGGGCCTACCAAAATCAAATAACTCATTTAGGGCAGCGCGCACAGTTCTGCCAGTAAAGAGCACGTCATCAATTAAGATAATGTGTGCGCCTGTGACTTCAAATGGCAGGTGGGTTGCCTTGCCTTCAGCCGAGCGCATTGCGGCTAGACCCTTCTCAGCATAGTCATCCCGATGAAAAGCGACATTAATTACGCCATACTGTGGCAAACCTAAATCGCTCGCCAAGCGCTCAGCAATCCAAGCGCCACCAATCGCAAGCCCGGCAATACGGATGGTTGGTTTTGCCAAGAGCTTACTTTGAAGATTTACTTGCAGCTTGTTATACAGTAGCTCGGCATCCATCCTTTTTCCTGACTGGTTTAACCACTCAAAGTGTTTCTAATCAACCTCATCGATATTTTATTGCCTTCGAGCTCTAAAGCCTCTATCCGTGTTCAAAACACACTGAGATCATCTGAATTTCTAGTTTTATTGCTTATTCTTTAAGCAACTACACCCTCCCTCTAGATGCATTGTTGAGGGGACTATTGGTTAAATTGATTAACTTTAACTATCTATTAATAAAATCGCTAGTTTTTGCCTATTAGATCTATACAAAAATACGATTAAACCGTCATCAAAATTTCTGATAATAGAGCGGTGGATTGGTGAGCAAATGGATTGATTGTTTACCGCCTCTTGTTTTATAACATATTAATTTTTAAGGAGTTTTTTATGGCTAAGTCTGTAAAAGGTAGCAAGACTGAACAGTCTTTAAAAGAAGCGTTTGCGGGTGAGAGCCAAGCAAACCGTCGCTATTTGTATTTCGCAAACCAAGCTGATATTGCTGGTGCGAATGATGTTGCGGCTGTATTTCGTTCCACCGCCGAAGGTGAAACCGGTCACGCCCATGGTCATATGGAGTATTTGATCACTGGTGGTGCTGGCGAGCCAGGTACTGGCATGCCTGCGAAGACCGTTGCTGAAGCTCTGCAAGCAGCGATTGCGGGTGAGACCCATGAGTACACCGATATGTATCCTGGTATGGCAAAAACAGCTCGTGAAGAAGGTTTTGACGAGATCGCCGATTGGTTTGAGACCTTAGCAAAGGCAGAACGCAGCCACGCTAACAAGTTCACCAAGACTTTAGAAGCTCACTTGGCAAATTCCTAATCTGTCATTTAGGTAAAAGAAAAGCGCTCCTCGGAGCGCTTTTTTGTTTCTACAGAGCAAGACTCCGTATGCTTAGAGAGCTTAGCCAGCTTTCTTCGCCCAAGCAGAGCACCAACCAGCAGCATGTACTTGCTTACCAGCAAACAGGCTGCAACCACCGGCAGTGGCGGAGCCTTTAGCTTGCCAGAGTGCGCAGTTGTCGCAACGCTGGGTATTAGCGTGCTTAGGATATTTCTTGGTATCCACCTTGGTGGTATCGGCTTTGTAACCCAAAGCCTGAGCTTGTGGGTCAGTCTCGGCAACCATTGCTTGTGCCTGAGCCAAGTTATTGAGCGAGAGGGTTGCTGCACCTGCAGCAGACATAATTAAAAACTGACGACGTGTGTTTTTCATGGATTCTCCGTAGTGATCAAAACAGCAGACCGCATCTTAAAACACAAATCAATTTCACTAGAGTGGTTTTATAAGTATATGATTCAATTAGTTTTTTAAATGAGAATGGTTCTCAATTCGTACACTCCAAAATAAACATAGCCCAGGGTCATCCTCATTTAAACCCTTAAAAATAAATGACTTTGATGCCTAGACTCCGTAAAAAAATAGCCTTAATTCCGTAAAAATATAAGCTTGAATCCCTAAAAAAATGGGTTGAGCTCATATATCTATTGGAGACCATTAATTTTTGAAGCGGAATCATGCGCTAATAATTACGGAGGCTCTACCTCCCTTGGTTCTTATCCATGAGAGCCAAGAACTCACGTCTGAGATTGGCGTCTTTTAGAAACGATCCACGCATTACGCTATTGACCATCTTGGAGTTCAGGTCCTTCACGCCACGCCATTGCATACAGAAGTGATCGGCTTCCATGACTAAGGCCAAGCCAGTGGGTTTCATCTTTTCTTCCAAGATGTTGGCTAGTTCCACCACTGCTTCTTCCTGAATCTGGGGCCGACACATCACCCACTCGGTAATGCGCGCGTATTTCGAGAGACCAATCAAGGCAGTCTGTTTATCCGGCAAGACGCCAATCCATACCCGTCCCATGATCGGGCACAAGTGATGCGAGCAGGCACTCTTCACAGCAATCGGTCCAATAATCATGAGCTCATTTAAGCGACTGATATTAGGAAAACGTGTGAGACTTGGTTGCGGTGTGTAGCGACCATGAAAGACTTCATTGACATACATCTTGGCCACCCGATAAGCGGTACCGCGGGTATTGTGATCGCTTTGCGTATCAATCACCAAACTTTCCAATACGCCTTGTAATTTATCAGCCACTTCGTCCACGAGACCTTCAATCTCATCAGGCTTAATGAACTCCGCAATATTGTCATTGGCATGAAAGCGGGCTTTTTGGGCCAGGATGCGTTTACGAATTATTTGAGAGAGTGGTACACCGTCATCTCTGCGCGATTGTGTGCTGCCCGACTTCGTTTTAGCCGCAGTGGTTTTGGATACCTTCGTCACTATTTTGCGTGGCATATTGATCCTGTGGGAAGACCCATTAGATTTGGAAGAATAGCGCTACTGTACACGCCAATCCGATGGTCCACACGAGGGTCCGCAAATTAGCCCAATCCTTCAAATAGCAAATGATGAAGGCTATCCGCGCCAAGAGAAAAACTACGGCAAGAACATCCACGCGCTCTTGGGGTGCTTGCATGATCATCGCGATTGCAACCGCAGCAAAGAAAAACGGTAAGGACTCAAAGGTGTTTGCTTGCGCGGCATTTGCACGTGCGCGCATCCCTGTTTGCTTGGCTAACCACTGACGTGGATGACGGTTATCAAAAGGCTCAGCAGGATTAGATTCTGCTGGACCAAACTTAGCAATCCCCGCCGCAATGATGGGTAAGAAACCAGAGAGGATGACACAGATAATGGCAATGGTCATAAGTGATCGATATATGTGTTGAAGGTTACTTGCGTTTGGCTAATCGGGTCTCGGTACCATTCATGAGATTGCGAATATTACTACGATGCCGATAGATCAATAATAGACTCATCACCAGAATCGCCAAACTCATCGGCTGCACCCCAAACAGAAATGTGAAATACAGCGGTGCAAATGCAGCAGCGCATAGGGCAGCCAATGAAGAATAGCGCATGAAAAACGCCACAATCAACCAGGTTCCCAATGTGGCAAGGCCCAAGACCCAACTAATGGCAAACAATATGCCGGCTGCAGTGGCGACACCCTTGCCACCCTTAAAGCCATGGAAGATGGGATAGAGATGCCCTAAAAAGACAGCGATCGCCACTAAACCCAGTAAGAGATTAGTGTTGGGATTGATCGGGTCTCCAAGGACTGCGCGGGCAATCATCACTGCTGCCCAACCTTTAGCGGCATCACCCAGCAGTGTGAGAGCCGCAGCCATTTTATTGCCGGTGCGCAAGACATTCGTTGCGCCCGGATTCTTTGAGCCATGCGTATAGGGATCGGGTAAACCCATCACCTTACTCACCACTACGGCAAAAGAGACTGAGCCTAATAAATAAGCCAGCGGGATTAACCAAGAGTCTTTGAGCAACATATCCATACAGAAATACTAGCCGATTTACTTAAGCACCACGGGGATGGTGTTGCGCATGAATCGATTTGAGTCGCTCACGCGCTACATGGGTATAAATCTGGGTGGTGGAGATGTCGGCGTGTCCTAAAAGTAACTGCACCACTCTGAGATCGGCGCCATGGTTCAGTAAATGGGTAGCAAACGCATGACGTAAGGTATGGGGTGAGAGGGCCACTTTAATTCCGGATAATTGGGCATAGCGTTTAATAATGGCCCAAAAGGCTTGGCGCGTCAGCCCAGATCCGGTATGTCGTCCAATAAATACCTCTTGGCAGGTTTTGCCCTCGAGCAGAACTGGTCTGGCATCGTGCAAATAGCGCCGCAACCACTCACCGGCTTCTGCTCCAAAAGGGACTAGGCGCTCTTTGCCCCCCTTGCCGTTGACCACCCGTACCACCCCTTCATTCAAACCCAGCGCCACCGTTTTGAGTGAAACAATTTCTGAAACACGTAGGCCGCTGGCATACATCAACTCGAGCATAGTGCGATCCCGTAAACCCAGAGCCTGATCGGTATCAGGTGTATTTAGGAGTGTTGTAATTTGCTCCTCACTCAAAACCTTTGGAAAACGTTGTGCTTGCTTGGCTGCGCGTAACTTCAAACAAGGGTCTTGCGCCACCAAGCCTTGGCGCAGAGCATAACGATAAAAACGCTTAAAGACCGTGAGGCGGCGGTTTGCTGTAGTAGCTTTATCGTCACGCTTGACCGCCATGTAGGCAGCGAGATCAGCTTCAGTAACCCGATAGATACTTTTAGTGCGCTTACTATCTGACTCCAACCATTGCGCAAAGAGGGTGAGATCGCGCCGATACGCACTTAAAGAGTTCTTCGATAGGCCATCTTCTAGCCAGCAGGCATCGCAAAATTGGTCGATCGCTGCTTGGTTAATCGAACTTAACACCCGTTTTCTTTATTGTTGATGCTCAGATAAGCTAGAGCGTTTTAAATTAGGCATTTCTACTTTGATTGGCTTACTTAAGTCTATATATTCAGAAAGGCAATGTCTCAACCAAAATTCAGATTCATCTTCCTCGCTTTTAAAAATTGAGGCAAGCTTCAACTGATTCAATTTCAAGCCGATCCCTTAATCTCTAAAATTATTAAAGGCTAGTGGTGCCTCACTCACTTCTTTTTTAAGGAGCGCCATGGTGGTTTGCAGGTCATCGCGCTTGCCACCCGTAATCCGCACTGCGTCACCCTGGATACTGGCTTGCACTTTAATCTTGCTGTCTTTGACCACTCGCACAATTTTTTTAGCAAGTTCTTGCTCAATCCCTTTTTGCAATTTCATAGTCTGCTTGCGCTTATCGCCAGACATGGTCTCTGTTTTTTCATCTTTGAGATAACGCACATCGACATTGCGCTTGGCCATTTTGCCGTAAAGTACGTCACGGACTTGGCCTAATTTGAAGTCATCATCGGCAAACAAGATGAGCTCGTTCTCTTTTTGCTCGACCCGTGCATCAGATCCCTTAAAGTCAAAGCGATTGCTGATTTCTTTATTGGCTTGCTCAATCGCGTTTTTTAGCTCAACCACATTGGGTTCACAAACAGCATCAAATGAGGGCATTTCGTTCTCCTGCTTTCCAAGAATTTACTATTAATTTTAGGTAATTTGGCCTTGTTTATCCATGCTTTGCAAAACCCGAATAAGATTGTGGCATGAACTTGCCTGGCAATCCACTCCCTGCTTATTCCTTACGTCAGCGCAATACCTTGGGCTTTGAGGTAAAGGCTGGGTGCGCCATCCCCATTACCGAGGCCAAGCAAATTGCTGGTGCGATTGCATACGCTAAAGACCATGATATGCCCTATCAAGTCTTGGGCAGCGGTAGTAATGTTGTCTTACCTGATACCCTTTCTGGGCTCACCCTGCTCATGGATATCGCTGGTATTGAAATAGTCTCTCAAGATAGCAATGGAGTTAACTTAAAGGTGGGCGCAGGTGTGTCATGGCATGAGCTGGTCATTTGGACTCTTGAGCACTCTTACCCCGGTCTTGAGAACTTAGCCCTCATTCCCGGCACAGTGGGGGCAGCCCCCATCCAAAATATTGGGGCTTACGGGGTTGAGGTGAAAGACTACATCGACTCGGTAGAAGCATTCGATTGCCAGACTATGCAGTGGGTCACACTCGATCGCGCCCACTGTCAGTTCTCCTATCGTCATAGTCTCTTTAAAGCGAAGCCACAGCGTTACATCATTGCAGCAGTGAACTTCTTTTTACCCAAACAATGGCAACCCCGAATCAGCTATGCCGACTTGCAAGGCTATTTTTCTGGAAAAGAGCATTCTTTCATTACTCCACAAGCAATCTTTAATGCGGTTTATGCCATTCGTACTCAAAAACTACCAGACCCCAAACAGATTGGTAATGTGGGTAGTTTCTTTCAAAATCCGATTGTGGAAAACTCCAAACTAACCGAGCTCAAGCAAAGGTATCCTGCAATCGTCGCCTATCCTGAAAATGCCAATCACAGCAAATTAGCAGCAGGTTGGCTCATTGACCAATGTGGCTTTAAAGGATTGCGCGCTGGCAATGTGGGGGTGCATGATAAACAAGCTCTCGTTCTCATCAATCTAGGCAAGGGCAATGCAAGGGAGTTGCTGGCTCTGGCTCACCAAATTCAGGAAACGATTCGTGATCGCTTTGGTGTTGATCTCGTGATTGAGCCAATTATTTTTTCTTAAGTTAAACAAAGGCATCTATTACTTAGATATTTACATTTATTGCAAATTGCAATAAAATGTTGCATGCGCGTGATTTCAAACAAAAAAATTATTGATTTTTCTATGCTATATCCTGATTCCTTAAGACCACTCCAAAGCTGGCGCAGATTAATTGAGTGCAGGTCCTATGAAAATTTTTCTCAATTGAAAAGTATTTTCGGATCGATTGATAAAGTGGGGGATTTGATCGTATTTGATGTCTGCGGTAATCGATACCGACTCATCACCTTTATTAGCTTTCAGAAACAGATTTGCTTCATCAAGCAAATTCTGACTCACACCTTATATGACAAAGGAGGATGGAAGCAATGAATATGCTAGAACTTCAAAAAGCTTGGCGAACACTAAATAAATCTCTAAATCTCAGCCCCATTCACAACCGCAAGGAATATGACCGAATGGTGCTTCTTGCCGACCACCTCTCTGATGCTATTGGGGATGCAAAACGTCATGCCCTACTAAATCTTTTTGAAATCGTTTGCGAGCTTATTCGCTCTTACGAAAAAGACCACTTACCAATTGACAACCCAAACCCAAGAGATATCTTAGAGTTTTTAATGCATCAGCATCAATTGCGACAGTCGGACTTACCAGAAATCGGTAACCAGAGTGTGGTGTCGCAGATATTGTCTGGGACTCGGGTTTTAAATCTTCGACAAATCAAGGCCATCGCAAAACGCTTTGAGCTCTCAGCCAATATTTTTATTGAAAAAAGTTCTAGCGACTCTCAAAAGTCTACTTATACCCAAACCTTATCCCAAGTAAGAAGGACGGAGCTTTGGGCTGCTGACCATAAGGCGAGCTATCAAAAGAGAACGGCAGTTAAACCAGTCAAAAAATGCTCTACTAAAATTTCAAGAGTTAAAAAAGTATAAATTTACTCAAGACTTAACTACTAAAAATTGAATACTGACTTCTCCGTCAGCTAAGCGCACAAGATAATCCTCATTGGCTTTAATGTCATTTGGATTTCTGGCAGCCTTCTTCTCTTTATCCAAAATCACCGCATAGCCTCTCTCCAACGTACGCTGTGGATTAAGAGTTTCTAGCTGTGTCAGCCAATGCGCTTGATTGCGTTTGAGATTATTGAAGTAAACATGGGCGCTTTGCATGAGGCGTTGCTGCCACTGCCCAATTTGCTCACGCATTCGTTCAGGGTTTGGTAGGGCATGCCCTAAGCGCAGGCTAATTTGATCCAAGGTTTGCGCCTCTCGCTCGATACGTTGCTCGATCTTTTGCCTCAGCTGCTCTTGATAGGTATCTAACTCTTGCAATAGTTGCTCACGCTTGGGGGTTGCTAATTCTGCGGCACCGGTGGGTGTTGGGGCTCTCAGATCGGCAACAAAATCGGCAATAGTGAAATCGGTTTCATGTCCAACCCCGCAAATCACGGGAATTTCTGAGTCCGCAATCGCATGGGCTAGCGCTTCATCATTAAAGGCCCAGAGATCCTCAATCGATCCACCACCTCGAACGAGTAATATGACCTCTCCCAATTGATCCTGGTTGGCTTGCTTGAGTGCATGAATGATCCCTCTAGGAGCATCAGAGCCTTGCACCAGGGTTGGATAAATAAAGATGGGGATGTGGGGTGCTCGTCTTGCCAGCGTCGTTAGTACGTCCTTTAATGCCGCTGCTTGGGCAGATGTAATGATTGCAAGCGATTTAGGATGACTTGGTATGGGTCGCTTACAACTTTCATCAAATAGCCCCGCCTTGGCTAATTTATCTTTTAGCTTAAGGAAGGCTTCATAGAGCCCCCCTAGGCCAGCCTTGCGTAAAGAATGGATGGTGAGTTGTACCTCCCCTCTTGGGACATACATGCTGACCGAAGCACTAACCTCCACCTGATCACCAGATTGGGGCATAAATCCAAGCTGGGCGTTCTTACCCCGAAACATCACACAGCGTATTTGCCCCTCCTCATCCTTGAGCGAGAAATACCAATGCCCGCTGTCATAAGCCTTGAAGTTGGAGATCTCCCCGCTAACCAAGACGGTATCGAAACCTTCGGTTAAAGACTGTGCAATGGCGCGGTTTAGAGCGCCAACACTCAGAATGGGGCTAGATGTATCCATGGTTTGTATCGCTCATTTCTGTTTCTATATGGGCTTGCGGGTCATTACATATCCACAAGCCATGTATTAAAAAATGTCACTAAATGTTAGTAAATACTCGCTTTTGGTTAGTCTCAAACTCATCCGCAATTAATATCCTAACTATTTGATTTAAATGAATAATTAATATTACTGCTTTTGGGTATATTTTCTCAAAATCAGGTACTTACACCATTCATCAAGGACTTAGCAAAGCCCAAATAAAAAGTTTTGCACAGACTTATCCACAGGCTGGGGATGTTTCGGTTGATTTGTTAAGAGGCACTTTCGGCTCCAAAGCCTGACTTCATCATCATTTTGCCCTTATAAATCGTTTTCATTGAAAATAGCCCACTATGTACTCCATCTTACTTGCTGCCGGCTGGCCCATTTGGCCCTTACTTGCAATCTCTATAGTGGGTTTGGCCATCCTAATTGAGCGTGCTTGGTATTTACGTAAGAAGCACATTATCCGTAAAGAAACGATCGATCAGGCTTTTAGTGCGACTGTTCAAGACGGGGCAAATAGCGAGTTTTTAGGAAAGCTCAGCACCTCCTCGCCAATCGGCACTCTCCTTGCTGGCGTACTCCGCGAGCATGCTCTGGGCCACTCTGCCGATACCGCAATGGAGGAACTTCAGATCCTAGCCCAAAATCTGTGGGCTAAGTTAGATCGTTATTTAGGGGGGTTGGCCACTATTGCAACGGTAGCACCCCTCCTAGGTCTCTTTGGCACGGTGGTTGGCATGATCGAGATCTTTGGTAGTCAGGGAGGATCACTGGGAAGCGCAGTCAATGCAGCGAGTGTTGGCGCAACCAATCCGCAGCAGTTAGCGCATGGCATCTCGATTGCGCTTTACAACACCGCATTTGGTTTATTGATTGCCATTCCTGCACTAGCTGGCTGGCGAATATTGCGGGCTATCGCAGATCAGCGCCAGCGCGAATGCGAAGAATGTACGCGTCAGCTCTTTAAAAAGTTGTATCCAGAAAATTAATTGTTAGCTTTATACCCAATTGATATTAAAAACTGATTTTTCTTGGGCTTACTCGGCTTGGGAAATTGTTTATTTGCCTCAGTATAAAAAGATAAAGCGCTCACAAGAGCATCTTTGGCTTTATTGAATGCTTACGATCTTCGCCAAAAGTAATAGCTTCAGGTACGTCGTCAAAAGTAACCAAAATTTTTCCGCAATCTTCTATAAGGTTGGCTGGATAACGAATCATTTCTTTGGTGTAATGAAAAAAGATTAAATTATGAGGGTCATACAGTTTAAATCTAGTTTTTAATAATGATTTACAGATATTATTTTCATTACACCCACATACCCTATGCTATTTAGACCACCTTCTGACAAATCGTTTTGGATTCGTAATGCGAACGCAAACCGCTTTGCACGCGCAGAGCCCGAAATCAATCTTATTGCCTTTATTGATGTGCTGTTGGTGATCTTGATCTTTTTGATGATCTCAACCACTTTTACCAAGTTCCAGGAAATTGCGATCACGCTGCCTAGCGCATCGGGTGCCGATACTGTCGAGTCTGCGCGTGAAATTAATGTCGCCGTTAGCAGTGATGGGCGCTTTGCGCTAAACGGTCGTGTGATGAATCGCTCGCAATTGGCTGGTGCGCTCAAGCAAATGAGCTCTAATTCTGGTGAGCAAAATCTGCGGGTCAGTATTGATGCGGATGCACGGGCTCCTCACCAAGCCGTGATGACAGTGCTCGAGCTTGCCCGTGACGCGGGGCTTCCCAATATTGCTTTTAGTAGTCAAGCCAAGAAATAATGCTCTTCAAATCCTCGCCGCGCTTTTGGGAAAAATCATCCTTTGCCAAAGAGCCCATTCGCGCCCTGATTGATCATCTAATCAGCGCAATCCTTTCACCCTTGGCATGGGTCTATGGTTTGCTGGTTTGGCTCAAACAAATTTTGATTGATACAGGCATTACTCAGACTCTTGGAATGCATCGTGCTGCGCCGATACCCCTGATTATTGTGGGAAATATTCGGGTGGGAGGGACAGGCAAAACCCCTCTTGTTATCGCTCTTGCAAATGCCTTATTCGAGGAGGGATTCAGACCTGGGATTATTAGCCGTGGCTATCAACCCAATGGACAAAGTATCTTAGAAGCCCCCCAAGAGGTTACGCAATCTAGCAATCCAAATACCGTCGGTGATGAACCCGTTCTCATGGCACAGCGCATCCATCAGCAAATACCGATTTGGGTCTTTCCTAAACGTGCGCAGTGCATTAATGCTTTACTCAAAGTCCACTCTGAGGTCAACGTCATTATTAGTGATGATGGCTTACAACATGCTGGATTGGTACGTTGGCCTGCTCGAGAAGGCGGTCGCGACCTTGAGTTAGTAGTTGAAGATGAGCGTGGCAATGGTAATGGCCGACTGTTACCTGCTGGACCATTACGCGAATCACCACACCGTGAGCGTGATGCCACCATCTCCATTGGCGCTAGTGACGAAATAGAAAATACCCTTGCTGCAGAAAAGTCTTTTCAGCTAACACCTAAAATTGATAGCGCTTATCCACTGCATCGTCCCAATGAATCACAATCATTTACTGAACTCCTCACAACGCTAGCGGGTCTAAAGATTGCGGCGATTGCTGCGATTGGCAATCCCAATAAATTCTTTGAGGCACTTAGTCGTCTTGGCATGCATTTGGAACATACCTTATCACTTCCCGATCATGCGACAATTAAAAATACTGATATTGCCAATATTGAGGCTGATTGCATCTTTATTACAGAAAAGGATGCAGTTAAATGCGCTACGATCGAGGATCAGCGTATTTGGGTCGTACCCATGCACTTACCCCTACCCAATGAACTAATCCATTGGGTGCAAGAAGTCATTCAACGTCCTGATCCTTATCAGCGATAGTCATTTGTAAGTGGATGGTCTATGATGGTGCTTACACTTAGCCAAACTCTTTAGCCATGCCTATGAACAAAAACCTCCTTGATATTGTGGTGTGCCCCATCTGCAAAAGTCACTTACGGTTGGACGAGGTAAACGATGAGCTCATTTGCAAGGTGGATAAATTAGCCTATCCCATTCGTGATGACATACCAGTGATGTTGGTCGATGAAGCCAGAAGTCTAAGTCCCGAAGAAGCGATCGCACTTTCCTCCTAAATGGGGAAATAGAAGATGGGCTCATTTACTGTTGTTATCCCAGCCCGACTTGCTTCGTCTCGACTCGAGCGCAAAGCACTTGCAGACTTAGGGGGCAAGCCCATGGTGGTTCGGGTTGCTGAACGAGCAGCACAATCAGCCGCAAACCGAATTATTATCGCAACCGACTCCAACGAAATTGAAGTTGTTTGCAAAGCAGCTAAATTAGAGGTCATGATGACCCGTGCGGATCACCCAAGTGGTTCTGATCGGCTTGCTGAGGCTGTCCAACGCTTAGACCTAAACGATGAATCCATCGTTGTGAATGTGCAAGGTGATGAGCCTCTCATTCCGGTTAATCTTATTAATCAAGTTGCTAATACTTTGCAATCTCAGTCCCATTGTGCGATTGCAACTGCTGCAGTGGCGATTGAGGATCAAGAAGAAATTATTAACCCCAATGCGGTAAAAGTGGTTCTTAATAAAAATAATGAGGCTCTATATTTTTCCAGATCGATCATCCCCTTTGATCGTTCCCAAAGCTCGCCGACCTATTATCGGCACCTAGGGATCTATGCTTACCGAGCCCGCTTTCTTCGTGACTTCTCCAAATTAGCTACTTCACCCCTAGAGCAGGCAGAGTCTTTAGAGCAACTGCGGGCACTGTGGCACGGCTACGCCATTGCCGTCTATATCACCTCGGAGTCGCCACCGCCAGGTGTGGATACCCAGGCGGACTTAGATCGAGTTCGCCAGTTCTTTTAGGATTTAGCTAAGATAGGCGTAGCCATAAACTTTGCCAAATAATCAGGCAATCTATTAGACTAGCGGTAATTAATAATATAAATAGGGGACACAATATGCGCTTAATTCTTCTGGGTGCTCCAGGGGCTGGCAAAGGTACGCAAGCTCAGTTTATTTGTCAGCAATTTGGTATTCCACAAATCTCCACGGGAGATATGTTGCGCGCAGCTGTAAAAGCAGGTACACCTCTTGGTGTTGCGGCTAAAAAGATTATGGATGCCGGTGGCCTCGTGTCTGATGACATCATTATTGGCTTAGTCAAAGATCGCCTCACACAGCCTGATTGCAATAAGGGTTACTTATTTGATGGCTTTCCTCGAACTATCCCTCAGGCTCAGGCGATGCGTGATGCGACAGTACCCATTGATTATGTTTTAGAAATCGACGTTCCCTTTGATGCCATTATTGAGCGGATGAGCGGTCGTCGTGTTCATCCTGCCTCAGGACGCTCGTATCACATCAAATTTAATCCTCCAAAGGTGGATGGCAAAGATGATCCGACTGGTGACCCTCTGATTCAGCGTGATGACGATCAAGAAGAAACGGTTCGCAAGCGCTTACAGATCTATACCGATCAAACACGGCCACTGGTCGACTATTACTCTAAATGGGCTAATGAACCAGCAAGTCAAGGGGTCAAGGCGCCTGCTTACCGAAAAGTATCTGGATCAGGATCTGTTGAAGATATTACGAAGGCTATTTTTTCTGAACTTAAATAATCAGGCAATTAAACTTTCTGCCGGAATTCCCAAACTAGTATGCAGTTTTCTAATCATTGACAACGTAAGTCGTCTTTTTTTCGAGAGTACTTCATAACCACGATTTAGCTCTCCAATCATTGGTTTTAAATCTTTTGGTTTCAAGTTAGCCTGTTCCATACGAAATTTAATAGCCTCGATTGGATCAGGTGGACTAATCGGATACTCCTTTGCCTCATAGGATTCAATTAGCATTAAAAGAATCTCAAAACGATCCGCTTTTTTAGTACCAAGCTCAGGGGGTTTGTCAAAATAAATCGAAGCTTCAAGCAAAGCGGCTTGATATTCAGCTCTATTACGAATTGGTTTTAATTCTTTCATGCACCCTCCGAACCGATTTTTAAGACATCGATACTGTCCTATTGCCTACGGCTAATCTACGATAGATTTTGAGCTTACTTCAACTCTTTTAGAGCGCTCTCAAACGATTCGATATCGGCGAAGCTCCGATAGACCGATGCAAAGCGAATGTAAGCAACTTTATCTAAGCGCTTGAGTTCACGCATCACCAGCTCCCCAACGCGCTCGCTGGGAATTTCTTTTTCACCAAAAGACATGAGTTTCTCTTCAATTCGACCAATCGCATCATCAACCGCATCAGACGATACTGGGCGTTTGCGTAATGCCAGCCTAATTGAGCTCACTAATTTGTCATGGCTATATTCCACGCGACTGCCATTCTTTTTTACAATCGCTGGCAAACTAAGCTCTGCTCGCTCATAGGTTGTAAAGCGTTTGTCGCACGAGGCGCAACGTCTGCGCCTGCGAACTGAATCGCCCTCATCGGATACCCGTGTGTCCATCACCTGGGTATCGTCGCTATGGCAAAAGGGGCAGCGCATGATTATTTTGGATAGTTATTGATATACGGGGAAACGTTTTGTAAGAGCATTAACCTGTTCTTTCACTTTCGTGAGATTAGCAGGATCTTGAGGCTTGTCTAAAACATCAGCAATCAACTGCCCTACTTGTTTAGCCTCAGCCTCTTTAAAACCACGTGTGGTCATCGCTGGTGAGCCCAAGCGAATACCGCTGGTTACAAATGGTTTTTCTGGATCGTTGGGTATGGAATTTTTGTTCACAGTAATATGTGCCGCGCCCAATGCAGCTTCTGCTTCTTTGCCGGTAATCTTCTTGGCACGCAAATCCACCAACATCACATGAGACTCCGTTTTGCCAGAGACAATCCGCAAACCTCTTTCAACCAGTGCATTCGCCAAGGCTTGTGCATTTGTAATCACTTGTTTTTGGTAATCCTTAAATCCCGGCTCAAGTGCTTCCTTAAATGCGACTGCCTTAGCAGCAATAACGTGCATCAAGGGGCCGCCCTGCAATCCTGGGAATACCGCCGAGTTAATCGCCTTCTCATGCTCTGCCTTCATTAAAATGATGCCGCCTCGAGGGCCGCGTAAGCTCTTGTGGGTAGTAGAGGTCACAATATCAGCATGCGGAACAGGGTTGGGATAGACACCTGCAGCAATTAAGCCCGCATAGTGGGCCATATCGACCATGAAAATCGCACCAATCTCTTTGGCTACTTTTGCAAAACGCTCAAAATCAATTTTCAGAGAATAGGCCGATGCCCCAGCAATAATGAGTTTAGGTTTTTGCTCTCGGGCTAAACGCTCCATCTGATCATAGTCGATGACTTCATTTTTATCTAAGCCATACGAGATTGCATTGAACCATTTACCACTCATATTAAGCGCCATGCCATGCGAGAGGTGACCGCCTTCTGCTAAGCTCATTCCCATAAAAGTATCACCAGGTTTTAGAAAGGCTAGAAAGACAGCTTGATTGGCCGATGCACCAGAGTGAGGCTGCACGTTGGCGGCTTCTGCGCCAAACAATTTCTTAACCCGATCAATTGCTAATTGTTCGGCAACATCAACAAACTCACAACCACCGTAATACCGCTTACCTGGATAACCCTCGGCATACTTATTGGTTAATTGTGAACCCTGTGCAGCCATCACCGCAGGTGAGGTGTAGTTCTCGGAGGCAATCAGTTCAATGTGTTCTTCTTGACGACGGTTCTCATTTTGAATCCCGGTCCATAGCTCGGGATCAATTTGCGCTAAAGTGTGCTGACGATCAAACATAAAGGCTTCCTAAGTGATATCTATTAAAGGCACTAAATTACTGAATTTAAGGTGGGGATTCGCTAAAATTACCCTCCATAATACAAAGTCCTTATGAACCCTACTCAAGACCTTTCTATTTTGTCCCTGATACTCAATGCCAGCTTGCTTGTGCAAGCGGTGATGGTGCTACTCTTGGGCCTTTCAGTTGCCTCCTGGACGATCATCTTTCGAAAAGGATCAACCCTTCGAGCAGTTCGGCGGGAGACCGAGCGCTTTGAGCGAGATTTTTGGGCAGGTGGCGATTTGAACTCCCTGCTAGCTGCTGCCCAGCGCAAAATGAATGGTTCTGGCAGTGCAGCGAACGCCGCTGTCTTAGAACGTATTTTTGCTGCTGGCATGTTGGAATTTCTAAAGGCTAAAGAAATTGATGCGGCTCGTCGGGCTATGAAAGCTAGTTACCAGCGAGAGATGGACCGTCTCGAAGCCAATCTCCCATTTTTAGCATCAGTAGGTTCTGTGTCTCCCTACATTGGTCTGTTTGGTACTGTTTGGGGAATCATGCACGCCTTTCGGGGCTTGGCTAATGTGCAACAAGCAACCTTGGCATCGGTTGCGCCTGGAATCGCAGAGGCTCTCGTTGCAACTGCCATCGGTTTATTTGCCGCCATTCCAGCAGTAGTTGCCTACAACCGCAATGCTACGGATATTGATCGTCTCTCCATTCATTTTGAGACCTTTGTTGAAGAGTTCACCAATATTCTTCAGCGCCAAGGCAGTCGCCTCTAAGATTTATGGCAGGCCGCTCCTCCTTACGAACCTCACGACGCCGAGCGATATCGGACATCAATGTGGTGCCCTATATCGACGTGATGTTGGTTCTATTGGTGATCTTTATGGTCACCGCACCCTTAGTCAACCCCGGGGTGGTTAATCTTCCTACCGTTGGTGGTGCAACAGTACAAGCACTTCCCCCAATCTTTTTAACGATTGGCGCAGATGAAGTCATTACAGTGCGCAAAGAGGGTGAGTCGGCACAAACTATCTCTAAATTGGAGCTTGGTGCTTTTGCTCGCTCCCAAGCAGAAAAATCTGCTGAGCAGCCTGTTGTTCTAGCCGCAGATAAATCTATCAAATATGAAGTAGTGATGGATGTCATGTCCCGCCTAAAAGAAAATGGCGTCAAGCGAGTTGGTTTGGCCGTTCGAAGTCAATAAGAGATTATGGGTAGCGCCACTCTTAACTCCTCTTGGCAGTTTCATGCTGATCGCGAGCCGGGTACCAAAAAGGCATTCACATTCTCCTTAGTTGCCCATCTACTCTTACTTGCCCTATTAACTACGGGCATTAGTTGGAAAACCAGTAGCCCCGCCGGATTAGAGGTAGAGCTATGGGACGCGAGCGTTCCAACTCAAACCATCACACCTGCGCCAACGATTGAGGTCAAACAAGAAGCAGCGGATATTGCAATTAAGAAGACAAAGGTAAATCCTGAGCCCCCCAAAGAAGTGATCAAAAAAGTAGAGCCCAAGCCGGAGAAGAAGGCTGAAGTAAAACCACCCGAGAAGAAAGTGGACTCGAAAGAAGAGGCTGCTGCTAAAAAAGCAGCGGCTGCAACGGAAAAGGCACGCGCTGACCAACTTGCCCGTCTAAAGGCAGCTGCTGGTGCCGAAGGGGGCAGTGGCGGTAAGGTGGGTGATGGTGTCGGTGCAGGCGGTAATGCACCTCTAGGCTATGCCGATAGGGTGCGTAAGAAGATCAAACCACTCATCATCTTTAATGCAGAGGCTGTTTCTGGAAACCCTGCGGTCGTTGTCTTGCTTGACCTAGCACCCGATGGCACGATCCTAAAACGAACTGTAGTGACAGCGAGCTCTGATCCTGCCTGGGACCGAGCGGTCCTTTTGGCGATCGAGAGAGCCGAGAGCCTACCGCGCGATGAAAATGGCAAAATCCCCATGCGCCAAATTAAATTAACCTTCAAACCCAAGGATTAAACCCCTCACGGTGCGAAGGACATAAAATAGCACCATGGCACAAAATCGAATCCGCTCGCTTTATCTTGGGCTTATTGCCTTTGCAATTGGCATACCAAGTGTTCAGGCACAAATGAATATTGAGATTAAGGGGGTTGGTCAATCTCTTTATCCAATCGCAGTCTCTCGTTTTAAGGATGAAAACAAACTCCCCGTGAGCATTACCGACGTGGTGCGCCAAAATCTTGCGCGCAGTGGCTACTTTAAAAATACCGAAGTTGGCAACGGTGTAGAAGATGATCAGGTCATTCCGAATTTCAAGACCTGGGGATCCCGAGGTGCTGACGCACTGGCAGTAGGTTCTGTTACTGAAAAATCACCGGGTCAATACGAGATTCGGTATCGCCTGTATGACATTCGTAAGGGGGAGAGCCTCAACGGTTTAATTGTCTCTGCGAGCGTCGACAACCTTCGTCTGGCAGCCCACCGCATCTCCGATGACATTATTTTTAAGCTACTCGGTGAGAAGGGCGTGTTCTCCACCCGCCTTTCCTATGTGATTAAAGAAGGTAAGCGCTTTCGCTTAGTCATCTCCGATGCCGATGGCCAAAATATCCGCAACGCACTTAATAGTAGTGAGCCAATAATTTCAGCGGCGTGGTCACCTGATGGTCAAAAGATTGCTTACGTGTCATTTGAAGATCGCAAACCGGTAGTCTATGTTCATGAATTGGCTTCTGGGCGTAGGATTGTTTTATCGAATGCTAAGGGCAATAACAGCGCCCCATCCTGGGCACCAGATGGCAAATCATTGGCTATCTCCTTGTCAAAAGACGGTAACACCCAAATTTATCGGGTCAATGCAGACGGTAGTAATTTGCGGCGTCTGACGCAAGGTAGCACCATCGACACCGAGCCACAGTTTTCTCCAGACGGTAAGTTTATTTACTTCACCAGCGACCGCGGTGGTAATCCTCAAATCTATCGAATGAGCGCTGAGGGTGAGCGCGGAGAACCGGCAAGGCGGATTAGTTTTAAACAACCCTACGCCACCTCCGCTCGCATCTCACCCGATGGTAAATATTTAGCATATATTGCTGGCGTGGGAGGCGGATTTAAGCTCTATTTAATGAACCTGCTGACTGGCGATACCACTGCCATGACCGATACAAGCTTTGATGAGTCTCCTAGCTTTGCCGCAAATGGTCGCTATATTCTTTATGCCACGCAAGTCGGTGGTAAAAAGGTCTTGGCTGCGGTCTCCGTTGATGGCCACGTCAAGCAAATATTAAGTATTCCGGGATCGGATGTACGCCAGCCCTCCTGGGGTCCATTCATGGATCAATAGTATCTGAATGAGCCTATCATCATGAGAAGGCATAATAGGGTCTGGAATCAACTTCTAAATTTGTATTGATCGAATAAAAATAAAGTTGCATTTACTTGAGGGAGAGAATATGAAAACCACATCACCCCAGCGTCGTCTTGCGCTTGCCAGCATTCTTGGTGCAGTTGGTTTCTTAGGCGCCTGCTCATCGGGTGTCAAGTTGGATGATCTAAGCACTGTTAAAGCAGGTGGCAGCGATAGCAGTAATTTTGCTTCTCAGCCTTGGAATGACCCAAAGAGTCCCCTCTTCCAGCGCAGCATCTACTTTGACTTTGATGAGTTCACGATCAAACCCCAGTATCAAAATATGTTGCAAGCGGGTGCTGCATTCCTTAAACAAAATCCTCAACAAAAGATCATGATCCAGGGTAATACCGATGACCGAGGTACCGCTGAATATAACCTTGCCTTAGGTCAACGGCGCTCCGATGCGGTCCGCCGAGCATTCGCTGCACTCGGTGTGCCCGATGGTCAAATGGAAGCCGTTAGTCTTGGAAAAGAAAAACCAAAATCAGAAGGTAATAATGAGGCAGCTTGGGCAGAAAACCGTCGCGCAGACATTATCTACCTCACTAAGTAATTTAACTAAGTACTCGTCGTGATATCTAAATCAGTATTTGCTCTTTTTTTATCTGTTGCAGCCTCACTGCTGTCACAAAATACTTGGGCGATTCTTTCAGATGACGAAGCTCGCAGGGCAATTCTTGAATTACGCAAGTCGGTGAGTGCATCACAGGCTGCTATTTTAGATCTCCAAAATCAGCTTGATAAGCTCAAATCGGAGAATGCCCAATTACGCGGTCAAATTGAAAGTCTGCAAAAACAAAGCGATGATCTTAGCAATAACCAAAAATCTTTCTATCAAGATCTTGATGCACGCCTTGCACGCTTAGAACCACAAACTGTCGAGGTGGAAGGCGTTACAGGCATTGTTCAGGCCGGAGAAAAATCATCCTATGATGAAGCCCTTAAATCCTTTCAGGCAGGACAGGCCAAGAAAGCTGATGGTGAGTTCACGATTTTTATGCGTAAATATCCCTCAAGCCCCTATCTGCCCTTAGCGCTTTATTGGTCTGGTAATACAAAGTACGCCTTAAAAGATTACAACGCTGCTATTGCTCAGCTACAAGGTCTGATTAGCCGCTACCCAGGACATCAGCGCGTACCTGCGGCAACCTTGACCATGGCGAATGCCAATCTCGAGTCTGGCAAAAAGGCTGTGGCTAAGAAGTTATTAAACGATCTGATTGCGAAGTACCCAGATTCAGATGCGGCAAAAGAAGCGAAGCCTATCTTGGCAGGCATTAAATAAACTAGAGTTGTAATCGATTGTAGTTTTATACGTGAATCAATCTCCCATCTCTGCTTTTCAGCTAAGCAAACCACGCACTCCAAACGCACCTGCGGTTATCTTATTTTCCGGTGGACTCGATTCCACCACAATCCTCGCCCTCGCAAAACACTTGGGATATCGCTGTTATGCCCTCTCGATCAATTACGGACAAAAGCATTCTTCAGAACTAGAGGCTGCCAAACAGATTGCTCTTTCACTTGGAGTGGAGCAGCACGAAATAATTCATTTAGATCTTCCCCGTTTTGGGGGCTCAGCGCTTACGGATCATTCCTTGCATATCCCAACCAGTAATGACCAAGCTAATTTAAACACCAAAGAACCAGTCATTCCAATTACCTATGTACCTGCACGCAATACGATCATGCTCTCGCTTGCACTGGCATGGGCAGAATCCATTGCCAGCCTAGACATTTTCTACGGCGCCAATGCTGTCGATTACTCGGGCTACCCAGACTGTCGTCCTGAATATGTTCGCTCATTTGAAGCGATGGCCAATCTCGCTACTAAGGCCGGTGTTGAATCACTCGACCCAGAAAATCGCTTTCGCATTCACGCTCCGATTATTCAAATGAGTAAGGCAGAAATCATACAGCTGGGCACTGAGATGGGCATTAACTATAGCCAAACTGTCTCATGCTATCAAGCCAATACGAATGGTGAGGCATGCGGTATTTGTGAGTCCTGTCAATTGCGTAAGACGGGATTTATACAAGCAGGGATCTCTGATCCAACTCGCTATCAAGCGCATATAAAGAATTAAAATTAATTTTAAAAAAAGAAATTAATTCTTACGGAGCGACTCAACTTAGGAGGGTCCTTTTTTCTACCTCAGATTTAAGACGGCTCAAGTAAAAATTAAGTTAATCACATCAAGATTCATTAATTATTCTTTACCCAACATTCGTGCCACATAGCGCGCGATGAGATCAACCTCTAGGTTCACAGAGTCGCCTGCTTTTAGGCTTCCCAAAGTAGTTTGGGAAAGAGTATGGGGGATGATATTAATTGCAATAGGACATTCGGGTAGATCTTGTGATCCTGCCTGATTGACGGTTAGGGATACGCCATTCACTACCACAGAGCCCTTGTAAGCCAGATAGGGTGCAAGGGATTGTGGTGCCGCAATTATTAACTTCCATGAACCGTATGGATCCGCTTGCACCGCTTCAAAGGATATAACTTTACCAACTCCATCGACATGGCCACTCACCAAATGACCTCCTAAGCGGTCATTAAAGCGCAGAGCTTTTTCTACGTTGACCTTCGAAGGCTTATCCAGGCCAGTCGTTTTGCTAATCGACTCTCTCGAAACATCGCACTCAAACAGAGTATCTTTTAATCCGGTAACAGTCATGCAAGCGCCCTGAATTGCAATGCTATCTCCAATCACCACATCATCGAGATAAGCGGCGGGTGTCGTGATTTCGAGATGAAAGCCATCCCCTTTGGGGTAAACCTTAGTGATCTCACCAATTGCTGTAATGATTCCGGTAAACATGGAGAAACTATAGCAGTGTTTATTTAGTTTCTTTACTTCGTACGGCACGTATACGCAGATCACCACCAATTAAGCAGTGCTCGATGATCGTCCAATTCTGTCGATTGGCCAATTGATCAAGGCTGGCAATATTAGCCATACCAAGGCCGTCCCCCAAAAAACAGGGGGCTTGATAAACTAATAGCTCATCGACGCAATTCTCACGAACTAATGAGCCATTTAATTTAAAACCCGCCTCAACGTGGACTTCGTTAATCTCACGCTTTTCTGCTAAATAAGAAAGTAATTTTGGTAAATCTACTTTACCCTTCGAGTTTGGGAGCTCTAAAATCTGGATTCCTCTGTCTTGCAGAGCATGTTGCATAGCATGCAAATGCTTAGGATCTGGTTTAGCGCACACTAACAATGCATTTGCATCTTTTAGCACTTTTGCATTGAGTGGTGTTTCTAAATGAGAATCAACGATCACTCGTAGAGGTTGGCGTTCGGTCATCACATCACGAACCGTTAGCTGCGGATCATCCTCTCGAACGGTTCCACCACCTGACAAGATAGCGCATGCTTGAGCACGCCAATGATGGCCATCTGCACGAGCAGCAACACCTGTAATCCACTGACTTTGGCCATTTGCTAATGCAGTCCTACCATCAAAGCTAGCTGCTATTTTCATGCGCACAAAGGGCAATCCTTGGGTCATACGCTTTATAAACCCAGGATTGAGCTCAGCGGACTCCTTGGCTAATAAACCAACTTTTACATCAATACCTAATTTTTGTAGTCGAGCAATTCCTTGCCCTGCAACCTTTGGGTTAGGGTCTTGCATTGCAATGACCGCTCGAGCTGGCCTAATCTGCTCGAGCGCATCGCAGCATGGTGGTGTTCTGCCTATATGTGAGCATGGCTCTAGACTGACATACACCGTACATCCCTGTAGCTCAGAATCACTAGCCCCATGATGACGAGCGTTGGCAATCGCCTCAATTTCAGCATGATTACTACCAACGCTTTGCGTAAAGCCATGTCCTAAGATTTTGTCTCCTTTACAAATCACACAACCTACGCGCGGATTAGGATTAGAGAGATACAAAGCCTTCCTTGCCTCTTGTAAAGCAAGGGACATCATTTGTTGATCAAAGGGACTAAATTGAGCCATCCCTCTATTAAACCCGATTTAGACAATCCACTTACATACTCAACACGTGGTATCTTTTTTAGAAGCTGGAGTATTTGGATCACAGATACGCCAACGTCCACTAGCAGCCAAAATAATGTGGCGCTTTATATGGCTGGCCTTTGCATGGGAGATGATTAAGCGGTTGGCTACAAACCCCCCATACTGGGTCTTGGCCGCACCAGCAGGATTAAAAATGATCTGTATGGTATTCGAATGAGGATCGCGGAAACGATGGGCATCAATCTGTACATCAGTGGGCAACTCATACTGGGACAATACTGAATTGACTACTCCAATCGTTGAGCTAGCCTTCAAGACTTCAGTTTGCCAACCGAGATCCCAAGTCTCTCCTAATCGTGGTCGGATTGCCGTATGTTCTCCACTATAGAGTGCGTATTGTCGTGCAAATTGAGCATGCCGAATAAACTGCCTTGCAGTTTGTTCTAGCTCACGCTCCTGGAACTGCGCTTGCACGAGTGGCAAACCCATGAAGAGCATCAAACTCAATAGGGTAATTACTGCGAGTAACTCCACCAGAGTAAATCCACTTTGCGCGAAGAATAGTTGAGAAGATACTTTATGGTGGCTCATACTAATCAAAGAGTTGTTGCCAATTTAGTCGCGTCATTGTTCCGGCAAAATGATCCACAATCACCGTACTCTCGATACGCATCTGATTACCTGCCCTAATTTGATACACGTACTTTTGCTGCTGGGTTCCCTGAGTCCTGCTGCTTGATTCAGCTGGTCCAAGAGCCTCGATCCGACACCTATCAGCGAACCCCTCGGCTACTGGTTTAGAAGAGTCTAAGAGTACAGACTCGAGGAGGCTTTGCTCACACGCAAGTAATGTATGCTCAGTCTGCTGAAAATCATGGTTATGGGCTTGATAAATAGCGTTGGTTTTCATCTCCAACGCCAAATAGCCCTCAAGCTGAGCAATAGCCCATGTCAGATACATCAATATACTCATCACCCATAGCAATATCATCGAGGCTTAACTAAATATGCCTTGGAGCAACCCAGCGGACCTGCTCAATGAGCTTATTTACCTTTGTGGTTTTGGATGTACTAATCACCCCGAGACTAATCTTGATTAATCCAGTAGGGCCCTTGGGGCTCAAAATAGTGGCATTGATTGCCTGAGGATTAACCCAATGAATACGCAGATATTGCACCTGATTAAGAAGTTCTGCTTGGTGCAACTGACCTTTACGGTCTAAGCTCTGACAGATCAAACTGGCACTTTGTGGATCTTTACGACTGCGCTCGAGGTAAAAGTGTTGATAGGTTTTTTGCTGGCGGGTTCGTTCCTTCGATAACACATTGCCCATGCAGTCGTAGGCTAAATGCTTGGGTAGATCCTGCATCAACGCAATCGCAGCTGATCCTTTAAATAAACCATCTTGCTTGATCTGAATATCATTCTTATTGATTGAGGTCTGACTGATACGATAACCCGCCTCACGAATAGCCCTTGTCAGCAACTCCATAGCACGGTTGATGTTTTGTGCCAAGAGAATATCCTGCTCGATCTCAAGGTGTTTGAGCATTACATCGTTCAATAACTTCAACGGTGGGTAGACCATCACTGCGCCGAGAGTGAGCGCAGTGATACAAGATAGCAGGGTCATTGCGATACTTTCCGCAAACGATCCTGTGCAATCTTAATTTCTGCTTGATTAGCATTTTCGATCAAATCAGCGTGTACCTTTTGTAGTTTTATTTGCTTGGCCACTAGGTTCGCGAAGATGGTGTGCAAGATTGTGATACTGCCTGCCAGTATCGTCATTGCAATTAATAACTCAAAGAGAACAAAGCCTTTTGCATGAAGGATTCTGGACGTTGGCATGATTACTCTAGTGTTTTATCGTATTGAGAGGGCCTAAATATTGCCACGCATTCAGTTCTATCTATATGCACCCCAAAATCAGGCTTTACAGATACTTCTGTTGTATTACCCTACAAAACTGGCCTAAGGGCTTAAAATAGCGGTCTATTGAGAATCCAAGCCGATATGTCCAAACCTCCGTCTATTGCTATTAGTCCTGTTCAAGAAATCATTGCCGAACTCCGCGCGGGTAAGATGATTATTTTGGTCGATGAAGAGGATCGAGAAAACGAAGGTGATTTGGTCTTAGCAGCTGACCACGTTAGTGCCGAGGCAATTAATTTCATGGCAAAGCATGGCCGTGGCTTAATTTGCTTAACCCTTTCTAAAGAGCGCTGTCAACAGCTCAATCTTCCCTTAATGGTTCGTGAAAACGGTACTGCGCTGGGCACAAACTTTACTGTCTCGATTGAGGCCGCCTCTGGAGTAACTACTGGCATCTCTGCTGCAGATCGTGCTCGCACCATTCAAGCAGCGGTCGCTGTCAATGCCAAACCAAATGATCTCGTTCAGCCAGGTCATGTATTTCCATTAATGGCGCAACCAGGCGGTGTATTGATCCGATCAGGTCACACTGAGGCAGGATGTGATTTAGCCAGTTTGGCTGGCTGCTCACCTACTGCAGTCATTTGTGAAATCATGAAAGATGACGGCAATATGGCTCGTCTACCTGATCTTCTTGAGTTTGCAGAAATGCATCAACTAAAGATTGGAACGATTGCTGACTTAATTCAGTATCGTAGTCAAACTGAAAGTATTGTTGTTCGCGAAGCAGAACGCGAATTCATTACTCCATGGGGTCGATTTCAGGGAATAGTCTACCGCGATAAACCCAGTAATTGCTTGCACCTTGCTCTAGTAAAAGGACAGCCTCAACCGCATGAAGAGGTTTTAGTTCGAGTGCATGAACCAGTCACGATTTTAGATTTTCTCGATACGGAAAGCTCGACTCACTCATGGCCTCTTTATAAAGCGTTAGAGGCAATTGCTCAATCGAGCAGTGGGGTTGCTGTACTCCTTAATGCCGCTGGGATTGCTGCCCCCTCTGAGCTAAAGTGGCTGACGCAATTTGAAAAACTATGCCAACAAACTCAGGGGCTTAATAATCAAATGTCTAGCACCAGCTCTCAATCAAGCATTGAACGCAAGACCGATTTTCGGAGTTACGGTATCGGTGCGCAAATTCTAAAAGATTTAAAGGTTCAAAAGATGCGGCTATTAGCTAACTCTGCACGAGTTCCTAGCTTGTCCGGTTATAAACTCGAAATTATCGGGAATGTTCCCTACTCTACCAATCGATCGTGAGGAGCCTCTATGAATGACATTGATGTGTTTGAGGCGGACCTCAATGGGCAAGATCTGCGGATTGCAATCGTGCAAGCTCGCTTTAATCTAGAGCATTGTCAGGCTCTATCAGAGTCCTGTATTCAAGAATTGCTTGCCTTGGGCATTGCTCACTCTGATATACAGCTCGTAACAGTTCCTGGCGCCCTAGAGATCCCCTTTGCACTTGCACAACTTGCCAAAACTGAAGAGTTTGATGCTTTGATTGCTTTGGGTGCCGTTATTCGTGGGGAAACCTATCATTTTGAGTTAGTTTCGAACGAGTCTGCCAGCGGTATTACACGTGCTAGCCTTGATGCTGGTGTGCCGATTGCCAATGGCATTCTTACCTGCGATACCGATGCGCAAGCGACTGCTCGGGTAGACGAAAAGGGGCGGGATTGTGCGAGAGTTGCCGTTGAAATGGCAAACCTTGCACTAGCGCTCACTCCCGATATTGAGATTCAGTCGGAGTGATGGCTTGAATCACAAAACCATTGCTACTGGAGCTCATAAGCGCTCGCTGACACCGCGTCGTCGTGCTCGCGAATATGCACTTCAGGGCGTCTATCAGTGCTTGGTTCTTAAAACTGCTGGGGAGCTAACTGACCTTCCACTAGCTATCAGTGCCATTACTAAACAATTAAGCGAGGATCCTGCTTTTCAGAAATGCCAACAGGATCTATTTACAAGTATCTTCCAAGGGGTCATTAACCGCAATCAAGAACTCGATGCCCTGATTACCCCAGAGCTTGATCGACCGATTGCTGAACTCTCACCCGTAGAGCATGCCGCCCTCTTAATTGGTGCCTATGAGCTTGCGGCTGACCTATCGGTTCCCTATAAAGTTGCCATCAACGAGGCGGTAGAGCTTACCAAAACTTTTGGGGGGACGGATGGTCATAAATACGTCAATGGCGTGCTTGACCAGCTGGCCCAAAAACTACGGCACGCTGAAACGAACAGCTGATTTAAACGTTATTACCAAAACGGCGGGCGATACTGCGCAACTCTTCGCGCTCAGAAAATACTTTACCGGTATACGTATTGATCCCACTTGCTGCATTGGGTGCCCCAAGATAGCGCTTTAGACCCGCCTCTAATGATCCAGCTTTAGCAATACACGCTTTTAGAATCAGTGCGCCCACCCGAATATTTGCCTCGGGTATGAATGCTGCTAATGGGCCCCCATATGGCTCAAATTTCTCTTGATGAACATGAGTACGTACTTGCATAAGCCCTTGAGCTCCAGCCCGACTTTCTGCTCGTGGATTAAAGCTTGATTCGGTAGCCATCACTGCCAAGATCAAAGTGGGGTCTAGATTAACCTCTTTACCTACTGCAATCGCTTGGGCAACATAATGCGCGGTGTCTTCTGGTGATAAACCAAACTTCTTTGCCAAATGAGTTGTAACTGCTTTACGCTCGGCCTCGGTTCGCAAAATACCACGATCAATGGCCGAATGATCGATTAAGTGAGACGGTATTAAAGCTGCTTGGCTAGCAATCGAAGGAATATCGCGCCCCGATGAGCTCCAAAGCTTTAGTTGGCCAGCGGATTCATCAGCGGTCAGTATTTCTGCGCTATCGGTTCCTAAAATTAAAGCGCGTGCCTCTGCTGGCACCAAATAATGGGCTAGATCAAACAACCCAGCGCCGGTCTTCGGCCCAATTAGCCAAACTGCCAAAATGGCAGCAACCATCAAGACAACTAAGGATTGCCCCCAACGTGACAAAATCGAGAGGACCCCAATCCGATGCAAGTCTAGAGCGTGTAGCTTTTTGATTAAAGATAGGTTCATGGTGATGGTCGCCCCGCTATACAAAAAAGATTTGCATAGATCTTTCGTTATATTGCATTGCAACATTTATTAAACATGAGGCATCTTAGGTAGCCCTATATAACCTGTCAAGCATAAAGATGTCTTCTTTAATTACTTTTTTATGCAGTAATCAGTTAAAACCCTAATATGATGCACTGCTTTAAATTAAATAGTGATTAATTTCAATATCTTACGATGGTTAGTCAGCACTTATTCCTCATCATGAAAAACACCTTATTGTTGGAATTATTTTCATCATTTGAAAGAAAAAGTGTCTATTTAAAACTACCGGTAGGATGTAAATCCTATTTAACCTACTACTAATAGTGGTCTACAAACTTTTCATTGGCTCCAGAGTTAACTAAGAAATTTGCGGATCGATTAAGCTCACCGAGTTCACTGAATTCAAATACTTTAGCTAGAAAAGCGTTTGCTACCCTTGAAAGACTAGGTATTACACTAGAAAACCTATTTGTCACCACTCAATGAGACTACGAAGCCATGAATGCCCCAGAATCCCTTGCCAATATCCCGAAACTTCTAAAGAATCCTTCCCTATTTAGGGAGGATGCCCTGATTAATGGTCAATGGATTAAAGCATCAGCCAATCAACGCTTCCCAGTTCGCAATCCCGCTACGGGCCAGAACTTAGCCTTAGTAGCTAATCTAAACACCGCCGATGCTCATGAGGCTATTCAAGCGGCTGAGATTGCCCTATCTGCATGGCGGGGCAGAATCGCTAAAGAACGTGCAGGGATTATGCGTCATTGGTTTGAGCTCATTCTGGCTAACGCCGATGATTTAGCAATCCTCATGACCTTAGAGCAAGGTAAGCCTTTGGCAGAGGCCAAAGGCGAAGTGATGTACGGAGCCTCCTTTGTGGAGTGGTTTGCCGAGGAAGCTAAACGCGTCATGGGGGCAATCCCAGCAAGCACTTGGGGTGATAAGCGCACCATCGTTCTCAAGCAAGCGATTGGAGTTTGCGTGGCTATTACTCCGTGGAACTTTCCAATTGCCATGATCACACGCAAAATTGCTCCGGCCATGGCAGCCGGCTGCACCATAGTCATTAAACCGGCTGAGCAAACCCCCTTATCTGCCCTGGCAATTGCCTATCTAGCCCAAGAAGCAGGGGTCCCAGATGGGGTCATTAATATTGTGACCGCAGACTCAGAGCAATCTATTGCAATTGGCAAGGTGCTGTGCGAGTCCCCGCTTGTGCGCCACCTATCCTTTACCGGATCAACCGAGGTCGGTCGTATCCTAATGGCTCAATCTGCACCCACGATCAAAAAGCTTGCTCTGGAGTTGGGTGGTCATGCGCCCTTTATTGTGTTTGATGATGCTGATATTGATGCGGCGGTAGCCGGTGCAATGGTCTCCAAATATCGCAATGCAGGGCAAACCTGTGTATGTGCTAACCGTTTCTATGTACATAAGAATGTTCATGATATTTTCGTGGAGAAGCTAGCAGCCGCTACGAAGTCCATCAAGATTGGTAACGGCCTTGATCAAGGCGTTTCGCAAGGTCCTTTAATTGATCAGCAAGCTATTGAAAAGGTGGAACGCCATGTGGCGGATGCCATCAGCAAGGGGGCTCGCTTGGTTATTGGTGGTAAGCGCTCCAGCCTCGGAGGGACTTACTATGAGCCCACCGTTCTTGCGGGTGTGAATAGCTCGATGCTCATTACCACTGAAGAAACGTTTGGACCGGTAGCGCCAGTGATTCCCTTTGACAATGATGAGGATGTCGTGAAACTGGCGAATAGCAGTCAATTTGGTTTGGCATCTTACTTCTACAGTAGAGATATTGGGCGCATTTGGAAGATTGCTGAGGCCCTTGAATTTGGTATGGTGGGAGTTAATACCGGCCTAATCTCCAACGAAGTTGTCCCGTTTGGCGGCGTCAAACAATCGGGCTTAGGTCGTGAGGGTAGCTCTTGGGGTATTGATGAATATCTAGAGATGAAATACGTTTGTATTGGTCTCTAAGAAAACATTCATGGGACAGTCTACTTCTTGCGATACAGTAAATCCCAAACCCCATGACCTAATTTGAGACCACGGTTCTCGAACTTGGTGGTGGGGCGATAAGCGGGCCGTTCAACATAGCCAGGGTGTGGCTTGGCTAAATGATCGTAGCTAAATACTATTCCACCAATTTCTTGATCGGTATTACTTAGCTCAATTGCCTCAAGGAGCGTAGATTGCTTAGAATAATTTTTAAGATCGTGACATTGGTTCAAGACGAGAAGTATTTGCTCAGCATAGTGCTGCCAATCGGTTGCTAGGTGAATATATCCGCCCGTTTTAAGACGAGACGCCAAAAGAGTTAGGAAGTCTTTTTGGATTAATCGACGCTTGTGATGGCGCTTTTTATGCCAAGGATCTGGAAAAAATATATGTACGCCGTCTAAAGAGTCTTTAGTAATCATCTGCTCCAAGACCTCAACTGCATCGTGTTGAACCAGCCGAAGATTACTTAACTGCAACTCGCCAATTTTCTTCAGTAATGCACCTACACCAGGCTCGTGTACCTCAATACCTAGAAATACGTCTTGGGGTCGAACCTGAGCAATATGGGCTGTGGATTCGCCCATACCAAAGCCAATTTCAAGAATACGCTGAGGAGAGTTGTCTAGATCGGGGTCCTGCCCAAAGACAGACCAATCAAATAAGGCTTGTTTGAATGGAATCAGAAATTGTGGGGCTAACTCATTTATTGCCCTCGATTGAGCATTGGTGGTTCTTCCAGCCCGACGAACAAATGAACGGATTTTACGAATCTGCCCATTGACCCCATTGGTTTTTTCCATTTAAAACCGTTAGATCATTTTCTTAAAGTACGCAATTGTCTCTCTCAAACCATCCTTAAGCTCAACCTTGGGCTGCCAACCAAGTTTATCTTTAGCTAAGTCAATATTGGGTTGGCGCTGCTTGGGGTCATCTGATGGCAGAGGTTGATAAATAATTTTGGATTTACTATTCGATAACATTAGAACCATCTCAGCTAATTGCAACATCGTGAACTCACCAGGATTCCCAATATTGACTGGTCCAATAAACCCTTTTTCTGAGTTCATCATTTTGATCATGGCATCGATGAGATCATCCACGTAGCAAAAGCTTCGAGTTTGCTGGCCATCCCCATAAATCGTGATGTCCTTACCTTGTAAGGCCTGCACAATGAAATTACTCACTACGCGCCCATCATTGGGATGCATGCGGGGTCCGTACGTATTAAATATCCGCACTACCTTAATATCGGTTTGATGCTGTCGATGGTAATCAAAGAATAGAGTTTCAGCGCAGCGCTTACCCTCGTCATAGCAAGAGCGAATACCAATTGGGTTGACTCTGCCCCAATACGATTCAGGCTGAGGATGCACCTCTGGATCGCCGTAGACTTCACTCGTTGAGGCTTGCAAAATACGGGCCCGTGTTCTTTTAGCAAGACCTAACATATTGATTGCACCATGCACACTTGTTTTGGTTGTTTGTACTGGATCATATTGATAGTGCACTGGCGAAGCGGGGCAGGCAAGGTTATAAATTTGGTTGACTTCTACGTATAGGGGAAAAGTCACATCATGACGCATCACTTCTAAATTAGGATTGCTCAAAAGGTGAGTTAGATTTTGCTTATTCCCTGTAAAAAAATTATCAACTACTAAAACCTCATTACCACTATTAAGAAGCTTTTCGGCAAGATGGGATCCTAAAAATCCGGCCCCACCAGTAATGAGAATTTTGTTCTGATTTAATGACATGATTGTCTCTCTCAAGTAATTACAAATGAATACAATTTATCTATAAGATTTTATTACTAATGGTTTTGATCTTTAACTACCTGATTAATCTCTGGTAAATCCCAACTGGTCGAGCGATAGGCGAAAACGACTTCTACAAGAATCAATGCAAGAGAAATCACAAAAGAGACCAAGCCAGAAACAAAGGTAATCACTACGTAACCAACCTCTACCATGCGCGCAGCGCCGGTTTGTAGAAAAAATAACTCTAATACGGTTAAGGAGATCAGGACCCCGGCTAGGACATCAAAAAATATAGCAAGGGTACATAAGCGCCCACGCGTTTTGAACTCAATAATTTCTTTTTCATAATGCAGTCGTAATTTATTGCTTATCTCATGGTTGCCATATAGCTCATTTTGAATGAAACGCATGCGATCTACATTACGGGCCAAGCGAGCAGTAATTGCGGTAACCAGAGTAGCCACTGCTGTTAATAGAAATACTGGGGCCAAAGCTAATTGAATATTGGTCTGAATAGCATCAATCGTTAAGTTCATAGTATTTGTTCTGAATGCTGTAGCTAATTAGACCAAGCGACTAGGCCAGTATAGGATGTGAATAAGACAATGGCACCAAAAATGATGCGATACCAAGCAAATGGAATAAAGTTGTGATGTGCGACATAATGAATTAGCCAGCGAACGCATATAAAGGCTGATATAAAGGCAGCGATAAAGCCCGCTAACAATGCTGGCGCAAAGTCTCCAAATCCTATCGAATGACTTGAATTAGCGATTTTCAATAACTCATAAGCGGTTGCTCCGCCAATGACTGGGATCGCCAAGAAGAATGAGAACTCGGTTGCTACGGCTCTAGGTAGGCCAAATAGCATGCCGCCAATAATCGTTGCACCCGACCGTGAAGTTCCCGGAATCAATGCTGCACACTGAGCTAGGCCAATCTTGAGAGCATCTATAGGCGTAAGCTCATCAACGCTATTGATCTTTCTCATATTACTAGATCGGGTTTGCCGATACTCAGCCCAAAAAATAATAAATGCCCCAACGATAAAAGCGCTGGCCACTGGAACTGGTGAAAATAAATATGCCTTAATATATTTACCAAAAAGAAGCCCCAAACCCATCGCTGGAACACAGGCAATGACCACATGTAATACAAATTTTTGAGATTGTTTACTAGTCCATAAGGTACCAGTCACTTTCAGAAGACGCTGACGATACTCCCAACAAACCGCCAAAATAGCCCCGAACTGAATAATAATTTCAAAGGCTTTGCCACGTTCATCATTAAAGTTTAATAGGTCGCCCACCAAGATTAAATGCCCAGTACTCGAAATAGGCAAAAATTCAGTGAGGCCCTCAACCACACCTAAAATGAGGGCTTTAAATAAAAGTAATGGATCCATAAGTATCAATACTAAAGCCTTCGTTGGCCAAACCGATTAATAAACCATTTTGGGCTTAAACTTCAAATCATGTTCATGAATAGGCCTTTTATATCATCTGCTTTTTTGCTTCTTGCATTGGGCTTGTTCCCTTATTCCGTTAGCTATAGCCAAAGTCAAGGGTCAGCCAACTTAATGGGCTCACAGGGCTCCGTATCCGTAACACCCGCTAATAACACTATTCTTCCAAAAACGCTGAGTCCTCAGGACTTAACTAAATTAGAGCTGCCTCCCCAATTTGCAATCCCCGCATTGCCTAGTGGCTCTAATTTAGTAGATGGTAAAAACGATCGTCTTAACGATGGTCGTGTTATGGATTTAATTGGCCTCTACCAAGAAGCTGCTTTTAATGACCCCGTGATCAATAGCGCTCGCTTTAATCTCACTGCTCGCAAAGAACTATTTTGGCAAGGTTTATCGGTACTCTTACCGCAAGTATCTGCAAATCCAACCGGGACTCGTTTTTTTCAGCACGGCGAGGGAACTAACCGGATTTTTGATCAAAAGAGCTACACCGTAACTTTGACTCAACCCGTCTTTAATCTAGCGGGCTTGCAAATCTACAAACAAGGTGATCTGAATAGCAAGATTTCTGATTTACAGTTTTTACAAGCCCAGCAAGATTTAGTCATTCGGGTATCCCAAGCATATTTTGATGTTCTAACCGCTCAAGATAATGTTGAGTTATTTAGAAATAAGAAGGGGCTCATCAAAGAGCAACTAGACGCTGCAAAGGCTAAGTTTGAGATTGGCTCAGCGACTATTGTGGATGCTAATGATGCGCAAGCACGTTTTGATGTTGCTAATGCCCAAGAGATTGCTGCACATGCAGAACTTGTCGTGAAGCGTGGTGTTCTTGAACAGCTAATTGGCCATCCAGTAAAACAAATTAAATCCATGGCAAAAGATATATCGATTGCGGGGGTGGTCGCAGATCCCAGATCCAAGAGTCGAGATGAAAAAGGTGTGCCCATTGCTGAGAGCGTTAATCCTAAACTTCCCCTAGGCCAAGCCCTAGAGGATTGGATTACGCAATCAGAAAATGCCAGCTATAACGTTCTTGTCGGACAGCTTGGAGTTCAATTGGCAGAGAGTGCCTATAAATCCTCATTAGCAGCAAACTACCCCAGCGTTAATTTTGTAGGCACGACTGGCTTTAATCAATCTAATGGATCTGCACTGAACTTTAATCCTTCGCCTACCCAAAATATTTTCAACAATACGATTGCCCTACAAATGACCTTACCAATTGTCTCTGGTGGCTTTAATATGTCTGTGATTCGGCAAAATGCTGCTCTAGCGGATAAAGCAAAGTCAGACTACGATAATCTTAGAAGAACAGCGGCCCAAGCGACTCGTCAAGCATTCACTGGATTTTATGGTGGTTTAGCCACAGTGAAAGCCCTAGAAGCTGCAGAGAAATCCTCAGCTTCTGCAGTAGAGTCCAGTAAGCTAGGATATCGAGTTGGCACCCTAATCAATATTGATGTCCTGATTTCTTTAGATACCCTCTTTACTACTAGAGCATCTTTATACAAAGCACGCTATGACACAATCATGAATGCGCTTAAGTTAAAAGCTCAAGCAGCCAGTCTTTCTGATGAGGATCTCAAAGCCGTTAATGCTTTATTGCGCTGATTCCTAAATTTTTCCTTCCCTAAAGAACTGCTCCAAAATAAGGGCCGCCGCATGGGAGTCTAGCGATTCCTGATATTGAACATCGCCCTCTAAAACTACCGAGGAGTAGCGCTCGTCGACAAAATAAACTGGCTTAGAGTGCCGCCCTCCTATTTGCTGACCAAAGTGCCGGGCTTTTTGGGTCATTGCGTGCTCAGCCCCATCTGGATACAAAGGCAAGCCTACAACGATGATATCGGGTTGCCAGTCGGTAATCATCTTTGCAATAGCAGCAAATCGCTGCTCTTCGCCAGCGTTCAAAATAACCGGCAAGTTCTGTGCCGACTTAGTCAAGGAGTTACCAACTGCCACACCGATTCGTTTGGTACCGTAATCGAACGCCATCACGCTTAAAGGTTTATGAATGGGAGAGGAATCATGCATGACCCGCCTCTCCTGAAAGACTTGATAGATCGAAACCAAGATTTTGTATTGCTCGCTGATACCGTTTGGTGTATGGGGTATCAAAAATAATATTACTCATCTCGGTACTTGATAGTGGAACATTCATCCAACCATTTAGCGCCATCTCTTCTTCGAGCTGACCTGCGCCCCAGCCAGAGTACCCCAAAGTCATCATAAATTTTGGAGGGCCATTTCCCTTAGCAACTGCCTCGAGTACATCTTTTGATGTGGTCATCGTTAAGCCATCTGCAATGACAAGGGATGAAGAATATTTCTCAAAAGAGTTTGTTTGATGCAATACAAAGCCGCGCTCTACCTGAACTGGGCCGCCATAGTAGACCGGCTGATCTAAAAGAGGGGCAATTTCTAATTTGAGTTCAATCTTTTCAAATAAGGTAGAGAGAACAAGCTCGGTGGGTCTGTTAACCACCAAACCCATTGCACCCTTATCCGTATGCTCGAGCAAATAGATAACTGATCCTGCAAAATTATCATCAAGCATCCCTGGCATTGCTAACAGTAATTGATTAGCAAAATAACTAGGTGTAGATAAATAGGATGGCAAATGCGACTGTGTGCTCATAACCCATTCTACCAAGCAAGGGTTTTCTCTAAAAGCTAAATTTTTCCAGTCAACTTATAAGCAACAATACCAATGTATTCATGAAGTAAATTATTCCAAAGTGTAGCCCCGCCAGTAATACTAAACTCACGCCAGTGCAATGTATGCGCAGTTTGATAATCCACGGGAATAGGAATAATTCGAATACCCTGTTTCTCAAAGATTTTGACCGAGCGGGGCATATGTGTAGCGGAAGTAACCAATAACCAAAGCCCCGTTTTAATGGATGGGTTACTAACCCCCATCTGATCAATCAGTTTCTTGGAATAAACCGCGTTCTCATAGGTATTGCGTGATTGATTTTCATAATGGGCAGTGCTCTGTGTAATCTCCGCTAGGCCTTGTTCGGCGATCAGCTGTTTAAAGGCATCCGCCTCAGACATCCCTCGCGGAGTCACCCTTCCGGAAAATCCAGAAAAGATGAAGGGTAAATTGGGGTGACGTCGAATCAGCTCCAGACCCTTGGTAACCCTCTCAGCAGCAGAACCAATTGTGATCTCGCCCCGATCAATAGCAATATCCTCCCCACTGATGGCTCCACCCAAAATAATGATGCCCGCAATTTGTTCACTAGGTATCGTCTTAAGATCTACTTTTTCAATAGAATTCTCCAGAATACGGGCTAGAGATTCGGGTATGGGGGCATAGCCTACCAATATGAAACCAATCACAGAAAGCCACAAGAAAAGCTTAGTGGCTATTGGCTTTCTCAAGATCAAAAAGAATAAAGCTAATACAGAGATCAGAAACAATAGATTGAGGGGTTCAATCAAAAACTGAACGATTTTTGAGCTAATGAAAAATAGATGCTCCATAAGCCATCATCATAATCAAATTGGGATTAAGGGCTAAGATAGAGTCTATGAGTAAAGCGTTAGTATGGCTACGTCGCGATTTGCGCCTGCATGACCATGCAGCGCTGCCATGCCCTTCGTACGTATGAGAAGGTATGGCTATGCTTTATCTTTGATACCACCATACTAGATCCGCTCTTGAAAAAGGGATTTGGTTTTGACCGGCGCGTTGATTTTCTTTGGCAATGCGCTCATGAACTGGATCAAACACTTCGATCCCAAGGGGGTGGCCTACTGGTGCGCCATGGAGACCCCGCGGAACTCATCCCCAAACTGGCCGAGCAACTTCAAGTAGATTGCGTTCTCTCTAATCATGATTATGAGCCATCTGCTATCCAACGGGATCAGTCTGTTGCCACCATACTGGCCAAGAAAAATATTCAGTTTGAACACTTCAAGGATCAGGTTATCTTTGAAAAGACTGAGGTATTAACCAACTCTCAAACGGTGTTCTCAGTATTTACACCCTATAAGAATGCATGGCTCAAAAGATTAACGCCTGCTGATTTAGAGCCCTATTCTTGCGAACCGGGTACCAAAGGCTTGATTGGACACTTTGCACCGATTCCCAAAACGCTTGATCAGGTGTTACCCACCCTAGAGTCTATGGGATTTAAACCTACTGGTATTGAATCCTACCTACCACCAGGCCCTCAAGGGGCAGAGTTATTTCTAAACGATTTTTTAAAGCGTATCGATCAATACAATATCGGTCGGGACTTTCCTGCGATCAAAGGTGTGAGCTACTTATCCACCTATTTACGCTTTGGTAATGTTTCCATTCGAGGATTGGTTCGCGAGGCTCACCGCAGAATGCTAGCGGGCAGTCTTGGAGCAAGTATCTGGTTAAGCGAATTAGTTTGGCGAGATTTCTATTTCATGATCTTGGCAAACCATCCCCGTATTGCGAGCGGGGAGTCTTTTAAACCCGATTACGACAAAATCGAATGGGAGAAGGGTGCTAAGGCCCAGAAACTCTTTAAAGCATGGTGCGATGGTCAAACCGGCTACCCATTAGTGGATGCAGCAATGCATCAACTCAATCAAAGCGGCTATATGCATAATCGCCTGCGCATGGTAGTGGCCAGTTTTTTGTGCAAAGATCTTGGGATCGATTGGCGCTGGGGTGAACAATACTTCGCAGACCATCTCAATGATTTTGAGTTCGCATCGAATAATGGTGGTTGGCAGTGGGCCTCATCCTCGGGTTGTGATGCACAGCCCTACTTTCGGATCTTTAATCCCACCACCCAATCCGAACGCTTTGATAGCGAAGGCAAGTTCATCAGGCGGTATATTCCTGCTCTTGAGAAGCTTTCAAATAAGTCAATTCATGCGCCATGGACAGTCGGTCAAATTGAGCTTCAGGCCGCCGGAATTACTCTAGGCAAAGACTATCCTTTACCGATAATCGATCATGATGAAGCCCGCAAAGCTACCTTGATTCGGTATAACGTGGTCAAAAAGGTCTCCTGAGCATGTCCCGCGTATTTGCAATTGGCGATATCCAGGGCTGCTTAAGTTCGCTTAATCAACTGATCAAAAAATTACCTCGCAATTCTAAGATTATTTGCTTAGGCGATATGATTAATCGTGGACCAGATTCTTTGGGGAGTCTACGTCGCCTTAAACATCTTCAAGAAACTGGTGTAGCAGAATGTATTCTAGGTAATCATGACCTCAATCTTCTGGCCTACGATGCCGGTCTACGGGATTCTAAGCCGCTCGATACGATTGATGATATTTTGCGAGCACCCGATCGTAAAGAGTTAATTGATTGGTTGCGTCACCGACCTATGGCTTTGAGTAATGGAAAGGTGCTGCTTGTTCATGCAGGAGTACTCCCCCAATGGAGTGTAAAGCGCACCCTAGAACTTGCTGCTGAAGTCGAACAAGCGCTTCGCCAAAAGACATACAAACAGTTCTTGGCACAAATGTATGGCAATACGCCAAATTACTGGGATCCAAAGCTTAAAGGGATTGATCGTCTCCGTCTTATTACAAACACTCTGACCCGAGTTCGTTTTTGTACCCCCGAGGGTGAGATGGAGTTCAAAAGTAAAGAGGGTCTAGAAAGCGGTCCCGCTGGATATATCCCTTGGTTTGAGATCCCTGGACGCAAAACACAGGAAATGCCTATTATATTTGGCCATTGGTCTACCTTGGGCCTACTAAATCGGCATCGTGTCGTAGGGATTGATACGGGCTGCGTTTGGGGTGGCACATTAACAGCAATTGATCTAGATCATTTAGCAAGCGCAAATGAGACAATAAGATCAACCACCACTGATCAAGACCTAAAGATTAAAACACTAAGCGTTGCAGGTTACGATCACCCAATGCGAATGTAATGCTTTCGTAAAGATTATTTTAGCTGTGCGAAGGATTTCTTGGCAGCGGTAATAATTTCATCAACAATTTTATTGTCGTGTGCTATCGAAGTAAAACCCGCCTCATAGGCTGATGGTGCAAGATATACACCAGCATCGAGCATGGCGTGGAAAAACTGTTTGAAGGACTCAATATTCGTTTTGGTAACTTCTTCATAAGAAGTGGGTACTTGATCAGAGAAGTAAAAGCCAAACATTCCGCCAACACTATCCACCGAGAAGGGTATCTTTGCTAAATCTGCTTCATGCTTTAAGCCACTCATTAGTTTTTTTGTCTGCTCACTTAAGCACTCATAAAATCCAGCTCTAGAGATAATCTCCAGAGTCTTTGCTCCAGCTGCAACGGCAACTGGATTACCCGAGAGCGTCCCCGCCTGATAGACATTACCCAATGGTGCTAACTTACCCATAATCTCGCGCTTCCCACCAAACGCAGCCATCGGCATTCCCCCGCCCATCACCTTACCAAGACAGGTTAAATCAGGTTTAATGCCATGCAATGATTGTGTGCCGCCTAAAGCCACCCGAAATCCGGTCATCACTTCGTCATAGATTAGAACTGCACCATGTTTTTCAGTAAGCGCTCGAAGCGCCTTAACAAACTCAGGTGTAGCACGAATCAAGTTCATATTACCGGCAATCGGCTCCACAATGAGTGCAGCCACTTGATCACCATGTCTCTTAAATGCTTCTTCTAGTGCATCAACATCGTTATATGGCAACACTAAAGTATGTTTTACTAAATCTTGGGGAACGCCTCCAGATGAAGGGGCATTCTGAGTAGAGTCCGCAAAGGTTAAAAGTCCAGACCCCGCCTTCACCAATAAACTATCGGCATGGCCGTGATAGCAGCCCTCAAACTTAATAATCAGATCACGATTGGTATAGCCTCGGGCTAAGCGGAGTGCGCTCATTGTTGCCTCGGTCCCACTAGAAACCATGCGGATCTGCTCAATATTTGGCATCAACTCACAAATGCGTTCTGCTAAATCAATTTCACCGGCAGTGGGTGCCCCGTAACTAAAACTTTGGGTTGCTGCCTTTTGAACCGCCTCGACAACCTCTGGATTTGCATGACCAGCAATCATGGGTCCCCACGACATGATCAGATCAATATAGCGTTTACCATCGGCATCCCAAAAATGCGGGCCAAGAGCCCGCGCGACAAATCGGGGAATACCGCCGACCTGACGAAAAGCCCGAACCGGTGAGTTCACCCCTCCAGGGATCGTTTTTTGGGCACGATTAAATAATTGCTCGTTTTGACTCATGGTAATTAAATGAAATGGTTTTGTGGATCTGCAGACTAAATCACCGACATCTCAAAATCATCTTTACGGGCTCCGCACTCTGGACAAGACCAGTTCATCGGCACATCCTTCCAAAGAGTACCAGGTGCAATTCCGTCATCTGGACAGCCCTTGGATTCGTCATAGATCCAACCGCAAATTAAACACATATAGGTCTTGAATTCCATAAAACTTTTTTCTTTCTTTTAAAGATTTCTATTCTAAAGCCAAGCCCAACTAATCTCTTTTCCGAATATCAAACTTAAATAGGCGACACTCTAAAGGACCATTAAACAATGGGGTGCGCTTGGATTCTTTCATCCGCAAGTGCCCTGGCAAACCCATATCGGCTGTCAAAGCATAAATCTGCCAACCACCAAAATAATCTTTTAATTGCTTACTAAATTGATCTAAAAATGCTGCAAATTGTGGATCGATAGGCTCCTTCACCAAGGGCTCACGACTAGTTCGACGCTTTTGCATATAGGATTTATCCTCATCCCCCAATGGATATATTTTGTCTTGGTCTCCGCCTTTAATACCCAAGCGCTCTCCATAAGGAGGATTAAATACCATCACACCACCTTGGTCCGAAGCAGGTTTCACTGCAATCGCATCGACCTGTCGCACATTCGGCAACTCTGGCAAATGGGCCCTTTGCCAATTAGCCTTACAAATCGTGATCATCTTTTCATTGATATCACTGCCACTAATTGCAATGGGAAACTTTGCAAAACTTGCTATCTCTTTTTTTGAGGCATCACAAAGACCAGCCCAGTTCTTTTTCTCTAGAGAGGTATTAAATGGCTTTAACTGGGTAAAGCCAAATCCAGAAAGTTCTACCGTTTGCTTCCAGCCGCTAAGCTTCGTTGACGCAGATAGATTCTTATCCTCAAATAACTGTGCACGGATAGCCCCTGGCGGAATATGCAACGCCATTTGTGCGGCCTCGATCAAAAAAGTACCGCTGCCGCACATGGGATCGTATAAAGCTTGATTGGTTTGCCATGGAGTAAGTGCCAAAATCCCTGCAGCTAGATTTTCTTTTAATGGCGCCTCTCCTTTCTCCTCACGCCAACCTCTTTTAAACAAAGGCTCACCTGATGTATCCAAGTAGATAGTGGCTTGATCAGTAGTTAAATGAGCTTGCACACGCACATCTGGATTAGCTGTATCGATATTGGGGCGCTCACCCGTTTGCTCTCGCAAACGATCAACGATTGCATCTTTAATACGAAGGGTTGCAAAGTTCAAACTCTTTAAGGGTGAACGCTGTGCGGTCAGGTCTACCCGAAGTGTTTGATGAAAGCCAAACCAATCCTCCCAGCCAATTGATTTGGCCAAACGAAATAAATCATCTTCACTCTTATAGGGGCCGTCTGCCATTTTCAGTAAAACGCGGCTAGCAATACGAGAGTGGAGGTTGATTGCCATCGCAACTGCTAAGGGGCCATTAACGCCGATACCGCCCGTCATATTAGCAGGGGCAGGATCAATTTGCGTTACCCCAAGCGCTTTTATCTCAGGTCGTTTTACAAGGCCATCCAATTCGCTCGCTAATACACCCTCAAGCCCACCCGGGCAGACAATAAAAAATTGCATCGTCAATGAGGTTCGTGGTTGGATAAAATCAATTGGGCTTCATCACCACAAGGGCCGTAATGATCAGCATTAACAACACGGGCACCTCATTAAACCAGCGGTACCATACATGTGTTTTCGTATTGGTTTTTTCTATAAAGTTCTTTAGTAATTTCTTGCATTGCAAATGATAGATGATGATTATCAGCACTAAGAGTGCTTTTATATGCATCCAAATAGAGCCTCTACCCACGCCGTAATAAAGCCACAAGATCAAGCCTAAAGCAACGGCGGGCATCATCAAGATAGTCATAAAGCGATATAGGCGCTGCGCCATGCCCAATAGACGTGAGTAAGCCTCAGTGTTGGTCTCTTGAGCAAGATTTACAAAAATACGCGGCAGATAAAATAAGCCGGCAAACCAAGAGGCAATTAAAACGAGATGAAGGGTCTTAGCCCAAAGGTATCCATCAAACATAGTTTTTCTTTATATCAGCGCTTTATTGACGAACTTCACCGTGACCCATCACGACATACTTCAAGGATGTAAGTCCCTCAAGGCCAACGGGGCCTCGAGCATGCAATTTGTCATTCGAAATCCCAATCTCAGCACCAAGGCCATACTCAAAGCCGTCAGCAAAGCGGGTGCTGGTATTCACCATCACACTTGCGCTATCTACTTCTCGTAAGAATCGATCAGCATGGGCCTGATTTTGGGTAATGATGGCGTCCGTATGCTTACTCCCATAATGCTCGATGTGCTCCATCGCCTCATCTAGATTCTCAACCATCTTAATCGATAAGATGGGTGCCAAATACTCCGTGCGCCAATCCTCTTCGCTTGCGTCAACCAAATGAACAAAACCGCTACTCTCCAGAACCTTGCGGGTTTTAGAATCAACCCGCAACTCAACCCCTTTATCTTGATAGATCTTGCAAAGAGGTGGCAAAACCTCCTGAGCGATCTTCGTATTAACTAATAAAGTTTCCATCGCATTACATGGCGCATAACGTTGTGTCTTCGCGTTATCACATACCCGTATTGCCAAATCAAGATCTGCACTCTCATCAATATAGGTATGGCAAATTCCATCAAGGTGTTTGATCATGGGCACTCGACCATCCGCCATTAAACGCGCAATCAAACTCTTGCCACCACGTGGCACGATCACATCAATGTATTCGGTCATGGTAATCATCTTGCCAACAGCAGCTCGATCGGTTGTTTGTACCACCTGAACAGCTTCTGCGGGAAGTCGTGCCGCAGCCAAGCCTTCCTGAATCAAACCCGCCAAGTAGGTATTTGAATCAATTGCCTCTGATCCGCCTCGCAAAATCACCGCATTGCCTGACTTTAAGCACAGTGCGGCAGCATCAATGGTGACATTGGGTCTTGACTCATAAATAATCCCAATAACTCCTAAGGGCACGCGCATCTGCGCGATCAAAATACCGGACGCTTGTTTCTTAAAAGCACCAATATGCCCGACAGGGTCTCCAAGACTCACGATCTGCTCCAAGCCCAAAGCCATGGTCTCGATCGATTTCTCGGTCATGGTCAAGCGATCAATAAAAGCTGCATCGTTACCATTAGTCTTGGCACGCTTTACATCGACTGCATTAGCCGCCAATATTTTGGCAACATCTCGACGTATCGCTTTTGCAATATTACTAAGCGCACGATTCTTTTGCTCACCACTAGCCTTGGCCATTGCGCGCGATGCGGCTCTCGCTTGCTGACCAATAGCCAGCATCATTTGGTCAATTGTCGATTGAATATGCGTCTCCATAGACCATACTCTAACGCAATAGACCGCCAATTACGCGCAGGCCATCCCAGGGATTAGCAGGCATCTCACGAACCATCAGGCCTTTTGCTTGCTTATCAAGGTTTGCAGCCAGGATCATGGCTTGCTTGAGTTTTTTAGGGGCAATCCGTTTTAATGCCGCTGGGTACAACTTCTCCCGCTTACCCCAAATTCGGTAATTGCGTAATAAATTCGGTAATGTCTCGCCAGTGCCAAGTCCTGCTTGCACTCTATTGAGGGTTCGCAATTCATCGCTGATACTCCATAAAATTAATGGCAGAGGCTCACCCTCGCCCTGGAGCCCATCGAGCATTCGGTTTAAACGTGCCGCATCCCCTGAAAGTATTGACTCGGTTAACTCAAAAATGTCATAACGCGCTACCTTAAGCACAGCAGAACGAATCTGCTCCTCGCTTAATTGCCCAGCAGGATATAGGAGGGCTAGCTTCTGGATTTCTTGGTGCGCTGCAATTAAATTCCCCTCAACCTGATCAGCCATAAATTGGAGAGCGCGTTGCCCGCTTTCACCTGCCTCGACCTCCTGAGCTTGTTTTTTAAGACGCTGAGCAATCCAACTCGGCAGAGTAATGCGGTCAATAGAATCAATTTGTACAGTCACACCAGATTCATCTAATGCTGTGAACCAGGCTGAAGTTTTGGTCTTTGTATCTAAGCGTGGCAAGATAATACAAACAATCGTATCCACACGATTACTAGATTGAGCCATTTGCTCTGCAAACTGTTTAAGAGATTCAGCGCCCTCTCTACCCGGCTTACCAGTAGGCATACGTAACTCGATAAAACGTCTATCCCCAAATAAGGACATAGTTTGTCCAGCGCTAATCAGGGCCGCCCAGTCAAAATAACGATCCTGAACTAGTACCTCACGTTCTGTAAAGCCACTTGTTCTAGCAAGAGCTCGCAAGGCATCGATTGCCTCCATCATCAATAAGGGCTCATCACCACTAAAGATGTAAAGAGGCTTAAAAGTTTGCTGATCTTTTGCAAGACTAGCCAAATGAAGATGAAATGCGTCGCTTTTAATCATAGCGCCTTCCTGCCCTGATCAGACCACTAACGGGTCACACGACCAAGCGTTGCAACTCGCCGCAATATTTGCAAAGCAAGATCAGCACGCATGCTTTCTAAGAACTGCTGTTGCTGCTGATCAGACGCCAAAACAGTTGCGGTCGTGAAATCTAAATCGCGAGTGACATAAATGTCAGACTCGGGAATAACCTCGGCACCAACATTATCAAAAGCTCTAAAAATCACACGATTATTAAGACGATAAGCGGAGATCTGACCCGTTGAGGTATAAGTCAAGATCTGCCGTGTACTCTCTTCGCTCACAATTTCTAAAATTAGATCAGCATCTTTACCATTGGTAACCACCTTAGCATTTGAGCCAGTGACAATGATTCGCTCGAGATCGTAACGAAGCTGGGGTGAAGGACGACCCGAAATTAGGATCGTTTTATAGGGAATGGTGACCGAGCCTCTAAGCCTAAATCCACACGCGGAGAGTCCTCCAAAAGATAAGAGGGTAATGCCCCCTAGGGCGCTCAAGAATGTGCGGCGATTGTGGGTCAAAAAATGGCTCATATTGCTATGCTACGACATTCACAAGCCTGCCAGGTACCACAATGACTTTCTTGGGATTCGCACCATTCAAAATTCGCATCACTGGTTCGGCTTGAAGTGCTATCGCCTCAATTACCTCTTTGGTGGCATCGGCAGGTACTTTCATCTGGCCTCGATGCTTGCCATTGACTTGCAAGACTAACTCAATTTCACTTTGCACCAGAGCAGACTCATCAACTTCAGGCCATGGGGCATCCAAAATCGATCCATACTGTTTTGCAAAACCCAATTCCTGCCAAAGCACATACGTGCAATGGGGCACTACGGGATAGAGAATACGTAACAAAATACTCAGAGACTCCGATAGAACTGCTGGACTTATTTGTTGTGATGCGCCATCTAGCTTAATGGGCTCTAAAACATTTAACATCTTCATCGCCGCGGATACGACCGTATTGTATTGACGACGTTGATAATCAAAATTAGCCTGCTTGAGAATGGTATGTACCTCAAAGCGTAGATCCTTCTCGACTGAATTTAGTTCACCAGTAATTACTGCTTGGATATTATGAAGAGCCTGCGCCTGAGAACTGGCATACATCCAGAGTCGTCTTAAAAACCGTGAGGCGCCCTCAACCCCAGCGCCGGACCACTCGAGCTGTTGCTCAGGGGGAGCGGCAAACATCGTAAATAAACGCGCCGTATCTGCGCCATATTGATCAATGAGTGCTTGAGGATCGACCCCGTTGTTCTTACTCTTGGCCATTTTCTCAACGCCACCAATCTGCACAGGCGAACCGTCCTTGATTAATTTAGCGGCAATGGGTCGGCCTTTTGCATCTAAATCAAGTTCTACCTCTGATGGATTAATCCATTGATTCTTGCCATCATTCTCTTTGTAAAAAGTTTCGTTTAAGACCATACCTTGGGTTAACAGATTCTGAAAAGGCTCATCAAAATTAATGAGCTTTAGGTCACGCATGACCTTGGTCCAAAAACGCGCATACAGCAGATGCAAAATTGCATGCTCAATACCACCAATGTATTGATCCATTGGCATCCAATACGCATTTCGTGCATCGACCATCATCTTTGCATCAGGTCCGGTATAACGCATGAAATACCAAGACGAATCGACGAAGGTATCCATCGTATCGGTCTCACGGCGAGCAGGCTTTCCACATTTAGGACAATCGACCTGCAAAAAATCGTTTCGTTTATTTAGGGGATTACCGGAGCCATCTGGCACACAGTCCTCTGGAAGTATGACTGGCAAATCAGCTTCGGGAACTGGGACCTCACCACAGCTCTCACAATGAATAATCGGGATTGGTGTTCCCCAATAGCGCTGGCGCGAGATACCCCAGTCACGCAAGCGGTAAGTGGTTTTAAGTTCGCCCAATCCAATCTCGTTAAGATCCTTGGCTACCGCATGAACTGCTTCTAAATGGGATAGGCCATCGTAGCGATTGCTATCTATGCACTCGACATGATCTTTTTGGGCATACCAATCTTGCCAATCGCTTGGGTTAAATAAAGTGGTGTCGCTCATTACTGCAATGACTTGCTTGATTGGAATCTGGTATTTATTGGCGAATGCAAAGTCACGTTCATCGTGAGCTGGCACGCCCATTACTGCACCATCGCCGTAGGACATCAGGACATAATTACCAACCCAGAGTGGGATTGGCTCTTGCGTGATCGGATGGGTTACATAGAAACCCGTAGGCATGCCCTCCTTATCTTGGGTGGCAATATCTGCCTCGATCACACTCCCGGTTTTACACTTCTCAATAAAGCCTGCTAAAGCCGGATTCGACTTAGCCGCTTGACTGGCCAAGGGGTGCTCTGCCGCTACCGCACAAAATGTAACACCCATAATGGTGTCGGCGCGCGTGGTGAAGACATACATTTTGCCGTCCCCAATCAAATCACCAGCATCATTTTTAATTTGGTGGGTAAATGCAAAACGGACCCCCTGACTTTTGCCAATCCAGTTTTGCTGCATGATCTTGACGCGTTCAGGCCAATCTAGCTTATCTAAACCAGTCAGCAGTTCTTCTGCGTAGGCAGTAATGTTGAGGTAATAACCAGGGATCTCGCGCTTTTCAACTAAAGCACCAGACCGCCATCCACGTCCATCAATCACCTGCTCATTTGCCAGCACCGTTTGATCAATAGGATCCCAGTTCACGGTTTGGGTCTTGCGGTAGGCAATACCCTTCTCTAACATCTTTAGAAATAACCATTGGTTCCAGCGGTAGTAATCCGGTTTGCAGGTTGCAATCTCGCGCGACCAATCAATTGCTAAGCCCATCGCTGCCATTTGCTTGCGCATGTAATCAATATTTTGATAGGTCCATTGCGCAGGAGGGACATTATTTTGGATAGCAGCATTCTCTGCGGGCATCCCAAAGGCATCCCAACCCATGGGCATTAAAACGTTATAGCCCTGCATGCGCAACTGACGCGCCATCACATCATTGATGGTGTAGTTACGGACATGACCCATATGCAACTTACCCGATGGGTAAGGCAACATCGAGCAAGCATAAAACTTGGGCTTTACGCGACCATTCGAACTCTTTGTATTCTCCGTTACGCGGTATACATCGTCCTTGATCCAGTCACTATGCGCACTGGCCTCAATACTACGAAAATCATAATTCATTGCCATTGCTGTCTTACTCTAAATTTTATTTGTTTTATAAATGGTGTAATTATTTTTTGAGGCCAAGAACATCCTGCATATCAAACCAGCCTTTGGTTTGATTCTGTAAAAAGGCGGCTGCCCGCAAAGCACCCTGGGCATAAGACTGACGACTACTTGATTTATGGCTAATTTCAATCCGCTCGCCTTCACCCGCAAAAATAACTGTGTGATCGCCCACAATATCGCCGCCACGAATGGTGGCAAAGCCAATACTGCCACTCTTTCTTGGACCCGTATGGCCCTCACGGGTATAAACCGCTACCTCGCTAAGTACTTTATTTTGTGCAGCTGCAATCACCTCACCCATTTTTAAGGCGGTACCTGATGGTGCATCTACTTTATGGCGATGATGAGCTTCTACGATTTCAATGTCATAGCCTTGATTAAGCAACTGCGCAGCGACCTGCAAAATCTTGAAGGTAGCGTTCACGCCCACACTCATATTCGGGGCAAAGACTATTGCAATTGATTGTGCTGTACTCTGTAACTGCTTTAATTGCTCTGGTGTAAAACCTGTAGTACCGATAATCATTTTGACACCAGCCTTTTGGGCGGTAGCAGCATGAAGTAATGTGCCATCAGGTCTCGTGAAATCAATTAAGTATTCAGCACCAGCTAAGCCTTTCACGAGATCAGCAGTAATTTGAACCTTAGTTTCTCTACCTAGAAACGCTCCGGCATCGCTTCCTAATTGAGGACATGCGGCGTGTTCTAGTGCCCCAGTTAATTGTGTATTGGGATCATTCAAAATGGTTTCAATGAGCATCTTGCCCATCTTTCCGGTGGCACCGGCAACAGCAAATTTCATTGGCATGGTTTAGCTCTATCCACTAATTTTTAACGGGTGTAACCACCACATCTGGCTGTGGGGATGGTAGTGGTAAATTACTTGGCTGACTAATGACCATCACTTCGGGGGGTGCTTTTTTTACCCTCTTTGGAGGTTTATTTTTACCGGTCACGACATCCCAAAAACTTCGCCTCTCCCGCGCATAATTATCAATTTCTGCGACCAACTCGACTTCTGTAGGCAAGGCATCACCGCCAAACTTAATTAACTGATCCCCCTGAAAGAATAAAGTGACGCGGCGCTCCTTTCCAATGGTCTCGCCCTCACGCTTAAACTCAAAGACATAATCCCAACGATTGGCGTGAAAGAAGCTAGCTAAAAGAGGGGTTCCCATAATTTGACGAACCTGCTCACGTGTCATGCCAACCTTTAGGCTGGCATATTGCTCACTAGAAATAAAATTACCCTGAACGACATCAGGCACATACGGCTGAAAGATACTATTCATCCACGCCCGTTGGGTATTATCGATCGCTGAAGAGCATGCACCCAAAACAAAGCAAAAGAAGCATGCCAAGAGCGCTCTTTGGCTTCTAGCCAAATAGTGGTTCACAAGGCGGGTAAAAATGCTAATCTGCATGGACGGAAGCTTCAACGTATCATTAAGTACTTGATTTTAGCGCCCAATGCCTAAGTGAGACCGTAAAACCCTATGAGCCAAAACTCCTCACCCGCCGAACTGCGAGAAATCGGCCTAAAAGTCACCGCACCCCGTATTAAGGTCCTAGAGTTCTTTCAGCAAAACCCGAGCTCCCATTACAGTGCCGAGGAAGTCTATATGGCGCTCTCTAAGGATGACTCTGATATAGGTATTGCTACTGTCTACCGGGTTCTTACTCAATTTGAGCAAGCCGGCATCCTCTTACGAAGTCATTTTGAGTCCAGTAAAGGGGATAGCCGAGCCATATACGAGCTCAATGAAGGAAAACACCATGACCATCTGGTTTGCCTAGATTGCGGGCATGTAGAGGAGTTTGTCGATCCCGCTATTGAGAAGCGTCAAAACGAGATCGCCAAATCTCTTGGCTTTAAATTACAAGAGCATTCTTTGGCGATGTATGGACATTGTCAGAAAAAAAATTGCCGTAGCAAGAAGAAGTAAACCAAAAGGAATTGGGTTAATTTCGGATGCCACAGTTCTATCTCGCTGGTGATTGGGCGCAATCCGATCAAGCACCATTGATTTGCGATATTAATACCGATCTTGCCCATCATCTTCGTGTGCGGCGCATCAACGACTCCGAATCATTTGCTATCTTTGATGGTAAAGGCCGTACCGCTAAAGCACGCTTATTAAGTCTTTCCAAGCAAACTGGAAAAATTGAAATCACCCACATTAAGACGGATTTACACCGAGAGTCGTCCTATCGTATTGAGCTGATTCAAGGCCTAGCGGGTGGCGACAAAATGGATTGGATTATTGAAAAAGCCGTTGAAACGGGTGTTACCCAAATCATTCCGGTTGAATGTGAGCGCTCTGTCTTACGACTGCAAAGCGACCACAAACGCTCAGTAAAACGCTTGGCCCACTGGTGCGCTATTGCTGAAGCAGCCTGTGAACAATGCGATCGAACGATCATTCCTCAAATTGGAGGGGTACAGGACTACAAAAATGCCATCGGCGCTACAAATGCCAAGATCAAAGTCCTCCTGAGCCCAAATACCAATGACTCCTTTGAGCGATTTTTGCACCAACAAACGCCAGAGGACATATGCATAGCGATTGGCCCAGAGGGTGGACACTCTCCCAATGAAGAAGCCTTAGCCCAACAGGCTGGCTTTCAAATACTCTCTCTAGGACCCCGAACCCTCAGAACAGAAACGGCTGGAATCGTGGCGATCACAGCCGTTCATACTGTTTGGAATCTAAAAAGAGTTTAGAAAAATTTAAGCGAAGGAATAGAACACGCGATAGGGCACGCGCCGCTCGGACCAGAACTCAACTGCATCACGGAACACATCAAGCAAGGTCTCGCGGGCTTCCTTATCAAATTTTTGTGTGCAAGGAAGACCTTCCAAGACGACCACAAATCCGGGCTGAGGTCCTGCTTTATCGACCAAAGTAGTCAAAGCATCCAACAGGGGATCAAAATTCTTGGCCTGTTGCTTCGTGAACATATACGCATTGGCAATAGCCTCCAAGACCTCACCCTTCGTATTGGCATTCGTACAGGCTGCGTAGACAAAATGCTGGCCGAGCTCATTAGCAGCTTCGGCTAAATCGCCTGTTCTAAACGCACGAATTGATTGCACGATATTGGGGCGCACACTGCGCAACATTGCTGGGGGTCCAGCGTCTCTCATTGCCAAAGCGGCGCGCCAAGAAGCTGTCACTTTTTTTCCTAGGTCTTGATTGGCAGCATAGGTCTGAAGACGAGACAAACCACCTTGGGCATAAATGCTAGCAGCCGAAGATTCTCGGTCAGCTTGATCATTTCTGTCCCAATTTTCTGCGCGACTGTGGTCTTCGACGCTTGCTGAAGATATGTTTTCAGGAAGAATATTCATGATGGGTAATAGATTACCCTTATCCCGCCCTCAAATCAAGTCCAATTCAGGTACTTATTTTATAAGTACTTGATTTATAATATAAAATTAAAAGTAAGTAACCACTTACTAAACCTTAGTATTCCTTATAATAACCCTCTAGATTGGCTGGCAGCCTCCACCACGGCTAAGGTGGTCACATTTACAATCCGGCGTACCGTTGCAGCAGGGGTAAGAATATGAATCGGTTTTGCCACCCCAAGGAGGAGTGGACCAATCGCCACGCCGTTACCAGCAGCTGTTTTTAAGAGGTTATATGAAATATTAGCTGCATCAATATTAGGTAAAACTAATAAATTAGCCTCCCCTTTTAAGCTTGACTGCGTAATCGCCCCTGCGCGGATTTCGGGGTCCAGGGCACAATCACCGTGCATCTCACCGTCGACCTCTAGATTGGGAGCAGTGCTTTGTAGGATGGTCAAAACCTCACGCATTTTGACTGCCGAGGGGGCATCGCTTGAACCAAAGTTGGAATGAGACAAAAGTGCGACCTTGGGGGTCATGCCCAGTTTGCGCATCTCACTAGCCGCTAACAAAGTAATTTCCGCTAATTGCTCAGCGGTAGGGTCAACATTGATATGCGTATCTACCAAAAAAACTTGGCGATTAGGCAATATGAGCCCAGACATCCCACCATAAACACTTGCACCGGGTTCATGTCCGATCACCTCGTCGATGTATTTTAGATGAGCATTGACGTTACTAATCGTCCCGCAAATCATGCCATCTGCCTGACCCTTCTTAAGCAAGATAGAGCCAATCAAGGTATTGCGACGACGCATTTCTAATTTAGCAAAAGACTCTGTTACGCCTTTGCGCTCAGTCAACTGTAAGTAGGTTTGCCAAAAGTCTCTAAAACGAGCGTCGCTTTCAGGGTTAACAATCTCAATATCAACCCCCTCCTTCATACGCAGGCCATATTTCTCAATCCGATGTTCAATCACTGAGGGACGGCCAATCAAAATCGGATTTGCTAAATTTTCATCCAAGATAACTTGAACCGCGCGCATCACCCTCTCATTTTCACCCTCGCAAAAGACAATCCGTTTTTGCTCCGCCGGAATCTTCTTAGCAATGCCAAAAAGAGGTTTCATGATGGTGCCTGAGTGATACACAAATTGCTGTAATTGATCTTTATAAAGAGCAAAGTCTTTAATGGGTCGAGTTGCTACCCCACAATCCATCGCTGCCTTAGCAACTGCTGGAGCTATCACGGTAATCAGGCGTGGATCAAATGGCTTAGGAATTAAATAATCCGGCCCAAACGCTAAATTCTCAGAGCTATAGACTGCAGCGACTACATCGCTTTGCTCAGCGCGTGCCAATTCAGCGATAGCCTTAACGGCTGCGATTTCCATGTCACGCGTAATGGTGGTGGCACCAACATCCAAAGCGCCACGAAATATAAAAGGGAAACACAAAACATTGTTGACTTGATTGGGGTAATCGGTCCGCCCGGTAGCCATAACTGCATCTGGCCGAACTGATTTCACCTCTTCGGGAAGGATTTCAGGGGTGGGATTGGCTAATGCAAATACGAGCGGCTGACCAGCCATCCGCTTTACCATCTCTGGCTTTAGAACCCCGCCAGCAGATAAACCCAAAAACACATCAGCACCCTCAATGGCTTCCCCTAAAGTACGTTTTTCTGTCTTCTGGGCAAAAGGCGCTTTCTTCGGATCCATTAACTCCGTTCGGCCCTCATAAACCACGCCCACAATATCGGTTACCCAAATATGGCTTTTGGGCAAACCCAAATCAACCAACAACTCCAAACAGGCAAGCGCTGCTGCACCAGCGCCTGAGGTAACTAACTTCACCTTACTAATGTCCTTGCCAACCACCTTTAACCCATTAAGAATGGCAGCGGCGACTACAATCGCAGTGCCGTGCTGATCGTCATGAAAGACTGGGATTTTCATGCGCTCACGTAATTTACGCTCAACTAAGAAACAATCTGGCGCCTTGATATCCTCTAAATTAATGCCGCCAAAAGTAGGTTCTAGAGCAGCAATCACCTCAACTAACTTCTCGGGATCGCGTTCATTGATCTCTATATCAAACACATCGATCCCGGCAAACTTCTTAAATAAGACAGCCTTCCCTTCCATCACCGGCTTACTAGCCAGCGGGCCAATATCACCCAAACCGAGCACGGCGGTTCCGTTCGTAACTACTCCCACTAAATTGCCGCGGGCGGTATACCGAAAGGCGGTAGCCGGATCTTTTTTAATCTCCTCACACGCAGCAGCAACTCCTGGGGTATAGGCTAAGGCCAAATCCCGCTGATTGGTTAATTGTTTGGTTGGCGTAACCGCGATCTTTCCAGGGACTGGAAACTCGTGATATTGCAGAGCGGCCTCTCGTAAAGCCTTGATTTGCTCTTCTTTATTTTGATTGGGATTGTTTCCAGACTGACTCATAGTGATCCGCGGGCAAGAGGTGGAGGGGTTTTATGGTGTGAAGTTGCTTTTAAGGCCCAGGAGGCTCTAAATGTTGCAATTAACAATAATTATTTTTGTTAAATATTTGCTCAAGTTTCTATTCTATTCCTCCCAAAGGATTACTTCGAAAGGGGTATTGAGCGCAGCCCCAGCTAACGCCGTTCACGCATGGAACGAGATCTACCAAACCCCGCCTAAAATAAGGCTATGTCTGACCGAATAGTAAATCCGACCAAGAAACGCTTAGGGACTATGGGGGAATTTGCCCTGATTGAGTCAGTTTTTAAAGCCGGGGCAATTGCTATGGCCCAAATAAATCCTAAAAATACCCCTGCACTAGGTATTGGTGATGATTGCGCCTTACTCAAACCCAAAGAAGGGGAGCTCATTGCAATTACTAGCGATATGCTGGTATCAGGAAGACACTTCTTTGCAGATGCTGACCCATTCTGCTTGGGAAAGAAATCTCTAGCGGTCAATCTTTCTGATTTAGCCGCCATGGGTGCAAGCCCACTTGGATTCACACTCTCCCTTGCATTACCCAATATGGATGATGCTTGGATAAAAGCATTTGCACGGGGCTTATTTGCAGAGGCAGAGCGATTTAATTGCCCCTTACTCGGTGGCGACACCTGTGCAGGGCCACTGACCATTAACATTACGGCACTCGGTAGTGTTCCTTCCAATCACGGTATGCGACGAAGTGGCGCACAAATCCATGATGATATTTGGCTATCGGGAACAGTAGGCGATGCGCGCTTAGCACTCGCTCATGCTCGTAATGAATGGGGCCTTCATTTAAATGTCGACCAGTTAACGTCGATTAATCAACGACTACATGAACCAGTACCACGCATCGAGCTTGGTATTGCATTGCGAGGTATTGCAAGCGCAGGAATTGATATCTCTGATGGCTTATTGGGGGATTTGCGCCACATTTTGAACGCTTCTGATGTCAGCGCAGAGATATGGCTAGACCTCTTACCCGTATCACGCATCTTACAAGAACAACAAAATCATATTCGTCGACAATGCGCAGCGGCCGGTGGTGATGACTATGAGCTGTGTTTTACTGCCCCTCAGTGCCATCGCTCTCGGATTCAACAGATTTCCCAAGATCTCGATATTCCACTCACACGTATTGGTCAACTGATTAAGAACAAAAGCATTGCGCCAAATATGATCCTTCTTGATCAAGACGAGCAAGCCCTAGATACAGAACTCACAAATTCTCTTTTGCAATCCTTTGATCATTTTAAGTAACCATTTTTAGTAATCATGATCGCTCCTTCCACCATCACATTTACATGGATGCTTGGATCCATCAATCGCACCATCGCGCTCGGCTTGGGAAGTGGGCTGAGTCGCTTTGCTCCTGGAACTGCTGGAACTCTCCTTGCTTGGATTCTTTATTTAGTGATGCAAGTATTTTTTTCAGAGGCAGTGATAGTGGTCGTAATTATTTTTGGCTTAGTCTATGGTTGCTGGGCTTGCGGTAGTTGCAGCAAAGATCTTGGCTATCCTGATCATGGCAGCATTGTGTGGGATGAGATTATTGCGTTTTGGTTAGTTCTGCTTTGTATTGGGTCTGGGTCATTTGCAATCCAAGTTCTTGCTTTTGCATTATTTCGTTTCTTAGATGCCATCAAGCCCTGGCCCATCAATCGCGTTGACCGGTATTTCAAAAGAAATGCTCATGTAAATACAGTGCGAGCAATCATCTGGCAGGGTTTTGGAATCATCGCAGACGATCTCTTAGCGGCTTTTTTTACAATCGCTCTTATTCTGTTGGGGATGAGACTCTTCTGATGAATCAATCTATTGCTTCACTTGTACAAACGCTTTCCAATCTTTTGGAGAAATCGTCCATCAAGATTGCCTTAGCAGAATCCTGTACAGGTGGCTTATTGGCAGCCCACCTGACAGCTCAAGCAGGATCAAGCCAGTGGTTTGATCGTGGCTTTGTAACTTATAGTGACGCGGCCAAGACCGAGAGTGTTGGGGTATTGCCCTCACTAATTGAGCAATATGGTGCAGTCAGTGAAGAGGTTGCCAAAGCCATGGCTCAAGGGGCCCTGAACCATAGTGCGGCAGAAACCAGTATTGCCATCACTGGCATTGCCGGACCAGGTGGCGCTACAGAAAATAAACCTGTTGGTATGGTTTGCTTTGCATGGGCGGCTCAGTTTCCAGGAAGTCCCACCCTGTTGATTGCAAGCACTCAAATCTTCAATGGCGATCGTCAAGCAATCCGTGAACAAGCCTGTATTTATGCTCTAGACCAATTAATAAAAATCCTAAGCCGCCCAGACTGAGTTGTTGACTCTTAATTAGACTTAAGCCAACCTTTATGGCGGAAGTACCCCAATGGAATCATTGCGGAAATAATCATGGTGATGATGGCGGCCGGATAACCCCAGGTCTCTTTTAACTCGGGCATAAACTCAAAGTTCATACCCCAAATGCTAGCGAGCAAGGTGGGCGGCATCAGGGCAACAGAAACCACGGAGAAAATCTTAATAATTTTGCTCTGGTTCAAACTAATAAAGCCCACGGTTGCATCCATCAGGAAGTTTATCTTATCAAACAAAAATGCCGTGTGATTCTCTAAAGAATCAATATCACGCAGAATCTGGCGAGCCTCTTCTTGCTGCTCATCCGAGAGTAATTTACTGCGCATCAGAAAGGACAGTGCACGACGCGTATCCATCACATTACGACGAATACGGCCATTGGTATCCTCCTCAGTCGCAATCGTCTCTAGAACACCTGCGGCATCGGCATCGGTAATAGTTTCAGATAAGACGCGCTTACCCGCTTGCTCTAGATTTTCATAAACCTCCTCAAGCGCGTCTGCTGAATATTCGGCATCGGTTGAGTACAAATCCAGAAGAACATCTTTGGCATTACTAACAGAGCCTGGGCGTAACCGCGCACGAAGACGAACCAGCCTAAAAACCGGTAAATCTTCATCATGAATGGAGAACAGTACCTGATTTGTCAAGACGAAAGCAACCCTCACGTTGCGTGATGTATCTTCTTCGTCTAACAAGAAATCGGTACGAATATGCAGATGCCCATCATCTGCCTCAAAGTAACGAGCAGACGCTTCTAAATCACCTAAATCATCTAACTCTGGCAGTTGAACAGCAAAAGCCTCTTTGATCCACAAAAGCTCTTCTTCTTCTGGGTCGATGACATCAATCCAAATGGGATTATGGTGCTGAAGTAGCTCATTGCGATCTTCGACTTGCTCTTGCGATAGACGGCCATTTTGTAGGACGAACAAGTTGATCATGGTGAACTCCCGACGAATGCGCTAGTTTATCCTATGCACTATGAACAGTTCATTACAGTTGATAAAAAAGGGTGGGTCCTTTCGGGATCAGATTGAGGCTGCTTGGGCTTCACAGGGCAGCATGCTCTGTTTGGGACTAGACCCAGACCCCAAGCGATTCCCAGCCTGCCTAGCCGGTAAGCCTCAAGCCATTCTAGAGTTTTGTCAGACAATTGCCGATGCGACCGCAGACCTGATCTGTGCTTTTAAGCCACAATTTGCCTACTTTGCCTCTCAGGGTGCCGAGACCCAGTTAGAGGAGCTAATTGCCTACTTGAAGACCCAGTATCCCAATATCCCCGTTATCTTGGATGCTAAACGTGGGGATATTGGCAGCACTGCGGAGCACTACGCGATGGAAGCCTTTGAACGATATGGGGCCGATGCGGTAACGGTTAATCCCTATATGGGTAAGGATTCGATTGAGCCTTATTTGCAACATGCAGGCAAGGGAGTGATCATTCTCTGCAGAACCTCCAACCCTGGCGGCTCTGATCTGCAAAACCTTCATGTTGCGAATCATGGAGCTCTCTTTGAAAAAGTGGCTCAGCTCGCAAAAGAATGGGATCAATCCGGTCAGATTGCTCTGGTGGTTGGTGCAACCTATCCCCAAGAAATTGCCAAAGTTAGATCGATTGTGGGTGATATGCCTCTATTAATCCCAGGAATTGGGGCACAGGGTGGAGATATTGAGGCCACTGTGATGGCTGGTGCCATTGCTAAGCGTCCAGGTATCGGGATGATGATTAATTCTTCTCGTGCAATTTTGTATGCCAGCTCCGGTGACAATTATGCGAGTGCTGCGAGAGTGGTTGCGCAGGAGACGCGCGATGCGCTGCGTACTGCCCAAGAAAAACTAAAGTAAAAATCTGGTCAGAAACGAAGCTGCTGGATTTTTTCTATTTTGGCTTGGGAAGAGTAATTCGGTCCATGCCCTCTAAGATAAATTGTTGGCGAGTACTAAAGTCAATGCTTCCTCGTTTGCAATATTTACTCTTATCGAAGCATTTTGGTGCCGGCAAGGCCGATGCCAAAGAGGCAGCCTGATCACGGGTGATATTTTTAGGATTGCTCATAAAGTAATGCTGAGTAGCGGCACCGACCCCAAAAATACCTTCGCCCCACTCGACTGAGTTCATGTAGATTTCTAGAATACGCTGTTTGGATAGGATAAGTTCAAGTAATCCCGTAATGATCAACTCTTGAGTCTTGCGAAAATAATTTTTTTCTGAGGAGAGAAATAAATTCTTAGCTAGTTGTTGGGTTATCGTAGAACCACCCCTTACCACCCTAGCGCCTGCTTTTTGATTTTTCTCCCACGCTTTTTGCATATCCTCAATGCGTACTCCTGAGTGTTTAAAAAAAATATCATCCTCACTGACTAAGATGGCGCGCTTAAGATCATTACTAATCTGTGAGTATGGGACCCAACGATGCTGAATCGGACAATGAAGACTGAGATAGCATAGTCGCCAATGCTCTGCCCTCTGAAAAGCAGTGCTACTTGGATTAATAAGGATCCATGCCGTAATTTGTACTATAAAGTACAGCTGAATCGCAACTACGCCCCAAACGATGCATTTTAAGAAATAGAATAGCCGCCGCATGGGGCCTAAACCTGTCGTAAGCTCGCAAGAACTATGCGTGTATCAAGTGACTCTATATTCAACTTACGCCAAAGAACAAATGCCTCTGCCGCCTGTTCAACCAGCATTCCCAGGCCATCGCTAACTCGACAACCGCGCTCTAGAGCGTGCTGTATAAAAGGCGTAGTCTTGCCATAAAGCAAATCATAGGCAAAGCAATTTGGCCGAAAAACAGACTTGGCGGCCAACTCACTGAATGGACTTTGGCGATCTAAACCAGCCGCGCTAGCGTTAATAACAAGATCAAACGGTAATAAATTTTCTTGTTCGAGTTGGGAGAGTGGCCATGCCCTTATATCGACCGCTAAGGAATTAGTAAGATCTTTAAATGCGACAACTAGTTCTTCGGCCTTACTAACAGTTCGATTGGTAATTATTAAACTGCTTGGTAACTCTTGTGCGATGGGGCCAATGATGCCACGACTTGCGCCGCCAGCGCCCACTATTAAGATGCGCTTGTTCTTTAGTGCAATGCCTTGAGCAAGTAAGTCACGAACTAAACCAACGCCATCGGTATTGTCACCAACTAACTGACCATTATCTTGCCAGATGGTGTTAACAGCGCCCGCTAATTTGGCCCGCGGAGTTAATTGCTGACACTGTGCGTAAGCTTCGAGCTTAAAGGGGACCGTAACATTGGCTCCTTTACCCCCCATCTGAAAAAATGCAAGCAGCATCGTAGAAAATTGATCAGACTCAGGCTGAATGCGCACATAGGTAAGATCTTGATTGCTATGTTGCGCAAATTGTTCATGAATCTGCGGGGATTTACTGTGCGTAATTGGATTACCAAAAACAGCATAAATATCCTTACCCTTGAAAAGATCAGGCTCTAAGTGGGTCAAAAATGGTGAAGAGCTCATCGATTCACACCATTCTTTAATTCAAAACGATTTCCGGATTGCTCTTTTGCATCGCGTGTGAACTCAAAGGTAGAAACCCAATCCAAAATATCGAGTTGTCTTCGCATCTCCGGAGGAAAGGGGCCATACGGCGCCGCAGCTCGCACAATCGCAACGGCTTGACGATCTAACTCCGGAACCCCTGAGGAGCGACTAACCTCAATCCCCTCACGTCCTTTGCTATTACTGGCAATACGGCCTTCGGCATCAACACTCACCGTTAAAACCAAACTACCGTAGATGGGTCGTCCTTGCACTCGCGGAAAAAATGTATTGCCATAGGCCTCTATCTTTTGGCGCATCGCATCATAGTAATAGGCAAATGCTACCGTCTTTGTGCTGCTAGCGCTTAACACCGTCCGTCGTGGTAATCGTCCCTCAGGACTAAGACGTTTTGCTAACTCAGCCTCTAGAGCATTCATTTCTGTAATCTGTTTAGCCTCTTCCCCACTTCGTTTACCGGAAGCCTGTTTTTTATCAGCCTCTAATTTAGACAGTAATTGCTTTTGACGTTTCTCAAGTACTTCCAATTTTGCATCTGCGCCCAATCGCGCGCGATGCATCGCACTAGCCTCTTGATTAATGGTCAAACCACCCCCGTTGAGATCTGCTTGGGCAAGCTTCTGTGCATTCTGAGGTGGCGATTTAGTACTAGCATTTACTAGAACAACGCTTAACGGTGTACTTAGGCGCCGATCCGTTTCCTGCGCCTCAAACCAGCGGTGGCCCAAAAGTAAGACATGAACCAACAGTGAAAGAGCTAAGGCAATCCACAAGGGGCGGATACGGATAGGCGGACGGGCCAGGTTCATGATGAGGGTCACTCTGAAGAGCCCATTGCAATTTCATTAGAGGCTGCCGGCTCGGTTTGGTCGGGAGGGCTTTCAATCTCGACCAAACGAACGGCAGCGGTCAATTGCAATAGATCGATATCCATAACCTCAATCTTAGCCCGAGCCATCCTCGCTTGATTGGCCAGCTCAGGAATCGGTAAATGCAAGGGGATAGGCTCAAGGCGGGACATTCCTTCTTTAAGATGACAGGCATGTATTAACTTGGGCAAGCCTTGCTGGGAAAGCCATCGTAAACACCAGTATTTTTCAATTCGATCTTGGTGCTCAGCATAGTGTTGATAAACGTTCTCAAAATCAGCCGCAATCCCCATCAAGGTCGCATCTTTGGGAGAGAATGGCGCTACCATTTTTGCAGTCACCCCATCTCTAGCGAGCGCTATCAATTGCCATTGATTGACCAAATCAGAATAGCGCCTTAGTGGGGATGTGCACCATGCATAAAACTCAAGACCTAAGCCCTCATGTGGTCCCGGAGTTGTTTGCATTCGTGTACGCTGTGGGCCCCAGCCCTTTTGAGTACGAAATAAAGCAGGCAACCCATGTTCTGCTAATTGTTGTCCCCAAATACGATTACACAAAATCATGCATTCAGCAACGATCGAATCCAAAATGGAGCCGCGTAGCCGTGGCACTATTTCTACAGTGCTTTGATCGGGGCTAATCTGAAAATTAAAGTCTCGTACTAAGGCATTGGGATCGTTTACTCCAAGTTGCTCAACCCGCAAACCAGTTTGGGCCCGCTGTTCCTGTCGTCTACCATGTAAAAACTTGGCCAAACTCCAAAGGATGCAAAGCTCTTTTTGATAAGGTAGGCTGGTGCCAGGATCGATTAAAGACTCCTCACTGACCCTGCTTTCTAAGTCATCCAAACGTAAATTAGCTTCGATGGGAACTAACTCTATTTTAGTTTGCGATGTTGTATCTAATAACTCACCTTCCGTATTAATATCCACATAAAGCGAGACTGCTGGGCAAACTTTGCCTTGGTCCAGAGAAAAAAAATGGACAAAGCTATCTGGAAGCATCGTGATCTTGTCTCCCGGAAAATACACGGTTGACATTCGCTGACGGGCAACTTGATCAAAGGGATCATCCTTCTGAATCAATAAACCTGGGGCCGCTATATGAATACCCAATCGATAGTGACCATCCTCTATTGGGGTTAGTGATAAAGCATCGTCAATCTCAGTGGTGCCGGCATCATCAATCGAAAATGCTCGTACTGGTGCAGTCGATAAACCATCGATGCAAGCCTTCCATGCGGCTGGGTCGATATTGAAGTCCGCTGAAAATCCCACCCCTCTCTCAAAATGTTGTCGTAGAAATTTTCCATGGTGATAGGCCAAGGGCGAATCTAAGGCGCCACAACGCATCATTAATTGAGCTGGGTGCTCCTTGGTTTGTTCACAGGCCCCACTAAAGGCTTTGAAAGCTAGACTATTTTTATCGGGCGAAAAGAGTAAAGTATTTGTTAGTGGTCGAAGCTCCTCAGGCATTTGGCCTGCTACAAAGTCTGATTGCCACGCCTCTTGTTGCTTTAACTCCTTTTGCTTACGCTCTAGGGCAGCCAAACCAGCCTGAAGTTGCGCAAGCGGTGCACGCATAAAGTTACCGCGCCCCTTGCGACGAAAATAGACGGGGGCTCCTTGTAATGCAATGGCCAAGGCGACGAGTTGTTCGGTTGATACCGCATCTCCGAAGTATTCTTTAGCTATCGTTGAAAACAAAAACTCCTGATCGGGAGCGCAATCCCACAAGAGCTGCAAATCAATTGTTTTGGCAAGCTCATCTGCATTGGTGATGAGAGTTAGCGCATCAGGCTTATCAAACTCCAGCCATACCTCTTTTGCTTTGAGCTTAAGATGTTTTCCTGATAGAGTGCTTACTTGCCACGATCGCGTCTCACCAGATCCGGAGGAAGATAAAACGGTAGCCACACGAATATCGCCACCTTCCTCATAAAGTAAATGCATTAAAGAGAAATCCCGCCACTAGCCTCAATGGTCACACCATTGATATAGCTTGACTCATCACTCGCCAAAAAGAGATATACATTGGCAATTTCTTCGGGGGTTCCCAAACGTGCCATCCAGGATCGCTGTTCAATCCCTTGCAAAATATTCTCTGGCATTGCCTTTACCATCTCCGTGGCAATAAAACCTGGGCAAACTGCATTGACGCGAATGCCCTTCTGGCCAAACTCTCTTGCCCATGTTTTAGTAAAGCCAATCACTCCAAATTTAGAGGCTGAGTAATTTGTTTGCCCAAAATTACCATACAAACCCACCACACTGGAAGCATTAACAATCGACCCCCTCTGAGCTTCAAGCATGTGAGGAATAACAATTTGCGTACAGTTAAATACGCCTTTTAAATTAACGTCAATGACCGCATCAAATTGTTGCTCGGTCATCTTCACTAAACGGGCATCTAGAGTAATCCCGGCATTATTAATCAATATATCGATGTGATGATGCTTCGCAATGATCGTATCGACTACCGTCTGAATACTTACGCGATTAGTAACATTCAAGACATAAGGCTCAGCATGTTTTAGTTGAGAGGCTGCCTCTTTAACATCATGCTGATTGAGGTCAGCTAACATTATCCTCGCCCCCTCTTCTTCAAAACGCTTAGCAGTCGCAAATCCAATCCCATTAGCACCGCCCGTAATTAAAGCTACTTTATTGCGCAAACGCATTGCCATTCCTTTTTATTATTTGATTTCTGATTCTGATAGGCGCTGCAATATTTTCTGATGCACGCCTCCAAAACCACCGTTACTCATCACTAATATATGATCCCCAGGTTTTGCCGATGTACCAATACTTTCTACCAGAGTACTAAGATCCTGAAAACTTTTACCGCGTACACCTAATGGTGTTATGGCCTCCTGCAAATCCCAACCTAAGGCATCCTTCCCACTAACAGCACCATATGCAAAGATTAAATCTGCAGAGCGAAGACTATCAGGTAGCTGTGATTTCATGACTCCTAACTTCATCGTATTTGAACGTGGCTCTAATACTGCCAAAATGCGCGCATTGCCGACTTGTTTACGCAAACCATCCAATGTCGTAGCAATCGCTGTGGGGTGGTGTGCAAAATCATCATAAACATGAATATGATTCTTAATACCAATTAACTCAAGACGCCGTTTCACATTCTTAAACTCAGCCAGCGCCTTCGCAGCATCTTCCGGATGAATACCAATATGGTTTGCCGCTGCTATAGCAGCTAGAGCGTTCATTTGATTGTGCTTGCCCATCACCCCAGAGTTGCTTGCCCAATGGACCTCAGCGCATTTTTGCCCTCTCTGTAGAACTGCAAAATCAGCACCTGGCTTCCCTTCTGCATTCAGCAGGTCTACCATTGACCAATCGCCTATCTTTGCTCCAAAACGCTCTAATGGGCTCCAGCAGCCACGCTCAATCACTCGCTCTAGCGATTGCTCCATAGCATTTGTAATCACCAAACCTTTTTGCGGAATCGTTCGAACGAGATGATGAAATTGGGTCTCAATAGCCGTGACATCTGGAAAAATATCAGCGTGATCAAACTCTAGGTTGTTAAGAATTGCAGTATGTGGTCGATAGTGAACAAACTTGCTGCGTTTATCAAAAAAGGCGGTGTCATACTCATCAGCCTCAATTACAAAGTAAGCGCCCTTCCCAAGGCGAGCCGATACCGTGAAATTTAAAGGGACCCCACCAATTAAATAACCTGGGCTTTGTTGATTAAATTCTAATATCCACGTGAGCATCGCGGTTGTTGTGGTTTTGCCATGAGTACCAGCAACCGCCATGACGTGTTGACCTCTTAAAACATGCTCGCCCAACCACTGCGGACCTGAGGTGTAAGGCAGCCCTTGATTCAGGATCTCCTCTAACAGAGGATTACCACGCGACACCACATTGCCAATCAGAAATAAATCTGGTTTAGATTTAAATTGTCGTAGTTGATCGGGAAAGTATCCTTCGATCAGTTCTATTCCTTGGGCTTCAAGTTGAGTGCTCATGGGAGGATAAACGTTGGCGTCGCAACCGGTCACCTGATGGCCGGCTTGCCGAGCAATTGCCGCTATCCCGCCCATGAAGGTTCCGCAAATGCCCAAGATATGTATATGCATGCGAGGATTTTAGCCAAGGAGCCCCATGAACCGTCGTCAATTTTTACTCGGTGGCAGTATCGCCATCATTGCAGCCGCTGCTGGCGCTCTCATTGCAAACTGGCAAACCCGGATTGGCACCGCCTCCGAAGTGGCTGTCAAGGCACTTTTTGAACGGGAATGGTTTTCGCCAGACCAAAAGCCAATTTCAACAGCGGATTGGAAAAATAAGGTCCTAGTCGTCAATTTTTGGGCTTCATGGTGCCCACCCTGCGTCGAAGAAATGCCTGCTTTAGACAAAATTCAAGGGGAATATGACCCTAAAAATATGCTAATTGTCGGTATCGGCATCGATTCACCCTCTAATATTCGTCAATTTATAGAAACAACGATCATTTCCTATCCTATTGTTTTAGGGGGGCTTGGCGGGAATGAGATTAATAAAATGCTTGGCAACCCCTCTGGGGCCCTACCATTTACTGTGGTCATCAACTCCAAAGGTGAGATTAAAAGCCGTAAATTAGGTAAGATATCTGAAGATGAGCTTAGAAAGATGATAAAAGACGTTATTTAACGAAAGATCATGAATCTTAGCTCAAATTTCGGTTGGTCTTTTTAAGCCATTTATGCCTGATTTCCACCTAAAACTGCTTTTTTCTGGGAATCCGCAGACCTTAAGGGTATACTTCATCTTTCACTATTTACCTTAGTTCCTACCTAAATTTAGTGGTATTTTTCAATAACTGTAGCGATCTATGCAAAAAAATTCTGTTAACCGATCGGTTCTTGTTATCCAAGGCCCTAATTTAAACCTTCTAGGCAGTAGGGAGCCTGAAGTTTACGGCAAGGCTACTTTAGATGATATCCATCAAAAATTAGCTAAATTAGCAAAACAGGTTGATATTTCCTTAGAGACTTATCAGAGCAACCATGAGGGCGAACTCATTGATCGCGTTCAAAAGGCAAAAAAAGATGGGGTTAGTTTCATCATCATTAATCCAGGGGGCTTTACTCACACCAGTGTTGCCCTAAGGGATGCTCTTGCTGGGGTTGCGATTCCTTTTATTGAGGTTCATTTATCCAATATCCATCAGCGCGAAGAGTTCCGCAAGCATTCTTACTTTTCCGATTTAGCCATGGGTGTTATTTGCGGCTTAGGGGCTCATGGATATGAACTTGCCCTCAATACGATTCAACACAAACTATCTTCCACATAAACATCCTTCAATACGAGGTTTGGCATGGACTTAAGAAAACTAAAGACATTAATCGATCTAGTCTCAGATTCAGGGATTTCAGAGTTAGAGGTAAGCGAGGGCGAGGATAAGGTTCGTATTGTGAATATGCGTGGCGGCTCAACCTCGCATTCCCAGCCTAGCGCAGTGCCTAATCCTATCGCGTTATCAGCCCCTGTGGCACTGGAGTCATACTCCCCTGAGCCTGTTGTGGCGTCTGAAGGAAGTGTGGCAACCCAAGGCTTTACACAAAAATCCCCAATGGTTGGTACCTTCTATCGTTCACCCAATCCCGAGGCGCCTGCTTTTGTTAATGTAGGCGACACCGTAACGGTTGGGCAAACCTTGTGCATCATTGAAGCAATGAAGCTTCTTAATGAAATTGAATCTGAGAAAGCAGGTATCGTAAAGCAAGTTCTATGTGAAAACGGTCAAGGTGTTGAATTCGATCAACCTCTTTTTATCATCGCCTAATCCACACCAAAGCCCAAATCATGTTTGACAAAATCCTCATCGCTAATCGCGGCGAAATTGCCCTACGCATCCAGCGCGCCTGTCGTGAGCTTGGTATTAAGACCGTGGTGGTTTACTCCACTGCCGATAAAGAGGCTAAATATGTAAAGCTTGCCGATGAGGCGGTTTGCATCGGGCCAGCCCCCTCAGGTCAGAGCTACCTTAATATGCCGGCCATCATTTCTGCTGCAGAGGTAACTGATGCTGAAGCAATTCATCCAGGCTATGGCTTTCTATCAGAGAACGCAGACTTTGCAGAGCGTGTTGAAAAGTCGGGTTTTGCATTTATCGGGCCTCGCCCTGAGTCGATTCGTTTGATGGGTGATAAGGTCTCGGCTAAAAATGCCATGATTAAAGCAGGAGTTCCCTGCGTGCCAGGCTCGGCGGGAGCATTGCCCACCGATAACCCCAAAGAAATTATTGCGACTGCTAAACGCGTTGGCTACCCCGTAATCATTAAGGCAGCTGGTGGTGGAGGTGGTCGTGGCATGCGCGTGGTTCATACTGAGGCAGCTCTCTTAAGTGCTGTGAACATGACTCGTGAAGAGGCGGGGCGAGCCTTTGGTAATCCCGAGGTCTACATGGAAAAGTTTTTAGAGAAACCCCGCCATGTGGAGATTCAGATATTGGCCGATACTCACGGAAACGCCGTTTGGCTTGGAGAGCGTGATTGCTCCATGCAGCGTCGCCACCAAAAGGTCATTGAAGAAGCACCTGCCCCTGGCATTGATCGAAAACTCATTGCCAAGATTGGTGAGCGTTGTGCTGATGCGTGTAAAAAAATTACCTATCGGGGTGCTGGCACCTTTGAGTTTCTCTACGAAAATGGTGAGTTCTTCTTTATTGAAATGAATACGCGCGTGCAGGTTGAGCACCCAGTGACGGAAATGATTACTGGGATTGATATCGTGCAGGAGCAAATTAAGATTGCGGCTGGACAAAAACTTAGCTTTCGTCAACGCGATATCGTCTTTAGAGGACATGCCATTGAGTGTCGTTTAAACGCTGAAGACCCCTTCAAGTTCACGCCAAGCCCAGGGCGGATTCAGTCATGGCACATGCCAGGCGGCCCCGGAATACGAGTGGACTCGCATGCCTACAGTGGCTATATGGTGCCACCTAATTATGATTCAATGATCGGGAAATTGATTGCCTATGGTGCGACTCGTGAGCAAGCAATCCGTCGAATGCGGATTGCCCTCTCGGAAATGGTGATTGATGGTATCCAGACGAATGTACCGCTGCATCGAGAGCTTATGCTTGACTCAAAATTTGTAGAAGGCGGAACCAGCATTCATTACCTTGAACAACGCCTAGAGGAGCAATCTGCTACTCGCGGCAAGAAGTAATGCTGCTGTTTTGAGCCTCTAAGTCAGATGCCGTATCGCGAACTTCAATTTACGGTAGTTGCTGAAATTGCAGAGCCTTTGGGTGATACCTTAATGGAGCTTGGCGCTCTTTCGATATCGGTTGAGGATGCAGCCGCTGGTGGGTATGATGAAAACCCTCTCTACGGAGAGCCAGGACTATCTCCAGAAGTACAAGCATGGGATCTTTCGTCCGTCAAAGCACTCTTTAACAAAGATTTAGATCTGCCCTTACATGATCTGATCGCAGAACTCAAAGAAGCAGGCTTTGAGGTAAATCCGCCTCAAGAAGTTCTTATAGAGGATCAGGATTGGGTTCGTCTTACCCAAAGCCAGTTTGAGCCAATCCAAGTAGGGCAGAACATCTGGATCGTGCCCTCTTGGCACCAAGAGCCCACTGTTCCAAACGCTATTTGCTTAGCCGTTGATCCTGGCCTTGCGTTTGGAACGGGCAGCCATCCCACCACTCGACTCTGTCTAGAGTGGCTAGAGCAATATAGCTCCGCAGCAAGACCTTTTCATCAAATTCTCTTAGATTATGGCTGTGGCTCCGGAATTCTAGCGATTGCAGCCCACAAACTTGGATTTAAAGAGGTGTTTGGAACAGACATTGATCCTCAAGCAATTGAATCAGCGAGAGCAAATGCGGAACAAAACCAAACTAAGATTCAGTTTGAGTTACCGAACAATATCGAGAGTTCGATTGGTGGCCAAGTATTTGATGTGGTGATTGCTAATATTTTGGCTAATCCATTGCAAGTTCTTGCGCCCGCCCTGATTGCCAGACTTAATTCGGGTGGTCAACTTGTTTTATCCGGAATACTGGAGCGTCAAGCAGATGAGGTAATTGCAAGCTATCAAAACAGCCTCCAACTCTCTATCTGGGGCAGTCATGAGGGCTGGGTATGTCTAAGCGGAAAATTGACCTCTAAAGGCCCAGAAGCGGTATTGAGCGCATTACCTTCAATGGATGCTGTATCAAAGAAGCCATGGGATATCAAAAAACAATTATTTATTGGATTGATTGCACTTTTAATAGCTTATTCATTTGTCACCGCACTTTGGCGTATGCCAATACTTCACGCACTTGCCCCTAACATGGATAGCGACGCTAATTCGATCAGATGGGGCGCATTTAAAACTGCGCAAACGATTGATAACTTCTTGTGTGAATGGATTCCGTGCGATCGCAAGGCAGCCAATGATTTCAAGGCGTGGCGCTTTCTATCGGCAAACTTAGGAATTGAGAAAGTACAAAAGCTTGATTCCAGTTTTTCCAGTGGTCAATCCCTACTTCAAATCGAACTGCAAAACCGCTTAGCTGTGCCTGTTGCTATTCCTAGCCTTGAGCTTATCCTAACCGATGCGGATGAGAAAACCATTACGCGCATACTTCTTTCCCCCGAAGAGTGGCTTCCGAAGACCTGGCAAAGCACACATCCTGATTTTTTATTGGCCGGCGCATCAGCGGGGGAGGTATTTAAACTATCAATCCCCCTTCAAGTTCCTTCGAATGCCGCAGGCTATCGCCTGCGTGTAGCATATCCCCCTCTATCCCCCACCAATCTATGACAGAAAGTATTTATGGCTAGCATCATTTGTGGCTCTATTGCCTACGACACCATCATGACCTTTGAAGGTCGTTTTCAAGATCAGATCTTGCCCGATCAGATTCATATTCTGAACGTAGCCTTTTTGGTACCTAGCATGCGCCGAGAATTTGGCGGCTGTGCAGGCAATATTGGCTACAACCTCAAACTACTTGGGGGTGAGCCTTTAGTAATGGCAACGGTAGGGGCAGATGCCGATCCTTACCTGCAGCGCTTAGATAAACTCGGCATGAACCGCTCGCATGTCAAGAAACTGGATGCGGCCTTCACTGCACAAGCCATGATCACGACCGATATGGCAAATAACCAAATAACTGCTTTTCATCCGGGTGCCATGAATCAATCCCACCTCAACCGCGTAGCAGATTGTCTTAGTACGCTTGATCGCTCTCGTGCGCACTTTGGCATCGTAGCGCCGGATGGACGCATTGGCATGTGGGAGCACTGTCACCAATTTGCAGAAGCTGGTGTGCCGTTTATCTTTGATCCAGGCCAAGGTTTACCCATGTTTAATGGACAAGAGCTTCTCGAACTTGTAAAGCTTGCCAGTTACGTTGCCGTGAATGACTATGAAGGTGAAATGCTTTGTCAGCGCACTGGCCTATCTTTAGAGCAAATTGCTAAGGAAGTAAAAGCACTGATTGTGACCAAAGGGGCGCAAGGGGCGCAAATCTATGCGGATGGTAAGAGTATTGCCATTCCAGCAGTAACGCCAGAAAAGTTGATTGATCCAACGGGTTGTGGTGATGCCTTCCGTGGTGGACTTCTCTATGGCCTAGAAAATAAATTAGATTGGGAAACGACGGGTAGACTTGCCAGCCTAATGGGTTCAGTCAAAATTGCCCACCAAGGCCCCCAAAATCACCAACTATCTCGCTCTGAGATCATGACGCGTTTTCAAGACGCTTTTGGCTACTCCATTTAAGCCATAAAAATGGGGTCCCGAAGGACCCCATCCGAACTACCTCAACTATCCGTCAGCTTGCGCTTAGGGACGGCTGCCTGTAGGGAAAGGCCAAGCCGCAGCCGGATTCAGCGTGGTTTGCGCTGGAACAGCAACGGCGGGCTTAGCCGCGGGCTTTTTTACAGAAGCCCCTTTCTTTTTGGCAGCAGGCCTTTTCTTAGCTGCTTTTTTAGCAGGCTTTTTCTTGGCAGCTTTTTTCTTTTTAGCAGCAGGACGCTTTTTAGCTACTTTTTTCTTAGCAGCTTTTTTAGCAGCAGGCTTCTTTGCTGCTTTTTTGGCAGCTGGCTTCTTCGCTGCTTTTTTGGCAGCTGGGCGCTTCTTCGCTGCTTTTTTGGCAGCTGGTTTCTTAGCAGCTACTTTTTTCTTAGCAGCTGGTTTCTTTGCAGCAGACTTCTTTTTGGCGATTGCCATAGTGATTCTCCTTCACGTGAGGATTAGAACAAACTACTGTTTAAGAAAACCCGACCATTACTCTGAAGTACACCTTGCGGCGCGACCCAGGAAACGAGCGAGCTATTCATCGGCGCGCGGCTTATAACTAGGTGCTGCACGCTAATGAATCTTGGAAAAAAAGCCGCAACCTTTGCGGGAAGCAGCTTTTTAAATGGGGTGGGAAAAACGGGGAAAGAGATCCAATCGCCCTGCATGCAGGGTTTTCGCATTTCTGCCTTTTTTAATCGACTTCGAATACTAATCAACCGTCCAATCTCCTTGGTTACCGGACAGGGCGCTAATTTAGGTTTTGTTTACTCCCAATTCAACGCGCCACCGGTTTGATACTCAATTACTCTGGTCTCAAAAAAGTTTCTCTCTTTTTTCAGATCTATCATTTCTGACATCCATGGAAAAGGATTCTCTTCATTTGGATACATGGAGTCAAGTCCTATTTGCATACATCGACGATTACAAATGAATCTGAGGTAGCTTTTGAACATCGGGGCGTTCAATCCAAGCACCCCTCTTGGCATCGTATCCTCGGCGTAGCGATACTCCAATTCAACTGCTTTTTCGAAGATGCCACGAATCTCGTCTTTGAACGCAGAAGTCCATAGCTGTGGGTTCTCCAGCTTGATTTGGTTAATCAAATCGATCCCAAAATTACAGTGCATTGACTCATCACGCAGGATGTATTGATACTGCTCTGCTGCACCAGTCATCTTGTTTTGGCGACCCATTGCGAGGATTTGCGTAAAACCAACATAAAAGAACAATCCTTCCATCACGCAGGCAAAAACAATCAAGGAACGTAACAGTTTTTGATCATTTTCCAAAGTTCCAGTTTTAAAAGCAGGGTCCGTCAGTACATCAATATAGGGAATGAGGAACTCATCCTTCGCCCGAATCGAAGGAACTTCATGGTATGCATTAAAGATTTCGGCTTGATCAAGACCCAAAGACTCAACAATATATTGGTAAGCATGCGTATGAATCGCCTCCTCAAAAGCCTGACGGAGTAAGTACTGACGGCACTCTGGGGCAGTGATCTGTCGATAAGTACCAAGCACGATGTTGTTGGCTGCCAACGAGTCGGCTGTTACAAAAAAGCCTAGATTGCGCATAATGATGCGGCGCTCATCCTCAGTAAGGCCATTCGGGTCTTTCCAGAGGGCAATATCACGGTTCATATTGATTTCTTGTGGCATCCAGTGGTTCGCACAACCCGCCAGATACTTCTCCCAAGCCCACTTGTACTTAAATGGTACCAATTGGTTTACATCGGTGGTGCCATTAATCACACGCTTATCGGCTACGTTTACACGCCGCTCGATTGCATCTGTAACCGGCTTAACCGTTTGCGCAGGCGGTGCCACTGCAACGCTATCTGCCTGAACCGACTGTAACTGTGGTTGCGCTGTGGGTACAGGCATGGATGGGGGCGGAGCAAAGCCAGTCTTTGCTAATGCAGGTGCTACTTCTTCGTCCCAGTTCAACATAATCTTCTCCTAATTCTTCCTATTTACTTCAATCTCAGTAAGGGTTACTGACACGCTTCACATTCTTCAAACCCAGGGTCGCCTGGACGCATGGTGCATACAGGCCCATCGGCTGCCAATGCAGAAGCTGTTTCTGTACCGTTTGAAACAGAGTTCAGCTGACCTGTTGCAACCGTCGACTTCTCAACGTGGGTAGCGGCCATAGTCCGCAGATAGTAGGTGGTCTTTAAACCACGCAACCAAGCCAGCTTATAGGTATCGTCTAGCTTCTTACCCGAAGCGCCAGCCATATAGATATTTAGAGATTGTGCCTGGTCGATCCACTTTTGACGGCGAGAAGCGGCTTCAACCAGCCAACTGGGCTCAAGCTCAAAGGCTGTCGCATACAAATCCCGTAAATCCTGTGGGACGCGGTCGATCTTCGATAAAGTGCCATCAAAATACTTAAGATCAGCAATCATCACCTCGTCCCAAAGCCCGCGATCCTTGAGATCGCGAACGAGATAGTCGTTCACAACCGTAAATTCACCCGAAAGATTGGATTTAACAAACAAATTCTGGAAAGTTGGCTCAATGCAAGCAGAAACACCAATAATGTTTGAAATCGTTGCGGTTGGGGCAATTGCTACGCAATTCGAGTTGCGCATCCCATACTGTTTAATCTGGGCACGTAATGCATTCCAATCCATGGTGCTGGACTGATCCACTTCCACATAGCCACCACGCTCATCTTGAAGCATTTTCAGGGTGTCTTGGGGAAGAATGCCACGATCCCATAAAGAGCCCTGATAGCTACTGTAGGCGCCGCGTTCTTTAGCCAACTCGCTAGACGCCTGATAGGCGTAGTAGCAAACAGCCTCCATCGAGGTGTCTGCAAACTTCACGGCAGCATCGCTAGCATAGGGAATACGCTGCATGTGCAAACAATCTTGGAAGCCCATGATGCCCAAACCAACTGGGCGGTGCTTCATGTTTGAGGTGCGCGCCTTAGCAACGGCATAGTAATTAATATCAATCACGTTATCAAGCATGCGCATCGCTGTTTGAATGGTCTTCTTGAGTTTGGCGTGATCTAAGACCATTTGGCCATTTGCATCCGTGGTCATATGGGCGGTCAGGTTCACTGAGCCTAAGTTGCAAACTGCAATCTCGGTTTCGTTCGTGTTCAGCGTGATCTCAGTACATAGGTTCGAGGAATGCACCACGCCCACGTGTTGCTGGGGGCTTCGAATATTGCAAGGATCCTTAAAGGTAATCCAGGGATGACCGGTCTCAAATAACATGGCCAGCATCTTGCGCCACATCTGAACTGCCGGCACCTTCTTTGATGGCTTAATCTCACCAGCCTCTGCCCGCTTTTCGTAAGCAACGTAGGCTTGCTCAAAAGCTTTGCCATACTTATCGTGCAAATCCGGAGTGGTTGAAGGGGAAAATAAGGTCCAATCTCCATTTTCCATCACCCGCTTCATAAACAGATCTGGAATCCAGTTTGAGGTATTCATATCATGGGTGCGACGACGATCATCGCCCGTGTTCTTGCGCAACTCCAAGAACTCTTCAATATCTAAGTGCCAGGTCTCTAAATAAGCACAAACAGCACCTTTGCGCTTACCGCCTTGATTAACCGCAACAGCTGTATCGTTGACGACCTTTAAGAATGGCACCACTCCCTGTGACTTACCATTTGTGCCTTTGATGTGACTTCCAAGAGCACGAACATTGGTCCAATCATTACCCAGACCACCTGCAAACTTAGACAACAAAGCATTCTCTTTAAGTGCTTCGTAGATACCGTCTAGATCATCATCAACGGTTGTCAAATAGCAACTGGACAACTGTGATCGTAAAGTAGCAGAGTTGAACAAGGTTGGGGTGCTCGACATAAAGTCAAAGGTGGAAAGAATTTCATAGAACTCAATGGCACGACGCTCGCGCTCGGGCTCATTGAGGGCAAGACCCATCGCCACCCGCATAAAGAAAGCTTGGGGCATCTCAATACGATGATCCTCAATATGCAAGAAATAGCGGTCATACAAAGTTTGCAAGCCAAGATAATTAAACTGCAAATCCCTATCGGCACAAAGAGCTGCTGAAATCTTAGCCAAATCAAACTCAAGCAAACGTGGATCAAGTAGCTCAGCCTCAATACCTTGACGAATAAATTGTGGGAAATAATTAGGATATTCAGCTTGCATATCACCCTGCAAAACCTCACGGCCTAAGATCTCTTTACGAATCACATGCATCAGAATGCGTGCGGTTACTTGACTGTATGCAGGATCCTTTTCAATCAAGGTGCGCGAGGCTAGAATCGCCGAGTCATACACCTGCGCCATTGGCACACCATCGTATAAGTTCTTAATAGTCTCGCCCATAATTGGACTAGCATCAATATGATTTCCCAAACCCTCACACGCTGCCTCAAGCACCGTTCTGAGACCAACAACATTGAGAGGTTGGTTTACACCGTTATCGCTGACCTGAACAACAGGTAAGGCAGCATCCGCTAATTGATCTTGGCTTGCACTTTGTTGAGCTGCACGCTCCTGATTGCGTTTCTCACGATAGAGAACATAGGCGCGAGCAACATTGTGCTCACCACTACGCATTAACGTTAACTCAACTTGGTCTTGAATATCCTCAATGTGAAAGGTACCACCACTAGGACGGCTACGCAATAAAGCGCGAACCACGTTCTGGGTTAACTGCTCGACCTGTTCACGAACTCGAGCAGATGCGGCACCTTGACCGCCATTCACTGCTAAAAAGGCTTTTGTAACGGCAATTGCAATTTTGGATGGCTCAAAAGCGACCACGGAACCATTACGTCGAATAATTTTGTAGTCTGATAGCTGAGTGGCTTGAGCAAGACCTACGCCGCCGGCTACAAAATTTGCCGATGGGGTTTGGGTCAAATTAGCCCCTGAGCCAAGACCGCTTGGATTTACTGAACTGGATTGGCCTACAGCTTGTGGGTCGGCAAAGGTCATATTGCTCCTGCTATATATATGTATTGATTAAAAAAGGCAAAATTCACAGAAAAACACTAGATGTAGTGGTTTTTCACCGCCCTAGGCACTAAGTATAGGCAAATATTTTAAATTTGGTAAGTCTTTTATGACAGTATTTATTGGTAATTTCCCTATTAATTCCAAAAATGTAATTGCCTTAAATGCTATGTAAGCAAACGCTTACCTGTTGAACTAATAGTTAGCGTGAAGATCTCCCGAAGGGCAATCTCTCTTCTGATAGCTTTGCTATTTTTGTTAAACGCTCCCAATCAAAGGATGGGCCGGGATCCGTCTTACGTTCTGGGGCAATATCGCTGTGCCCAGCAAACCGAAGATCCGGAAATTTCTTCAGCAAAACACCGATCATTTCAGCCAAGCTTGCGTATTGCTCGTTCGTAAACAAAGCGTCTCCATCGCCCTCTAACTCAATACCGATGGAAAAATCATTGCATTTCTCCCGCCCAAAAAATTGGGATGCGCCTGCATGCCACGCGCGTTTATGCAGAGATATAAACTGCGTCGTTTTTCCATTTCGATCAATCAAAAAATGGCTTGATACCTTTTGATTGGCAATTTGCTCAAAATAGGGGTGTGCCGTAGGATCCAAATTATTTTGAAAGAAATCAATAATATGGCGCCCTCCAAATTGCCCGGGCGGAAGACTAATGTGATGGATTACTGCCAAGTCAACAGTAATACCATCGGGTCGCTCATCAAAATTTGTGGATGCACACCACTGCGCTTTACCCCACCAGCCTTTTTGACTAATGCTATTGCGGTGCTCTGCACAGCAATAATAACGCCCGTCTTGGGATAGCGCATCGTTTTGGGGCAGATGAAGATCGCAATACGAACAGGAGACCATCCGTTGAGGCTTTACGGCGATCGGATCTGTTTGCTTGATCTGGTTATCTGCAGCCCGATTCTTATTCTTCTTTTTAGCGATGAACCACCAATAGGCAAGCCCTAGACCTAAAAACAATAATGCCCACTTAAGCAAGGCTATGCTCGCTGCAAAATAACTTCAGCAACAAAACGGGTCCCCGCATAAGTCAACAATAGGGCAAAAAATCCACCCAAGACCCAGCGCACCGCACTTGGTCCTCGCAAGCCAACCCGAATACGAGCAATTACAAGCCCTGTAAATAAAGCCCAAGAAAGAAGCGCAAATACTGTTTTGTGGTCAAACACTAAGGGCTTACCAAATAGCTCTTGCGAGAAAAATAGACCCGAGAAGACCGTCATTGTTAATAAAACATAACCAACGTAGAGTAAACGGAACAAAAAGCTTTCCATGGTTAAAAGAGGGGGCAAACTCTCTACCCAGGTCGGTGCACCCGCCATGCCATTTGCCATACCCTTGCGTAAGGCACGATCCTGAAAGCGCATTAACACCGCTAACATCGCTGCAAGGCTAAAAAAACCGACCGCAAAGGTAGCCACAATAAAGTGTGCTTTAAACCAAGGGTCAGCAACTGCACGCTGTGAGATTACCGATCCAGGGAACAAGTCAGGGAGAACCGCACAAAACATCGCCATACTGATAGCCATTAAGCGCAAACTAGAGATGGGCAAAAAGAAACTTTGGATCCAATAAAAACCGAGTCCCACCCAAGCCATTAAAGAAAGATCTTGAGCAAAGCCGAATACAAAGGTATCGCCGTTAAAGATGGAATCATGCAATAAGGTTCCGTGAATGATTAAGACAATCAATATCAAGGTCTGGACTAAACCAACAAAAAATGGGGTCTCGGGTCGTTTTTGGTCGCGACAGCCCAAAACGACGATCAATAATAGATAAAGAATGGATGGCAACCAGCCAAATCCTGAGTAACCTAAAATAGTCATTTCGAAAGTCTAATCGATAAATGCTAGAGAACCTGACCGACCGCTTAAGTCGTGTGGTTAAAACCATGCGGGGTCAAGCGCGCCTCACAGAAAGCAATACCTCTGAGATGTTACGCGAGATCCGTCTAGCCCTGCTAGAGGCTGACGTTGCTCTACCCGTCGTGAAGAGCCTGATGGAGCAAATCAAGTTCAAGGCTCTTGGTGAAGATGTAATTGGCAGCCTCACACCAGGTCAAGCATTGGTTGGGGTCGTGCAGCGTGAGCTATCGCTCATGATGGGAGGCGATGAGGAGCAAAGTGGTAAGTTAAATTTAGCCACCCAACCCCCGGCAGTGATTTTAATGGCAGGCCTTCAGGGTGCCGGAAAAACCACTACCGTCGCCAAACTTGCTAAGTTTTTACAAGAGAAACATAAGAAAAAAGTATTAACGGTCTCTTGTGATATTTATCGTCCTGCCGCCATCGAGCAGTTAAAAACGGTCAGCGCGCAAGTAGGGGCTGATTTCTTTCCAAGCACTATCGAACAAAGGCCTACTGATATTGCCAATGCAGCGCTCGATTGGGCAAAGCGTCACTACCACGATGTCTTGATTGTCGACACGGCGGGTCGTCTAGGTGTTGATGCGCAAATGATGCAGGAAATTCAATCTCTGCACACCAATCTAAAGCCGATTGAAACCCTCTTTGTGGTAGATGCCATGCTTGGTCAAGATGCTGTCAATACGGCCAAAGCGTTTCATGAAACACTCGCACTCACCGGGGTCATTCTCACTAAGCTAGACGGTGACTCGCGAGGTGGTGCAGCGCTCTCTGTTCGTCAGGTCACTGGTGTACCAATGAAATTTATTGGTGTTTCTGAAAAAATGGATGGGCTCGAAGCCTTTGATGCGGAAAGGATGACCAGCCGTATTTTGGGCATGGGCGATATATTGGCCTTAGTTGAGCAAGCCCAACAAAATGTCAATGTGGAGCAAGCCCAAAAGCTTGCCAGCAAGATTCAAAAGGGTGGCTTTGATCTGAGTGACTTCCGTGAACAGATCATGCAAATGCAAAACATGGGTGGCATGGCGAATTTACTGGATAAGCTGCCTAGTCAAATTGCTCAGCAAGCGAGTAAAGCCAATTTGGGGATGGCCGATAAGCAAATGAAGCATATGCAGGGCATTATCGACAGCATGACCCCGCAAGAACGGGCCAAGCCAGAGTTATTAAAAGCAAAACGTAAGCAACGCATTGCTGCAGGTGCTGGAGTCCAAGTTCAAGAAGTCAATCGCATGCTTGCTCAATTTGAACAAATGCAAGCAATGATGAAGCAAATGAAGGGGGGCAAGATGGCGAAGATGATGGGATCTCTTGCTGCGCGCGGTGCTGCCAAAGGGCTTGGCGGACTTTTTAAAAAATAACTCTAGAGAAGATTGTCCTTTGCTGACTGAATGATCGCAATAACCTTCTCTGTGATTTCATTCACAGGCACTAACTGAGCTGTACTCTCACCACGCCCCTGAAACTCCACATTGCCCTCTTTCAAACTACGCTCACCAATGACGAGGCGATAGGGAACCCCAATGAGTTCCCAGTCAGCAAACATTGCACCAGGGCGCTCGCCACGATCATCCAATACCACATCAATTCCAGTGTTTTGTAATTGCTGATGAAGATCATGTGCAGCTTGTCTTACTAATTCTGACTTGTCATAGCCAACCGGACAAATCACAAGCTCGAAAGGGGCCATCGAAATCGGCCACAAAATCCCTTTTTCATCATGACCTTGTTCAATCGCAGCGCCCAGTAAACGCGTAACACCAATGCCATAACAGCCCATCACCATCGGCTGCGACTTACCATTCTCATCAAGGTAAGTACACTTCATTGCTTCTGAATATCGTGTTCCCAACTGAAATACATGGCCTACTTCAATTCCACGGCAAATATCCACAACCCCCTTACCATCAGGGGATGGATCGCCGGCTACTGCATTCCGTATGTCAGCAATAATGGGTTCTGGTAAATCACGGCCCCAGTTCACGTCGGTCAAGTGACAGCCTGCTTCATTGGCACCACAAACAAAGTCGCTCATATTAGCAACGGTGCGATCAGCCACAATCTGCACATTAGAGCTCAAACCAACGGGGCCTAAATAACCTACAGGTGAATGACAAGCAGCTTTTACTTCCTCATCGCTGGCAAACCGAAACGCTGCCAAGCCGTGCACTTTATTGACCTTAATTTCATTAAGCTCATGGTCGCCTCGTAGTAAAAGCATGAATAACTTAGCTGGGCCAGAGTCTTGATCAACTGCCAACACCAGGGATTTAACGGTCTGCGTCAATGGAATCCTTAAAAACTGCGCAACATCTTCACAACGCTTTTGCTCAGGGGTTGAAACCTTTTTCATTACTTCTTTAGGTGCATCACGTTTTGCAATTAAAGATAAAGATTCTGCAGCTTCAAGATTAGCGGCGTAATCTGAGTTAGGGCAATACACAATGGCATCCTCGCCAGTGTCTGCAATCACATGAAACTCTTGGCTACCAGAACCGCCAATCGCCCCATTGTCAGCAGTGACAGCTCGAAATGTTAAGCCCATACGCTTAAAGATCCGGACATAAGCGTCAAACATCAGGGCATAAGAACGCTTCAAACCATCATGGTCGCGATCAAACGAATATGCATCTTTCATGCTGAACTCACGGCCACGCATGATTCCAAAACGCGGGCGGCGCTCATCCCTAAACTTGGTTTGGATCTGATAAAAGTTAATAGGTAGCTGTTTATAGCTCTTAATTTCAGTGCGAGCTAAATCAGTGATAACCTCCTCTGAGGTTGGCTGGATCAAAAAATCACGTTCATGACGATCTTTAATACGCAGGAGCTCTGGTCCCATTTTTTCCCAACGACCTGTTTCTTGCCATAGCTCTGCCGGCTGCACGATGGGCATCAAAAGTTCAATCGCTCCTGCACGGTTCATTTCTTCCCGAATAATGTTTTCAACCTTGCGGATTACCTTAAGACCTAAGGGGAGATAGTTATAAATACCGGCACTAAGCTTACGTATTAAGCCAGCCCGCACCATCAGTTGGTGTGACACGACCTCAGCATCGGCTGGGGCCTCTTTAAGTGTTGCAAGAAAGGTTTGTGATGCTTTCATGAGTAGCTATAATAAAACGTTGATTTTAAAGGATTAAAGATTAGGGGACCAAAGGTACGATTATGCTCGACCGCGAAGGCTACAGACCTAATGTCGGGATTGTCCTCCTCAATGCTCGTAATGAAGTATTTTGGGGTAAACGCATAGGACAACACTCCTGGCAATTTCCGCAAGGCGGAATACAGCATGGCGAAAGCCCTGAACAAGCGATGTATCGTGAATTGCATGAGGAAGTTGGACTGTTCCCGCATCATGTTGAGATTCTGGGTAGAACCCGCGACTGGATTCGTTATGACGTCCCAGAAGAATTTATGCGGCGCCAAGCCGTCAACCGTAACCAGCGCGTTGGCTATAAAGGTCAAAAGCAAATTTGGTACCTACTTCGTATGTTAGGACAGGATCATGAGATCCAACTCAGAGCTACCGCCCATCCAGAATTTGATGCATGGCGCTGGCACCCTTATTGGATTGAACTGGAGACTGTGATTGACTTTAAACGCGAGGTTTACCAATTAGCACTATCGGAACTGGCACGCTTTATTGCTGCCAGTTCTTCAATACATCAGCTTACCTGGGGAATGCCATTCGAGTCTTCGCGCACACTATGAAACGTTCACTCAGCACCATCGCTTTAACGTTGATCTTGGCTGGGTGCTTTTCTGATCCGCTAGTAGATGGCACCGATCCCTATGCACCGACAGTGTTTAAGGAAGGATTAAGTCCGCTGCCACTGAATCCGCCTAATAAAAAATATTTAGTACCGTTCTCGGTCTCACAAACAACGGTTTTTACTTTCGCAGTCGACACGGAGTCTATCAAAATTGGTAATGATGGTGTTACACGTTATATCGTTGTGATTACCAATCCCAGTGGTGGACAAAATGCTTACTTTGAAGGAATTCGTTGCGATACTTTCCAGTGGCGCCTCTACGGCACTTTGGAGACCAATCAACAGTGGCGACCAAATCCATTGGGACAATGGTTGACCATTAAAGACAATGTACCCAACCGCTATCAAGCAGCGCTTGCTCAGGGCGCTTTTTGTAATTTGGCCACTCAAGAAAAAAGTTTCTCTAAAGTGCTGCAATCATTAGACCCAAATAACTTTACTGGCCTAATTGCCATACCCCAATAATTATTTACTCAACAAAGTACCAATCGATTCACCTTGATATAGCCGCACTAATACATCAGGTTCTTTACCTGAAGCGATGACCGTACTTGCACCGGTTTGTAAAGCTGTTTTCGCAGCTAGTACCTTAGTTAACATGCCGCCTTTGCCTAAAGTACTTCCTGTACCGCCAGCCATTTCCTCTAACTGTGGATCACCTGCGCGGGCATGATTGATTAGAGTTGCTGAACTGTTTTTTCTAGGATCGGCGCTAAATAGCCCGCCTTGATCGGTCAATATCACTAGCGCATCCGCAGTAATTAAGTTCACCACCAGAGCGGCCAAACTATCGTTATCTCCAAATTTAATTTCATCGGTAACAACGGTGTCATTCTCGTTAATGATAGGCACAACACCCAAACCCAATAGTGTTTGCAAGGTTGCTTTGGCATTTGCATTGCGCTCTGCATTGGCAAGGTCAGCATTGGTTAATAAAACTTGGGCAGTATGTACGCCAAATTTTGCAAAACATGATTCATAAACCTGTACAAGTCCCATTTGCCCAACTGCAGCTGCTGCTTGCAATTGATGGATCTCGTGTGGACGGCTAACCCACTCCAAGCGTTGCATTCCCTCAGCAATTGCCCCTGAGCTCACCATTAAAACTTGACAGCCTTGTTTTAATAAAGCACTCACCTGCTCGGCCCACATTGCTATGGCCTGGCGATCAAGACCAGCGCCATTATTAGTCACCAAAGTAGAACCTACTTTGACCACGATTCGTTTTACACCCGCAATACTTTTACTCATACCAATCCATCTTTGCCATAGTGTTCATCTAAAAATCGGGGGTCTTCTGCCCTTTCTTCTTCTAAATCGCGTGCTTTACGAAGACCGTCCAAATAATCCTGAATTGCGTAACAAAGTCGGTCACAACCCTCACCATTGAGGGCTGATATCTCAAAAACAGGGCCATCCCATTTAAAGCGCTTCAGAAAATCCTTAATTACTTTTTGGCGCTCTTCTGGCTGGAGCATATCGATCTTATTGAGCACCAACCAGCGGGGCTTTTGATAAAGCGCCTCGTCATACTTGCGTAATTCATTCACAATGGCTTTAGCATCGGCAACGATATCCACATTCTCATCAAACGGGGCAACATCCACTAAATGCAATAACACGCCCGTGCGTTGAAGATGTCGCAGGAAGCGATGTCCTAAGCCGGCCCCTTCCGCAGCTCCCTCAATAAGACCAGGAATATCTGCAATCACGAAGCTGCGTTCACTGCCCACTCTCACCACACCTAAATTGGGGTGTAAGGTTGTAAATGGATAATCAGCAATCTTGGGTCTCGCATTTGATACCGCTGTAATGAGGGTTGATTTGCCAGCATTAGGCATGCCCAATAAGCCAACATCGGCCAATACTTTCAGTTCAAGTTTTAGCTTACGGCGTACTCCTGGCTTGCCATTGGTTTTTTGGCGAGGCGCACGATTGGTACTACTCTTGAAATGAATATTGCCCCAGCCGCCAACACCGCCCTCTGCAAGACATAGGCGTTCGCCATGCTTCGTTAGGTCAGCAATAAGATCACCGGTTTCAAAATCTGTGATGATTGTTCCTACTGGCATTCGCAACTCAATATCATCGCCAGCCCGACCATAGCAATCTGCCCCTCTTCCAGGCTCACCATTTTTTGCCAAATGTGTTTTTGAATAACGATAGTCGATGAGGGTATTAATATTCCGATCAGCAATCGCATAAACACTGCCACCTCGGCCGCCATCGCCACCATCAGGGCCACCGAATTCAATAAACTTTTCACGACGCATAGAGGCACTCCCAGCGCCACCATCGCCAGCAATGACCTCAATTTTTGCTTCGTCGATAAATTTCATGAATAAAAAAGGCCTCGCAGTTTGCGAGGCCCATTCCTGTTGATTAACTTAGTAGAAAGAAATCTCAGTCAGGCCGCTTAAGAGCGAGGAAAGACTGAAACCTGGGCCTTCTTCAAAGCCCCTTTCACACCAAATTCGACCTGACCATCAATCAATGCAAACAACGTGTGATCCTTACCAATACCAACATTGGTACCAGGATGCACTTTAGTGCCACGTTGACGAACAATAATGCCGCCAGCATGGATCGATTGACCGCCATAAACCTTAACGCCTAAACGTTTTGATTCTGAGTCGCGTCCGTTACGTGTTGAGCCGCCGCCTTTTTTCTGTGCCATATTTTTCTCCTAAACTCAGGCCTTAATCGACTTAATCAGAATCTCAGTGAAATTCTGGCGATGGCCTTGATGTTTTTGATAATGCTTACGACGACGCATCTTAAAGATTTTCACTTTATCGTGACGTCCCTGGGAGACAACAGTAGCCATCACAGCGGCACCATTTACCAAGGGATCGCCCACTTTGAGCGACGTGCCCTCGCCTACGGCGAGAACTTGGTCAAGAGTAATATCGCTGCCGATGTCCGCCGGTATCTGTTCTATTTTCAATTTTTCGCCAGCAGCAACTTTATACTGTTTGCCACCGGTTTTTATGACCGCGTACATGGTTAAACCTCTCAAAAAATACTTATAAGGAAGATACAAATCGACTAGTTTCGCCATAAAACGCCCAAAGAAACGAGTTAGTTTGGGGAAATCGGTGAGTTCGAGCCGAGCCAAGTATTATATCTTGGATGAATAATACTGTCAAAAACAATAACTTAGGCCAAATATTGGCCCCTATTAGCCCTGATTTAAAGGCTTTGAATGAGGTAATCCGGCGCCGTTTAGCTTCTGAAGTAGTTTTGATCGACCAAATCGCCTCCTACATCATCCAATCTGGGGGTAAACGTGTCCGGCCCGCTCTTTTATTGCTGATTGCCAAAGCCTTAGCCCATGGAAAAGAAACCCCCCATGCTTTGGAGCTAGCGGCTGTTGTCGAGTTCATTCATACAGCCACACTATTGCACGATGACGTTGTCGATGAATCCACGATGCGCCGTGGCAAACAAACTGCCAATGCTGCCTTTGGCAATGCTGCCAGTGTTTTGGTAGGAGATTTTCTTTATTCGCGCGCCTTCCAAATGATGGTTGCGCCAAATGATATTCGGGTCATGCAAATACTCTCTAATGCAACCAATACGATTGCGGAGGGCGAGGTATTACAACTTCTGAATATGAATGACCCTGAAGTCGATGAATCAAGCTATCTTCAGGTGATTCGGTACAAAACAGCCAAATTATTTGAGGCCTCCGCGGAGCTTGGTGCTCTCATTGCCCAAGCCAGCGACATCCAACGTGAGTTATCCGCAGCCTTTGGTCGCCATATTGGCACTGCCTTCCAACTCATGGATGACCTTCTAGATTACACCGCCAACCCAGAAGATATCGGTAAAAATGTCGGTGATGATCTACGTGAAGGCAAGCCGACCCTACCCCTAATTTATCTGATGGAAAAAGGAAGCCCCGAACAAAGTCTGCTTGCAAGAGAGGCGATCTCTCAAAATGATGAATTACCCGATGATGTGTTTGCACAGATTTTGCAAGGTATACAAGAGTCTGGTGCGCTTGAATACACCCAAGAGGCTGCTCGCAAGGAAGTCGCTCTTGCCCTAGACACTATTAAGGATTTCCCAAAAAATTCTGCGAGTGATTCCTTGCGCGCTCTGTGTGAGTACTCCTTAATTCGTCAGGGATAAAATACACATTATCGGAATGTAGCGCAGCTTGGTAGCGCACCTCGTTCGGGACGAGGGGGTCGGAGGTTCGAATCCTCTCATTCCGACCATTACTTCCCAACCGTTTTTAGCCGAATCTCCTTGGCGGCAATTCGTGCGGTCTCTGCCTCAAGACGTAATTTTGCCAATTCCACATCCGATAAACGCTCAATATTCATGTAATCTAATTTCCAACTTGGGTCAGAACTCCAGAGAAATTCTGATTGAATAGTCGTACGGGGCGCTGGCGCCCGCTCCAAAAGCATTAATGCGAGCTCAAAAATAGCATTTTGAGACTCAGGATCTCCCGGACGTCCTGCGGCGTTTCCCAGAGGAAAGTCATTGAATACAAAGCGAGGAACGCCGCAATATTCGATGATGTCTTTTGCTGCACCAATGACGACCGTAGGAATACCAGCCCCTTCAAGGTAGCGAGCTAAAAGGGCAATGCTTTGATGACAAATCGGACAGTTTGGAACCAAAATAGCAAGATCGACCCCATCGTCCCTGCAATTAGCCAAGATTTGAGGGGCATCGATTTCAAGAGTGTGGCGCTGACTACGATTGGTCGGCAAACCATAGAAACGTTCGGCCACCTTACCAATCCGTTGGCAATCTGCTGCCCGTCTTGCCACTTCTAGCGGAAACCAACATGCCATCTCAGCCATATTGGCATGCTTACGATCTATACCAACATGTGCAATACGAAGATCAGGATTACTCTTGCTCGCCAAAGCATAGGGCTCATAAAACTTAGCATGTGCGTTATAGCTTGCACCCGGGCCTTGATCCCCCTTTAATGGATCAAAAGGTACTGCTGTTGTAATCAAACCAATGACTGAATTCTGAAGAGGTTTTTGGAGGGGAGTAAAGGGAACATCGGTGTAATGCGCCCAAACATAGGGCTTGTCATACCCCAACCCAAGGTAATACGATCGAGTGCGTTGAATATACGAAATAGGCTGATTGTATTCGGGTGCAAATAAGAGTTCTGCCATGATTTGGAGGGTAACGCTCAAGTCCTTGATAAGATCCTAGTAATTACTACTTTGGGGGTATCTTATTATGGCGCAATGGTTACGTTATCGGCACGACGGAATTTCTGGCTTTGGACAATTGCAAGGGGACCAGATTGCAGTGTATAGCGGTGATCTATTTCGAAACCCTCGTGCGACCGGCGAGTACCTTAAAGTCAAAGAGGTCCTCATTGATATTCCCTGTGTTCCTAATAAATTTTTAGCCCTTGTGGATAACTTTCATGCTCTAGTGACAAAGCTAGAACATGCCGTTCCCGATGAGCCTCTTTACTTTCTCAAATCAAGCAATTCGTATCTTGCGGCGGGGCAAACGATACGGGTTCCCAACTCGTACACTGGTAAGGTTATTTACGAGGGTGAACTGGGCATTGTGATTGGTGGACGCTGTCATGGAGTGAGTGAGGCAGATGCCGCTAAACACATCTTTGGCTATACCTGCGTCAATGACGTCACTGCCGTTGAAATCCTAAACCGTAACCCAGGTTATGCTCAGTGGACCCGCTCTAAAAATTTCGATACCTTTGGGGTCTTTGGGCCGGTCATTAGCACTGATGTTGATCCAATGAGTTTAAGTATTAAAACAATCCTCAACGATCAAGAACGCCAAAACTATCCCATGAGCGATATTGTTTTCTCACCTGCCAAATTAGTCAGCCTGATTTCTCAAGATATGACATTAGACGCAGGAGACATTATTGCCTGTGGAACCTCTGTTGGGGTCGGCTCCATGAAACCAGGCAGTAACGTCAGTATCGTCATTGATGGTGTTGGACGCCTTGATAACCGCTTTGAATAAAATCCTCGTTTAGTAACCGGCAGCGACTGGGAGCACAAGGCTGCCTTTGGCATCTTGCACGTTTTGATCTAAATATTTTGTTAACGCATAAACCGTATTTAGACAGGGCGTTGGCGTACCAGTAATCTCTCCTAACTCAATCACGGATCCTAGAAGCGCATCAATTTCTAAAGAACGGCCTGCCTCTAGATCTTGCAGCATGGAAGTCTTATGTTTGCCAACTTTCTCTGCTCCTGCAATGCGGCGTTCAATATCAACCCGGAATGTAACACCTAATTTTTCTGCGATTGTCTGAGCTTCAGCCATCATATTGCGAGCTAATTCCTTTGTTAAGGGATAACGACAAATCCCTTCAAGGGTGCCGTGCGTTAGAGCGCTAATTGGATTAAATGTCAGATTGCCCCAAAGCTTTAACCAAATTTCTGCGCGGATGTCGTCCAAGATTGGAGACTTAAATCCAGCGGCCCCCATCACATCAGAAATCTTCTGAATCCGCTCCGAAGTTTTACCGTCTAGTTCGCCCAAGGGAAAGCGTACACCTTCGACGTGACGAATAACGCCAGGGCCCTGGGTGATCGTTGCTGGATAGACAACACAACCAATGATATTTTCAGGGCTGATTGCGCGCATTATTACGCCACCTGGATCGACTGTATCAACTGCATGATCTTTGTATTTACTATTTAGTTTTTGGAAATACCACCAAGGAATACCATTTTGCATGGGGATCAAAATCGTTTCGGGACTTAAGACCGACACGAGGTCATCAATCACTGGCTCCACTTGATGTGCCTTAACTGCCAAAATAATCACATCCTGCTTCGGTAGGCCGCGAAGATTATCAACCGCCTTTACCTTGGCAATAATTGGCTCCGGATGCTCATCGCTGATTAGCGCCAAGCCCCGTTCTTCGATAGCTCGTAAGGTAGCCCCGCGCGCCATGACTGTCACTTCGTTGCCAGAGTTTGCCAAAAGTACTGCCAAATACCCCCCGATTGCACCGCCGCCGCCAATAATACAAATCTTCATAAACAACCCTCGCTATATAGAAACCTTTATTTTTGACAATAGTACGATATTTTCTGAGGGTATTCGCTTTTTGGGCTTCTATGTTGGCGCGGGTCAATCCCCGGTCAGTAATCCCCTCCTATAATCAGGGCTAGTTCGATTCTGGCCCATATGGTTGGTATGTCCATCCCTAAACACTTAATTGGTAATAGCAAAAGGAGTTTGCGATGCTTCTCTGGTTAGTTATCGCCTACCTGCTTGTCTCGATAGGTATTGGTCTTTATGGTGCTAGCAAGGTTCATAATGCCAAGGACTACATTACTGCGGGGCGCAATCTTCCCATCGCTTTTATCTTGGCAATGGTCTTTGCAACGTGGTTTGGTGCTGAAACCGTTCTTGGCATTTCAGCAACTTTTCTAGAGGAAGGCTTTCGGGGCCTAATCTCAGACCCATTAGGATCATCGCTTTGTTTAATTCTCTTCGGGCTTATTTTTGCCCGCCCGCTCTATCGGATGAACCTCATCACCCTAGGAGACTTCTTTCGAATTCGCTATAACCGCCAGACCGAGTTATTGCTATCGATCTGCATCATTGTTTCCTATCTAGGCTGGGTATCAGCTCAAATTACGGCTCTTGGACTTACCTTTAACGTTCTATCAAACGATTTAATTTCTACCAAGGAAGGTATGTTAATCGGTGCCGGAGTTGTATTGATCTACACCTTATTCGGTGGCATGTGGTCTGTAGCCCTTACCACTCTTGTGCAAATGGTTGTGATTGTGATTGGTCTTTTATTGGTTGCCAGCAATGCGGCTGAACAAGCTGGAGGGGTTGCCTCGGTAATTTCAAAAGCTAGCGCTGAGGGCAAATTTGACTTCCTTCCAAGGCTAGACCTGCTCGATATGCTTGGCTGGACAGCAGCCTTACTCACAATGGCACTAGGCTCTATTCCGCAACAAGATGTCTTTCAGAGGGTCAACGCCGCCAAGAATGAAACGATCGCAGTTTGGGGTACGGTATTAGGCGGTTTTGCCTACTTCTTTTTTGCAGCAGTCCCCCTCTTTTTAGCCTATTCAGCCAATATTATTGATCCTGCTATGGTTCAGAAATTTCTGGCTGCAGACTCCCAAATGATTTTACCCACTCTCATTCTGAATCACATGCCATTTTTCATCCAAGTGGTTTTCTTTGGCGCACTCATCTCGGTCATTATGAGTACTGCCTCAGGCACATTATTAGCGCCATCAGTTACCTTTACTGAAAATATTCTGAAAGGTTTCTCTCCTGGCATGTCTGATAAGCAGTTTTTATTGGCAACGCGAGTCACTGTTTTTATATTCACTGTCATTGTTACCTTTTACGCCATCGTGACCGATGCCCGAATTCATACAATGGTTGAGAATGCCTACCGAATTACCCTAGCAGGTGCGTTTGTCCCCTTGGTTGCGGGGCTTTTTTGGAAAAGGGCCAGTAATCTTGGTGCTTTACTAGCAATTTCTTTTGGCTTGAGTGTCTGGATCGTTCTAGAGATTACTGGGGTGGAGGAGCCAGTAGAGCCCCAACTGCTTGGGCTTGTTGCCAGCGCCATTGGAATGGTACTCGGTTCTTTGTTGTCTCCTAAAATCCCTCACGGTCAAGAGCTTGGGTCGCAATAAGCAATATCGCTCAGCCCATACAAAAGACAGCTCACTGTAAAACAGTTTGACATAATGACGGCATGCCTCGGAGTATTAGCAACCCCTCCTCTTTTAATCAACTAGCGCACGATGAGCTTTATCAACGCGCAATTCTTGAATCTGTTTCTAGAACCTTTGCGCTCACTATTCCACTATTACCCGCTAACTTAGAAAAGGTAGTTGGCAATACCTATCTCTTGTGTCGCATCGTTGATACGATTGAGGATGCTGTTTGTATTGACCCAAAAACAAAGCAAGTACTCTCTACTTTATTTGTCAAAACCGTACTTGATTCCAGTTATTCAGAAGAATTTGTTAAAGAATCTTTAATTGCGTTACTTCACCATCCTAATCATGATGAAAAAGATCTGATTAAAAATATCCCAAGGATTTTGCGTGTTCTACAAAGCTGTGATGAGAAGCAGCGCCATGCAGTCGCACAATGTGTACAAATCATGTCGGAAGGAATGTCCTATTTTCATGTTCGCCAGAATCAAGTCGGCTTAGAGGACCTCAAAGAGTTTGAAAAGTATTGTTATGTTGTCGCTGGAGTTGTGGGAGAAATGCTCACTACTGTTTTTGCACTCCACTCAGCTGCCTTTGCCAAAGCTATCTCCGGTAGGGAGAGCTTAGCCATTGCATTTGGCCAGGCCCTACAAATGACCAATATCCTTAAAGACTCTCCCGAGGATCGGCTTCGCGGAGTGTCGTGGAAACCTAAGGGTATTGATCAAACCGAGTTATTGGTAATCGCCCACCAAAAATTAGAAGACTCCTTGCGCTATATCTACTGCATTCCCAAATCAGAGCCCGGTATTCGCCAATTTTGTTTCTTGGCGTTTGGGCTTGCCGTACTTACCCTTAAGCAAATAGCCAGACGTCACCAATTTCAGGAAAGTGCTGAGGTCAAGCTTACGCGCGCCCAAGTAAGTCGTTTTTATATCTTTACCAAAATTGCCGTCCACAGTAATTTCTTAATGGGACTTTTCTTCCGCCTTCGGGGTGGGGCTCTCAAAGCGTAATAATTACTCCCTCGTGATGTAAGAGCCAGCGCTTGATATCCAAATGCCTACCGATTGCACCGCCTTGCTGCATAAATCCTCCCAAGCCATTCGCGGACAAAACTCGATGGCAAGGTATGACAAGCGGGTAAAAGTTTGCGCCACATGCTCCGCCAACGGCACGTGACCCACTCTTGATCCTCCTCGCTAACGCTCCATAGGTAGCTGTTTTACCCGCTTCGATTTCACTAATTGCAGACCAAACACGGTTCTGAAATGGAGTGCCCTGCGGCTTGAGTGGCAGATTGAACTTAAAAAGTGGATTATCAAAGTAAGCTTCAAGTTGCACTTTTGCCTCCCTTGCTAAATCATTTTGAGGCAAAACCGCTCTAATCCCTTTGGCAAGATAGCTAATCTCAGAAATCATCAAGCTATCGTCGACCAATTGAGTAGTAATTCCAAGCCTTCCGATGGGGGATGCGATGATGCACTGCTCACGGAAGATAGGCTGCTGATCACTAGATCTAGTCATACCTGTCATCTTAATCTGACAGTAAAAACAATCTGCCCCAATAGCTAGAAAAATCGGTATTTGCTATATTGATCTCCTGTACCTTTTTTGAAAGCTTCAATGGACGCATTCTTTGACTCTTGGCCCCTTTGGGCACAAGCGGCCTTAGTGGTTTTTTTGCTGGCTTTATCTGGATTCTTCTCAATGGCAGAAACCAGCATGGTTGCTAGTAATCGGCACCGTCTTCGTGCCATGGCTAATGCAGGTCATGCTGGGGCGGCACTTACTCAAAAATTGCTAAAACGGCTTGATACCCTTCTTTCTGTTTTACTAATTGCCAATAACCTAATTAATACCATTTTGCCGATTCTGGTCACCGGAATAGCGCTCCATTTATTTGGCACAAATGGTCTTGTTCTTTCTATTGCAACCCTAACAATTGCTTTTTTAATCATTATCTTTAGTGAAATTACCCCCAAGGTCATTGGCGCAGCATTTGCTGAAAAAATATCCACCAAGATTGGTTGGGTTATTTACCCTCTCACCATCATTCTCAAGCCCCTGTTATGGCTTGTGAACTCTTTTGTCTCAGGCTTAATGGGACTAATGGGTCTTAATAAAAAGGATACAAGTTTACAAACAATGAGTGCTGAGGAGTTAAGAAGTCTTGTCCTCGAGTCTAGTCACTTTATTTCAAAGCAGCATCGAAATATTTTGCTTAATCTTTTTAATCTGGAGCATATTCTTGTCAATGATGTGATGACGCCAAGAGCCAAGATGGAGATCTTAGATTTATCTCGCCCTATCGATGAAGTCATTGGACAACTAGAGACCTGCTATCACAATAAATTACCTGTATGCGATGGTGATCCTGAGAAAATAATTGGTATTCTCTCTGTTAAAAAAGCCTTATCGCTATTGGGTAATGAAGAGTTAACTCATGAGGACTTTCGAGAGTTACTCAATGATCCGTACTTTGTTCCTGAAGGCACGCCGGTCATGCAACAAATGCAATTTTTTCAAGAGAGTCGTCAACGTCTGAGTCTGGTTGTCGATGAATATGGCAGTGTTCAAGGACTTCTTACCTTTGAAGATATTGTGGAAGAGTTAATTGGAGAGTTCACCACTTCTTTTCCAGGGCTACTATCACAAGATCAATGGTCTAAAGATGGTACTTATTTAGCCAATGGCGGAGCTAATCTTCGCGAGCTCAATCGTCTTCTTGGACTTTATCTTCCCGTGGATGGTCCGAGAACATTAAATGGGTTAATTTTAGAAGAATTACAAGAAATACCTGATCATGACCTCAGCGTTAAGGTAGGAGGAGTTGTGATGGAGATTATTCATTTTGATGATCAGGGAATCAAGACTGTCAAACTCTTAAAACCCTTGCCCGACGATTCTGAGCAGTAGTTTCTTGGATCAATTAGGTTATCCATCCACCATCAAGTCTCCTAAGCCATTCGAAGAAAACGATCAACGCATCATTTATTTATGGCAGGAGATTTGTTCTACTGCGCTTAATGCTCGTGCGAGCGATATTCATATAGAGGCTCTCAAAGAGAGTTGTTGTGTTCGACTGCGGGTTGATGGTGATCTTATACGCTATCAAAATTACCAGAAAGACGAGCATATACGCCTCATCGTGCGGATTAAAATTTTAGCCAAACTTGATATTGCGGAACAACGCATACCCCAAGACGGCCGTCTTCAGATCTGTGCCAATTCAAAATCACCAATTATTGATTGTCGGGTTTCTACACTTCCCACCCTTTTTGGAGAAAAAGTTGTTATTCGACTCCTGAATACCTCAGCGCATGAATTGAATATTGATCATATTGGCTTCAATGATTTGCAAGGTCATATTGTCCACCGAGCCCTTAATCAAAACCATGGCTTAATTTTAGTATGTGGGCCAACGGGCAGCGGTAAAACGAGAACCTTATATAGTTTTCTTAACCATCTGAATCAAGAGGATCGCAATCTTTACACAGTTGAAGATCCCATCGAAATTTACCTAAAGGGAGTTAATCAAGTGGCCTACCACCCTAAGGCTGGACTTGATTTTGGAGTCATTATTCGGGCGCTCTTGCGTCAGGATCCTGATGTGATGATGATTGGAGAGATTCGTGATCGTGAAACTGCCGCCTTATCAATTACTGCAGCACAAACAGGTCATCTGGTTCTTAGTACCATTCATACCCGAAATGCTCTGTCTTGCATTGACCGCCTGGAAAATCTTGGGGTTGATCGCTATGCCATTACAAATACCCTACTTTTTATTAGCTCTCAGCGTTTAGTCAAACGGATTGACCTCAATCCCGTAGGTGGCCGCATTGCAGTTCATGAAGTATTGGAATTTACAAATGACTTATGCGCTGGGATTCAACATAATCTGCCACTATCGGAAATTAAAAAAATTGCCCAATTAGCGGGCTTCACTTCTATGTATGAGAATGCCAAAGATCTTGAACAAAAAGGGGTTATTAATGATTCTTCGAGCATTCAAGAGATCTTTACATGATACTGAGAAGCTTCTCGAATCGAGACCAAATACTCTTGATGCGTCAACTTGCAAACTTGTTGACAGCTGGTCTGGCTCTTTTAGATGCACTGCATTTGATGATGGAATGCTGTCCTAAAAATTGGAGGTCTCTGTTAAAAGCAATCATTCTTGACTTAAACCAAGGCGAAAGTCTTTCAGTTAGTCTGTCTAAGCACCGAGATCGATTTAATCCGCTTTGTATTAACTTGATTGCAATTGGTGAAAAAACTGGCCTATTAGTTCAATCACTTTTTCTAATTAGCAAGCAATTAGAGGCACAGGAATCGCTTAACCGTCAAATGAAACAAGCGCTTACCTACCCTTGTATCACATTAGGATCAGCAATCCTAATGATCTTAGCCATGATGATTTGGGTAATCCCTAGTTTCGAAGATATCTTTCTTAACTTTAAGGCTGAGCTTCCCATTTCTACACAATTATTAATTTCATTGGCACGATTTTTGGAAAAGAATATTGGACTCATTTTATTTTTTGTAACAATCTGCTTTGCAATGTTAGCGTTTGCATGGGCCAAATCTTTATCCGTGCAAAAGTGGTGTGATCACCATCTCTTTACATTGCCGTATTTTGGCACCTTATTTCATTTATCAGCTCAAATGGCATGGTGTCGTAATCTCGCCTATCTCTTGGAGGCTGGGCTTGGCGCTCTAGATGCTATTCGCATAACCGCCCAATCGTCTAACCATTGGCTAAGCCATGACCTGAGTGCTAATTTGTTTAAACAACTGTCACAGGGCTGGGATTTAGGAGAAGCTCTTGATCGCTGTGATCCCCATAGTCGTTTTTTTGATACGGAAACTAAATACTTACTTCGTATTGGTGCAAAAACAGGGGCTCTCACAGAAATGCTTCATAGCCGTCATCAATCGCTAGACTATGAACTAAAACATCAACTAGCCATACTTCAGCAAAGTTTGGAGCCAATTTTAATTCTTTTTTTGGGTTTAATAATAGGCGGGTTATTAATGGCCTTATATTTACCGATTTTTTCTCTCGGTAAAATTATTTAATGTTAATGGATACCATCTTACGTTCTGGGCTAATACTAATTCTGGTCTATTTAGCCTGGTTTGATTTGCGTACTTTTTTGTTGCCCAATAAAGTAACCTATCCCCTCATTTGCTTGGGTCTTTTTATCAACACCTTGACCCCTTATGCATTTTGCGAAACCACAGAAGCTTGGGTAGGTGGGCTTGTTGCTTACTCTAGTTTGTATTTAATTAACCAGATTTACCGTCATTTTCGAGATCATGACGGACTTGGTATGGGTGATGCTAAATTATTCGCCGCCTTAGGTTCTTGGCTTGGTATTGCAGCCTTACCTTTTATATTATTAATTGCCTCCCTATTGGGAATTATTGGGGGTTTACTTTGGCTTCGCCATCACAAGCTATCCAGTGGCCATGCATTTCCTTTTGGTCCTTTCTTAGTAATTGCTGGCATCATAGAAGTATTATGGTCAAGCCAATTCCTCAACTCATTGATTTAAAAAATAAGGTTCCATTCTTGGGCCTTACTGGCGGGATTGGCTCGGGCAAGTCTAGTGTTGCTCATTTTTTAGCCAAACTCGGAGCTGCAGTGATTGATACTGATCATATTGCTCATGAAATTACTGCCCCCGATGGTTCTGCCATCGCGGCAATCTCGCAGACATTTGGGGCTGACTATCTAAATAAGGATGGATCCTTAAATCGTCCCAAAATGCGTCAACATGTTTTTACAGACACTGTTGCCAAAAGAACATTGGAGGGGATTACCCACCCCTTAATTCGTGAAGAAACAATCCGGCTGGCACAAGAGGCCATTGAGAGGCAGGCTCCCTATATTGTCTTTGTGGTTCCCCTTCTGTTGGAGTCTGGGGCCTGGATAGATAATCTTGACCATATTGCAGTACTTGATTGCTCCGACGAGCTCCGCATCCAAAGAGTGATGGAGCGCAGCCGACTAGATCGGCCATCAATACTACAGATTATGGCAACTCAGGCCAGCCGCGAGGAACGTCTTGCGATTGCCGATACTGTCCTCAGTAACGAGGGAGATCTCCTTGCCTTAGAGGCCCAAGCTTACTTGTTACACCGAAAAATGCTGGATTTGTAGTTTTTTGGCTCGGGTGAGCATAAAATAAAAGTCTGTGATCATTTACGAATACCCCTTTAACGAACTTGTGCGAAGCATGCTTCGGCTGGAGTATTTATTTGACCGCTTCAATCATTTTGCTAGGTCTGATGATGCCGAATTGCATCACAATGCCCTGATTACCTTATTTGAACTTGCTGACATTAGCGCGCGTGGTGATATTAAAGCTCTCTTATTGAAAGAGTTTGATCGTCAAAAGTTTGGCTTAAATAGTCTCAAGTCATCCAAGGAGGTCGATCAAGATAAATTATTAGCTACTCTTAGCGAGCTTGAGCATGCCGCTTCGCAAATTAATGGCTCGGTTATCAAACCCAATGCAATCATTGCCGATAATGAATGGCTTAATGCAATTCGTACCCGGCTACATACTCCTGGGGGTACGAGTCCGATTGACCTTCCTGGATTTTATGCATGGCGCCATAGTCCAGTAACAGCACGTCGTGAGCTACTACAGAAATTTATTTATCCAATGCTTGCTTGGCAAGAGTCTTGTCATTTGTTCTTGCGCTTATTGCGTGAGTCTGGAGAAAGTAGAGAGGTACTTGCGCATCAAGGTTCCTTCCAGCAGGCACCTTCCGGTAAAGTTTATCAATTGATGCGCATTACCCTGGAAGACCCCTCTCTCTTTGCAGAAATTAGTGCTAATAAATATTTAGTATCGATTCGACTTCTCAAGTGTGATCGCGATCTTAAACCTACGCTGATTAATCAAGATGTTCCATTTAAACTAACATTCTGTCAGTTTTAAATTATTTCTGTTGTAAATAATTCTGTAGACATTCAATCATCGGCCATGCGGCTGGTAAAACTGGGTCAACAGATAGTCTTGACTCAAATACCGATTGCCAGGCTAATTCTTGCCCCTCTAAACCAACGGGATCACCTTTCCACTGTTTTACTAAACACACATGCAAACGTACATATGCATGCGGATAGTCATGCTCCAAGATTGATAGCTCAGCAAAATCATTAGGATTTAGCGATATTGTTACTCCAAGCTCCTCCTTAAGCTCCCGACAAAGAGCCGAAACCATTGACTCATTCGTTTCTAATTTTCCTCCTGGAAACTCCCAATACCCAGCGTAAGGCTTTCCATCTGGGCGTTTTGCCATCAAGACCTCCCGCCCTTCCTTTAGCAGAATCCCAACAGCGACCTCAACGATTGGTCGTGACCGAACAGTCATTAATTAATTTTATTTCTTTGACGTGTGTGATCCAGCCCAATATTTTGCAAACTGCCACGCTACTCGACCAGAACGAGATCCACGCTCTAGAGCCCATACCAGCGCTTCGGAACGAGCTGCCTCAATCTCCATAGGATTAAGCCCAAAATGAGACAACCAATGAGAGACGATTGCTAAATATTCTTCCTGTTTAGGAGGGTAAAACGACAGCCATAAACCAAAGCGTTCTGAGAGGGATATTTTTTCTTCAACAACCTCACCTGGATGGATTTCGCCATCCTCTGTATGCACATAGGACTCGTTATCCCTCATATATTCTGGTAATAAATGGCGACGATTCGAGGTAGCATAGATTAAGATGTTATCCACTTGCGCCGAGATTGAGCCATCCAAGGCAGACTTCATGGCTTTATAGCCTGACTCACCTTCCTCAAAAGAGAGGTCATCACAAAATACAATAAAACGTTCTGGGCGCACCGCTAATAGTTCTGTAATATCGGGAAGATCTGCCAAGTGGTCTTTATCTACCTCAACCAGACGTAGATTTTGACTAGCAAACTGATTCAAACATGCTTTGATTAGAGAAGACTTACCTGTTCCTCTCGCACCGGTCAAAAGAATATTATTGGCAGGCCTCTTCTGGACAAAATGCTGGGTATTTTCAATGATTGCATCGCGTTGGCGATCAATATGTTTAAGGTCATTAAATGAGATATTTGATAAATGCTTAACAGGCTTTAAAAATCCAATACTACCAAAAATACTGTCTCGCTTTTGCCAACGAAATGCCTTCGCATTTTTCCAATCCTGCTCCGTAAGAGGCGTTGGCAAGAATGTCTCAAGATGATCAAGAAGGCGATTTAATTTATCGTTCACCGTGGCTAACCTTAATATTCAGCAATAAATACAAAGCTCGTTAAGAGCGATAGTCTGCATTGATAGAAACATACTCGTGTGAAAGGTCACAGGTCCAGACCGTCTCCTCCACACTACCTCGGCCTAAATCCACCGTTACGGTTATCTCTTCCTGCTTCATGACCGCTTGGCCGTCGGCCTCCTTATATTCAGGATTGCGACCACCATCCCTAGCAACCCAGACATCTCCTAGCCAAAGCTGAACCTTAGTGCTATCTAAATCGTCCACCCCGGCATAACCAATAGCCGCCAAAATCCGGCCTAAGTTTGGATCGCTTGCAAAGAAGGCTGTTTTTACTAAAGGGGAGTGTGCGATCGACTTAGCTATACGCTTACACTCTGCGCTATTTCTGCCGCCCTTTACTCGGATGGTCATAAATTTTGTAGCTCCCTCTCCATCGCGCACAATCATCTGTGCTAATTGACGAGATAAGAAAATTAAACCCTCTCTAAATGCGCTATAGGAAGGATCTGATTTATTCTGAATACGAACAGACGATTGTCCTGTTGCCATCACAATGAAAGAATCATTGGTTGAGGTATCGCCATCGATCGTAATTGCATTAAACGATAAGTCAGCCGCTTCACGAGTAAGTTCTTGCAGCAAGTCCAAATCAATACTGACATCGGTACCAATAAAGCCAAGCATCGTTGCCATATTGGGCTGTATCATGCCGGCGCCTTTAGAGATACCAGTCATCACGATCGGTCCAGCAGGAGTTTGAATTGTTAGCGATGCAGCCTTAGGCTGGGTATCCGTGGTCATGATCGCTTCGGCCGCTAAATACCAATCGTCTTCTTTTAATGCAGCAATTGCCTTGGGTATCGCTGTAATAATTTTTTCTACCGGCAAAGGCTCAAGAATGACCCCCGTTGAAAAAGGTAGGACTTGCTCGGCACTAATGCCTAAAGCATGAGCCAACGCATCACATGTTTGTTGTGCGCACTGCAAGCCCTCATCACCAGTTCCTGCATTCGCATTACCGGTATTGATCAGTAAAGCCTCTATTGGATTTCGTTCTACTAAGTGGGCTTTACAAAGCTGAACCGGGGCAGCACAAAAACGGTTTTGAGTAAATACTCCAGAAACACTTGAACCAGGTACCAAACGAATTACTAATATATCTTTACGGTTAGCGCGTTTGATACCAGCCTCTGCAATGCCAAGCTTCAAGCCCCTAATTGGCTTGAGCTCATCTTTATTGGGAAGTGTAAGATTAACTGCCATGGTTAAATTAGAACGGCAAACTCTAAATTAAGCAATTTTTCCGTGGCAATGCTTGTACTTCTTACCGCTACCACAATGGCAAGGGTCATTACGGCCGATCTTGGGACCTTCCCGAACAGGAGCAGGAGCAATTTGATGCTCTAATTGCTCAACAGGAATTGTCTGACCACTCTCTATTTGATGGTGCTTATATTGCAGATCCTTTACCTGGCCGAGGTCCTCGGTAATAGTCTCGGTTGCCTCGTCTAATTCAGTGGCACTTTTAATCTGCACTGTAAATACCGTCTTGATAACGTCATTTTTAATAACATCCAATAATTCAGCATAGAGCTCAAAAGCTTCACGGCGGTACTCTTGTTTAGGATCTTTCTGAGCGTATCCACGCAAATGAATTCCTTGACGCAGACGATCAAGTGCAGCGAGATGCTCACGCCAGTGACTATCCAAGCTATAAAGCATAACAGAGCGCTCAAAACTAGCAAAAGACTCTCGACCAGTCAGATCTTCTTTTGCTTGATAGTTCTTCTTAGCAGCCTCTATTACCTTTGCTAATATTTCCTCATCCTCTACCGAATCCGCATTGTTAATCCATTCCTGTAAATCAAGCTGAATGCCCCATTCATTAGTAAGCAGATTTTCTAAACCAGGGATATCCCACTGTTCTTCCATGGATTCAACAGGAACATAATTACGTACGATCGATGCAAAGACATCTTCACACAAATTGGCAATGAGATCACCAATATCTTTACTTTCAAGGATCTGATTACGAAGACGATAGGTCTCTTTGCGCTGGTCATTCGCAACATCGTCATACTCAAGCAACTGCTTACGAATGTCAAAGTTACGACCTTCCACCTTGCGTTGTGCCGACTCAATGGAGCGCGTGACCATCCCGGCTTCAATTGGCTCACCTTCTGGCATCTTGAGGCGATCCATCACTACCCGCAAGCGATCACCTGCAAATATACGCAATAGAGGATCATCTAAAGATAGATAGAAGCGGGATGAGCCTGGATCACCTTGACGACCTGAACGTCCGCGTAGCTGATTATCAATACGTCGACTTTCGTGTCGTTCGGTACCAATAATATGTAAACCGCCTGCACGTACAACCGTATCATGCAAGTCCTGCCATTCGTCTTTGAGTTTTTGGATACGTATTGCTTTGTCTGCAGACTCAACCAAATCATCCGCTTCAATCAAAATCGATTGACGCTCTACATTACCGCCTAAAACAATATCAGTTCCCCGACCGGCCATATTAGTTGCAATGGTAATCATCTTAGGCCTACCTGCTTGAGCAATAATTTCAGCCTCCCGAGCATGTTGCTTGGCATTTAAGACCTGATGTGAAAGTTTTTCTTTTTCCAACAATGTTGAAATAAGCTCAGAGTTTTCAATTGAGGTTGTACCAACCAATACGGGCTGACCTCTTTCACAACAGTCTTTAATATCTTTAATGACTGCTGCATAGCGTTCTGGTGAGGTTTTATAAATTTGATCTTGACGATCAAGTCGTTGACTGGGTCGGTTTGGTGGTATTACGACAGTCTCTAAGCCATAGATTTCCTTAAACTCGTACGCTTCGGTATCTGCGGTACCGGTCATACCTGCAAGTTTTTGATACATGCGGAAATAGTTCTGAAATGTAATTGTCGCTAAGGTCTGATTTTCATTCTGAATGCCAACTTTTTCTTTCGCCTCTACGGCTTGATGAAGACCATCCGACCACCGCCGTCCTTGCATCAGGCGACCAGTGAACTCATCCACGATGATGACCTCACCACCCTGAACTACATAATGTTGATCACGGTGATATAAAGAATGTGCACGCAATGCTGCGTAGAGGTGATGCATCAAATTAATATTTTGCGGGGCATATAAAGAATCACCCTCTTTGAGCAAACTCATTTGAGCCAGAACTTGTTCTGCCTTTTCATGGCCACGTTCAGTTAAGTAGACCTGTTGCGATTTCTCATCGACCCAATAATCACCCGGTTTTATTACGCCAGAGCCATCGGATTTCTCCTCTCCCACTTGGGGGTCGAGGTAGCTTGGTAAAGCATTCATCTTTACATACAGTTCGGTATGGTCTTCTGCCTGACCAGAAATAATTAAGGGTGTTCGTGCCTCATCAATTAAGATGGAATCCACCTCATCCACAATAGCGTATGACAAGCTTCGCTGAACCCGTTGCGCGATATCTTGCACCATGTTGTCGCGCAAGTAATCAAAGCCAAACTCATTATTTGTACCGTAGGTGATGTCGGATGCATAAGCTTTTTGTTTAGCTTCGTGGTCCATCTGCGATAAATTCGTGCCGACACTCAGTCCTAAGAAGTTGTAGATCTTTGCCATCCACTCGGCATCGCGCTCTGCCAAATAATCGTTCACTGTCACTACATGAACGCCTTTACCAGATAAGGCATTTAAATAAACAGCTAATGTAGCCGTGAGGGTTTTACCTTCACCCGTTCCCATCTCAGCAATTTTGCCCTGATGCAGAGCCAATGCCCCCATGATCTGAACATCAAAGTGCCGCATTTTCATTACCCGTACACTTGCTTCACGAACTACCGCAAATGCCTCAGGGGCTAAATTATCAAGCGACTCACCGCCAGCAACCCGTTCCTTGAATTCAGCCGTTTTAGCTTTTAAAGCCTCGTCATCGAGAGCCTGCAGGTCTGACTCTAAGGAATTTACCTTAGAAACAACCTTGCGGTATTGTTTTAGGAGGCGATCGTTGCTACTACCGACCAATGTTTTAATAAGACCAAGTACCATAGGAATATGAAAAAATTTTAGCCTCTGAGTTTATCACCCGCCAGCCCCTATTTGATGAATAAGCCCTTACTGAATTCAGCGCGCCCTTGGCTAGACTGCCTCCATCAGGAGCAGGGACTCCAAAAGTTGATGGAACAGGCTAAAACGCATGAAAATCGGACTGAGCAGGTACAAAAGGCTCTAAAAAAGCTTGGATTTGAGCAATTGGCTCCCCAAATCATGGTGGTATGGAAGTCAGGCAATCCAAAAGAGTTGTTTTTACTCGTTTCAAGCCCTACCCTCGGTGCCCGTTTACACCAAATCTTACCCAGTCTCATCGAGACCCTAAGCCAAGATAAATGGGTTCTTAGCACTATTAAAGTAAAGGTTCGACCTCGACCATCTTCACCCCAAGCCGAGCTGGAAAAAGAGCCTCCGCCTTTTAGTAGTGCCGCAGCTCTTGCTTGGCAATCACTCTATGATCGTTTATCACCCAACTCGACGATTCGCGAAGCGGTTGCACAACTACTTAATGGTCGTAAAACTAAACGATAGCTCGATCAGGGGTTTGTAAATAGGCGGCTGGTGCTTTGCGATCACTAAAAGTCTCGATCGAATATGCACTGTCATCATCCAGAAGTTTACGTAAAAGACTGTTGTTCAACGCATGTCCAGATTTTTCAGCTGTATAGGCCCCAACAATGGGATACCCCGCTAGATAAAGATCGCCAACCGCATCTAATATCTTGTGGCGCACAAACTCATCGTCATAGCGTAATTCTTCATTATTTAAAATACGATGTTCATCAAGCACAATCGCATTATCAAGGCTACCACCTCGAGCCAAGCCAATTTCTCGCAATGCCTCTACTTCATGTGCAAAACCAAAGGTGCGTGCACGGCCAATCTCACTTCGATATGCATGTTCTGCAAAGTCGACCATAAAGTGCTGACCTGTTTTATCCACCGCAGGGTGCTTAAAATCAATCGTAAAATCGAGCTTGAAGCCAAAAAAAGGTTCTAACCGAGCTAATTTATTACCATCGCGTACTTCCACTGTCTTCTGAATCACCATAAACTTTCGGGGTGCGTCTTGTTCGACGATTCCGGCAGACTCAATCAAAAACAGGAATGAAGCAGCGCTTCCATCCATGATCGGTACTTCCTCAGCATCGACCTCAATCAGTAAATTATCCAGGCCAAGGCCAGAGCAGGCTGATAACAAATGTTCAACAGTGGAGACTTTTATCCCATCCTTCTGAATGACGGAGGCAAGACGGGTATCGCAGACCGATAAAGCGTGTGCGGGGATATGAACCGTCTGAGGTAAATCAACACGTACAAACTGAATTCCAAAATTAACCGGTGCTGGTTTAATCGTCAAGGTTGATTTACGACCAGAGTGCAAGCCAATACCAACTGTCTTAATTGGCTCCGCCAAGGTTTTTTGCTTGAGCATATTGGCTTGACTCTATAACGTTTTTAGAGATGTTTCAAGGTGCTTGCCGCATCACTCACTTCAAATTTTCCGGGTCCCTCAAGCGCAAGATGCTTGACAACACCGTTATCCACAATCATTGCAAAGCGCTGTGACCGTATACCAAGGCCACGTGCAGTCAAATCAAACTCCATGCCTAATTTTTTAGTGAACTCTGCACTACCGTCACCAAACATGCGTACTTTTTTTCCAACTTTTAAATCCCGTCCCCAGGCACCCATCACAAATGGGTCGTTCACAGAGATGCACCAAATTTCATCAACTCCCTTAGCCTTTATGGCATCAAAATGCTCTACAAAACCAGGAACATGCTTTGCTGAACACGTTGGGGTGAAAGCACCCGGCAAAGCAAAAATTACAATCTTTTTGCCAGCAGTTAATTGATCAACTTCAAACGAATTAGGTCCCAAAGAACAGCCATCGCGCTCTTCATCAAAAAACTCATAGAGGGTGGCATTGGGTAATTTTTGTCCGACTGCAATCATGTGATCTCCATATCAATAGGGGGTTTTGGGATGCCAATACAGGCGCTGGATTCGTCGTCCGGAGGGGCGACTCTATTGGCAATCCTCGAACCCACTATTGTATGGTCAATTCATTAGTCAGCTTGCTTCCTTAAAAAAGCAGGTATTTCGTAGTAATCCGCCCCTTTTTCCAGCATGGCTTTGGCTTGTGGCGAGCTGTCAGCCCCCAAGCTTGGGGGTACGGTATCCCGCGAATTTCTAAATACCTTTGGCACATCAAATTTACCGTAATCAACCGCTGGGTTTATTGGTGTTGGCTGCCCAGCCAACCCGGCAGTTGGTGTGCTTACACTTAAGTGACTCATTGCAGCAGCTGGGCTCGTCGGTGCAAAATTATCCAATGTGGACATTGTGGGGCTTGCATCATGAGTACCAGTTGCTTGACGCCAAATTAACTGGGGCTGATCTTTCTGCCCTACTTGAGAACCATTTAATCCTGTTGCAACTACAGTAACGCGGAGAGCATCGCCTAAGCTATCGTCATACACGGTCCCAAAAATTACGGTTGCATCTTCAGCAGCATATCCCCGAATCGCAGCCATCACCTCACGGGTTTCGGATAACTTCAAAGAACGGCTAGCTGTGATGTTTACCAATACTCCGCGCGCACCCGAAAGATCTACCCCCTCTAATAGTGGCGATGCAACTGCAGCCTCGGCAGCTAAACGTGCACGATCCATACCAGATACCGTTGCAGTTCCCATCATGGCCTTACCCTGCTCGCTCATCACCGTCTTTACGTCCTCAAAGTCGACGTTGATTAAGCCTTGTTCATTAATGATTTCAGCAATACCCGATACGGCATTATGTAAGACGTCATCGGCACACGCAAATGCTTTATCAAACTCAGCATCTTCTCCCATCACCTCAAATAATTTTTCATTGAGAACTACGATCAGTGAGTCCACATGTTTTTCAAGCTCGTGCGCACCAAGCTCAGCTACTTTCAAGCGCTTGGCTCCCTCAAAATCAAATGGCTTACTAATTACACCAACGGTCAGGATGCCCATCTCTTTGGCAACTTGAGCAACGACAGGAGCCGCGCCTGTGCCAGTACCACCTCCCATACCTGCAGTAATGAAAACCATGTGGGCGCCTTGTAATACATCCGCAATGCGAGCGCGGGCTTGTTCGGCAGCAGCTGCGCCAACTTCAGGCTTAGCCCCAGCCCCTAATCCAGTTTCGCCAAGTTGGAGATTTACATTTGCTTGTGAGCGCTGTAATGCTCCCGCATCGGTATTCATGCAAATGAAATCAACCCCATGAACGCTACGACGAATCATATGCTGGACAGCATTACCGCCAGCCCCTCCGACCCCGACCACTTTAATAATGGTCTTGCCGGCTATTTCTTGATCTACCATTTCAAACTCCATAACACCCTCCTTATATAAATCGGTCCTCCACCATGGATAACCGACTGACGACGACGAAAAAAAACTAAAAATTTCCTGTAAACCACTCTTTCATGCGGGATACAACTCCCTGAAAACTTCCACCCTGAAGTGAACGGCGCCCGCGCATTAACTGCGCTTGACCTTCCATCAATAATCCTAGGCCTGTTGAGTAACGCGGGCTGCGTAATACTTCATGAAGGTGACCTCGATACTCTGGGCTACCGATACGTGCGGGTTTTAAAAACACGTGCTCTGCAAGCTCCTCCATGCCAGGCATCATGGATGTACCTCCGGTTAAGACAATCCCAGAGGAGACCATGTCCTCGTAACCAGACTCACGCACAATATTTCTGACTAATATGAAGAGTTCCTCTACGCGTGGCTCAATTACTGCAGCTAGGGCTTGTTTAGACATTGGACGCGGCTCGCGGTCTCCAACGCCTGGAACATCAATCATGGCAGTTGCATCCGCTAACTCTTGCCGAGCTACCCCATGATGAATCTTCAGATCTTCCGCCTCAATGGTTGGCGTTCGTAAGGCCATTGCAATATCGTTGGTAATTTGATCACCCGCGATCGGAATGACAGCTGTATGTCGAATCGATCCTTGGCTATAAATTGCAATATCTGTAGTTCCGCCACCAATATCAATTAGTACAACGCCAAGCTCTTTTTCATCCTCGGTCAACACCGCTAAACTAGATGCCAAGGGTTGCAAAATAAGATCGTTAACCTCTAAACCACAACGTCTTACACACTTCACAATGTTTTGTGCTGCACTGACAGCCCCAGTGACAATGTGTACTTTTACCTCCAAACGTAAGCCGCTCATACCAATTGGCTCACGCACATCTTCTTGGCCGTCAATAATGAACTCCTGAATCAGGATATGCAGTATTTGTTGATCAGTCGGTATGTTGATCGCCTTGGCTGTTTCTAAAACACGCTCTACGTCACCCGCACCCACTTCCTTGTCACGAATGGCAACCATTCCGCTTGAGTTAAAACTCACGATATGATTTCCTGCTATACCCGTAAAGACCTGAATAATGCGACGATCCGACATTAATTCTGCCTCTTCTAATGCCTTTTGAATCGACTGAACCGTTGCCTCAATATTGACAACCACACCCTTCTTCAAACCCTTGGATGAGGTTTGACCTAAACCCAAAACATTAAATTGACCTTCGGGGCCTAACTCAGCAACTAGGGCCACTACCTTGGATGTACCAATGTCTAAACCAACCAATAAATCACGGTTGTCTTTGCTCATTTCAATTCCTCAATGCGTTGATCATCATGGTTCAAGAAGGCAACTAATTGCTCTGTACGTTTTTCTACCTTGATGCTGGGAGAAGTAGTTTTAATCGGTGCACCCACTACACGCACTGCAAATCCATTGGGATAGCGCAAATCAACTGCATCAACCCGACTCGGCCATTTTTGTTGCACCTCAGGCCAATACTGAATTAACTGCATAACCCGTTGTTCTAAGACCCCTTTGGCTTGCTCTTCTTCGCGGCCAAACTCGATTCGTACGCCATTACTCAGCTTGATATGCCAAGCATATCGATCTGAGAGAGCCAAGGTTTTTACTTCTACATCCCAAGGTTTAAACCATGCACTAGCCTTTTGGTATAAACGTAAGACCTCTTTGCTTGAACCATCAGGGCCATTTACCTCGGCCAAAGAGGCGGTCTCATCAAGGTCGGCCAGTGATCCAGTAAAAACTTCGCCATACACATTCATTAATTTTTGTTGCTCAAATTTTCCCCAAATTGCTAATGGTTTTTGCTCCTCAATACTGATCACTAATCCATTTGGCCAGGCACGTCGAACACTAGCCTGTCTAACCCATGGCAGAGCTTCAAATGCTTCCTTGACGTCCTGAAGTCGAACGCTGAAGAAATTACCTTGCACCTTATCAAGCACTTGACTACGAACTGTTGCTAGTTGTATGTGTTGTAAAGATCTTTCATCTGCAGACTCAATTTGCACATGGCGCAAGATAAAGACTGGTTGCTGACTAATCCATAACAAAGCAGCCGTTAGCACAATAAAGATAAAGAAGCGTATTAGCCAGCGACTGATTTCAGCCATTCGTTCTGGATAGTTCCAAATAGGTCCAGCAATTATTGCCATCCAGTCTAAAAGACGACTCATCGCCGTACTCATGCATTCACCCCTTTGCTCTTTTTAGGCTCGCTTTTTAGGGTCTGACACAAAATCCAAAGTACTAGATCTGCATATGAAACCCCTGCTGCTTTGGCGGACATTGGCACGAGAGAATGCGATGTCATGCCAGGCGATGTATTCATTTCGATCAGATATGGTTCATATTGATTTTCTTCGTCGAGCATCACATCTGCACGTCCCCAGGTGCGGCAACCTAAAGCGCGGTATGCAGCTAAGGCTAATCCTTGAACCCGTTCTTCAATCTTGGAATCTAAATCCGTTGGGCATAAATATTTTGTTTCGTCGGAAAAGTATTTATGATGAAAGTCATAGCCTGCTAGTGGCGGCACAATCCGAATGACTGGCAAGGCTAGTGCACTATCGCCCTCACCCACAATTGGGCAAGTTAGTTCAGGTCCCACTATGCATTGCTCCGCAAGTACTTGTCTATCAAGATGAGCTGCTAAGGCATAAGCCTTTGGCAAATCTTCCAGGCGAGTCACTTTACTCAGCCCTAAGGAAGAACCCTCATGAGCGGGCTTCACAATGATCGGTAAACCAAGTTTTTTAATAACCGCAGACCAATCACTATGCTCTGTTAGTAAATCAAAACGAGGCGTTTGTAATTGATTCGCAATCCAAATCCTTTTTGTAGCAACTTTATCGATTGCAAGTGCAGATGCCAATACACTGCTACCGGTATAAGGAATGTCACATAGCTCTAAGAGACCCTGTATCGTGCCGTCTTCACCATAACGTCCATGCAAAGTGATGAATACTCGATCGAAATTCTCAGTTGTAATTTCTGCAGGATGGCGTATAGCTGGATCAAATGAATACGCATCGACCCCCTTTTCTAACAACGCGTTTAAGACCCCATCGCCCGATAGCAATGATATTTCTCGCTCCGCAGAACGCCCCCCCATGAGAACTCCAACACGCCCTAATTGTTTAGGATTGATGGCGGCCAAATCCTTGGCAACTTGTTCCCCCCAATGGGATTGGAGCTTAGCCATGTTGCAACTCCACAATTGCATGGGGTAGTTGAGAGATCGATCCAGCGCCCATCGTAATTAAGACATCCCCATCGTGTAATAGTGAGCTTAGAACTTTTGGCATTTCGTTGACTTGCTCAACCAATTGGGCCGGTATTGTTTTACCAAGGGCCTTGATGAGCGCCTTACTATCCGCTCCGGGAATGCGCGCTTCTCCAGCAGGGTAAACATTCGTCAACACCACCGTATCAAATTGACCCAGTACCTGCACGAAGTCGCCAAAACAATCCCGCGTTCGTGTAAAGCGATGTGGTTGAAATGCTAAAACTAAACGGCGTTTCGGATATGCTCCGCGGGCTGCAGAAAGGATTGCATTCATCTCCACAGGATGATGACCATAGTCATCAATCAAGGTAAATTGACCGCCGCCCTTCGCTTTAATTTCTCCATAATGCTGAAAACGTCTTCCCACACCACCAAATTGCGCTAAGGCTTTCATAATTGCCTCGTCACTGACGCCTAATTCAGTTGCTATCCCAATTGCTGCAAGCGCATTTAAAACATTATGCTTACCGGGTAAATTTAAGCGAATCTTCAGTGGCCCCGGCTGAACACCATGGCGTCGAATTGTCTTACGATGCACTGTAAATTCCATTTGTGTACCAATTGCCACAACATCGCTTGCCCGAATATCGGCATCATCAGAGAAGCCATACCGCAAGATGGGCTGTGAGACAAAAGGCACAATATCTCGGACATTAGCGTCATCAATGCATAAAATGGCTATCCCATAAAAAGGCATGCGCTGGGTAAATTGCACAAATGCCTGCTTAAGGCGCGCCATATCGTGCTGATAGGTATCCATGTGATCAGCATCAATATTGGTGATGACCTCCATAGCTGGGAATAGCTGTAAGAACGATGCATCGGATTCATCTGCCTCGACCACAATAAAGTCACCTTGCCCTAAGCGCGCATTGACTCCTGCCGAATTAAGCTTCCCACCAATCACAAATGTTGGGTCTAGTCCACCCTGCGCTAAAACAGACGCCACCAAACTGGTTGTAGTGGTCTTGCCATGCGTACCTGCAATCGCAATACCTTGCTTTAGACGCATTAATTCACCTAACATGACTGCGCGCTGAATCACTGGAATATGAGCTGCTCGGGCTGCAAGAACCTCAGGATTGTTACCAGCAACAGCGCTTGAAATCACCACAGCTTCTGCATTACCGATATGGTTTGCATCATGCCCAATCTCGATCATTGCGCCTAGCTCACCTAAACGCTTTGTTATCGCTGATGCGGATAGATCAGATCCAGAGACGCGATAACCTAAATTGAGAAGCACTTCGGCAATACCGCTCATGCCCGCACCACCAATACCCACAAAGTGAATGTGCTGAACAATATGCTTCATTTGGCACACTCCGCACAAATACTGGCAACCCGCTCCGTAGCATGGTGCTTAGCACGCTCTTGTGCTTTTTGTGCCATCGCAGATAACTCATCCCGATTGATGTTCTGCAATAACTTGGCTAAAGACTTCGCAGATAGCTGATCCTGTGGTAACAAAATAGCTGCTTTTGCATCTGATAAGAATCGTGCATTTGCAGTTTGATGATCATCAATTGCATAGGGGAAAGGAACAAAACAAGCAGCTACCCCAGCGCTGGATATTTCAGATACGGTCATGGCACCGGCTCGACAAATTACTAGATCAGTATTTGCATAAGCAGAGGCCATATCCTCAATAAATGGCTTTACTTCAGCATTTACCTTGAGATGACGGTAGCGCTCTGCAAGTTGCTCTGCGTGCTTCTCACCCGCCTGATGAATAACCACAGGCCGTTGCTCGATTGGTATGTTGGCCAAGGCCTCAGGAATGGTGGAATTTAAAACGGCTGCGCCAAGGCTGCCGCCTACTACAAGCAATCGCAGAGGCCCTTGGCGTGACTCATAACGCTTATTGCAGGGAGTAAGAGACTTGAAACTTTCCCGAATCGGGTTACCGACCCATTCTGCATTGGGCATCGTTTTCGGAAATCCTGTCAAAACACGAGTTGCTACTTTTGCTAAAAAACGATTAGCGCTTCCTGCTACCGAGTTTGACTCATGCAAAACAAGAGGGCTGCCCAAAAGATAACTCACAAGACCACCTGGGAAAGTAATGTATCCGCCCATTCCTAAAACGACATTGGGTTTGAGTCTCCGAATAATTTGCCAACTTTGCGCCATGGCACGTATTAAATTAAATGGCAACATCACTTTAGTCAGGAGGCCTTTTCCTCTTAGTCCGCCAAACTGAACGCTTTCAAACTGAAAGCCCCTGGCTGGCACTAAGCGATACTCCATTCCACTGGCATTTCCAAGCCAAGCTACATCCCAGCCTTTGCCGCGCAGATGTTCAGCAACTGCTAAGCCGGGGAAGATATGCCCCCCAGTCCCACCAGCCATCACCAAGATAGAGCGCGGACTGGAACTCATAACTTGCCCCCCCGCATCAATATCCGATTTTCGTAATCAATCTTGAGTAACACTGCGAATGCAACTGCATTCATCAAAATGGCAGATCCGCCATAACTTACTAGCGGCAAGGTTAGGCCTTTTGTTGGCAACAAACCTAAATTAACACCCATATTGATGAAGGCTTGCCACCCAATCCAGATGGCAATTCCTTTGGCACATAAACCAGCAAAACTACGATCAAGCTGTAAAGCTGTTCGGCCAATTAAAAATGCGCGACGTACTATCCAATAAAAGAGCAAGATCACAACACAGACGCCCACAAATCCAAGCTCTTCACCAATGACGGCCAAGATAAAATCGGTGTGAGCCTCTGGCAAGTAGTGCAGTTTTTCAACGCTACCACCCAAGCCAACCCCAAACCACTCACCACGCCCAAACGCCATTAATGAATGAACTAGTTGATATCCTTTGCGGGCTGCATGCTCTGCTTGCCAAGGATCCAGGAAAGCAAAAATCCGCTGGCGTCTAAATTCTGATAAGGCAATTACTGCACCAACAATTAAAATACCTACGAGGGTCAAGCTGCCAAATAATTTAGCGTTAATGCCGCCTAAGAACAAAACTCCCATGGCGATTATTCCGATTACCATGAGAGCACCCATATCGGGCTCTAACATTAGCAATAAGCCGACCAAGGCAACTGCTAAGCCCATTGGCACAAAGCCTTTAACAAAGGACTGTAAATGCTCTTGCCTTTGAACGGTATAACTTGCAGCAAAAATAATGACTGCAAATTTCATTAGCTCAGAAGGCTGAAAATTCATAAGCCCCAAGGGGATCCAACGACGAGCCCCATTTACCCCTTTGCCGATTCCAGGTATCAGAACAGCAATTAATAACAGAATGGTGAAGGCGAATAAGTAAGGAGCCAACTTATCCCACGCCTTGACTGGAATCTTAAAAACCCAAAATCCAACAAATGTTGCAATCCCTAAAGAAATTAAGTGCCGTACTAAAAAATGATTACTACTGTAATTGGCGTATTTAGGGCCATCGGCTAAAGTAATCGAGGCTGAATACACCATTACCAAGCCAATCAAAGCCAAGGACAAAATTGCCCAAACTAGTAATTGGTCGTACTCCATCATGCGGGAGCGTGTTTGCTCGACGCCGGATACAGCATCTCGTAGACCACTACGAAATCCATCAAAACCTCCACGAGAGATATTCCAAAACCGATTTGGGCGAGCATTCATACCGACGCCCTCAATGAATCATGTGAATTGGATGAGGCTTGATGGGCTAAGTCCTGCACCGCCTGTTCAAAAATAAGAGCCCGATGCTTATAGTCTTTAAACATATCGAAACTGGCGCATGCTGGTGATAACAAGACAATATCTCCTGCCTTTGCGTGCTGAGAAGCTTGCTCAACAGCCGATTCCAAGCTATTTGCACATATCCGTTCGAGCGCATGATGCTCTATCGCCTTAGCACATACTTTCTCAATCACAGGAGCATCACGCCCTATTAAAATAATTCCTTTTGCAAATCGTGTAATTGGTTCCACCAAGGGTGAAAAATCTTGCCCCTTACCATCGCCCCCAACAATCAACCAAATATTTTTATTTCCAGTAGCTGACCCTAGTCCGTGTAAAGCAGCAACAGTAGCGCCCACATTCGTACCTTTACTGTCATCGATGTATTCAACATCTCCGATTACTGCCACTGTCTGAACCCGGTGCGCCTCACCTTGATACTCACGCAAGCCGTGTAATAGAGGGCTAATTCCTAAGCCGGCAGCACGCGCCAAGGCCAGTGCAGCGAGCGCATTAAGTGCATTATGTCGTCCTCGAATACGCAATGCATCAGCTGGAATTAAACGTTTGATTCGAAGTTCATCGGACTTTTCATAGGCGCCTGATTTCTTACGACGTTTACGTTTAATAAAGCCCTCTTGCACCTCTTCCTGTTCGATTGCTAATGTAGCCTCATCTGGCTCGGCCCACACCAGCCAATCAATTCCGCCAGCTCTAGGATCTCGCTCAATACCAAACGAATCAATATCAACAGGACTATCACTACCAAATTGGATAACCTTCCGACTTTCTCTCTCATCGGCAAATAATGCTGTCACAACTTCATCATCTCGATTCAGCACTAATACAGAATTCTTGCCTAGGATTCGAGCCTTTGCAGCAGCATAGGCTTGCATATCCCCATGCCAATCTAGATGATCTTGCGATAAATTGAGGACGGTAGCTGCTGTCGGGTCTAAGGTATATGTAAATTGCAATTGGAAGCTTGAGAGTTCAAGCACCCAAATTTCTGGCAGCTCAATAAAGTTATTTGCCTTAGCAATCACACTGAGCAATTTTTCAAGTGCCGCAGGACTGATGTTTCCAGCAAGTGCTACGTGCTTGCCTGCCCGTTCGCAAATCTGGGCTGTTAATGCACAAGTTGTTGTTTTACCATTGGTACCCGTAACCGCTAGGATGCTTGGCTTATATCGCTCTGTGGCAGCCATTGCCATAGCTTCTAAAGCATGCAGCGCTCGTGCGAAGAACTCGATCTCACTCCACACCGCTATATTACGTTTTTGACATTCGCTCAAAAGAGTGGATGTTGGCTCTTGAATGGGTGATAAGCCAGGGCTTATTCCAACAATATCTATGCCATCTAATAAAGTACTCCAATCGCTTGACTCAAAGCAAACATCCTCTAAGCCTAATTTTTGTAGATCATCCAACCAGTCTATTTGTTGTGTACGCAGCTCCACACGAGTTCGTGTATCTGCTAAACGCACAAATGCTCCTTGTACTAAACACCACTTAGCCATGGCATAGCCTGATTCTCCCAAACCCACAATCAAGAAACGTTGGGGTGCAGATCGCTCGGATGCATCAGCACCGGCTTGTCCTACAAAGGGATTCTGTAATACCTGTTTCATCGTTTCTTTAAAAGTCTCTAACGTAATTTCAGGCTTGATAAGCCAACGAGTACTAACAAAATGGTGATAATCCAAAATCGCACAACTACTTGGGTCTCACGCCACCCGCCTAATTCAAAATGATGATGAAGTGGTGCCATACGAAATATTCGTCGTCCTTGGCCGTAGTATTTTTTGGTGAACTTGAACCACATCACTTGCATCATGACCGAGACCGTCTCTGCAACAAAGATTCCTCCCATGACAAAGAGGACGATTTCTTGTCGCACAATCACAGCAACTGTACCCAGCGCTCCACCAAGCGCTAAGGCACCCACATCCCCCATGAATACCTGAGCTGGATGCGCATTAAACCAAAGGAATGCAAGGCCAGCGCCACCCATTGCACCGCAAAAAATTAATAGTTCACCAGCTCCGGGTATGTAAGGAAAGAGTAAGTATTTAGCGTAGATCGAGTTGCCCATGACATATGCAAATGCACCAAGTGCTGCGCCAACTAAGATCACGGGCATGATGACGAGACCATCAAGACCGTCGGTGAGATTAACTGCATTACTACTTCCGACAATCACCAAGTAGCTTAGGATGATGAATCCCATGACGCCCAAGGGATAGCTAACTTCTTTCATAAATGGGAGATATAAATTTGACTTTGCTGGTAAATCAATCGAAAAGCCACTCTCCACCCAACTAATAAATAGCTGTAAAACCTTATAGTTGTTTACCTCTGATACTGAGAATGCTAGATAGATTGCTGCAAATAAACCAATGACCGTTTGCCATAAAAACTTTTCTCGTGATCCCATGCCTTTGGGATTCTTGTAGACAACCTTTCGATAATCATCAACCCAACCTATGGCACCAAATCCAAAGGTGACAATCATGACAATCCAGACAAAACGGTTACTTAGGTCTGCCCATAAAACACAGGAAACAAATATTCCGATCAAGATTAGTATTCCGCCCATGGTTGGCGTACCAACTTTAGCTAAATGCGTTTGTGGACCGTCTGTCCGAATTGCTTGATCTGCCTTAAGAGCTGTCAGTTTACGGATAACCCACGGACCAAAAACAAGGCCTATCAATAAGGCTGTTAAGGTTGCCATGACAGCTCGGAATGTTATGTAAGAAAAAACACGGAAAAATCCGTAGTCGTCCTGTAACCACTGTGCCAAAATTAGGAGCATACTTTGATCTCCTTCTGAAGTGCTTCAACAACCCGTTCCATGCGCATAAAGCGTGAGCCCTTCACTAATACCGTGATTGCACCTTGTGAATCATGATCTAAGCGTCTGATTTGGCTTTTTATATCTTGATTTAATTGAGCTAGCTCAGAGTAATGCTTGGCCTGCCCACCCGGTTTATTTTTTAAGTAAGCATTAGAAGTAATTTGGCTTAAGTCACCAAAAGTCAATAAATGCTCTATGCCACATTTTGCGGCGTACCGACCAAGCTCTTCATGAAACTCTGGGCCCTGAATACCAACCTCGCCCATATCTCCTAAAACTAAATAGCGCTCACCTTCATGAAGTGCCAAAGCATCAATAGCAGCAACCACTGAATCTGGGTTTGCGTTATAAGTATCATCAATTAAACACGTGTATCCCGATAACTGCAGCACGTGCATTCTTCCTGAGAATGGCACAAATTTTTCCAGGCCCAACTGAATCTTTTCTAATGAAATCCCGGCGGCTATAGCCACTGCACAAGCAGCTAATGCGTTTGTACAGTTGTGCTCACCCAATGTTTGTAGCTGAACTGGAATAGCTCCCGTAGGCGTTTCAATCCGAATACCGCCATTTGCTAATGCATAGCCTCGGACTGTGGCAGTGCTTTTATCTACTTTATTGCCTTGCCATGCAAAATCAATTTGTTTACGCGAACCCGCAGCCTCTCTCCATGCCTCTGAATAGGGGGTCTCTGCCGGAAATACTGCTATCCCGTCAAGCGGAAGGGCATCTATGACTGCAGCATGCTCCTTTGCAACCGCAGCAATACTTTGCATAAACTCCTGATGCTCACGTTGTGCATTATTAATTAAAGCAATAGTTCCAGTAGCAATTGCTGCCAGCTCCGCAGTTTCTCCAGGGTGGTTCATGCCTAGCTCAATCACTGCCAAACGATGCTCTGAGCGCAATTGCAATAGGGTAAGCGGTAAACCAATCTCATTATTGAGATTACCCGGTGTCATTAGGGCATGTTCTTGACCAACAGCTTCTTTAAAAATAGAAGCTATCATTTCTTTAACAGTAGTTTTGCCATTGCTGCCTGTGACCACCACCAAGGGAATAGCAAATTGTTTCCGCCAACTATGAGCTAGCTGACCTAGGCTTTTGCGGGTATCGGAGACACAAACTCCTGGCATAGCGTTTGGGCATGCCGTCGCGTCACTAATCATGACGGCTGCTGCCCCTTCTTTTTGAACATCTGTCAAAAAATGATGAGCATCAAATCGCTCACCTTGAAGTGCAATAAATAGTTCTCCGACCATTAACTTACGACTATCTGTCCCAATTTTTGTGATACTTAGTTCGCTAGCCTGCTCTTTGGTAATGTTGATGAAATGACTATTGGGTAACATTGTCTGTATCTGCGCCAAAGTAGAGATGGGCTTGATTACCTGCATTACGCTGCCCCTCCACTAACTAAACGCAAATGGGCCTGATCCGAAAAATCAAAACGCTTTCCCTTGAACTCTTGAGTGGTCTCATGGCCCTTACCAGCAACAAGCACAATATCTTGCAGCTTGGCTTGTCGAACGGCACTCATAATGGCGGCAGCCCGGTCAGCAATGACCTCAACTGAGTTACCACTATCTTCACTATTTGTTTTATGTTGTATACCTGCAACGATCATTTGCATAATTTGCAAAGGATCTTCGGAGCGCGGATTATCACTGGTTATAAAAACATGCTCTGCACCATTACGAGCGATGTGGCCCATTAACGGTCGTTTTTCCTGATCTCGATCACCACCACATCCAAAAACACAATAAATTTGTCCGCCCCGAATTGAAGCAATTGGTCTAAGTGTTTCAAGAACCTTTTGAAGTGCATCTGGTGTATGTGCATAATCCACAACCATCATTGGGGCGTCCGCTTTTACCCCTTTTATGATTTCCATCCGCCCTTTTACTGGCGATACGTGCTCGATGCGACGTAATGCTTCTGAAGCGCTCATCCCTTGTGTCATCAAGGTGGAAATGACTGCTAAGGCATTAGCTAGATTAAACTCGCCTAAAACAGGAATATTGCATGGATATACACTTTCATCAATCACAACCTTGCATTGATAGGCGTTTTCTATAAAACAATATTCTTGTAAGTAGACGGATTTATAACGATCTTTTAAGCCTTCCAAATGATTGAACGCTGTAGGCTGCAATGCATAAAGCCAAATTGTTTTGCCAATTTGCTCTACAAGATCCATGAATAAGCTTCGACCAAATGAATCTTCAATATTGATCACATTATTTTTAGCATTAAATTCCTTAAATAATTTTGCTTTCGATGCTCCATATGCAGCCATCGTGCCGTGATAGTCCAAATGGTCTTGGCTTAAATTTGTAAAAATGGCTGAATCAAAATGGGTTCCGTTTACTCGCCCTTGATCTAAAGCATGTGATGAGACCTCCAGTGCTACATAGTCGGCACCTTGCTGCTTTAACTGAAACAACTCTGTTTGCAAGCGAGGTGCATCCGGTGTGGTGTAGCCTACTTCGTGTAATTGATTGACAAAACCAACGCCTAATGTCCCAATGACTGCTGCACGCTTTGATAGCGTCTGAGCAAGCCATTGCGTAACGCTGGTTTTTCCGTTTGTGCCGGTTACACCAACAAGCTTTAATGTTTGACTGGGTCTACCATACCACTCTGCAGCAATCCAACCTGCATGCTCTGCAAGATTTTCAATTGCAATACAACGCTCATCATCTAGATCAACTTCCCAAGCTTGACTTTGTGAGCGATCATTGTTTTCTTGATACAACACACAAGCAGCCCCAAGCTTAAGGGCCCTAGCAATATAAGGGCGGCCATCCCGCAAGGCTTTACCATGACCAACTGCATAGGCCATAAAAATATCACCTACTTTTATATGACGAGTATCAGCGGATATTGTTGCGGACGGCAGCACAAAATGCTGTAAATGCAATAGAGCTTCGTGACGGGTCATACGGATAGCAGCCATCATTGTTTAAGCACCACTTTTTGTGCCTGCACTCCGGGTGTCATCGGTTCAGAGCTTTGAACTAAAGTTCGATCCGTAAGATCTGGGGATATGTTTAAGCTACGTAGAGTTTCGCTTACAATCGTTGAAAAAACTGGGGCTGCTACCTCGCCACCATAATGTCCTCCTGTAGATGGTTCATCGACCATCACCGCAACCACAATACGTGGTGCACTAATTGGTGCAAGTCCAACAAAAAAGGCGCGGTATTTATTTGCAGCGTATCCCTTACCCTCCACTTTATGTGAGGTGCCTGTTTTCCCGCCCACCCGAAATCCATCTGCCCGAGCACGTATCGCTGTACCACCCTGCTCGGTCACTGTTTCGAGCATATTGCGCATCTCTACTGCTGTTTTTGCAGAAATGACTCGTGTTCCTAGTTTGTATTCGGGGTTACGAAGAATTGTGGTTGGTACAAGCTCCCCATCACGCGCAAAGATGGTGTACGCGCGTGCTAATTGAAATAACGATGTTGAAATCCCATAACCAAAGGACATGCGCGCTTGATCACTTTGACCCCATTTTTGGTGGGGATGCAAACGTCCTGCAACAGCTCCTGGAAAACCAATATTGGGTGCTTGCCCAAAACCGACTGCCGCAAATAAATCCCACATTTCACGCGGCTCTAACTGTAAGGCTAGTTTTGCAGTGCCAATATTGCTAGATTTCTGAATAACCTGCGAAACCGTTAACATTCCATGGAGATGCGCATCGGTAATTGGTTTTGGGCCGATCAATAATTTTTGGCCAATGACCATATTGGTATCTGCTTGAACTTTTCCTTGCTCCATCACCAAAGCCACTGGAAATGGTTTCATCGTAGAGCCAGGCTCAAAGGTATCGGTTAGAACCCGATTACGTAATTGCTCACCTGTTAGTGCTTTACGTAAATTTGGGTTGTAACTTGGCCAATTTGCTAATGCCAAAATTTCTCCCGTACGCACATCTAATACAACTGCACCACCTGCCTTGGCTTTATGTTTCTCGACAGCGCTCTTTAACGCGTTATAGGCGATGTATTGAACCTTGCTATCAATAGATAGTTGAAGATCTTGACCATTTTGTGGAAACTGTAATATGGCAATATCGTTCACAATACGGCCCAAGCGATCAACAACAACACGCCGTTTTCCAGTTTGAGCAGCGAGATCTTTATCACGCGCAAGCTCAATTCCTTCTTGCCCACGGTCCTCCACGTTTGTAAATCCAATAACGTGTGCCATTGCCTCACCTTCTGGATAGTGACGGCGATATTCATTATTCAGTCCAATCCCTGGAATCTCTAAGCGTCTAATTTGTTGTGCTACTTCAGGATCAACTTGGCGCTTTAAAAATACTTGATTGCGCTCATCCTTAATTTTTTTCTTAATTTCGGTCTCGCTTATATCTAATAATTTAGCGAGTTGGGCAATCTTTTCTGGTGCAAGGTCCGCTGGGATGTTATCCGTATAAGCGATTACTGCTTTTGCCTCTAGGCTGGTAGCAATTAATTGCCCATTGCGATCCACAATCTTGCCCCGAGTTGCAGGCATATCAATAACGCGTTGCACGCCCTTAATAGCTTTCGCTTCATAAAACCCATTACCAGGTCCTTGTATCCAAAAAGCGCGCACGACTAAGGCAACAAACGCTACAAACAATAAGAACAGCATGAGCCGTGAGCGCCACATGGGTAAGCGTAAAACTATATTGGGTGAGGTCGAGAATCCAACTGGCTTCATAGACCTTCCTTAAAGTAAAGAGTTCGGTCCGGTGTGATCGGACTCATACGCAGCTGATTACGCGCCACATCCCGAATTCGTGCAGACTTGGATAAGTTTCTTTGCTCAAACTCAAGCCGCAACCACTCTTGATTTAATTTTCGTTCTTGCACTTGTGCGCGTTCAAGAGCCACAAACGTTTTTCTCGCTCGCTGTTGCGAGGCAACCAATGACAAAGCACAAATCAATAAAAGAGCAAGCAAGGTAAGGGTTGCACGATTCATGACGCTATCCCTTTTTTCTCAGCAACTCGCATGACGGCTGAGCGTGCGCGTGGATTTTCTTCAATCTCTGAGACGCTAGGCTTAATGCGGGCAATGATCTCCAGATCTCCTTGTGGCATATCTTTGGCACGTATCGGTAATTCCCGTGGCACTGTGATTTGCGCATGGGTCTGTATAAACTGCTTCACAATGCGATCTTCTAAGGAATGAAAGCTGATCACTACCAAGCGACCGCCTATTTTTAAAACATCGAGGGCAGCTTCTAATCCTCTCTCTAAATCAGCTAGTTCTTGATTAATAAAGATTCGGATTGCTTGAAATGTACGAGTGGCAGGATCCTGCCCTGGCTCCCGGCTTCGGACTATTTTGGCTATTACGTTAGATAGCTCTAGTGTCGTTTGCACTGCTTTGCCTTCTTCGCGCTGCTTTACGATAGCGCGAGCAATTGCGAATGCGTATCGCTCCTCTCCAAATGTTTTAATCACTTGGGCAATCTCCTCGACTGGAGCGCTTGCAAGCCACTCTGCTGCGGATACTCCGCAACTCGTATCCATGCGCATGTCGAGTGGCCCATCGAAACGAAATGAAAATCCTCGCTCGGGTGTATCGATTTGTGGTGAACTGATGCCTAGATCGAGTAATACAGCATCCACGGATTGCGCTCTGACATACTGATCCATTAGCGCAAAACTGCTGTGTATCATTTGGAAGCGCGCATCGTGGACTTGCTTGGCTGCATGTTGCGCCTCTAGATCTTTGTCGAACGCAAGGAGTTGGCAATTGGGTCCTATTTGCTCTAACAACGCTTTGCTGTGACCGCCCCGACCAAAGGTTCCATCGATTAGAAAGGCACTCTCTTTCTGAAACGATGTTCCGCCGATCATGGCGGTCACTGCCTCGGCCAGTAATACTGGGCGATGGGTATTGTTCATGTCGCCCAGTCATCAAAAGGTAAATTGTTTTAGTGCATCCGGCATACCCTGCGCAATGGCTGCCTGTTCTTTGCTAGCGTATGTATTTGCATCCCAGATTTCTAGGTGGGATCCCATGCCCAACAATATAATTTCGCGATCTAGGTTTGCCGCACTGCGCAACTCTGGACTTATTAAAATTCGTCCTGCGCTATCCAGATCAATCTCTGCGGCATTCCCCAAAAATATTCTGCGCCACCAGTGTGCATCCATTGGTAATTGTGCAATTCGTGTTCGAAATGCTTCCCACTCTGGCCTTGGAAATAGTAATAAACATCCATCTGGATGTTTTGTTAAGGTGACCCGACCTTCTCCTTGGACCAAAAGAGCGTCACGATGCCTAGTCGGCACCGACATACGTCCCTTCGCATCGAGATTAAGAGCTGACGCACCTTGAAACAAAATTTACCCCACTTTTTCACACTTCTTCCCACTTTAGAGCAAGCTTCCTACAGGGTCAAGTATTTTTGGGTAAATTTTTGGGAAATTTCCTAGTGATTACAATCACTTAGGGAATACTTAGATAAATTAGTTAAATAAAATTATGCTGTAAAACAACGACTTGTAACTTATACCTAAGATATATCTTTAATTATAGGACCGTTAGTTGATGAAAAGACTGTATAAATGAACAGTTATTTATATTTTATACGCAGTCGTGGTCATTATTTTTGAAATACTTGCCATGGCTGTCTTAATTGGGACTGGTAATTCTTGGCCGCCAGCGCTCATTGCACTGGCGCCATGCTCGATTTCATCTGCGCGCATCTGCCTGACAATCGCCCGCGAACGATGGTCGGTGATGGGTAATTTTTCTAGATGATGATCTAAGTGGCGCTCTACTTGCTTTTCTGTTTCAGCCACAAATCCCAAACTCCAACGATCGCCAGCAAGACCCGCTAACAGCCCCATTCCAAAAGAGCCAAGATACCAAATGGGGTTCAATAAACTGGGCCGTGAATCGAGCTCTTTCAAGCGCTCTTCACACCAAGCCATATGGTCCATTTCTTCACCGGCTGCTTCATCTAAAAGGGCTCTAGTTTTAGGATCTTTTGCGAAGACTTTTTGGGACTGATATAAGGCCTGAGCACAGACTTCACCCACATGATTTACGCGCATTAAGCCAGCCGCATGGGCACGCTCATTAGCACTCATATTAATGTCTGAAGTTAGCGCTTGCTTGTCATTAAGATCAATATTGATGTCAATACCTGGAATAGGTCTTTTGTAGTTTGCCCCACCAGCAATAGCACATAAGGCGATATCAAATTCAGAAATGAAGCGATCGATGGGGCTTCTACTTTTAGCGGAAAAACTATGCGTCATACCTGCACTTCAGCCTTACAACTTTCCTTCGTTTTAAGGCCTAATTGGGCTAATAATTGACGATCTGCTTCAGCCTCTGGATTACCCGTTGTTAGCAACTGATCGCCATAAAAAATGGAGTTTGCACCCGCCTGAAAACACATTGCCTGTATAGCCTTACCAAGCTCTTGACGACCGGCTGATAAGCGTACTCTAGCCTTTGGCATCGTGATTCGAGCTACCGCGATAGTGCGCACAAATTCCAGGGGGTCTAACTTGGCTTGGGATTCAAGGGGAGTGCCAGCTACAGGCACTAAATGATTAATGGGAACTGATTCTGGATAGGGGTCTAGATTGGCTAAACGGGCTATAAACGCAACGCGCTGCTCCCGACTCTCGCCCATGCCCACAATCCCTCCACAGCAGACAGACAGCCCGACGTTTCGAACAGTTTGTAGCGTATCCAATCGATCTTGATAACTCCTGGTTTGGATTACGGTGGGATAAAAATCTTCGCTTGCGTCTAGGTTATGGTTATAAAAATCTAAGCCCGCGTCCTTAAGGCTCTTGGCCTGAGAGGGCTCGAGCATACCGAGCGTAGCGCAGGTCTCTAGGCCAAGGGCTTTTACACCCTTAATCATTGCAACCACCTTTTCCACATCACGGTCTTTGGGTTCGCGCCATGCTGCCCCCATGCAAAAACGATTGGAACCGGCTGCTTTAGCGGCTTTTGCAGCCTCCAACACTTCCTCCAAATCCAATAACTTAGTGGCTTTAACGTCTGTATGGTAACGAGCCGCTTGAGGGCAATAGCCACAGTCCTCGGGACAGCCCCCGGTCTTGATTGATAAAAGCGTAGCCAGCTCGACATCACCCTCTGGAAAATACTGACGGTGGGTCTCTTGAGCCCGAAACATAATCTCATTAAAAGGAAGGTTATAAAGAGCCGTCACCGCCTCAAGAGTCCATGTTGCCCCTACCACGGGAGGTCTTGATTTTGCCTGTATGAGGGGTGCTGTAATTTGGTGAGCTGACATCGTTTTTATAGCTTAATCTCTAAAACCAATAACATAACAGATATGAAACCAAATCTCACAAGGAGTGTTCCAATACATTTATGAATAGCCCCTCCCATCAAGTAGATTGGGTTGCACGAAGCCTTGCATCGGTATGGCATCCCTGTACCCAAATGAAACACCACGAAGCCTATCCCTTAGTGGCAATTCATCATGGTGAGGGGCCGTGGTTAATCGATGTTTCCGGTAATCGATTTTTAGATTGCATTAGTTCTTGGTGGACTAATTTATTTGGGCACGCTAATCCGAAAATCAATCGGGCCATCATTGAGCAACTCAAGACCATTGAGCATGTGATGTTGGCTGGGTTTACGCATCAACCCGTCATTGAGCTATCTGAACGTTTGACCCAACTGACCCAAGGGCACTTGGGTCATGCCTTTTATGCCAGTGATGGTGCATCCGCAGTGGAAATCGCTCTAAAAATGAGTCACCACTTTTGGAAGATTCAAGGTAAGTCTAAAAAAATGAAGTTTATTTGTTTGCGCAATAGCTATCACGGCGAGACGATGGGTGCACTAGCTGTCACCGATGTTGCCTTATTTAAAAAAGCATATGGCTCTCTCTTGCAAGATGTTTATGTTGTTATATCCCCTGATGCGCGCCAAGCGCATAGCGAGGAAAGTTCAGAGGCCGTTGCTCAAAGAGCAATTAAAGACCTTGAGTTATGCCTACAAAAAAACCATGAAGGAATTGCGGCACTGATCATTGAACCACTTGTTCAGTGTGCCGGTCAAATGGCAATGCACTCGGCTACTTATATCAAAAAAGCTGCTGCACTTTGTAAACAATATGACGTCCATTTAATTGCCGATGAGATTGCAGTAGGTTGCGGACGTACAGGCTCATTCTTTGCATGTGAGCAAGCTGGTATTTGGCCAGATTTTTTAACTCTGTCCAAAGGAATTAGTGCTGGATATCTACCGCTCTCGATTTGCTTAACCCGTGACTCTATCTATGGAGCCTTTTATGGTGATGATGTCAATCAAGCATTTTTACATTCTCATTCCTATACTGGCAACCCGCTTGCGTGTAAAGCGGCTTTAGCAGGGTTAGACATCTTTGAAGACGAACAAATTCTTTTAAGAAATATAGTGAGTGCGCAGAAGATTCAGCAGGCTTTTACATGGACCTACCGCGATGAACGTATTGAACATGTACGTCAACAAGGCATGATCTTCGCCTTTGATGTCAAAAAACAATCTCTTACAAAGCCCGATACTTTTTCTAAAGAGATGTTTCAAAATGGCATGCGGGAAAGTGTACTAATAAGGCCTATTGGGCAAACTGTCTATGTCATGCCGCCTTATATTTTGAGTAATAGTGAGATCGAATTAATGAGTAAAGGTATTTACCAAGCCTTAAACAAAACTCTCAATGCTCCCCTATAAACCATAAGGCATCAAGTATTCATGTCCTTTGTAAAAAATCAAATCATTCGCGAACTGACAGAGCTTGATACACAGTGGTTGAGACGTAAGATCCGATCCGTTGAATCTCCCTGTGGAATACGAATGCAAATTGGTGGGCGTGAACTGCAAGCTTTTTGCAGCAATGATTACCTTGGTCTTGCGAACCACCCCGATTTAATTACTGCGCTTTCAGAAGGTGCGCAGCGGTTTGGGGTTGGTAGCGGTGCCTCACATTTAATTAGTGGCCATCAAACGATCCATGATGCGCTAGAGAAAAAATTAGCACAGACCCAAGCTCTATCGATACCTAAGGCTAAAGCTCTATTTTTTTCTTCAGGTTATCTTGCCAATATCAGTGCAATTACTGCACTCAGTAATCTCAAGAGTAACGCTTCCAGAATCTATTCAGCTCGCCTAAACCATGCATCTCTCATTGATGGTGTTCGTCTTGCCAAAGGACAAAACAATGCAACTGTATTGATCTTTGATCATCACAATCTGGAGGTCCTTGAAGATGAACTGAAAGAGGATTCCTCACAACATAAGCTTATTATTATTGATGGCGTCTTTAGCATGGATGGCGATTTAGCCCCAATAGGTGCACTTCTTCAATTAGCCGAGCGCTATGATGCATTACTGATGGTTGACGATGCGCACGGCTTTGGCGTTTTGGGAAAGTATGGGTACGGTATCTTAGAAGATAGCAGTCTTTGCTCTGAGCGCTTGATTTATGTTGGCACACTTGGTAAAGCAGCAGGCCTTAGTGGTGCGTTTGTTTGTGCAAATGAACTATTGATTGAATGGCTGATTCAAAAAGCGCGACCTTACATCTATAGTACTGCCAGCTCTCCCGCTTTGGCATATGCCTTAATACGCAGCCTTGAGCTCATTGAAAGTCCAATAGGGCAAGAACGGCGAGAGAGCTTGAGAAGCAACATAGCACTTTGGAAACAACTCGCTCAATTTACGCATTGGCATCTGCTCGATTCCGATACTGCAATTCAACCGATCATGATTGGCAGCAATGAAACTGTATTGCAACTCGCTAGAAATTTAGATCTCGCAGGCTATTGGATTCCTGCGATCCGTCCACCTACCGTACCAGTGGGTATGTCGCGTCTACGTATGACCCTCTCGGCCTCCCACACCCATGATGAAATTAGTACTTTAGCAAACATCCTTTTACATCTTGAATCACTGAATTAATTGTTATGACACATTCATATTTTGTGACCGGAACCGATACCGAAGTTGGTAAAACACTGGTAAGCGCCTCTCTAGTTTATAAGCTCAATCTTGATCAACATGGGTCTGCGTCTGCTTACAAACCACTCGTTGCGGGCACTTATACCGATCCAGGAGGTCAATTACGTAATGAAGATATTGAGACCTATTTAATTGCTGGAAGTAATCAGATTTCTAGAGAAATGCTCTGCCCATATGTTCTGGGTTTTCCAGCGGCACCCCATTTGGTGGCAAAAGAAAGTGGGCTTAGCTTAGACATGTCAAAAATGCTTGATGGTTTTCACCGAATTGAACAAGAGGTCGAGCATGTGATTGTTGAGGGAGCGGGTGGTTTTTTAACTCCAATCAATGCGAATCAAGATCTATCTGATTTTGCACAGTTAGTTCGTCTACCGATTATTTTAACTGTTGGGATTCGTTTAGGCTGCCTTAATCACACTCTACTTACGGTAGAAGCAATTGAAAAAAGGGGATTAAAAATTGCAGGATGGGTAGCTAACTGCATTAGCCCTGCAATGCCATACCGTGAAGAAAATATCAACACTCTTCGTCAACGTATTTCTGCCCCCTTACTTGGAGTAATTGAGCCATTGCCGAGTTATTTACAAAAATCAAGCAACGCACCCTATTCTTTAAAGGCACTTCAGTTTGTAGCAAAAATTATTAACCTGCCCAGTAAAGATCTGACCTAAGCTTTACTCTCATCACGCAGAATCCGGCGTAATATCTTCCCCACATTATTTTTAGGTAAGGTTTCTCTAAACTCAACCTGTGTTGGGCGTTTGTAATGCGTCAGTTCGCGATTACAAACCTCCATAATGAGACTCTCTGTCACCTGTAAATCATCGCGTACTACAAATAACTTCACAGCTTCACCGGTCGATGCTTGTTGGACGCCAACAACCGCACATTCAATAACCCCAGGGATCGAGGCAACGACATCCTCAACTTCATTCGGATAAACATTGAAACCAGCTACCAAAATCATGTCTTTCTTACGATCAACAATTTTGAAATAGCCAGCCTCATCCATCAACCCAATATCTCCCGTTCTAAAGTATCTATCTTGCCCTAAGACATTAACGGTCTCATGCTCTTGTTGCCAATACCCCGACATCACCTGAGGTCCATGAATATAAATTTCACCAACTTCACCTGCCGGCAGATCTTTTCCATCCTCGTCACGGATACACATTGCAGTATCGGGAAGCGGTAAACCAATGGAGCCCGTAAACTCTTGTGCCAGCGGAGTGTTGCAAGATGCTACTGGTGAGGTCTCGGATAAGCCGTAGCCTTCAGTAATAACAGTTCCCGTTAGTGCATGCCAGCGCTCGGCTACAGACCGTTGTACTGCCATACCTCCGCCAATGGTTAAGGCCCAGTGCGAGAAATCTAATTCAGTAAATTTTGGGTTATTGAGTAGCGCCTGAAATAAAGTATTAACTCCCGGAAATACATTGATTTCTGGGAACTCTTTCAAAATACCAATCAAATTTGGCAAGTCCCGTGCGTTAGGAACCAACAGAATCCTTGCCCCAAGACGCATACCCAGCAAACCACATCCTGTTAATGCAAAGATATGGTACATCGGTAAAGCGCATAAAAAATTCCAGGTTTTAATAGTCTTGCGTTGTTCAATTGGTTTTAGCCAGGCTTCGATCTGTAAAACATTCGCAATTAAATTACGGTGCGTCAGGATTGCTCCCTTCGACACCCCAGTAGTTCCTCCGGTGTACTGAAGCAATGCAATATCGCCCTGGGATACGATTGGTTTTCTATACGTTAACAATGCTCCACGTTCAAGTGCTTGTCTAAACTGAATACTCTGTAGATGATTAGGTAATACGTATGGAACTACCTTGCGCTTGAATGTGCGAATAAAACGATCTAACCAAGGGCCTTTCCAACCCAACATCTCAGCAATGCTGGTGATCACTACATGCTTGAGTGCAATTATTTTCCTTTCGATAGCAAATGCATCCTCAAGGGTTTTACCAAAATGCTCCAGCAATAAAATTGCCTCTGCTCCACAATCGCTTAATTGGGCTGACAATTCTCTGGGTGTGTATAAGGGATTGATGCTGACAACAATATATCCAGCCCTCAATACTCCGTATAAAACGATTGGATATTGTGGAATATTGGGCAACATGATAGCTACCCGCGCACCCTTTTCTAACCCTAAGCTTTGTAAATATGTGGCAAGCTTTTTGGAGGCGAGATCAATATCTTGGTATGAAAAGTGCTTACCCATACACCAATACGCGGGTTGATTTGCAAACCGAGTGAAAGACTCGTCTAGGAGGTCTAGTAATGAGTCATAAGCTTCGTAATTGAGCGTATGGGAGACTCCCATTGGGTAGGAGGAAAGCCAAGGTTTCTTAGTAATCATCCGTATTTATTACACTTTTTTTGAGTTAATAACACCTTAATGCTTAGTGTATCGCTTTGGGCTAATATTGTTCTATGAAAATCCTGCCTGAAATCCTTGAATCCGCTGAGACTGTTACACAAATTCGTCGCAATATCCACGCCCATCCTGAATTACGTTTTGAGGAAAAACGGACTGCCGAATTAGTAGCTGAAGCACTTTCTAGCTGGGGAATCCCGGTTTTTAAAGGTTTGGGTAAAACTGGGGTGGTCGGACGGATTGATGGCGAGCTTGGTCCCGGAAAAATGATTGGTCTGCGAGCCGATATGGATGCCCTGCCCTTACAAGAAAAAAATACCTTTCCCCACGCCTCTACCCATGCTGGAAAAATGCATGCCTGTGGTCATGATGGCCATACTGCGATGCTGCTAGGTGCGGCGCAATACTTATCCAATCATCGCGAGTTTAAGGGTAGCGTTGTCTTTATCTTTCAACCTGCTGAAGAAGGTGGTGCGGGTGCACAAGAAATGATTAATGATGGTCTCTTTGAGCAATTTCCTTGCGATGCTGTCTTTGGCATGCATAACTGGCCCGGATTGGGTGAGGGGCACTTTGGCGTAATAAGCGGCCCTATGATGGCCTCGAGCAATGAGTTCAGTATTGAAATTCAGGGAAAAGGTGGCCATGCAGCACTTCCTCACAATAGTGCCGATCCTGTAATGGCTGGTGTTCAGATTGCCCAAGCCCTACAAAGCATCATTACCCGTAATAAGCGCCCTGTTGATGCAGCAGTGATCTCCATTACGCAGTTTCATGCGGGCGAGACCAGTAACGTTATCCCGGATACCGCCATCTTAGGCGGAACGGTTCGGACCTTTACTCTTGAAGTATTAGACTTAATCGAGCGCCGCCTTAATGAGATTAGCAATCAAGTTGCGGGCGCATTTGACTGCAAAGCCAGTATTGCATTCAAGCGTAATTATCCGCCCCTCATTAATCATGAAAAAGAAACAGAGTTTGCAAGCAAGGTCATGAAAGATCTGGTTGGAGCAGAACGCGTTAATTTGCGCATTGATCCCACTATGGGAGCAGAAGACTTTGCCTTCATGCTTCTTAAAAAGCCAGGATGCTATGTATTTTTAGGGAACGGTGATGGCGATCACCGAATTGCTGGTCATGGAATGGGGCCATGCCATTTGCATAACCCCTCATACGATTTTAATGACGCACTAATTCCTGTGGGCGTTAATTACTGGGTTCGGCTAGCACAAACCTACTTAGCCTAAAGAGGCTAAGAAAACTAGCGATTCTTAAACTGGGCAGGTCGCTTTTCTAAAAACGCAGCCATACCCTCCTTTTGATCTTCAGTTCCAAAACAAGCGTGAAAGAGTCTTCGCTCAAAACGAATTCCTTCGCTCAAGCTCATTTCAAATGCCACATTGACACTTTCTTTCACCATCATGAGTGTTATTAAGGGCATTGCGGAAATAGTTTGTGCAATGACCTTGGTTTCAGTCATTAACTGTGCCGCTGGGTAAATACGTGCTACTAAACCGCTGCGCTCAGCCTCTGCGGCATCCATCATGCGTCCAGTTAAGCATAAATCCATCGCCTTCGATTTTGATACAGCACGCGTAAGCCTTTGAGTTCCACCAGATCCAGGAACAATTCCAAGTTTCACCTCTGGCTGAGCAAACTTCGCAGTATCGGCGGCAATAATCATGTCGCACATCATCGCGAGCTCGCAGCCGCCGCCTAAAGCATAACCAGAAACCGCAGCAATCACCGGTTTGCGCACCTTGGTAAGGGTTTCCCAGTTACGGCTGATAAAGTTATTACGATAGGTCTCCTGAAAATCAAGTTGCGCCATCTTGCCAATATCAGCACCTGCAGCAAATGCTTTTTCACTACCCGTAATAATCATACAAGCAATGGAGTCATCCGCATCAAACTTTAGTAAGGCGGTGCCGAGCTCGTTCATTAGCTCATCATTTAGCGCATTGAGGACCTTAGGACGATTTAAGGTAATGATGGCAACCTTGCCTTCGGTCTCCGTCAAGATAGTGTTGTACGTCATTTTTAATCCCTTCGCGGTAGCAATAACCAAACACGACCATTTTGCTTCATTCTGCCAGCTAACTCGCCTGCCTCATCACCAGTACCCCAGAAATAATCAACCCGCACTGGCCCCACGATCGCCTTACCGGTATCTTGGGCCATGACTAAGCGTCGTATAGGCTGGTTACTTAAGGGCTGTGTGGTTTCTAGAAAAACTGGCGCCCCTAAGGGAATAGCGCGAGGATCAATAGCAATGCTGCGTCCTGGACTTAATGGCACACCCAAGGCGCCGATCGGTCCTAGATCTTGATTCGCCGATGGAGGTAACTCTTTAAAGAATACAAAACGAGGATTAGCATTGAGCATCTCTTGAACCTTATTCGGATTACGCTTTCCCCACTCCGAAATTCCTTGCATCGTCGCTTCTGCACGTGTAATTTCTTTACGATCCAAAAGCCACTGCGCACTGGACTTAAAGGGTTGGTCATTGGTTCCAGCAAAGCCAAAACGCACAATCTGCCCACCATCTAACCGAATCTTTCCAGATCCCTGAATCTGCATAGATGCTGCCGCAACAGGATCCTCGACCCAGGCAATTTCAGAACCTTTTAGTAAGCCAGAGCTCAATAACTCTGCGCGCGTTGGTGCTGGATTGGGTTTTGCTCTCACCCACGATTTAGGATAAGCATACAAAGGAACGGTATAGCGCTCTGTGCGAACGCGTGAGCCATTCATAATCGGTTCGTAATAGCCCGTCACTAAGCCCTCAGACTTACCAGTCACCTGATTACGAACTGAGTACGCTCGAAAGTTATTCTCAAAAAACGTTTTTGCATCTCTAGGCTTTTGTGCATTAGCACGATCACAAACTGCTACCCAATTAACCGGACCAGTCTTGCGCTTGCGTAAGGCATTGCAACTCTGTAACCATGCTTGCCAGGCATCAGCAAGCACATCTTCATTCCACCCAGGGATATCACTAAAGCTCACTGGGGATAAACTTGCTGATGAAGCAGCATCATCGGCGACTACAGTCTCAACAATCTTTGGGGTGCGAGGGAAGGATGATGTTGTCGCTGGAACCGAGGGTGCGCTTGGTTTTGTAGGGGGAGCTGCGCACGACACCAGAAACAAAGCTGCCAATACGGCGCTTACAGAACCACTGAAGCCTGATTTGCGCTTTACAATTGTTTGCAGAAAAAAGAATGCGCCCATGATTGCTCAATTATTTGATGAATACCCAATGCTCTTGTTTGTCTTAGAGGGACTGATTGCTCTAGGTATTCTATTGGCAATTGTATTTTGGACGGGTAAAGGCCGAAAAGATTAAACCTTAGTCTGCCAAAATCTTTGATAAGAAGTCTTTTGCCCGCGGGGATCGTGCGTCCGGATTACCAAAAAACTCGTCACGCGAGCAATCCTCTACAATTTTTCCTTTGTCCATAAAAATGACACGGTGGCTTACCTTTTTAGCAAAGCCCATTTCGTGAGTTACCACGCACATGGTCATACCTTCTTGCGCAAGCTTGACCATCACGTCCAAAACCTCACCGACCATTTCAGGATCGAGCGCTGAAGTTGGCTCATCAAACAACATCACAATCGGGTCCATACATAGAGCCCGTGCAATCGCAACGCGTTGTTGTTGACCACCAGATAACTGGCCTGGAAACTTATCCTTTTGCTCTAGAAGGCCTACGCGCTCAAGATATTTATGACCATGCTGTTTAGCCTCTTCTATTGAGCGATTGAGTACTTTAATTTGGGCAATGGTTAAGTTTTCCATGACCGAGAGATGTGGAAATAGCTCAAAGTGCTGAAACACCATTCCAACCTTTGCCCGTAATTTTGGTAAATCTGTTTTGGGGTCATGCAAACGAATACCGTTCACAATCAGCTCACCCTCCTGAAAGGGCTCAAGGGCATTAATCGTTTTAATCAGGGTTGATTTGCCAGACCCCGATGGTCCGCAGATTACTACAACCTCTCCTTTTTTAATAGTCGTGGAGCAATCGGTTAGAACCTGAAACTGACCATACCATTTTGAAATATGTTGTAACTCAATCATTTCTATTTACTTTCTATACTCATCGAATGATGGCAACTTTTTGCTGAATCCTGCGAACGATTCTGGATAAGGTAAAACAAATCAAGAAATAGGTAACTGCAGCCAATAAATAGGTTTCAATCGGGCGTCCAAAGTTTTTACCAGCAATCTCAAAGCCTTTTAAAAGATCATAGGCGCCAATGGCATACACCAATGAAGTATCTTGGAACAAAATAATGGTCTGGGTCATAAAGACCGGAATCATATTGCGAAAGGCTTGGGGCAAAACAACCAAGCGCATGTTTTGGGCATAACTCATTCCCAATGCTTGACCTGCATACACCTGACCGCGTGGTATTGACTGAATACCAGCACGCACAATTTCTGAGAAAAATGCGGCCTCAAATGCAATGAATGTAATGATGGCTGATAAATTAACGCCGATTGGTTTACCAATCATTAGGGGAATCAACAAAAAGAACCACAGGATCACCATCACTAATGGGATGGAACGCATGGTATTAACATATATCGTGGCAGGCATCACCAGCCATTGCTTACCCGATAAACGCATCAGCGCCAACACGGTCCCAACAATAATTCCTCCAACAGTAGCAATCACCGTGAGCTGAATGCTAAAGATCAAACCCTTTTGAAGGTAGCTAGTAAATAATGCCCAATTGTAAAAACTTAGATCAAGATCCATGTGCCGTCCATATCCCTTGATTTAATGAGAGCCTGAGGCACTAGGTGCAATAAAACCAGGCACCCGGGATTTTTTCTCGATCCAGGCCATGATGCGGTTAACCGAGAATGCTGAGATCACATAGAGGCCAGTAACCGCAAGATAAATTTCAATGCCGCGTGACGTTTCTTCCTGTGCTTGCATTGCAAATAAGGTGAGCTCTGGTACAGAAACCGCAAACGCAACCGAAGAGTTCTTGACTAAATTCATACACTCTGATGTGAGAGGCGGAATAATGATTCGCAAACCCATGGGTAAAATTACATACCGATAACTTTGTGTGGTGGTCATCCCCAAAGCAATGGCGGCATTACGCTGACCGGATGGTAAAGATTGAATGCCGGCGCGTACCTGCTCGGCAATGCGGGCTGAGGTAAAGAGCCCCAGAGCAATACTCACCAACAAATAAGAGGGAAACGATTTCATGACAGGAAAAAATGCAGGTACCACGTGATACCACAAAAAAACCTGAACCAAGAGAGGGATGTTTCTAAATAACTCTACCCAAACGGTTCCAAGAAAAACGAGGCCTTTATTCAGAAAATTAGTTGGCTGTAACGTTCTGAGGGTGCCAATTGTCACCCCCATCAATAGCGCAAGAACCAGACTCAGGCCCGCTACCGATAAGGTCCAACCCCATGCAGTAAATAGCCAATCTAAGTAAGTAGGGTCGGCATTTGGATCCATGCCAAATAAAAAAGAGAAGCAGCGCGGGGCTGCTTCTCCAGTCAAAGTGTCTTTACAAAAGACACTCCAATCAAAAGTCATATAAAACTCGCTACAAATCCTTACGCTTACTTCTTTTGATAATCTTCAGCAGGTCTGTCATTTGGGCTTGACCAAGCTTGTTTGGTGCTATCTGAGAGAGCTAAACCAACTCTGGCATTTTTTGGAGGAATAGGTTGCATAAACCACTTATCCCACAATTTTGTCAGGGTGCCGTCTTTCATCATTTTGATGATGCTCTCATCAACCGCTTTCTTAAAAGAAGGATCGTCCTTACGCATCATGATGGCGATTGGCTCAACCGCAATGACCTCACCCACAATTCGGTAATCACCAGGATTTCTTGCATTCGCTATATTGCCGGCCAAAATCGATCCGTCCATCACAAAGGCATCGGCGCGCCCCGATTCAAGCAATAAAAAGCTATCAGCGTGATCTTTTCCAAAGATCTCTTCAAAATTCACGCCCGTTGCTCGTTCGTGTTTACGCAATAGCTGAACAGAGGTTGTGCCAGTCGTTGTAGCTACCTTCTTGCCGTTAAGTTGGTTTAAAGAAGTAATGCCAGAATTTGCTTTTACAGCAATCCGAATTTCTTCAACGTAGGTTGTTACTGCGAATGCCACATCTTTTTGACGAGTTGCATTGTTGGTGGTTGATCCGCACTCAATATCAACAGTCCCGTTTTGTAATAAGGGTATACGATTTTGTGAAGTCACTGGACTGTATTTAATATCCAATGTTTTCATATTGAGCTGCTTCTGAATGTCGCGGAGTACGGTATTGCAAATCTCAACATGAAAGCCGGCATACTTGCCGTCACCCAATGTATAAGAAAGTGCGCCTGAGGATTCGCGCACACCCATAGTAACCGCTCCGCTAGACCTCATCTTGTCTAGAGTGCTCTGTTGCGCAAATGCGGCGGGAGCAGAAAACAAGCCGATGATTGATATAGCTAACGGCATTAATAAAGTTTTTTTCATAAAAATCCCTTTAACGACTAATTAATAAAAACAGCGAGGTATATTTTTAGCAGAAAATGCTCCTGTAATAACCCTAAAATTCTAATAATTAGGGTTAATCCTTACGATGATTACTCTTATTAAATGGCTTTAATGTAAGGTTCTAGGCATGACCAAGGCAAACTCAGGAATATTGGCCTGAAAGAACTGTGCGTCCTCGGTGACACAAAAATACTCACCCCGCATAGTACCGGCTGGGGTGGGTAAAGTTGCCCAACTGGTGTATTCAAAATGCTCCCCAGAACGCAATAAAGGCTGCTGCCCCACGACGCCTAAACCTTTGACCTCTTGGACCTCCCCCTCACCATCCGTGATAAACCAATGCCGTGCAATCAACTGCACCCCGGCAGCACCTGTATTGCGGATAGTCACGGTATATGCAAAGGCAAATTGCTGATTTTCTGGATCAGACTGCTCCGGTAGATATTGCGGGCGAACAGTCACGGTAATTTCGGGTGGATTCATGATCAGCATTCTGCTCTATCCATTCCCCGTCCGCAAGCTAGAATCTAGGTATGACAAGCCAAAAAGCTCCAAAATAGCCTCCGTATGAGCCTCAATAGCCCCATTATTGCCCCCTCTATACTCTCTGCCGACTTTGCCAAACTGGGCGATGAGGTAAGGGTCGTTCTCGAATCTGGAGCCGATTGGATCCACTTTGATGTGATGGATAACCACTATGTGCCCAATCTAACCATTGGGCCATTGGTTTGTGAGGCGATTCGTCCGCATGCACAAAAAAATGGTAGGCCCGCCATAATCGATGTGCATCTCATGATTGAGCCGGTTGACCGCATCGTTCCGGATTTTGCCAAAGCAGGCGCTAATTTAATTAGCTTTCACCCAGAGGCAAGCGCCCATGTCCATCGCACACTCAGTCTAATTAAAGATAATGGCTGTCGAGCAGGCCTCGTTTTAAATCCTGCTTCGCCAATTCATCTTTTGGATCATGCGCTAGATCAAATTGATTTGGTTCTACTAATGTCTGTTAATCCAGGTTTTGGTGGTCAATCGTTTATTCCCAGCACCCTCACTAAAATTACGCAGGTCCGCAAAATGCTGGATCAATATCGCGAGACGAGTGGCAGAAGTATTCGGTTGGAAGTAGATGGCGGCATCAAAATTGACAATATCGCAGCGATTGCTAAGGCAGGGGCCGATACCTTTGTTGCGGGCTCTGCGATTTTTGATAAGCCCAATTATCGCGATGTGATTGAAGCAATGCGCAAAGAAATCGCATCATCGCTATAAGAACAAACCAAATTTGTAATGAATGCTCCTGAATTAAAACAGTTTGCTGCACAAGGCTTTAATCGGGTGGCCCTATTAGCAGAGTCTTTGATTGGTCAAGAGACGCCCTTATCACTTTATCTAAAACTCACCCAAGGCTCTGGGCAAAAAAATACCTACTTACTTGAATCCGTTTATGGAGGCGAACGTTTTGGTCGCTATTCCATCATTGGTTTACCCGCTCGTACCCTCCTTAGAAGCGTAGGTACTCCTGAATTACCAAGAAATGAAGTAGTACTCGATGACAAGATAATTGAAACCAATCAAGATAATCCGCTTGATTTTATTGATGCTTATTTCAAGCGTTTCAAGGTTGCCCCCCAAACAAACCTACCGCGTTTTTGTGGCGGGCTTGCTGGTTACTTCGGTTACGATACTGTTCGTTACATTGAGAAACGTCTCGCCAAGCATTCTCTGCCGGATGAAATTGGTGTTCCTGACATTCAATTGATGCTGACTGAAGAATTAGCCGTGGTCGATAACGTTGCTGGACAAATTTACTTCATTGTGTATGTTGACCCAAACGATGAAAATGCCCATAAAGCTGGCACAGCTCGCTTGGCTGAATTACAAGCACAGTTGAAGAATGCAGTCGACACTGAAAAAGAATTTCCTGAAACTCCAAACAAAGAAAATGGTGTCGAGTTAATTCGGAAGTTTAAGGCAGCCGACTTTGAAAATGCGGTTTACAAAACCAAAGACTATATTTTGGCCGGCGACTGTATGCAAGTCGTTATTGGTCAACGTATTAGTCGTCCTTATGCGCAATCACCGCTCCAACTTTACAAAGCGCTTCGTTCCTTAAATCCATCGCCGTACATGTACTTCTATGACTTTGGCAATCTACAAATTGTGGGTTCCTCTCCCGAGATCTTAGTGCGCCAAGAAAAACGGGAGAATCGTAAGATGGTCACCATACGCCCTCTTGCAGGTACCCGCCGTCGTGGCTCTTCTCCAGAAGAGGATGCACAATTAGCAAAAGAGCTTCTAGCCGATCCGAAAGAAATTGCCGAGCATGTCATGCTCATTGACTTGGCCCGCAATGATGTAGGTCGAATTGCCAAAACGGGCACAGTCAAAGTGACCGACTCGATGGTGATTGAAAAGTACTCGCATGTGCAACATATCGTCAGCTCAGTAGAGGGCGAACTCAAGGACAATATGAGCAATATGGATGTCTTACGCGCCACCTTCCCAGCCGGAACACTATCCGGTGCCCCCAAAATTCGGGCGATGGAAATTATTGATGAAATGGAAATCACCAAACGTGGTATTTATGGCGGCGCTGCGGGATATCTCTCATTCTCAGGTGATATGGATGTCGCTATTGTGATTCGTACTGGAGTTATTAAGGACGGGATGCTGCACTCCCAAGCGGGTGCTGGTGTAGTGGCAGACTCCGACCCCACATCGGAGTGGAAAGAAACAGAAGCGAAGGCGCGTGCGGTTTTAGCAGCGGCAGATCTGGCAGAAGCCTCGAGAGGCAGATAAACATGCTTTTAATGATTGATAACTACGATTCGTTCACATTCAACTTAGTTCAGTACTTTGCTGAACTCGGAGAAGAAGTGAAAGTTGTTCGCAACGATGAGATCGGTGTGCGTGATATTGCCACCATCAAGCCAGACCGTATTTGTATTTCTCCAGGGCCTTGCAGTCCGACAGAGGCAGGAATCTCAGTAGCCACGATCCAGCAATACGCTGGGAAGATTCCAATCCTTGGCGTCTGCCTAGGGCACCAAGCGATAGGCGAGGCGTTTGGTGGGAAAGTCATTCGGGCGAAGAAGGTGATGCATGGCAAAACTGATGTGATTCATCATACGGGCGAGGGTGTCTTTCAAGGTCTACCAGAACGATTTCGAGTAACTCGCTATCACTCTCTTGCTATTGAAAAAACATCGCTTCCTGATTGCCTAAAGATTACTGCAGAAACGGATGATGGTGAAATCATGGGCGTAAGGCACAAAGATTTTATTGTTGAAGGTGTGCAATTTCATCCTGAGTCAATTTTGTCTGAACAGGGACATACGTTACTGAAAAACTTTTTACAACTGAAATAATCAAATCCTCATGACAATGACAGCATCAGCAGCCCTACAACACTTAATTGAAGGTAAAGAACTACCCAAGGAAGATATGATTGGCATCATGCGCGCAATCATGGGAGGCGAACTTCCTGGTCCAATGGTTGCTGCACTCTTAGTTGCCTTGCGTAGCAAAAAAGAGAGTCCTACTGAAATTGCTGCTGCTGCACAAGTCATGCGTGATTTTGCAACTCCGGTTGATGTGCCCAATAAGACTCATTTGGTAGATGTAGTTGGTACTGGTGGGGATGGTGCGCACACCTTTAATATCTCGACGGCATCGATGTTTGTGGCTGCTGCGGCCGGAGCCAAAATTGCAAAGCATGGCAATCGCAGTGTGAGTAGTAAGTCTGGAAGTGCTGATGTACTAGAGGCTCTTGGCGTAAAACTCAATCTTACTTCCGAGGCGGTTGGGAAATGCATCAATACGCTGGGTGTAGGTTTTATGTTTGCCCCCAATCATCACCCTGCTATGAAAAATGTTGTCCCGATCCGCAAAGATCTAGGCGTACGAACCATCTTTAATATCCTAGGTCCACTTACTAATCCAGCCAAGGCACCTAATATTTTGATGGGCGTATTTAACTCAGAGCTTGTTGGTATTCAAGCAAAAGTATTACAACTCTTGGGGGCCGAGCATGCCTTAGTAGTCCATGGCAAAGATGGTCTTGATGAAATTACGCTCTCGGGGCCAACTGTTATTGCTGAGCTTCTAAATGGTCAGATTAAAGAATATGAGATCTCCCCTAGTGATTTTGGAATGACAACCACCTCACTCGAATCCCTCAAGGTGAAAGATGCTAATGAGTCCAAAGCGATCATCTTGCAAGTTCTTGATAATCAATCAGGTCCTGCTAAAGATATTGTTTGCCTGAATGCTGGTGCCACACTTTATGCCGCAAATGTCGCGAACAGCATTGCTGATGGTATCCATCAAGCGAAAGAAGTGATCGTATCGGGCAAAGCCAAGCAAAAACTCGATGCATTAGTTGCCCTAACCCAGAGTCTTGCAAGCAATTCATGAACGATATTCTTGCTCGAATTCTAGAAACTAAAAAGCTGGAAATTCGCGCTGCTCAACGCCTGATTTCCAGTGGTGAAATCTTAAAAGAAGCTCTTTATGCCAATCGCGATCTTGCTAAGCAGGCGCGAGGTTTTGCCCTAGCCTTAATTGATTCAATTGCCAAGGGTAAGCCTGGCATCATTGCGGAAATTAAAAAGGCAAGCCCTAGCAAAGGAATCCTGCGCGAGCAATTTCATCCAAAAGAGATTGCCCAAAGCTATGCGGAACATGGCGCGACCTGCTTATCGGTCTTGACCGATAAAGATTATTTTATGGGCTCACCCGAGTTTCTCAAAGAAGCGAGGGCTGCCTGTACTCTACCTGTAATTCGCAAGGACTTCATCATCGACCCCTATCAGGTTTATGAAGCAAGGGCCATGGGTGCCGATGCCATTTTGCTCATCGTTGCTGCTCTTGAACCGACTCAAATGAAAGAGCTTGAGCTGTGTGCTATTGAAAACCATCTCGATGTACTCGTTGAGGTGCACGATGCACTTGAGCTCGAAGCTGCTCTGGAACTACAAACTCCCCTTTTAGGAATTAACAATCGCAATCTCAAAACCTTTGAAGTTAGCCTACAAACGACTCTTGATTTGCTATCTTCAATCCCTAAAGAAAAACTGGTGATTACAGAATCCGGTATTCTGCAAGCGGAAGATGTAAAAACTATGCGCGCTGCTGGTGTGAATGCCTTCTTAATTGGCGAAGCTTTTATGCGCGCTGACAATCCAGGTAAAGCACTTGCTGAGCTGTTTGCTTAAGTTAAAACAAGAAAGCTAAACATTAAATAAGAAGTTCAAGACATCGCCATCCTTGACGATGTATTCCTTACCTTCTGCGCGCATCTTGCCTACTTCTTTAGAACCCTGTTCGCCTTTAAACTGAATAAAGTCCTCATAGGCAATCGTTTGTGCCCGAATAAAGCCGCGCTCAAAATCTGTATGAATGACTCCGGCTGCCTGAGGTGCGGTATCGCCGATATGAATGGTCCAAGCCCTTACCTCTTTCACGCCAGCTGTAAAGTAGGTCTGCAAGCCAAGCAAGCTATATCCAGCACGAATGACCCGATTTAATCCTGGCTCGGTCATGCCCAAATCGGCTAAGAACTCAGTTTTATCTGCATCATCTAAATCTGCAATTTCTGCTTCAATCGCAGCACATACAGCCACCACTGGGGAGCTCTCCTTCGCTGCGTGCTGCTTTACTGCCTCTAGATGGGGATTGTTTTCAAAACCATCTTCTTTGACATTGGCAACATACATCGCCGGCTTGGCTGTGATTAAACAAAAGGGTTTTAAGAGAGTAAGCTCTTCCTTGGTCAAACTGAGAGCTCGGACAGGCAGGGCTTGATCCAGCTGAGCCTGCACTTTTGTTAACACCGCAACGAGAGCGGCTGCCTCTTTGTCGTTACCCGATTTTGCTGCCTTGGTATAGCGTTGTAGCGCTTTCTCAACTGTACTCAAATCAGCTAAGGCCAATTCAGTATCAATTACCCCAATATCAGACAAGGGGTCTACCTTGCCAGCAACGTGAATAACGTTTGCATCCTCAAAACAGCGCACCACATGGGTAATCGCATCGGTCTCCCGTATATTGGCCAAGAACTGATTTCCCAGCCCCTCTCCTTTGGAGGCTCCTGCAACCAGGCCCGCAATATCCACAAACTCAACCGTAGCCGGAACAATTTTCTCGGGCTGGACGATCTCAGCCAAGGCTGCGAGTCTAGGATCGGGCACCTCGACCATACCAACGTTGGGCTCAATAGTGCAAAACGGGTAGTTCTCAGCTGCAATCCCTGCTTTGGTCAGGGCATTAAACAGGGTGGATTTACCTACATTGGGTAGGCCGACGATTCCGCATTTTAGTGACATGCCGCCATTGTAAATGGGCTTCATTCGATATCATCATGGTATGTCCATTCAAATGCCCAATAGTCCCAAATTGACGAGTCCAGCAAAAGCTCAAAATAGTGCAGATATTTGCATTGTTGGTGGCGGTATTGTTGGTAAAGCCGGCGCCTTAGGATTGACACAGTTGGGTTACTCCGTCATTCAAATTGCGCCTGATGTTGATAAAAATCTAGCCGTACCCACTTCGCATTTTGGTCAGCGTATCTATGCAATCGCCCCAAGCACCAAACGATTGTTAGAAGAACTTCATATTTGGGATGCTTTGGATCAATCACGCATTCAGGCTGTACGTGACATGCGAATTTTTGGCGATCGTGGGCAAGCCAATGATCAACTACACTTCTCTGCATTTGAAGCAGGGTGCCCTCAGTTGGCATGGATTATCGAAGCGGATTTAATTGAATCCACCTTAGATCAAGCTATTCGCTTTCAGAAGCAGATTGCGACTATTAATATGAGCGTAACCGATATTCGGCTTGAGAAGGATAAAAATCCTATCCTGGTTCTCGCCCAAGGCGATGAAATCGTATCGCAATTGATCCTTGCCGCTGATGGCGCTAAATCACCATTACGCTCAGCGATTGGAATTAATATAGTAGAAGATGATTATCAGCAAATGGCGGTGGTTGCCAACTTTAGCTGCTCACATCCTCATCTTGAGACCGCTTACCAATGGTTTTTACCAGACGGTCATATCTTGGCGATGCTACCCTTACCCGCTCAGCAGGTATCGATGGTTTGGTCGTGCGCATCCCAGTATGCAAATCAACTTCTCCAGCTCAATCCGTCTGAGTGGTCAGAATTATTACGAGAGCAGTCTGCTGGAGCAGTTGAAAGGTTATTAGGTACTCTGCAATTGCAATCAGCGCCGGCAAGCTTTCCACTCAAACGACTAAAGGCCCAAAGTCTAATTGGTCCCCAATACGATCCGAAGGTGATCCTATTGGGGGATGCCGCTCACGTCATGCATCCTTTAGCCGGACAAGGCCTAAATCTTGGTTTAAGGGATATTGCAGATTTATTAAAGGTTTTTAAAGAGAAAGAGGAGTTTCGGGTACTGGCTGATCGGGTCTTGCTGCGTCGCTATGAACGACAACGCGAAGGAGATACCAGCTCTCTGCTTTGGATTACAGACGGCCTCAAAAAATTATTTAGTGCCAGCAGTCCTTTTGAAAAACAAATCCGCAATTGGGGCCTCGGCCTAGTGAACCGCAGCCACCTTGCTAAGCGACAACTTATTCAACGCGCCCTTGGAGATTACTAATATGTCAAATTATTTAAAAAAAATATGTGTAGGCTTTTTGTGTCTTGGTATAGCCAGTTCAGTATTTGCTCTCAATGAAAAACAAATCCGTGCTGAAGTGCAAAAACGTCTTGGAACTGCTGCGAATGTCCGAAATGTCACTCCCTCACCCATTCCAGGCCTATTTGAAGTGCAGGTTAATAATGAGATTTTCTACACGGATAGTAATGCTAAATATTTGATCCAAGGCGAAATGGTTGAATTGGCAACCGGTAATAACGTAACAGCCAAACGCCAAGAAGACATTAATCGCATCAAGTGGTCTGAGCTCCCTCAAGCGCAGGCATTTAAGGTGATTCGTGGCAATGGCAACCGTCAAATTGCTGTGTTCTCTGATCCTAATTGTGGTTATTGCAAACGTCTTGAAAAAACCCTGCAGCAACTCGATAACGTAACCATTTATAACTATCTCATTCCCATTTTGTCAGCGGACTCGACTCTCAAATCCAAACAGATTTGGTGCGCATCTGATCAGCAAAAAGTCTGGAATGATTGGATGCTGAATAATCAAAGCCCTACTGGCAAATCTGACTGTGCTAATCCAATTGATAAAAATATGGCTCTTGCTAAAAGCTATGGGATTAATGGCACCCCAACTATCTTCTTCACGGATGGTAGTCGCTTTCCCGGAGCCGTTCAATTGGTTGATATTGAAAAAAAGCTAGCCTCGCTTAAGTAATCTAAAAATGCAAGCTAACACAATGCCTGCTATCCAATACACTGTCTGGCCAGATGATTTACATGGTCATCGTTTTACCGTAAAACTCGTCATTGAGAATCCAGACCCAGCGGGACAAATTATTGCCATGCCGGCTTGGATTCCCGGGAGTTATTTAATTCGAGACTTTAGTAAACACATTGAAACTATTACTGCATTTACTTCAGCTAAGAAAACTGAGCTGCGTAAATTAATCCCACTTGAGCGAATCGACAATGATCGCTGGCGCTTGCCAAAAAATATCGGCAGTTGTCAAATCATCACAACAGTCTACGCCTTTGATCAATCGGTGCGAACCGCCTATTTAGACCAAAACCGTGGTTTCTTTAATCCAACCAGTCTATGCCTAGGTGTTCAAGGGCAAGCTCACCTCCCATGCTCTCTGGCGGTTGCCCCTCCAGTTGACCAGGCTCTGCGGCAATGGGGCGTTCAGTGCACACTTACTCCTGTAAAAACCGACTTCAATGGATTTGGATTTTATTTAGCAAAAAATTATGATGATCTGATTGATCATCCGATTGCACTGGGTCACTTTGATGTAATTGAGTGGGAAGTGTTTGGTACAAACCATTTAATGGTGATTCAAGGTCTTAGCTCTGAGCAATCTGAGCTCCTGGATAAGAAAAGGCTTGCGGATGATCTGCGCAATCTTTGCACTGAGACAATCTGTCTATTTGAGCCCCACAAACCAAAAGCACCGTTTCCTCGCTATTTATTTATTGTGAATGCTGTCTTAGAGGGCTATGGCGGCCTAGAGCATCGCAACAATACTGTACTACTCTGTAAACGTGATCAATTACCTTATCTCGATCACGATCCCAAGAAACCTAAAAAGTCTTATGAGGAGTTCTTGGGTTTATGCAGCCATGAGTATATTCATGCTTGGCTTGTAAAGCGCATTCAAGCTAAAGCATTTCAACCCTACGATCTTGGGCAGCGCAGCTACACACGCTTACTGTGGCTCTTTGAGGGCTTTACAAGCTACTATGATGATCTACAGCTTGTGCGAAGTAAATGCATCTCAGAGAAGCGCTACCTAGAGTTGCTGGCTAATACCTGGAATGGCATTTTGCGTAACCCCGGTCGATTGAAGCAAAGTGTGGCCGATAGTTCATTTGATGCCTGGACAAAGTATTATCAAATGGATGAGAACACTCCCAATGCGGTAGTGAGTTATTACGCCAAAGGATCACTCATTGCACTAGGCCTTGATTTGCTCATGCGCCATCATAGTAAGGGTAAATACTCCTTAGATGATGTCATGCGTTCTTTATGGAAAGATCATGGCAAAAAAGGTTTTGGTGTAAATCAGTATGCGCTTGATATTATGATCACATCCGTCATGGGGCCTAGTTTTAATAAAACCTGGCATACCTTTAAGAAGAACTATATTGAAGGTACGCTCGATCTGCCACTGCAAATTTGGCTTCCCCAAATTGCTGGTATTGAGGTAGCCCAAAAACAATCGGGTTTTGTTGAAGAGCTGAAACTAGCGCTCGGAATTCGGTTTACGGAATCAGGTGGGTGGCTGAAGCTAAGCCATGTATTGGATGGCGGTCTTGCCCAACAAGCTGGGCTAGCCCCGAATGATCTGATTTGTAGCATCAACTCTCAGAGGGTTACAGGTCAACGCTTAGACCAAGTGCTTGCAAGTCTTCAGAAGGCAAAGCATTTAACAATCCAATACTTCCGCCAGGATCAAGGTTATCAAGCGAGCATTCCTCTAATGCTTATCGCTCCTCCCCAGTATGAGCTGAGGACTGCAAACGTATCCTGAATACCTCCCCTCTACTTTGCATATTTCTTTACAGCAGCTCATTCCAAACGATTGGCAATCGCTGCTAGGCGATTATCTGGAATCTCCCGCTTGGAAAAGGCTAAGCGAAGCATTTGAGGAAGAATACAAAGTTCATGGATTAAAAATTCGGCCTGACAAAGATAAACTCTTCTATGCCCTACAACTCACTCCGGTTGATAGTATTAAGGTGGTCATCTTAGGACAAGATCCCTATCACTCGCCTGAGTTGGCACAGGGACTGGCATTTTCAATCCCCAAAACGATTCCAATACAGTCTCGCGAATTTCCAAGCTCCTTACGCAATATGAATAAAGCCCTCGTGATTGAGGGATTTGGCTCACTTCGCCATGGTGATTTAAGCCACTGGGCAAAACAAGGTGCGCTACTTTTGAACACAGCCTTATCTGTTCGTTTGAGAGAGGCTAATTCACATGCTCAATTAGGCTGGAAGCCGTTTGTACAGATACTAATTCAAAAACTATCATCAAGTAGAAGTGGATTAGTTTGGTTGCTCTGGGGTGGCCACGCACAGTCGCTTGAAGAATATATTCAGAATCCAGAACAACACCTCATCTTGAAATCTTCCCACCCTTCTGGTCTTGGTGTATACAAAACAGCCCAACCATTTATTTATCCAGGTGATCAGAGAAGCTGTGGGCACTTTACTAAAACAAATGATTATCTTCTCGCTCATCAACAGCATGCGATTGAATGGGTTTAGCAAACAGCTAACCCTAAGCTTATTTGACTCAAGATCTATAAAAAATATAGAGTTGGGGCAATACAAAAGCCCCCAAGACTGCACTGGCCCATTCTGACATTTGGCCAGAGGTGAATAGACCGATTATTTGACCCCCATAGCTAGCCAAAATTGCTCCCAAGATCCCGAGGAGGAGGCTCCAAAAATAAACCCACTTTCCTCTTTTTGGGCTGGATTTGGCCTTATTTCTAGGGGAAAACCCAGGAAAATAGTAGCAAGCAGCCGCGCCGACTATTCCTCCAACCAACAGATACGCCAAAAACCCCATTGAAAACACCCCTATTTAGCCTAAGAAAACTATAATTCACAGCATGAAGCTGTTGACTTTGGGCATTAACCATCACACAGCGCCAGTTGCCGTTCGGGAGAAAGTTGCCTTTGATCCTGAAGGACTGCTTGACGCTTTATCCGATTTACGTTCCCACTTGGGTGGCGTTAATCGGAGTGGTTTGCCTGAGGCAACCATACTGTCAACCTGCAATCGTACAGAACTCTACTGTGCTGCTAATGATCCCGCCTCAGAAAACGAGTTTCACGAAGCGACGTTTGACTGGTTAGCAAAAAGCCAGAAATTAGCTCCCAGCGTTTTACAACCTCACATCTATACACTGCCTCAGTCGGATGCAGTACGACATGCATTTCGGGTAGCGTGTGGCTTAGACTCCATGGTGATTGGTGAAACGCAAATCTTAGGCCAAATGAAAGATGCGGTTCGCACTGCAAATGAAGCAGGTGCTCTTGGCACCTACCTTAATCAACTCTTTCAGAAAACATTCTCTGTTGCTAAAGAGGTTCGTGGCTCAACTGAAATTGGTGCGCACTCTATTTCCATGGCTGCCGCTTCAGTCCGACTTGCTGAGCGTATCTTTGAATCGATTGGCGAACAAAAGATTTTATTTATCGGTGCTGGCGAGATGATTACGCTGTGCGCTACGCATTTTGTGGCTCGCAAACCAAAAGCAACTGCCATTTCTAATCGCACTATCGAACGTGGGCAAGAACTAGCGGACTCAATCTCTGCTCAAAATATCGACGCAGAGTCATTCCGCCTCAATGACCTCCCCACCCGCTTGCATGAGTTTGACATCATCGTTTCATCCACAGCCAGCCCTTTACCTATTATCGGTCTTGGTATGGTAGAGAGTGCTTTAAAGCTACGTCGTCGTAAACCCATGGTGATGATTGATTTAGCAGTACCGCGTGATTTTGAACCAGAGATTGCAAGACTGAATGATGTCTACCTCTATACCGTCGATGATCTAGGGACGATGGCACAAACCGGTGCGAACTTACGTCAAGCCGCTGTGAGTCAAGCAGAGATTATTATTGAAGAGCGGGTCAGTAATTTTATGCACTGGCTACAAGGACGTAATGCCGTACCTTTGATCCAAGATATCCAGCAGCAAGGTGATCGTCTACGACAAATTGAGTTGGAGCGGGCGCTTAAACGGTTGATGCGTGGCGAAGACCCCCAAGAGGTTCTCAATGCAATGGCGCAGGGCTTAACCAATAAGTTCTTACACGGGTCTCTACATGCTTTACAGCACGCCAATGGCTCTGAGCGCGATGCTTTGATTAAGTTACTCCCCAAATTATTTAACACCCACTCCAGCCTAGATAAAAATACTTCCTCAGATAGCAATTAGATGAAATCCAGCATGCGTGCCAAGCTGGAGCATCTTGATGCCCGTTTGGCTGAACTCAATACCATTTTGATGCAAGAAGACTCCACGAAGGATATGGATGTCTATCGCAAACTCACGCGTGAACATGCTGATATCTCAACCGTTGTGGAGCAATTTGGTCTTTATAAGAAGGCTGAAGAAGACGCCAAGGCTGCTAGCGAAATGCGCCTTGATCCGGATATGAAAGAGTTTGCCGACGAGGAGCAAAAACAAGCTGAAGGTCGTATGACAGATCTTGAGAAAAGCTTACAAACTCTTCTATTACCTAAAGATGAAGACGATGGTCGGAATATTTTCTTAGAGATTCGGGCGGGTACCGGTGGTGATGAGAGCGCCCTATTCGCTGCTGATCTTCTGCGAATGTATACCCGCTTTGCTGAACGCCAGGGTTGGAAAACGGAAATTGTAAGCCAAGCTGAATCTGATCTCGGTGGCTACAAAGAGGTGATCGTGCGCCTTTCTGGAACTGATGTATACGCCAAAATGAAATTTGAGTCGGGTGGGCATCGAGTACAACGTGTGCCTCAAACCGAGACCCAAGGCCGTATTCATACCTCAGCTTGTACGGTTGCTGTGATGCCAGAAGTTGATGAAATTGAGGCCATCAAGATTAATCCGGCTGATCTTCGCATTGATACCTTTCGTGCATCGGGAGCTGGTGGTCAGCACATCAACAAGACAGACTCTGCAGTGCGTATTACCCACCTACCAACCGGAATCGTAGTGGAATGTCAGGATGATCGCAGTCAGCATCGCAATAAAGATCAGGCCATGAAGGTCCTGGTCTCGCGCATCATGGATGCACAACGTAATGCCCAACAAAAAGAGCAGGCTCAAACCCGCAAGTCTTTAGTAGGCACCGGTGACCGTAGTGATCGTATTCGGACCTACAACTTTCCACAGGGCCGCATCACAGATCACCGCATTAATCTAACCTTATACAAAATTGATGCCATGATGGATGGTGATATAAGCGATCTTCTCAATGGCCTTGCCGCAGAACATCAAGCCGATCTCTTGGCTGCAATGGGCGATTCTTAATCACAGCACTCTTTGTGAGCACCATCAAGGACCTACTAAGTATTACCCCCATCGATAAGAGTGATGCACGTGTTTTATTGGGGCATCTTCTGGAACAATCCCTTGGCTGGCCACGCTCTGCCCTAGTGTCAAAGGACCAAGAAAAACTTCCGGAATCCCTCATCAGTCAGTGGCGAGAACTCGAACAAGATCGACTGCGGGGTCATCCCGTTGCTTATTTGATTGGTAAGAAGGGGTTTCATGAGATTGAGCTAAACGTGAACCCCTCGGTTCTCATTCCTAGACCAGAGACCGAGCTCTTGGTAGATCTCGCCATTGAGGAGATCAAATGTCAGATTACCCATTCTGATCAAGTGTTAAAGCTAAAGGTTCTTGATCTGGGAACTGGATCTGGGGCAATTGCTTTGGCACTCGCCAATGCGATGAGAGGGAGTAATCAAGACACTCTAAAAATAGAAGTGATTGGGATTGATGCGTCCAGTGATGCCATTATGCTTGCTCATCAGAACGCTATAGCCCTTGATTTAAGTGATGTAGTGCAGTTTATTCAGAGTGATTGGTATACAAATATCCCCAAGGAGTGGCTAGGTAGTTTTGATCTAATTCTGAGCAACCCCCCTTACATTGACCCGAAAGACCCGCATCTTCAAGAAGGAGATTTACGCTTTGAGCCCCGCAAAGCCCTAACCAACGAGCACGACGGCTTGCAATCCATCCGCCTGATTTTAGATCGGTGTCAGGAGTTTCTAAAGGGGGATGGCCTCATTGCCTTGGAACATGGCTACGATCAGGCAGAGCAGGTTTGCGCCCTATTGAATCAGGCAGGCTTATCGGATGTGAAGTCTCGTCCTGACCTAGCCGGGCATATGCGGATTAGTATTGGTCGTAAGGCTCCTAAAACCCCATTAGCAAATAGGTCATAAAATATGGGGGTTGATTCAATGAAAGGATTTAACCCATGAGTGATGCTCAAACCCGTATTAAGGAGATTGTGACCGGCCATCCTGTAGTCCTTTTTATGAAAGGTACTGCCCAGTTCCCACAATGCGGCTTCTCTGGCAACGCCATTAATATTTTGCGTGCCTGTGGTGTGGAGACACTGCATACGGTCAATGTCTTTGATGATGAGGCAATCCGTCAGGGGATTAAAGAGTATGCCAACTGGCCAACCATTCCTCAGCTTTATGTCAATGGAGAGTTCATTGGCGGCTCTGACATCATGACCGAAATGTACCAAAGCGGCGAGCTTAAAAAGCTTCTTGGAGCTTGATTTACTCCTATCCATTTATCGTTTTAAAAGCTCACCCAGTGGGCTTGGTCTAATTTAGACTAATGCCCATGTCAGATCTTAGCCTTCTAATCCCCGCCCTAATCTTTGGTATTACCATCGGCCTATTAGGCTATGTTTTTATCTTGCGCTCTCATCAAAAACAGACTGTTGTATCCCTGTTTGAGCAAACTACTCTTTTAAACGCCTTACGCGAAGAACGTGATCAAGCCGTTTTGCATGCTATTCGTTTAGAGGCAGAATTAGATTCTGAGCGCAAACAAGTTCAGAACCGTATTGAATCTCTCAATGAGGCTAAAGAAGCACTCACTAATCAGTTTAAGAATCTAGCCAATGAGATTTTGGAAGATAAGTCTATAAAATTTGCAGAGCAAAACGCGCAGCAATTAGATGTCTTGTTAAAACCTTTACAAACTAAACTAACCGAGTTTAAGGAACAGGTTAGCAACTCCTATGACCAAGAGTCACGCGAGCGCTTTGCTCTGAAGAACGAGATCGAGCGCCTAGCCAATCTCAATCTCAAGATGTCAGATGAAGCAAGATCATTGACCAATGCCCTAAAGGGTGACTCGAAGATTCAGGGTAACTGGGGGGAGCTTGTTTTGGAGTCTATCCTTGAGTCTTCTGGCCTTCGCAAGGGTGAAGAATACCTTGTTCAAGATAGTCATACACAAGCCGATGGTGGAAGACTTCAGCCTGATGTAATCGTTAAGCTCCCCGAAGGCCGACACCTAGTCATTGATAGCAAAGTATCGATTACAGCCTATGCCCGCCATACTGAAGCGAGTGATGATGCGATTGCAGCACAAGAGCTCTTAGCTCATATCCAATCGATCCGCCAACATATTCAAGGGCTGTCTGCCAAGAACTATTCAGGTATCGCTGATTTATCTACCGTTGATTTTGTGCTAATGTTTATCCCCATTGAGCCAGCATTTTTAAGTGCGCTTAAGGCAGCACCTAATTTATATCAAGAGGCCCTTGCTAAAAATATTGTCTTGGTCTGTCCCAGCACTCTAATGGCAACGCTACGAACAGTAGCTCACTTATGGCGCCAGGATCAACAGAATAAGAATGCAATGGAAATTGCTCGTCAGTGCGCTAATCTCTATGACAAGTTTGTTGGGTTTGTAGAGGACTTAGAGCAAATTGGTAAACGGCTCGACCAAGCCCAGTCGAGTTATCACGATGCCTTCAATAAACTGAAATCGGGCAAAGGTAATCTTATTAAAGCGGCGGAGCGCGTTAAAGAATTAGGCGTGAAGCCGAGTAAATTAATTTCCCCAAATTTAATTACTGATGATAATCACTAAATTTAGTTAACTTTGTTAAGGTGTGTCATGAGTCTACATCCAGGATCGTTCGGTGAATATGGTGAAATTAAATTAACCCAAAGTAAATATGTAACGAAGGAAAGGCATGATTTACTAAATCTTCTTCCACAAGATTTTAATTGTTTGTCTATTTTAGAAATTGGATGCGCAGATGGAAATAATTTAAGATTTTTTTCTCAGCGGCTAAATGTTGGAATTGAAAATTGTCTTGGAATAGACATATGTAAATCATCCGAAAACAAATATGAATTATTTCAATTTCAACATATATCAGTTGAAGAATTCTTCAAAATAAATACAAATACATTTGATTTAATTATATTCTCTGATGTGTTGGAGCACTGTTTTAATCCATGGAATATACTTACCTTCACAAAAAAAATACTAAACTCTGATGGATTAATTTTAATTTCTGTTCCTAATTTTCAAAATATAAATTATTTAAAAGCAATCAATAATGGTGAATTTTTTTATGAGGAAACTGGTCTATTCGATCAAACTCACATCCGTTTTTTTTCATCTATTAGCATTAGAAAGTATTTGCAATATTCAGGATATAGAGTAATTAGTTCTGGATTTAGACCAGATGCCTCCCTTAGTCAATTAAAAAGTAATTTAATTGAAAATCTAAAAAATATACATACTTGCTCAATCAATATTAGTAATCTAATCCTCCATATTTCTAAGTTTAATATTGAGGAATATTTTGGGCAACAAGTTATCATTTGTGCGGGACATGAGTAGAACTTTAATTGTAATTTCTCATTATGATGCCAGGACAAAAGAATGCTTGTTTTCCTTGCTTCAGCAGATATCTGATGTCTCCGCTGATGTAGTGGTAGTTATTAATAACGACTTTGCTACTGATATCAATACGTCAAAAATATTCGGGGTTTTTTCAATAATAAGACCTAATCAAGGAATGAATATTTCTGCTTGGCATACTGCTTATGATTTATTGCCAAATTATGACTTTTATATTTTTTTGCAAGATGAATGTTTTATTAAAAAAAATAATTTTATTTCTAGATATCTTTTAGCCCTTTCAAACCTGCATGTAGGCTTGATTGGAGAATCAATTAATCCAAAATGGGATCGGCCATGGATTGATATAGCAAACTCCAATCTAAACTACTCCGTTAACTTAAAAAGTAATTTTGCTATTTCTAGAGTTGATTATTACCTGTTAAAACTTAAAGATTGGAGTATTAATCCTGGAGTTAGTGGTAGACATATGCGCTCACTTGTTTGGGCATTTCGCAAATCTGTGCTCGATAAAATGCCACCATTTCCCACTGGTACAAACAAAGAAGAATGTATAGCAGCTGAGATTGCTGTTTCAAAACAGGTTGAATCCATGGGTCTAAAAGTTTCTCAGGTATCTGATCTTCCGTTTTCGCTTATTGGTCATCATGAATGGAGATCTGATGGGACTAGCAAAATTTAACCATGCCAAGCATATACTGGCTAATCCCACTCAATAGCGATTTGGGTCAATTACCCTCCAAATCTAACCTTGCTAGCATTCGTTTACGTTCTGCTGTTTGCATTAATGCCTTTGAGTCGGCTGGTTTATCTATCGGATATGGAGAATCCATCCCTTCGGATATTAATAAGGTAGTTATTTGAAAAATTGGAGCCCATGATATATCCATTAGAGCCACAGCCTGGCTGAGACAAATTTCAAAGGCAAAAGATAGTGGAGCAAGAATTTTCTTGGACTATACAGATCACCATCTGGGCTTTAACTCTTCTATGCGTGAATTTTATGAGCAAGCTCTTGTTTTTGTTGACCACTGCATTACCTCATCCGAATACTTATCCACCCTTCTTCAAGAGCATTTTTCAGGTTCAATAACTGTCATTGAAGATGCTGTGGAAATTACTCCTATTAAGCCAAAAGAGATTCTTTGTACAAAACCAACAACGGCCTTATGGTTTGGTCACAGTTCTAATATTCCCTATCTTGTTGAATTTATCAATACTTCTAGTTTTTTATTAAACAATAGCAATCTAATTGTTTTATCTAACGAGGCCGGTATTGTTGATCTTAATGAAAATAGCTTACGCATTAACTCTCCTTCTCAGATCAAGCTTGGGCTATGGTCTTTAGATACCATGATTCAGGCAGCATCTCTCTCGGATTTCTGCATTATTCCATCCAGCCTTACTGATCCGAGAAAATTAGGTGCCAGTAGTAACCGCCTAATAACCTCATTCGCCCTTGGCCTTCCAACCACTGCTGATAATTTACCAAGTTATCAAAAATACTCTGACTATTATGTTGATATTCGCAGCTCAAATTTTTTTAACTTAGCTGAAAATCCGTTATTGTTTAGTCCGAACGTTGAATTACAAGAAAGTCTATTAAATAAATTTTCTTTTAAAAAACTTGGGTCTGATTGGTTATTTCTTATTCGTGGTTACTAATAAAAAAACCCGCCCATATAGGGCGAGTTTTTGACTGATAAATCCTACTGGTAAAAACTAGCTCAATTAAGCAGCCTTACGTTTAGCAGGTGCAGCAGCTTTCTTTACTTGAGCAATTTGACCTTGGAATGCTTCAAAAGCTTGGTCAGCAGATTTCTCAACGGTTGCCATTGCATCTTTACTGGCTTCACGGAACTGCTCAAAACCTTGCATCACCGAGTTCATCGAAGTTTTGAATGCAGATACAAATACATCCGAACCGGCAGGTGCGTTAGCTGCTAATGTGTTTACCCAGTCATGCATGCCAACTTGAGCTTGCTCAATGCTTGCTTCAACAACATTCGCAAACTCTTTACCACTCTCACGCAATACCTTCGTAACTTTACGCTGATGAGCAATCGCTTGATTACCAACTTCTTGCAATGTTTCAGCTTGAAGGAACTCGCTCACGTCTTTTGGATCTTTAGCAGTAATTACCTGCTGAATATTCTCTTGAGCATTCAGAAGTGCGTTCTTGGATGCGTCGTAATTGAGTTCTACGAGCTTTTGTGCATTCTCAAGAGCCGCTTCGCCCAAGGAAAATACGGTCTCGAGGTTCTTGCTCTGAATTTGCGACAATTTTGCTGTTACTTGATCTTGATTCATGGTGTACTCTCCGTTAAGTTTATTCATTCAATATTGCACTGCACCATGAAACTATACCCAATTATTTGCTGCTTTGCAATAAATATTATTGCTATGCAGCATAAAAGTCTAAATTTTACTAAATAGTTTATTTAAATCAATAAGTTATATATCTTTGGCGTTATTAATTTATGAGTAATTCTAATCAGTCTTACCCCAAAATTGCTACAGCAGCCTGCTTTGGCACCTTTCTGGAGTGGTATGACTTTCTTACCTTTGCGACCCTAGCAGTAGCCTTTGCACCCCTATTTTTTCCAAGCTCAGACCCAGTTACTGGGCTTTTAGCAAGCCTAGCTACCTTTGGGGCTGGGATGATTGTGCGGCCCTTGGGGGCGGCCTTCTTTGGCTCCCTCGGGGACCGCATTGGTAGAAGGCCCGTCTTTCTAATCACCATCTCTTTAATGGGTGGGGCCACCTTTGCGGTTGGCTTTTTGCCAACTTACGAGCAAATTGGCATTTTGGCGCCCATTCTTTTGGTGAGCCTAAGACTTCTTCAGGGCTTGTCAGCCGGGGGTGAAATTGGGGGTAGCGCTGTTTACCTCACAGAACACGCTGGAAACTCTAATCGGGGTTTTAAGACTAGTGTCCTGCAGTTAATGGGTCCTTTGGGTATGCTGGTATCAACCCTCCAACTTCTTTTGCTCAATCAATTTTTGGACCCCGCAAGCTTTAAGGAATGGGGATGGCGAGTACCGTTTTGGTTCTCGATAGTGCTTCTCTTGGTTGCATTAAAGGTGCGCATGACCCTTGAAGAAACTCCTATTTTCAAAAATATGCTTGCGAAAGGCGAAACCTCCAAATCACCCTTACGTGATAACTTCAGAGATAAAGAGACCCGTAAGCAGATGTTCTTGCTATTCTTTTGTATCTCGGCCGGTGGCTCTGTTTTATTTTTCTGCGTACAGGTTTATACCGGTATCTTTATGAAGTCAGCTTTACAAATTAGTCCCCAGGTAGTCGATACCTTAACCATTATCGCAACACTTATCTTGTTTCCATTAACGATCATTTCTGGGGCGCTCTCTGACAAAATTGGGCGCAGGCCTGTGGTCATCAGCGGATTACTGCTAGGCACAATACTCATTCAGCCAGCGTATCAGTTTTTACAAACACTGAGTCAGCAAAGTGCTCCAGAATATTTCCTGATGAGCGCAACCTTGATTGCTCTCACCCTTCCATTAGCTCTAGTTGTGGGGCCACAAACCGCTTTATTAGCAGAACTATTTCCAGCGCGAACGCGCAATAGCGCCGCAACATTACCTCATAATCTTGCAGCTGGATGGATTGGCGGCATGCTTCCACTCATTGTCACTTGGCTCAATAAAGAGTTTTCTAGTCAGCTGGCTGGACTTTGGTACCCAACCATCTTTTTAGCGATTGCCGCAGGTTTAGCGATCTTCTTTTTGCCAGAAACTAAGAAAATTGATTTAACTAAATAAGATCAATCAAAGCCTTCATTCGCCTTTTGATAGGCCCGCTGCCAGACATCAGCTTGAGATGTCGCAGAGTATTCCTGAAAGCAAGGTGTTCCAAGGGTGTAATGAATAATCTTCGCCTTAGGATTATCTGGATACTCAATGGCGAGCCAATTCCATTCAATGGGTAACTCTCCAATCTGATCATCACCTAACCATGAAAAGCGATGCAAAAATGAGCCTGGTTTATTTTGAATAAATTCAGGAGTAAGGATCTTATTTGCAGGATGCTCACAGTTCCACAAAACAAGACTAGACCAGTTCTTACGTGGATAGTCTTCATTTTTATTGCCAAGATACTTTACTTGTTTTTTGGTCTTATAGTTATGTTTGACTACCTGAACTGCTTTGGTCGGATCTCTTAAATTCCAAAGCTCTGTAATATCTGCATTACAAACCATATCACCGTCAGCAAAAATCGCCCATCCAGAAAATTCACTCAGGAATGGTGTTAAAAATCTTGAGTAAATAAATTTATTGCTACCATCTTGGTGTGTCTCACGATACTTATTTAAAGTGTTATCCGCCATGGGAATAAAAGAGACGGGCGAGGAAGACTTTTCGATGATGCTTTGGCAAAAAACATGAAAAGCAATTGCTTCTGATTGATCAAAACCAATCATTAAGTTAATCATAAGCTATTTTTTCCAAAAAAGTTTTTAGACTACAAACGGGGTTTTTCCATGAATGCGAATTATCATTCTTTATTACTCTGACGGATGGATACCACATGGAATAATTATTAATTGAATGCCAGTACCATAATTTTCCTCTTGTAGCTGGGGCCAATAAAAAAGTTGGCTTTCCCAAGGCCCCCGCGAGATGAGCTGTAGTGTTACTGATAGTCACAACATAATCACAGAGATCTATTAAAGTAGCCAAACCGTCAAGGTCTAGAAAATTATCTATCTCTTCAACCTTTATTAATTGATGGCCGGTGTCTTCAAGCAGCTTACGTCTTTCCTTGCTGGTGTCTCCATATTGAAGATCAATAAACGAGTAATTTTGAATCTCAAATAGGGAGTTAAGATCCTCCAAAGGAATACTTTTCTCAGCTCCTATTTCATCATTATTACTAAACCATGAAATACCAACGATTTTTCGTGAATCGCCTAGTCTTTGCTTCAAATTTAAAACTTGATTTTCATTGGTTATTAAATATTTATTAGGTTGTTTTTTAAAGCTTTCAATTGATGGTCTATAGACCGATAACAAATTCCCCAATGGAGCATGCTCATCATAATGATGCATATCAAAAGAATTCTTATCTATAAATAAGTGGCTTGGAAAAGATCGCCGAAAAAGAGTTAGTAATTTACTATCCAATCCAATTAAATAAGAATTATCAATCTTTAACTCCGACAAAATTGAACTATGCAAAATTTGGTCACCTATACCCTGCTCACCCCAAAGATATATATTTTTTCCAGAGCTTTTACAATCCCAAATTTTCTTGCTTGATTTTAGAAAAACATGTCTCATCTTCTCAGTTTTATGCCTGGAACTGTATCCAGCCCATCCTTTATCGAAGTCAAATTTTGACAAATAAATTTGACCCGCATTAAGATTGGCCTGAGGATTGTTGGAGTTAACTAGCAAAGCCCTTTGGTATGACAATAAGGCTTCCTCAGGTTTATTTAAGATTTCATATAGAAATCCTCTATTTATCCATAAATATTGAGAGCTTGGATCTATGGATTCAGCAATTTCTAAACTTTTATTTGCCTCTGAGTATTGCTTTAACTGAATTTGGCAATATCCTTTATTCACCCACGAATCAGCGAGCTGAGGATTAAGCAAGATTGCACGATCAAAGAGCTCAATTGCCTCCTTATAACATTGAATTTGGCTTAGCGAAAAGCCTTTATTATTTAGCGCTTTTATGCTGTCAGGCATTATGACTAGTGCGCTGTCGTACGCATTAACCGCTGACTTATAGTCGCCCGTTGAGTGATAACATTCTCCGAGGTACTCCCAAGCTTTGAATAAATTTTTATTGATATGGAGCGCATTTTTACAGAAAACGGTTGCCTCTTCAAAGCGCTCAAGGGAAATCAATACGCTTGCATTGTTAATCATTGCCTCAGTTGATAAGGGATTAATTTCTAATGACTTATGGTATGCAACCAAAGATTCATCATACCTTTTTAAACTAAATAAAGTGTTTCCGTAATTTAGCCACCCCTCAAAACTATCTGGCCTGATATTTAGTGATTTTTCAATATAAATAATTGATTCTTTATATTTTTTTAACTCATATAATGCTTTCGAATAATTAAATAATATTTTTGGATCATTAGGATTAATTTTCATAGCTTTATGAAAATAACTACATGCGCTTTTTGGATCACCTCTCAACCCACTTATCACGCCAATTAACTGAAGTGTATAAAAATTTCTTGGGTCTATTTTCAATGCTGTTGTAGCTAGATGCTCTGCGGCATCTAAATTATTATTTTCTAGCTCAGCCTCAATTTTTTTTAAGGTATGAAGAAGAAAATTTTGCATTAAAGAGAGATTAATTTGGTGCCCCATGTCCGACTCGAACAGACCACCTACTGATTACAAATCAGTTGCTCTACCAGATGAGCTAATGGGGCATCTAAGAAAGATTTAATTTTAACTTACTTCACAATCTTTAAAGTAGGTCGTTCGCTCTTGGTCTTGGCGGCCTCTTTGTTACCTAACCCTTTGTCAATTGGCCCCTTTGTCTCCGGATCAAAGGGGAAAGACATGCCCTGGCCATTTTCTCTGGAGTAGATTGCCAAGACATGGGTCACGGGCACCAATACTTTCTTAGGTATTCCACCAAAACGCGCCTGAAAACTAATCCAATCGTTCTCAATATGCAGTTGATGGCAGGCATCTGCGGAAATATTAAGGACGATCTCATTGTTCTTTACAAATTCCATCGGCACCTCAACCCGCTCGTCCACAAACACCGCTAGAAAGGGTGTAAAACCAAAATCCGTACACCACTGATGCAGTGCACGGATTAGATAGGGTTTAGTACTTGGGGTATCGGTAGCCATATTGATCATTTTAAGCCAACCGGATTACAACTAATACTATGGATTAGCGACGCATCACCTTCTCAGAAGGAGTCAGTGCCTCAATATAGGCCGGACGACTAAAGATACGCTCTGCATACTTGAGAAGTGGTGCGGCATTTCTGGAAAGGTCAATACCGTAGTGCTCAAGACGCCAGAGCAATGGGGCAATGGCCACATCCAACATCGAGAACTCATCGCCCAACATATATTTGTTTTTGACAAATATTGGTGCTAGTTGCGTTAAGCGATCCCGAATCGCTAAGCGAGCCTTCTCGTGTAATTTCTCAGCACTTTTACCTTTCTCATTCTCAAGGGCGCTGACATGTACAAAGAGCTCCTTCTCAAAGTTGAATAGAAATAAACGAGCACGAGCACGGGCAATCGGATCGGGCGGCATGAGCTGGGGATGTGGAAAGCGCTCATCAATGTACTCATTGATGATGTTGGACTCATACAAAATGAGATCGCGCTCCACCAGGATTGGAACTTGTGCATAAGGGTTCATGACCGAAATGTCTTCTGGTTTATTAAACAGATCAACATCCCGAATCTCAAAATCCATGCCTTTTTCAAAGAGAACAAGGCGGCAGCGTTGTGAGAATGGGCAGTTTGTGCCCGAGTACAACACCATCATAAGCAGGTATCCTTTAAATCAAATTATTGAAGCAAAACATCTGGACTTAACGAATATCTTTCCAATACGCCTTATTCAGACGCCATGCAATCAATGTAAAGATCGCTAGGAACAGAAGGACAACGACACCAATGCGCTTACGTTGTAATTGAGTGGGCTCAGCCATCCAAGACATAAACGACACAAGGTCCGCAATATTATCATCATATTCTTGGGGCTTCATTAATCCAGGGCTTAGTTGCTCAAAACCCTTGAATACTTTTGTTGTTTTGCTTGGATCGTGTGGATCTTTTTGCTGCTCAAATTTTGCAGCACGTTCACCCTGTAATTGCCATAAAACATGGGGCATACCTACATTCGGATAAACCAAGTTGTTCCAGCCTGTTGGACTATCGGGATCTTTATAGTAGGTGCGGAAATAGGTGTATAGCCAATCGGTACCGCGAGCACGAGCCTCGACGGATAAATCAGGGGGCACCTTGCCGAACCATGCCTTTGCATCTTTTGGGCTCATGGAGATGGTCATGAGATCACCCACCTTTTGATCACCCAAGATCAAGTTATCTTTAATTTGTTGATCACTTAAACCAATATCGCGCAGACGGTTATAGCGCAAACTAATTGCAGAATGGCAACCCAAGCAATAATTTACAAATATCTTAGCTCCGTTTTGTAATGAAGCATTATTGTTTAAGCGATCGGGTGCGCTATCGAGCGGAAAGTCGCCACCAGCAGCAATTGCTGTTCCAAACAAAAAACTGGTACCAACTAAGACAAGACCTTTTTTAAGAGCGCCGATCATATTGAGCGAGTAGTTCATCTAAATTTCCTAATATCTTTATCTTGTTCTTATGGATTAGTGCGCTACAAAGTTAACGCGATCGGGTACTGGCTTAAATTTACCCATCTTGCTCCACCAAGGCATCGCAAAGAAGAATGCCAAATAGTAAATAGTACAAACCTGAGAAATTTTCTCAAAGAGGGGCGACGGTGGCTTGATTCCTAGGTAGCCTAAGATCACAAAACTAATGATGAAAGCACCATAAATATATTTGTGGAAATCTGGACGGTAGCGAATCGAGCGCACTGGAGATTTATCAAGCCACGGCAAAAAGAATAGGATCACAACTGATCCACCCATGATGACAACGCCCCAGAACTTAGCATCAAAAAGATAAAAACCAAGGGCCAAGCCAACAAGAATAGCTGCGGCTACACCCTTAACCCGAATATCGCGGGTGTTTTTAATAACCATTACCATGGGTATTGCACACAAAATCCACAGAGGAATCAAAAATGGGGTTGTGGTGGCACGCAGCATCGAGTAGAACGGAGTGAAATACCAAACGGGCGCTATATGTGCTGGTGTTTGCAATGGATCCGCAGGAATAAAGTTGTTTGCCTCTAAGAAGTAGCCGCCCATTTCAGGAGCAAAGAACACGATCGCAGCGAAGATCATCAAGAAAACTCCAAGACCCATGATGTCATGCACCGAGTAGTAAGGATGAAACGGAATGCCATCGACTGGTTTACCTGTTGCATCCAGATTGTTCTTGATTTCAATACCGTCAGGATTATTTGAGCCTACTTCATGCAAGGCAATAATGTGAGCCGCTACTAGGCCAACCAGAACTAAGGGTAAAGCGATCACATGGAAGGAGAAGAAGCGATTGAGGGTTGCATCACCCACCACATAGTCACCTCGGAGCCACAAAGCAAGGTCAGGTCCTATTAGCGGGATTGCAGCAAACAAGTTAACGATCACCTGAGCACCCCAATACGACATCTGTCCCCAGGGTAAGAGGTAACCAAAAAATGCCTCGGCCATTAATAGTAAAAATATGGAGCAGCCAAAGATCCAAATGAGCTCGCGTGGTTTTTGATAAGAGCCATAAATAAGCCCACGGAACATATGTAAGTAGACAACTACAAAGAACATTGATGCGCCGGTCGAGTGCATGTAACGAATCAACCAACCCCAGGGTACTTCACGCATGATGTACTCAACCGAATCAAACGCCTTAGCAGCATCGGGTTTGTAGTTCATGACCAAGAAAATACCGGTCACAATCTGAATCACTAAAACAACAATAGCCAAAGAGCCAAAGAAATACCAAAAGTTAAAGTTTTTCGGAGCGTAATACTCGCTCATGTGCTCCTTGAACATCTTGCTCAAAGGAAAGCGCGAGTCTACCCATGCCAAACCCTTTTGAGCGATTGAGGCGTTATCTGGGACCTTAATTTCTTGGAATGCCATGGCTAATTTCCTAATTCATGGTTAGCTAATTAAATAGTTAAGTAAATTACTCAAGCTTTCTTATCTTCACCAATCAAAATCTTGGTGTCGCTTAAGTACATATGGGGTGGAACCTCTAAATTATCGGGGGCGGGCTTATTTTTGTAGACCCGACCTGCCAAATCAAAGGTAGATCCATGGCAAGGGCATAAGAAACCCCCTGGCCAATCATTTGGCAAGGAGGGCTGAGCGCCCGCCTGTAACTTAGGATTGGGTGAGCAACCTAAATGGGAGCAAATACCGACCACCACTAGGTACTCTGGCTTGATCGAGCGGTACTCGTTACGAGCATAGGCGGGGGTTAAAGCAGCAGGATCCCGAAGTGATTTCGGGTCAGCCAGTTCGCCATCCAGCTTAGTGAGCTCTTTGACCTGGTCTTGGTTGCGCCGAACCACCCATACAGGCTTACCACGCCACTCCACCGTGCGAATCTCGTCGGGCTTCATCCCGGAAATATCAACTTCTACAGGAGCTCCAGCCGCTTTAGCACGCTCAGAAGGCTGGAAGCTATCCACAAAGGGATAAAGGGCAGCAGCCGCACCGCACCCACCAACAGCGGTGCTAGCAATTAACCAAGTGCGACGATCTTTGTCCATTTTTGGGGTATCACTCATTTACGATCTATCCTTGTACCGAATTCAAAATAAGAGGCTTTAAAGGGCTAATTCCTTAAACTCTCAATTTTAAGGTAAAAAGCCCTAAACCCGCTTAATGCTGCTTAACTTGTTAAAAATAGTAATTCCGAGGAGAAAAACGTGACTTCCAACATCATGAAAGAATTTAGAGCCTTTGCTGTCAAGGGTAATGTCATTGACTTGGCTGTTGGTGTCATTATTGGCGGCGCCTTCGGCAAGATTGTCGATTCATTAGTCAATGACATTGTGATGCCCCTCATTTCTTCCCTATTAGGCGGCAGAATTGACTTCACCAATCTCTTCATTGTGCTTGGTACCGTTCCGGATAATGTGCCAAGAACCTTTGATGCCCTCAAAAAAGCAGGTATTCCTATCTTTGCCTACGGCAACTTCATCACCATCTCCATCAATTTCATTCTCTTAGCATTTGTCATCTTCCAGATGGTCAAGATTGTTAACAAGATCAGATTGCAGGATGAAGAACCTAAACCAACTCCACCGACCCCAGAGGATGTTCTTCTACTTAGAGAGATTAGGGATAGTTTGAAGAAGTGGCAGTAAGCTCAAAACAATCGACTAAAACTGATTAGTGGTGCCGTATTTGGCATTTTGATTTAGGCGAACTGCTTTTTCCCTTTTTCATGATTGACCTCTTTTTATAAGTTCAGTTGCGATGGTTGCGTGTTTCGTAGTCAGAGTTACTTCTTCGCAACTTGTTTATTAGGAACTCGTTAGCTACTCAATCGCAAATCACTTCGCCACTCGCAGTTATTTATGATTTGCAAAGGAAAACTCACAAAAAAATTGGGTGTTATTTGGCAATTTTGGTGAAATTGATACAAATGTGGCAAAAGGAGGTCGCCCTAAGCACAATCTGACCACAAACTATGAGCGCCGATTATCAACACAGGAGAAAACGATAAGCTCATTAAATCATTTGAAATTGGTCACCGTTAAAAAAACCACGAAATATGCCCCCGGTTATGATTCGCCGCATTTAGTTTGCAACCAAGTTTTAGGAGCAGATCAATTTGGCGCAAAGTTAGCTAGATAGCAAGCCCTTCGTGGTTATGAAATATCGCTCAATTAAAGATGCGGGGACTGAATTAGACAAGCAAGTGGAAGTTCCAAAAAGAGTCAAGCGGTGGTGGTTTCAGTTAGAACAAGGCAAAGTTTGTGTGTCTGTTAAATATGACGGGGTTGGGCTATTGAGCTCGCAAAAGGCAAACCTAGTGTAGAAGTTGCAGGCAGCAATGAGATGGTCAAAGCACTGACTACTATCAAAGCTGCGGTTGAAGCGGGCGAACTCGACAATCAAATTGAACAGGCTAGCAACTCTAATAAACAGCCGTCTTGTTAGTGAAGTCAGGCTGCCGTGTTATGCACGACACCATAAGTACTGGTATGAAAATCCGTGAAGTGACCAAACCTATCTCACCACAACTACGGCGTGTGGACCAACTACGAAGTCAACTGGACGCCGCACGGCGAGCGGCCAAAAAAAGCACGACTGAATCAATAGCAGCAGCGAATTACGAGACAAAGAGCAAAACTAAATCAATCGGGGTAATGAAAAAACCCACTGTGCGAGCACAGTGGGTTGATGTAATACAACTAATCTTTAACTAGCGGATGCTAGTACTCGATTAGAAGGTATGACGAATGCCAAGTGAGTACTGGCTAAGGTTCATAGCAGGCGAAGCGCTTGTACTAGAAGTGCCGTTCTGACCATAAATTGCGTACAAGTTAGTACGCTTGCTCATCCAGTAGTTGGAACCAACTTGGTAGCCAGTAATGTTAGCGGTAGGAGTTCCAGTACCATAAGATGTATAGCGGCCATTACCTACGCTGCCCCAATATTCAATGGTTTTGGTTGCATAACCACGAACACCGATCTCCTGAGCTGTACGTTTTGCATACGCATTGGAGTCCAAGCTTGACGTCACTTTACGATTTGTCCAACCAGCATACGCCTTTAAGATACCGAAATCATAGCTGGCTGTTACGAGGGCCTGATTATCTTTAACGTTCGACCCACCAGTAACTCCGAAAGCTGCTACCTGACCAGCAGCTGTTACTGTAGTAGTACCGGCAGTTGTTGCTGCGGTAGAAAATGATCCAACCGAGTTACCATAAGGATTTTCAGCTGTAAAGCTTGCATATGAGCCTTGAATGTTTGCCTTGGCAATATTCCAATCGAATGCAGCTTGCCAACCATTTTGGTTATTAGTGCCAGAGTTGTAACCCCCAGATGTATTTGTGGTTGTTGGACGGGCTGCAGTGTAAGTTGAGTTGGAATCGCTCAGTGTGTATGCACCCTTCAGAACAACACCAGCCATTCTGTCCGTAGCGATGCGGATAGTGTTCGGTGTTCTAACTGTGTATGCAGCAGATGCACTTCCAGATCCAAGATTGTTAGTACTCTCGGCAGTAGCTGCAGAATTGGTTGCGGTAGTTCCATAAAAAGTACCTACACTACTTGGTGCAAGCATACTTCCTGCTGTTTGTGCCAACTGGCCAGTTGTATTTGAACCGCCCTGCTCCCAGTACAAAGTATTTTGAGTACCAATGCGCACGTTACCCATACCTTTATTTGACAAGCCAACAAAACCTTGACGAATATTAGGAGTCCAAGTATTTGACATATTATCGCCGGCTGGATTAATGCCCAACTCAAATACAAACTGAGCAGAAAGACCGCCACCGAGGTCCTCATTGCCACGGAAACCCAAGCGGCTGCCAGATTCCATGCTGTTTGAAAAGCGGTTAACAGTTTCTCTGCTGGCATTAGCGCGAGCTTGTCCACCTGTGTAACCAACATCCAAAATACCGTAAACGGTTACGCTTGACTGGGCTTGTGCTGCACCAGTAAACGCAGTCGCTGCGGCGAGTGCAAATAGTGATTTTTTCATTCTATAAATCTCCGTTAATTAAGAAATGCCCGAATTCCTTCGGGACAAGAAGAATTATCCCGTTTTTGTATGTAAATACAGCCTTTTAGGGCATTTATGTGGCTATTCGTTGTATTGCTGCAACAGCTTCTTTTCTATAAATAAGTTGTTTAAAATCAGTAATTTAAATAATTAAGCTGATTTTTCTTCTACGGATTCTGTTTTGGGTAGGTAGAAACGAGCAATAAAAAGGCCGAGCTCATACAGAATGCACATGGGAATGGCCAAAAGGAGCTGGGATAAGACATCTGGAGGGGTCACAATCGCTGCAATAATGAAAGCCCCCACAATGACGTAAGGCCTGATTTCTTTGAGTTTCTGTAAGGACACAATGCCCATTTTGACCAAGACCACCACTACCACAGGCACCTCAAAGGTAATACCAAAGGCTAGAAAGGTCGACATGGCAAAACTCAAGTATTTATCAATATCGGTCGACATCTCAGCACCCAAGGGGGCGTTATAACTCGCCATGAACTGAAAAACGGTTGGAAATACTAAGAAATACGCAAAAGACATGCCTATCAAAAAGAGTGAGTAACTACTTACTACGAGTGGAAGCACTAATTTTCTCTCATGCATGTAGAGCCCTGGGGCAATGAATGCCCATACTTGGTAAAGAACAATGGGCAGGGCGATCAAAAAGGCAACCAGCATAGTGACTTTCATCGGAACAAAGAAGGAGCCAGTGACATCCGTGACGATCATCTTCCCGCCTGCCGGTAAAGAATCCAACATGGGCTTGGCAAACAAATGGAAGATATCGGGAGCCCAGTAGACCAAGGATACAAAAACAATGATGACTGCAATCGCTGATTTAACCACCCGATCCCGCAATTCAAAGAGATGCGACATGAAGGTTTCTTGAAAGCCCTCTTTTTGCTCAGTCTCTTTGGTGTCGAAGTTTGTATCAGACATTGTTGATTTTTAATGTTCTTTTGATTATTAGTTGATTGTTTGGGTTTACTTATGCAACGCGGGTCGCTTAAAGCGCTTTACGCGTGCCGCGCCCGACTGAACTCGGGTACGAATACCAGCAGAGTGTTTAAACCAAAGAGGTCTTGCAGTGCGTTTCACACCCCAACTATCTCGCCCCTGGCGCAGGGCATCGCGATACACCTTGGTTACATCGGGTGTGGATTCCAAAATAGCGCTGGCGTAATCATCCGTCTTGGGTTCTGCCTGATCGCTCAGATTCGCATTAGCCTCTTGTACCGTAGAGTTTAGGGTGCTCTCCATCTCCTTCATGGCATCGGTACTAGCCTCACGGAGTTTCTTGAACTCATCGAGCTCTATCTGCCGATTGACCTCCGAGCGCACTTCATTCATGTACCGTTGGGCACGGCCAAATAAGTTGCCCGCCATGCGAGCAACTTTAGGTAAACGTTCGGGGCCCACCACAATCAAAGCCACCACTGCAATGAGGGCGAGCTTTGATACACCAAGATCAATCATCGATGCATCGCCGGTTCTTGATTAGTGTGTACGAGACAGAGTAATCGGTAATGTTCGTGCGTAGCCTAAATGCATTCAGGACTTGTTCACATCCTTGGCTTGCACGTCGACTGTTTTATCAGCCGGTGCAGCTTGCGATTGAATTTGATCGGTCTTAGCCTCTTCGCCAGGCTTCATGCCGTCTTTGAACCCTTTCACAGCGCCACCCAAGTCTGAGCCAATATTGCGTAACTTTTTGGTACCAAACACCAACAAAATAATCACCAGTACGATTAACCAGTGCCAAATGCTAAATGAGCCCATCTCAATTTCTCCTCAAATTATTTTTTCCAAGGGCGTGGTCCGCCCATCACGTGCAAGTGCAGGTGATAAACCTCTTGACCCCCATCCGCGCCATTGTTCACCATCACCCGAAATCCCCCCTCTTTACCTGGGCGACATCCTTGTTGTTGAGCCAAACGCGGGGCTAATTCCATCATTCTACCTAGCAATGGTGCATCGTGGGCACTAGCAGATTCCAGCATAGGGACATGTTTTTTGGGAATAATCAAAAAATGCACTGGGGCGGCCGGATGAATGTCATTAAAAGCGAGGATTTCTTCGTCCTCATAAACCTTCTGGCAAGGGATTTCCCCAGCAATAATCTTGCAAAAGATGCAGTTATGGTCATAGCTAGAATGCTTCATGGACTTGGATCTTACCCGAAAACATCCCTAAAATAAGCTGCTTGGAGCTGCTTGAGCTTAAATTAAGGCTTACGGGCTACTTTCTCAGCCAAACCCGAAACCCCCTCCCGTCGATTAAGTTCAGCCAACACATCCTCAGGACGTAAATTGAACTTGGATAGCGCAACAAGGCAATGAAACCATAAATCAGCCATTTCGCCGACCAACAGAGCCTGGTGTTTGGGGTCCAATTGATGCTGACGAGAATCCTTGGCAGCCATGACCGTCTCGGTTGCCTCTTCCCCAATCTTCTTCAAGATTGCATCATCTCCCTTGGTAAAGAGTTGAGCAATGTAAGAACTACTAGCTTCAATCTTGCCGGCCGTTAAATCAGCACGGCGTTGATCCACCACATCGGCAAGGTGAGCCAAGACTGAATCGAGATTTGGTTTCCTATCCATCATGGCTTTATTGTATCGACCCAATTGTTTGCGACAGAGTCCCACTCATTAAAAAAGCAACTGTGCCTGCCGGTGTGGCAAGCAATTCTGTCTTTCTGATCAACAATCAACAAGATAGTATCGCCATCGCAATCCAATCGAATCTCTCGAATAGTTTGCGTATGACCAGACTCTTCACCCTTATGCCAAAGTTTATTGCGTGAGCGCGACCAATACACCGCCTCACCAATTCGTAAGGTTTGCAGCAAGGCCTCTTGGTTCATCCATGCCATCATCAAGACATCACCGCTCGAGGCTTCTTGCGCAATGACTGCCACCAAGCCGAGTTCGTTCCAGGCAATCCGCTCAAGCCATGGGCCTGATTTTAATAGAGGGTTTGACAATTTATCGTTCAAAGAATTTCCGGTGGCTCGTTTTATTGCAAAGGATAATTCTTTATTTTGACAGATCCAAAAGAAAATGCCTATGGCTCCTGATATTCAAATGCAGGAGCATATTGATCAATATCACGAGCATTCATTCCTAAATTTTGCGCTATGGGCTTCCATGTGGAGACGATTGATCTCATTTCAGACAAAATGACTTTTGCCTCCTTTTTTGACAACTCAAATGATTTTGAAATAGTCAACGCTTCATCTAACGAGGCAAACTCTCCACTTTGCTGCGAAATCCACGTTTTTAATGCCCTCATTTTGTCAGGGAAGGGATTCAAATCAAATGCCGGTGCCAGTACCCACTGATCGTCTGTGGTGTGCAAGAAGCCATGGTTTTTTAGGTGATCATCCACATTATTAATCAATATATTAAATATCATCCGTCTCCATAACTGACCAAGGTCATATTTGGCTTTGGGGCTTATGGTTCGAATAAGGCTTGCAATGTCCTCATAAGAGTATTGTTGATGTGATTTAGCTTGAAGCAATGAATTGGCAGATAAGTACATCAATCGTTTTGGGCCATTACGGTCAAACCGTTTTATCAATGCAACTGGAATGCCGTCGGAGTCAATGACTTGGGAGCTAGCAGCATCGATACCACAGCGCTTCGCCAAATGAAGGGCTAGAACCTCACCATGAACGATCGATCGGGTATCTCCCACGCTTGGAAATTTTCCAATCGATAGATTTCCATCGGCATCGATGATGCTGCATTTTGGTCTAAGGCCACCTAGCGATGTTCCAACCCCGCGTAGATATTCTAAATCTTTTAATGTTTCCTGATTTTCTTCAATTGCTTTGCTTGCGCGTAATAGTTGAGGTAATTCAATAAGTGGCGGGATCTGTCTTTTGTGATCGGCTCGCCGCTGAAAAATACCTTCCGAATCTCGTAATCGAATGGCACCAATCCGACTAACGTTGCTAATCCACATCAAATAATCAAAATCATCGAGGAGTGCGGCTCGATCTTTACCAACACCATCTTTTCGTTGCTTTGCAAAGTCTCGTTGAATAACCATCTTGCCCCATCCATCTGGCTCGACATCCGAAAAGCAAGCAAAAAAGGCGGATTCGTCTGATGTGCGAGCCGAATGAAATTGATAACCACTAATCAACGGCAAATCAGGTGAAAGTGCAAACCGATCTGGATTTCGTAACCACGAATCGGAGTATAAAAAGGCGCTTGTACTTTTTTGACCTTTCTTTTCATAGCTTAGCTTACCAAGCTCAATTGGATTCTCACCAACAAAGACAGTGCATTCTTTTTTCACAAAGCACCAGTCTTTGTCTTCGATGGGCGAATGCGTTTAGGTAAACGTCCCTCTTCTAAAAGCATGCCCGTAGTATCACGAACGCTATCACACACCTCATCAAAAATTGTTCCCAAGCCAAGCCCAAAAAAAACCATGGCATAAGCACCAATCGATGTTCCTGGTGCACCATGAATCATTCTTAGATACAAAGGCCTTGAAATACCAGCTCGCTCGCATAGAGCGGTAGTAGTTAGGCGTCTTTTTTTTCGGGCTATCTCAATGTCCTCGCCAAGTTTTGTTAGCGAAAGCTTGATGCGAGGGGGTAGATGATGTTGATTTTCTTTCATAATGATACATAAATATTACTTTATATGGCTTATTGTAACATTAATATATCTTTAAAAATGTGCTCCCTTTAATTTCTTATCACATCCGTACTGGCACCCCCTGCCGGGCCATATATTGCTTAGCCTCCTGCACACTGTGCTGCCCGTAATGAAAGATACTCGCTGCCAAGACCGCATCCGCCTTACCAATCTGAATACCATCAACCAGATCTTGTAAGCTACCTACGCCACCGGAAGCAATCACCGGCACGGAAACCGCATGACTAACCGCTGCAGTAAGCGTCAGATCAAAACCGTCTTTCGTGCCATCGCGATCCATGCTGGTTAAAAGTATTTCTCCCGCACCTCGTTTCGCAACCTCTTTGGCCCATTCAATCGCATCGATCCCCGTGCTCTTGCGACCACCATGGGTAAACACTTCCCAACGATTGGGGGCGGTTTGCTTGGCATCAATAGCCACCACAATGCATTGCGAACCATAGTAAGCTGCGGTCTCTGAGACCAAATCAGGATTTGCAACGGCGGAGGAATTCATGCTGACCTTGTCAGCACCGGCATTTAATAAACGGCGGACATCGCTAAGCTCACGCACACCACCACCCACTGTTAGCGGAATAAATACCTTGGATGCAACAGCCTCAATAATGTGCAACATCAAATCACGCCCATCCGAGGTGGCTGTGATATCCAAGAAGGTGAGCTCATCAGCGCCTTGATCGTCGTATCGCTGTGCGACCTCTACTGGATCACCCGCATCTTGCAAGCCAACAAAATTTACTCCCTTGACCACTCGCCCTGCAGTGACATCAAGGCAAGGAATAATCCTCTTATTGAGCATGCTTTACTGACTCTTACTAAGTTGATCAGCGTATTTTTGAGCCTCAGCAAGATCCAGATCGCCGTTATAAATCGATCGTCCAGCAATCACGCCCATAATGCCCTCATCTTCGACCTTACAAAGCGCTTGGATATCTTTCTTATTCGATAGACCCCCGCTCGCGATTACTGGAATGCGCACAGACTGAGCCAGTTTCACGGTCGCCTCCAAATTAATCCCCTTGAGCATGCCGTCGCGCCCAATATCCGTATAGATAATGGCTTCTGCACCATAGTCCTCAAACTTCTTCGCCAAATCAATCACCTCATGACCGGTGAGCTTACTCCAGCCATCGGTTGCCACCTTGCCATCTTTCGCATCAAGGCCCACCATGATATGACCGGCAAATGCCGTGCAAGCGTCTTGTAAAAAACCAGGGTTCTTGACCGCTGCGGTACCAATAATGATGGTACTAATACCATCATCCAAAAGTCGTTCAATGGTTTCAAGATCACGAACACCGCCACCCAATTGCACGGGAATGTCATTACCGACCGCTTTTAAGATCGCCTTAATTGCCGACTCATTTTTGGGCTTGCCCGCAAATGCGCCATTTAGATCCACCAAATGCAAGCGTCGTGCGCCTTTACTTAACCAATGCTTTGCCATCGCGGCAGGATCTTCCGAGAATACCGTGCTGCGGTTCATATCGCCTTGCTCAAGACGAACACAATGTCCATCTTTAATATCGATTGCGGGGATTAACAACATAAATAAATGGTGTAAAGGAAATGGTGTGTGGGATCAGGGTCGCCAAGCGACAAAGTTTTGATAGAGCTTAAGTCCGTATTGAGCGCTTTTTTCTGGATGGAACTGTGTAGCGAAAATATTATCCCGAGCGACGGCAGATGTAAACCACCCACCGTAATTCGTTGATCCTACAGTATCTTCTAGATTACTAGCGCTCACATAGTAGCTATGGACAAAATAAAAGCTGCTCATATCGGGTATGCCATGCCATAAGGGGTGATCACGGTCCTGCCGCACTTGATTCCAGCCCATATGGGGAATTTTGTAATCTGAGCCGTCTTCCTGCATTCCAGACAATACAAAACGTACTACCTTGCCTGGCATGAGTGCCAGGCAGGCAGTATTGGTCGCAACCCTTGGCTTACGCTCCTCACTCTCTTCAAACAACATCTGCTCACCTACACAAATGCCCAGAAGAGGCTTCTCACGCGCTGACTGAATCACCGCATCAAGCAAACCAGAGGAGCGTAGCTGCGCCATGCAATCTGGCATCGCCCCCTGACCCGGCAACACAACTCGATCGGAGCGGAGGATCTCTTGCGCATCATTGGCAATGCTGATCTTGCAATCTGGGGCGACATGATACAGGGCCTGCGACACTGAACGCAAATTGCCCATCCCGTAATCAACAATGGCGATGTGCATCGCTAGCTCAATCGATTCTTAATAATTAAGGAAAGAGTGTGAGATTACAGACTTCCCTTGGTGGATGGAACCGCATTTGGAGAGCGCGGGTCAACCATCAAAGCCATGCGTAAGGCCCGACCAAACGCCTTAAACACGGTCTCAATTTGATGGTGCGCGTTAACACCGCGGATATTGTCGATATGCATAGTAACTCCCGCATGGTTAACAAAACCGCGAAAGAACTCAATGCTCAAGTCGACATCGAAATCGCCAACGCGTGCCCGCGTAAAGGGTACATTGAACTCCAAACCTGGTCTTCCTGAAAAATCAATCACGACTCGAGAGAGGGTCTCATCGAGGGGTACGTAAGAGTGTCCATAGCGGGTAATACCTGCCTTATCGCCCACCGCCTTTGCAATGGCCTGACCCAGAGTAATGCCAACATCTTCCACAGTGTGGTGATCATCAATATGAGTATCGCCCTTGGCATGCACCTTGAGATCAATCATGCCGTGCCGCGCAATTTGATCGAGCATGTGGTCTAAAAAGGGGACTCCCGAGTTCAGATCGGCCTTACCCGTTCCATCCAAATTTAATGTAATTTGGATCTTTGTCTCTGAAGTATTTCGGCTTACATCCGCTTGGCGCATAGTTAAAGAGTGGCAAATAAAATTAATCTAAGGGTTCATAATATCATTTGTCATTCAAAATCAATCACTTCACTCTTTCTATGAGCCGCTTTTGGAACCCCGATCTACAAAACCTTAGCCCCTATGTGCCGGGTGAGCAACCAAAGCTTGATAAGCTGATCAAGCTCAATACCAACGAAAGCCCCTATGGCCCATCCCCTAAGGCGCTAGCAGCGATTGCGCAAGCCAATAACGACAATCTGCGTCTATACCCCGATCCAGATGCTAAAGATCTCAAAGAAGTGATTGCTAAGCATCACGGCATCACACCCAATCAAGTCTTTGTGGGGAATGGATCTGATGAGGTCTTGGCCCATGTCTTTTTAGGTCTTCTAAAGCATCCGAATCGACCTGTTTTATTTCCAGACATTACCTATAGCTTTTACCCAGTTTACTGCCAACTCTTTGGGATTGAACATCGCACCATTGCCTTAGATGATCAGTTTGCCATTCGGGTGGAAGACTATTTGGAATTGAGTAAGCAATATGGTGGTAATGGCGGGATCATTTTCCCCAACCCCAATTCGCCTACTGGTCGTGGTTTGCCACGTTCTCAAATCGAGCGGCTGCTTGCACAAAACCAAAATAGTGTTGTCGTGGTTGATGAAGCCTATGTCGATTACGGCACCGAATCCTGCGTTCCTCTTTTACACAATAATCCGCCCAATTTACTGATTACCCATACTCTTTCTAAATCAAGAGCCCTGGCGGGATTACGAGTTGGTTATGCACTTGGACACCCTGATTTAATTACTGGTCTAGAGAGAATCAAAAATAGTTTTAACTCTTACCCATTAGGTAAGCTCGCGCAAGTGGGTGCTATCGCAGCAATGGAAGATCAAGCGCATCTGGACATAATTACCAAAAAAGTGATTGCCACCCGCACCCATTTTGTAGAGCAGCTCAGCAAGCTTGGTTTTGAGACCTTGCCCTCCAGTGCGAACTTTGTCTTTACACGACACCCCAAACATGATGGCGCAAGGATCCATCAAGCATTACGTGATCGGGGAATTATTGTGCGGCACTTCAAAACAAAACGTATTGATCAATTCTTGCGAATCACCATTGGCACCGATGAGCAAATGAGTGCTCTCCTTGCGGCATTAAAAGAAATACTTTCTGTCTAAACCAATTATTTTTTCTTGAGGCGCATCTCAGCGGCACGCGCATGGGCTTGCAAGCCCTCGCCTTGCGCCAGGGTGCTCGCAATTGGGCCGAGCGTTTGTGCTCCTGCTTCGCTCACTTCAATTAAGCTTGAGCGCTTCATGAAGTCATAGACACCCAATGGGGAAGAGAAACGGGCGGTACGTGCCGTTGGTAAGACGTGATTAGGGCCCGCACAATAATCCCCTAAAGACTCACTCGTATACGAACCCATAAAGATTGCACCTGCATGCCGAATTTGCTCAGCCCAACGTTGTGGCTCTTGCGTACATATCTCTAAATGCTCGGCAGCAATCAGGTTGGCAATCTGACAGGCTTCATTCATATCGCTTACTTCAATCAACAAAGCTCGGTTTTGCAACGATGCTCGAATCACATTCTCACGCGGCATTTGCGGTAAGAGCTTTTGAATGCTCTGATTGACCTTGTCAATGAAACCAGAATCAGGGCACAACAAAATCGATTGGGCTAATTCATCATGCTCCGCTTGCGAAAACAGATCCATCGCAATCCAATCTGGATCGGTTGATCCATCGCACAAGATTAAGATCTCTGATGGGCCAGCAATCATATCGATGCCAACCGTGCCAAAGACCCGACGCTTGGCGGCGGCGACATAGGCATTTCCAGGCCCCACGATCTTATCAACCGCAGGAACTGTTTGTGTTCCATACGCAAGCGCAGCAACAGCCTGTGCACCACCAATCGTAAATACGCGATGCACTCCTGCTAAATAGGCTGCAGCCAAGACCAAGGGGTTGCGAGATCCATCGGGGGTTGGTACCACCATGATAATCTCTCCAACGCCTGCAACCCTTGCTGGAATGGCATTCATCAAAACAGATGATGGATAGGCCGCCTTACCACCTGGCACATAAATACCAACGCGGTCTAAAGGAGTTACTTTTTGACCCAAACGCGTACCATCGGGCTCGGTGTACTCCCATGATCGACAACCTGCCGCCTCTTTTTGTTTCTCATGATAAGCACGCACCCGTTGTGCTGCAATCTCTAAGGCCTTGGCTTGCTCGCTTGGTAAAGAGCGATAGGCTGCTTCTAAATCTACCTGTGTAATCTCAAGATCAGAAACATGATTAGCAGACAGTCGATCAAATTGTTTGGTGTAGCGTAACAAGGCATCATCACCACCGGTCTTGATCTCCGCCAAGATATTTAAGACCACTTGATCAATTGCCTGACCGTCTGCACTTGGTAAAGAAAGACTATCGAGTAATGTTTTCTGAAAACCTAGATCGCCACTCTTTAGGCGCTGCACCATCACAGTTTGGTTTGATGCCTTTGACATTACTGCCACGCATCCAGTAATTTTTTGATGGCCGAACGCTTACGCTTATAAGAGGCCTGATTCACAATAAGACGTGCGCTGATATCAGTGATCGATTCCACCTCAACGAGATTGTTAGCACGCAAAGTGTTGCCCGTAGATACTAGATCGACAATCGCATCGGCTAAGCCAACTAAAGGAGCGAGCTCCATCGAGCCATACAAATGGATTGTATCAATATGAACACCTTTGTTCGCAAAGTGCTCTCGTGCGCAGTTCACATATTTGGTAGCAACTCGCAAACGCGATCCTTGACGAACTGCGGCGGCATAATCAAAGCCCTTTTGTACGGCCACCGCCATCCGGCAACGCGCAATACCTAAATCAATCGGCACATATAACCCATCGCTACCTTTTTCTAAAAGAACATCTTGCCCAGCTACCCCAAAATCAGCAGCCCCAAATTGCACATAGGTAGGGACATCCGAAGCGCGCACAATAATAATCTGTACATCCGGATTTGAGGTCGGAATAATCAATTTGCGAGATTGTTCTGGATCCTCTAGTGGGCGTATCCCAGCCTTCGCTAAGACTGGGGCTGTTTCCTCGAAGATGCGCCCTTTAGATAGCGCGAGTGTCAACATAATGGCTTGATTATTTCATGCGGCGGATGTTTGCGCCAATTTGGGTCAATTTTTGTTCCATCCGGTCATAGCCCCGATCAAGGTGGTAGATACGATCAACCTGGGTCTCCCCTTGAGCCGCTAAGCCTGCAATCACAAGACTTGCTGAGGCACGCAAATCGGTTGCCATAACGGTTGCCCCCGAGAGCTTATCCACCCCCTCGACAATGGCTGTATTGCCCTCAATCGAGATATCGGCACCCAAACGATTGAGCTCTTGAACATGCATAAAGCGATTCTCAAAAATAGTCTCGGTGATCCGGGAATTTCCACTGGCAATCGCGTTCAAAGCCATAAACTGAGCCTGCATATCCGTCGGAAAGGCGGGATATTCAGAGGTTCGAAAACTAACAGGCTTAGGCCTGCCAGTCATGCTCGCAGTAATCCAATCTTTGTTCTTCTTCATTTTCAAACCCGCTTCGTTTAACTTCACTAAGACCGCGTCCAAGGTATCTGGCCGGCAACTCTTGATCGTGATCTCGCCACCGGTAGCCGCCACAGCACATAAAAATGTTCCGGCCTCAATTCGGTCGGGAATGACGGCATGGCTTGCTCCATGCAAAGCAGTCACGCCCTCAATCACCAAGCGGTCAGTTCCAATTCCAGAAATCTTCGCTCCCATTTTTACTAAGAGCTCTGCCAAGTCCGAGACCTCAGGCTCACGTGCGGCATTTTCTAGCACCGTCATACCCTCAGCCAAACAGGCTGCCATCAATAAATTTTCGGTGCCAGTAACCGTAATCATGTCGGTCAGAATCGCATTGCCCTGTAAGCGCGGCTGACCATCGGCAATCTTGGCAACAATAAATCCTTTCCGAATCTGAATGCCAGCGCCCATAGCTTTGAGGCCTTTGATGTGCTGATCAACTGGTCGTGCGCCAATAGCGCATCCCCCAGGTAAAGAAACCGTTGCAAGCCCCAAGCGTCCCAGCAGTGGTCCCAAAACCAAAATCGATGCTCGCATGGTTTTGACCAGCTCATACGGTGCTTCGGGACTGTTAATGGTGGCAGCATTAAGATGCAAATGACTGCGATCACTCGGATTTGGAAAGTCAACCGTCACGCCCATTTGCTGCAGTAACTTGAGCATAGTGCGTACGTCTTGTAAATCAGGTACGTTATGTAGCTCGATGGTGTCTGCCGTCAATAAACAGGCACACAAAATTGGTAGGGCAGCATTCTTTGCACCAGCAATCTTGACCTCACCATGGAGGGGAGTGCCACCCGTCATCACTAATTTATCCATGACTCTTCTTTAACCAGTGTTCTTATTGGGCAGCAAACTCTTCGGGCGTAAAGGCCTTAATCGATAGGGCGTGGATTTCTGCTTTCATGCGATCGCCCAAGGCGGCGTATACCAGTTGATGCCGTTGAATCAAGCGCTTGCCTGCAAACTCAAGGCTCACAATCGTGGCATAAAAATGCTGACCATCGCCTTCCACTTCGAGATGGGTGCACGAAATCTGATCCTTGATATAACCTTCAATCTGCTCTGGGGTGGGAAACATCTGTTTTCCTTACTTAATATGCTTAATGACGTAATTTATAGCCTGATTGTAGTAAACGCAAAGCGAGTCCTGAGACAATCATAAAAAATCCTCCAACTACTAACAAACTTAACCAAGGGGAGACGTCAGACACTCCAAAGAAGCCATACCGAAAGCCATCGATCATATAGAAGAAGGGATTGAAATGCGATATCACTTGCCAGATGGTTGGCAAGGAATGAATCGAGTAGAACACCCCTGAGAGCATGGTCGCGGGCATGATTAAGAAGTTCTGAAAAGCGGCTAACTGATCAAACTTATCTGCCCAAATACCAGCAATGAGTCCCAGTCCACCTAAGATGGCAGCGCCCAAGAAAGCAAACAACAAAATCCAAAGGGGGTGCTGCATACTGGGAATATCAAAAGATAAGGTGATGATCAAAACGCCTAAGCCCACCACAATCCCTCGAAATACTGCTGCTAACACATAAGCCGAGTAAAACTCCAGATGTGTTAGCGGAGCCAAGAGAATAAACACTAAATTACCGGTAATCTTTGACTGAATTAACGATGAAGAAGTATTAGCAAAGGCATTTTGCAAAATGCTCATCATCACTAAACCCGGTATCAAAAATGCCGTGTAACTTAATTTGTCATATACCACCAGCCGACCCTCTAATACATGACCAAAGATCATGAGATATAGAACGGCGGTTAAAACAGGTGCGGCAACGGTCTGAAAGGCAACCTTATAGAAGCGTTTAATCTCTTTACGCAATAGGGTAAAAAAACCGCTGCCGTACTCCAATGCAGGTCGCATTATTGTTGCTCCCCTGCCATAATTTGCATAAACACATCTTCTAAATCGGTCTCTTGTCCATCAGGGCCACGAGTTTTGCCATAACGAGCCAATAAGTTTGCTGTGGTATCTAAAGCCACAACTTTTCCAGACTTTAGCATCGCAATACGTCCGCACAAATTCTCCGCCTCCTCTAAATAATGTGTAGTCAATACAATCGTGTGGCCATCTTGATTGAGGCGACTAATAAATTTCCAGAGCGATTGACGAAGTTCAACATCGACTCCGGCAGTAGGTTCATCTAAAACTATCACTGGCGGACGGTGGACCAATGCTTGAGCAACCAAGACTCGACGTTTCATGCCGCCTGATAAGGAGCGCATATTGCTATTGGCCTTGGAGGTAAGATCAAGATTGGCCATGATCTCATCGATCCAATCATTGTTATTGCGAATTCCAAAATAACCCGACTGAAACTGTAGGGTCTCGCGCACAGTAAAAAATGGATCAAATACCAGTTCTTGAGGAACAACGCCCAACATTCTGCGTGCCTCTAAAAAATTGCTTTGCACATTGGTTCCCATAATGAAGGCTTCGCCCTGATCTGGACGACAAAGACCAGCAAGGATTGAAATCAGGGTTGTCTTACCAGCGCCATTAGGGCCTAAGAGCCCAAAAAACTCGCCTTCCTGCACCTGCAAAGAAACATCATTTAAAGCAAGAAGGTTGCCATAGCGCTTACTTAAGTGCTCGACCGAAACTGCCAGCATACTTATTCCAAACCTAATAAATCGGCAATTCCGTAAACGCGGGCTAACACTTTTAACTTCTCAGGTGGATGAATTAAACGCAAGGTTTGCTGAAGGGGGGATAGTTCACGTTGCCAGGCCATAAGAACAGCGAGCACACTCGAATCAAAATCGACTAAGGCCGTGCAATCAATCGTCTGGCTTTGTCTAATACCAGAAAGGCCCTGCTGCTGCAGACTAAGTGCGTTACCTTGATCAACGCAAGCAGGAAGCGCGAAGGTCATGCTTATTTTTTACCCGCCAACATTGCATTACGCTCTTGCAAGAACTTGATCAACCCATCGACTCCACTTTGGCTAATCTGATTAGTAAATTGATTACGGTAGGCTTCAATCAACCATGCGCCCATAATATTAATGTCATAGACCCTCCAGCCATCATTCGTTTTCTCGAGCCGATAATCTAAAGGGATTGGATCCGATTTGCCGATAACAACGGTGCGCACAATTACATCGGTATCGCTTGGTGAGGAGCGTAATGGTTTGTATTGCACTGTTTGATCACGCAACTGGCTCAGTGCCCCAGAATATGTTCGAATTAAAAGATTCTTAAACTCGATGATGAGTTGATTCTGCTGTTCTGGAGTAGCTTTGCTCCAATTCCTGCCCATGGCTAACTGGGTTGTGCGTCGCATATCGGTATAGGGCACAATTTTTTTCTCGACTAAGTCAACCACGCGCGGGATATTACCCTTCTGGATCTCTGGATCGGATTTAACCGAATTCATCACATCTGCAACGATGATCTTAATTAAGCCGTCTGGGGTATTAGGATCAGGCGCAGACTGTGCAGATGCCGAGCAAACGAACAAGGATGTGATGCTTACAAACAAGGAGAGGATGAGGTTTTTCACAATGATTGGTGCTTCGTTAAGTAAAACTTTATTTTAGTCTTTTCTAGACTTTTCTTACTGATATTGATTCTCGTAGACAGGCAATGGAGGTTCCTTGCCTTCTTTGGCCTGATCAATTTGATATTGGCGGCGCTGAATATAGGCATCACGGGTAAAGGTGTATTTATCAAGCGCAGCACCTTCTAATAGATCGCCGGCCTCATAGTAATTATTGCGAGCATTCACAATCCGTAACGCTGTCAAACTATTTCGCAAAGCAACATCGGGTAGCAACCGAAATAAGTAGTCAGTCTCTAAATCAACTGCTGTTCCAAAGGTATCGCGGACATTACTGGGCCCAAAAAACGGTAGCACCACATAAGGACCTGATGGGATACCCCAAACACCAAAGGTTTGACCAAAATCAGCTTTATGTTTTTCCAATCCACCTGGAGTAGCCATATCAATAAAGCCCCCTAGGCCAAAAATAGTATTGACGACCACGCGCATTAAATCACTAAAGGCCATACTAAGATTGCCTTGCAGTAGATTATTCGCCGAGGTGTAGATATCGCGGTAGTTTCCAAAGAAATTATCGATGCCTTGTTGCGCAGGTTTAGGCAGAATAAAACGATAGCCTCTCGTAATGGGCTTTAGTAAATAATCATCTAAACCTTCATTAAATGAAAATACGGAGCGATTAAATGATTCCCATGGATCGTCTGGAGATCGCTCACTACCAGCTGGAATGCTGGCACACCCAATCAATGAGACAGAAACAAAAAGGAGGAGCGCGCGTTTTAGTTTTGACACAGAATCGTTATTATTATTTTGGTGGAGAGGATCTAATTCTACTTTGATGAACCCTTGGCGCCCTCGCCTTTATCTTGACCACTATCTGCAGCTTTGTTATAAAGGAACTGACTGATTAAATTCTCTAAGACAATAGCTGATTGAGTTTGGGCGATCTTGCCACCTTCAGCTAGCATTTGCTCATCACCGCCAGCTTCTAAACCAATGTATTGCTCCCCCAATAAACCAGAGGTCAAAATTTTTGCAGAAGAATCCTTCGGAAACTTGTACATCTTATCAATGGTCATAGTTACAGTCGCCTGATACGTAGTGTCATCAAATTTGATATCGGCAATGCGGCCAACGACAACCCCAGCGCTCTTGACTGGCGCTCTTGGCTTTAAACCGCCAATATTGTCAAAGCGAGCTGACACAGTATAGGTGGGGGTAAATGAGATCGCGCTCATATTTCCAACTTTCAAGGCCAAGAACAACATGGCCAACATGCCGATGGCAACAAAAATACCGACCCAAACATCAATTGCACTTTTTCTCATAAGAACCTCAGTTTATTCTGTACTAAACGACGGTCGTCCATCTCATTCATTTTTCTACTCAAACTCAGTTGTTGGAGAACATCATGGCGGTTAATAAAAAATCCAGGGCTAATACTGCCAAAGATGACAATACAACCGTGCGGGTAGTTGCCTGCGATACACCCTCGGGTGTTGGCTTGGCCTCATAACCTTGATACAGAGCAATAAAAGTGACTGCAAATCCAAAGACAATGCTCTTAATAAAACCATTACCAATATCATCAAACAAATCAACACCGCCTTGCATCTGCGACCAAAAGGCGCCACTATCAACACCAATGAGTGGTACACCCACTAAATAACCACCCAACACACCAACTGCAGTAAAGATGGTTGCCAAAATTGGCATAGAGATAATTCCAGCCCATAGGCGAGGAGCAATCACGCGGCGCAATGGATCAACTGCCATCATCTCCATTGCGGAGAGTTGCTCACCTGCTTTCATTAGGCCAATTTCTGCAGTCAAAGAAGTGCCTGCCCGACCAGCAAATAATAGGGCCGTAATGACGGGGCCTAGCTCACGGGTTAGAGATAAAGCAACCAGTAAGCCCAGTGCTTGCTCTGATCCATAGCGGGTCAGGGTGTAGTAGCCTTGCAACCCTAGAACAAAGCCGACAAACAAACCTGATACCGTAATAATCACAAAGGAATAATTACCAACAAAAAGAACTTGGTCAGAGACCAAGCGGGGACGTTTTAGTAAAGATCCTGAGCGCACTAGTACGAGAGCAAACATACGGGCTGCGTAACCAAGTCCTGTAAGATTGCGGCGAATAAAAAATCCTAGGTCGCCCAGTACATTTAGTAATCCACTAAATAGCGATTTGGATTCTGTTGTCATGAAGACCTCACACCAAAATCAGTAGCAGCATCAAGGCCTGGGTAATTAAACGGGACTGGGCCCTCGGGAGAGGCATCTAAAAACTGACGCACAAACGGATCACTCGAGCGATTGAGATCCTCCGGCGTTCCTTCTGCTCCGATTTTTCCATTCGCAATAAAGTAAACGTAGTCGGCGATCTCAAAGGTTTCTTCCACGTCATGGGTCACGATAATGCTCGTTGCGTCGAGCGCATCATTCAAATTACGGATTAAACGCGCTGTGATTCCCAAACCAATCGGGTCTAATCCTGCAAAGGGTTCGTCATACATGATCAGTGGTGGATCCAAAATAATCGCGCGCGCTAAGGCAATGCGCCTAGCCATGCCTCCTGATATTTGTGAAGGCATCAGATCACGTGCACCTCTTAAGCCTACTGCATTCAATTTCATGAGAACTAAATCGCGGATGAGTTCTTCGCTGAGATTGGTATGCTCGCGCAAGGGAAAGGCAACGTTTTCAAAGACACTGAGATCGGTGAACAAAGCACCAAACTGAAACAGCATCCCCATGCGACGGCGCGCTTGCATCAAGCGCTCGCTATTCATTAATGCAATATCCTGATCCTCAAAAAGCACCGAGCCCAGTTGCGCAATCACTTGACCACCAATCAGACGCAAGACTGTAGTCTTGCCGCAGCCTGAGCCGCCCATCACTGCAACCACTTGGCCGCGCTTAAATTCCATATTAAGCCCTGAGAGAATTTTTCTCTCCCCTGGAGCGTAGGAAAAGTCGACCCCACGAATAGAAACGACTACTGGGCGATCATGGTTTTCGATAGACATGCCGTATTATCGTGGCAAAACGGATGAGCCCATTAAAAACTCATCGACCGAGCGTGCGCATTGACGCCCCTCGCGGATTGCCCACACCACTAAGGACTGACCACGGCGCATATCTCCAGCAGCAAATACTTTCGGAACATTGGTGTGATAAGCCTTATGGCCATCCACAGTTGCCTTTGCATTACCCCGTGGGTCCTTCTCAACTCCAAAGGCGCTTAATATCTGCTGCGCTGGCGATACAAATCCCATTGCCAACAACACCAAATCTGCTTTCACTTCAAACTCTGAATTCGGGACCTCAGCCATCTTGCCGTCTTTCCACTCCAGGCGAACGCCGATGAGCTTTTCAACCTTACCGTTCTTCCCCTCAAAACGTTTTGTTGCTACTGACCAATCGCGCTCACATCCTTCTTCATGCGAAGAAGAAGTACGCAACTTCGTAGGCCAGTAAGGCCATACCAAAGGCTTATTCTCTTCCTCGGGAGGTTGAGGTAATAGTTCAAACTGCGTAACGTGTTTGGCACCATGGCGATTCGATGTACCAACGCAATCGGAACCAGTATCGCCGCCGCCAATCACCACTACATGCTTACCGGTTGCTCGAATCTCGTTCTTTAAATCACCTGCATTTTCTTTGTTTTGCGGAATTAAAAACTCGAGAGCGTAATGAATGCCGTCCAGCTCTCGGCCTGGCACTGGCAAATCACGAGGTTGCTCTGCACCACCACTAATAATGACCGCATCAAAGTCTTTGATTAAGGCTTCAGGGGTAACACTCTTTTTGGAATAGTTTTTTACTTCTTTACCCAAACCGTCCTTACCAACAAATACACTCGTCGCAAAGGTCACACCCTCAGCCTGCATTTGCTCAACACGACGATCAATGAGCCATTTCTCCATCTTGAAATCAGGAATGCCATAGCGCAGCAAACCGCCTGCACGATCATTTTTCTCAAATACGGTGACATCATGACCAGCGCGCGCTAATTGCTGAGCGGCAGCCATACCGGCTGGGCCAGAACCTACAACCGCAACTTTCTTGCCAGTCTTGACTTTAGGAGGCTGTGGTTTTACCCAACCGTTTTCCCAAGCCTTATCGATAATTGCATGCTCAATCGATTTGATACCTACAGGTAGTTCATTAATTCCGAGAGTGCAAGCAGCTTCGCAGGGTGCAGGGCAAATGCGGCCAGTAAACTCGGGAAAATTATTGGTGGAATGCAACACCTCAATGGCATTTTTCCAATCTCCCTGATAAACCAAATCATTAAAGTCGGGAATGATGTTGTTTACGGGGCAGCCGTTATTACAAAATGGGATGCCGCAATCCATGCATCGCGCACCCTGCACTTTGGCATCAGCATCAGACAAGGCCGCCACAAATTCTTTGTAATGATGAATTCGTTTGATGGGGGCTTCATATTTTTCATCGACCCGTTCAAACTCCATAAATCCAGTCACCTTACCCATACAAACTCCTGTAATTTCTTTAATCTATTCTTGTCTTTAATTGACCCGCTATACCGTGACCGACTTCTCTTTACCGAGTTGGCCTTGAGCGCGCTCCCACAATTCTCCTAAAGCCCGCTTGTACTCAGTTGGCAACACTTTCACAAAACGGGTGCGGGACCTCTCCCAATCTGCCAAGAGAGCTTTTGCTCGCTCGGATCCGGTGTAACGGAAATGGCGTTCGATCAAAGTCTTTACGATCTGCTCATCCGTTTGACGCTCGCCACCCTCTTTCACATTTACGGGGGCGTGCCAAGCAGACTTCGGCATTGCAGTTATTTGTTGGGCAGAGGGCAATACTTTCTCTAGCGTTGCCATACTGGTGTTGCAACGCTTCTCAAACAAACCATCTTCGTCATAGACGTACGCTACGCCACCGCTCATACCAGCCGCAAAGTTACGGCCGGTATTGCCTAAAACTACAACCGTACCGCCTGTCATATATTCACAGCCATGATCACCCGTGCCCTCCACGACCGCAACAGAGCCTGAGTTACGCACAGCAAATCGCTCACCCGCGACGCCATTAAAGAAAGCTTCTCCTTCAATCGCACCATATAGTACGGTATTACCAACAATAATATTTTGCGATGTATCACCACGGAATTCATGTGGAGCCCGCACAATCACACGACCACCCGAGAGGCCTTTGCCCACATAATCATTAGCATCGCCCACTAGGTCGAAGGTAATACCATGGGCTAAGAATGCTGCAAAACTTTGCCCTGCCGTACCATTTAACTGAATATGAATCGTGTCATCGGGTAAGCCCGTGTGGCCATAGCGCATCGCGACCTCGCCAGATAACATGGCACCGGCTGTGCGGTTCACGTTACGAATTGGCACGATGAATGACACCTTCTCACTGCGCTCTAAGGCGGGCTCACTTTTCTCCATCAAAATATGATCGAGCGCAGATCCTAAACCATGATCCTGTGTCAACGTTTGATGACGAGGTTCTTTGGCAGGCACATCTGGAAGTGCAAATACTTTACTAAAGTCTAATCCTTGTGCTTTCCAATGATCTATCCCTTTACGGGTATCCAAGAGATCCACACGTCCGATCAACTCATCAAACTTTCGCATCCCTAATTGCGCCATGATCTCGCGCACTTCTTCGGCAATGAAAAAGAAGAAATTAACCACATGCTCTGGTTTGCCAGAAAACTTTTTACGTAACTCTGGATCCTGCGTTGCGACACCAACAGGACAGGTATTAAGATGGCATTTACGCATCATGATGCATCCTTCAACAACGAGGGGTGCAGTAGCAAAACCAAATTCATCAGCGCCTAATAATGCACCAATCACCACATCACGACCTGTTTTCATTTGACCATCAGCTTGCACCCGAATACGACTTCGCAAGCGATTGAGAACGAGAGTTTGTTGAGTCTCCGCGAGACCTAATTCCCAAGGGGAGCCAGCGTGCTTAATCGAGGATAGGGGTGATGCGCCAGTGCCACCATCATGGCCGGCAATTACGACATGATCAGACTTTGCCTTAGCAACACCAGCTGCTACCGTGCCAACTCCAACCTCAGAAACCAACTTAACCGATACATCAGCTTTGGGATTGACGTTCTTGAGATCATGAATGAGCTGTGCTAAATCCTCAATCGAATAGATGTCATGATGCGGTGGTGGAGAAATGAGCCCTACACCAGGCACTGAAAACCGCAACTTACCAATGTAATCCGAGACCTTGCCACCGGGTAACTGACCGCCTTCTCCCGGCTTCGCACCTTGGGCCATCTTGATCTGAATTTGATCGGCTGAGCGCAAATACTCCGTGGTTACCCCAAAACGGCCCGAGGCAACTTGCTTAATTTTGGAACGTAATGAATCGCCATCTTGTAACGGAATATCCGCTTCCACCACATCCTTACCCAAAATACTAGCTAGGGTCTCACCTTTTTTAATGGGGATTCCCTTAAGTTCATTCTTGTACCGATTAGGGTCCTCGCCACCTTCACCGGTGTTGGATTTGCCACCAATTCGATTCATGGCAATGGCTAATGTTGCATGCGCTTCGGTTGAGATAGAGCCCAAGGACATTGCACCCGTTGCGAAGCGCTTCACAATCTCTTTGGCTGATTCCACCTCGTCTAATGCAATTGCTTTACTGGGATCTAGCTTGAACTCAAATAGTCCGCGCAGGGTCATTAAGCGCTTACTTTGATCGTTAATGAGGTTGGCATACTCTTTATAGGTTTGATAACCCTTTTCAGGACCGCTACGCGTCGCATGTTGTAACTTGGCAATCGAATCAGGGGTCCACATATGCTTTTCTCCCCGAATACGAAAAGCATATTCACCACCTGCCTCCAACATATCCGCGAGCACAGGATCGCTACTAAAGGCTGCGTGATGCATCCGCAGAGCTTCCTCCGCAACTTCAAACACACTAATGCCACCCACATTGGATGATGTGCCCTTAAAGTATTTATCGATTAGCTCATTATTTAAACCAATCGCCTCAAAAATTTGTGAGCCGGTATATGACATATACGTTGAAATGCCCATCTTCGACATGACCTTCTGGAGGCCCTTACCAATGGCTTTCACAAAGTTTTTATTGGCCTTCTCTGGCGATAAGTCACCTGGCAATCCTCTGGCCATCTCTGCGAGAGTTTCCATCGCTAAATATGGATGAATTGCTTCTGCACCATAGCCCGCGAGTAGTGCAAAGTGATGCACCTCACGAGCACTACCAGTCTCAATCACCAATCCAGTGCTAGTTCGTAAGCCGCGCTCGACTAAATGTTGATGAATGGCCGAAGTGGCTAGTAATGCTGGTATCGCCATGTGCTGAGCATCAACTTGGCGATCACTCACAATTAAAATGTTAAATCCGCTTCGTACTGCATCGGTTGCTTCTGCACATAAAGATGCTAAACGAGCCTCAATACCTTCTTTGCCCCAAGCAATTGGATAGCAAATATCGAGCTCATGCGCACGAAATTTTCCGCCAGTGTAATGTTCAATATGACGCACCTTTGTCATATCATCAAAATCCAATACTGGCTGACTAATTTCTAAACGCATTGGAGGGTTGATATTGTTAGTGTCTAATAAATTTGGCTTAGGGCCAACAAAGGACACCAGCGACATGACCAAGTTTTCTCGAATTGGGTCAATGGGTGGATTCGTAACTTGTGCAAACAACTGCTTGAAGTAGTTATATAAGGATTTGCTGCGATCCGATAAGACGGCCAATGGACTGTCATTGCCCATCGAACCAATTGCCTCTTCGCCATTTTGAGCCATCGGGGCCATCAAATACTTGAGATCTTCTTGGCTGTAACCAAATGCTTGCTGACGATCTAGCAACTTTGCTGCCGGACGTATGTGCCTCTCTTCCGCTTGCAAATCTTTTTTACTAACATCAAGCTCATCGAGCTTGACCCGCACAGCATCAATCCAACTCTTATAGGGTTTCGCTTTCGATACGGAATTCTTGAGCTCAATATCATCAATAATGCGCCCTTGTTCCATATCGATCATGAACATCTTGCCAGGCTGTAAGCGCCACTTTTGCACAATTTTATTTTCTGGGATTGGCAAAACACCTGCCTCTGATGCCATGATGACAAGATCATCATCGGTCACGTAGTAGCGAGCTGGTCGCAAACCATTGCGGTCCAAGGTTGCACCAATCTGCCGGCCATCGGTAAATGCAATTGCTGCGGGTCCATCCCAAGGCTCCATCATAGCTGCATGGTATTCATAGAAAGCACGTCGGTTTTCATCCATCAGGGTATGCTGTTCCCACGCTTCTGGGATCATCATCATCATCGCTTGCGCTAGTGGATAACCTGACATCACTAAAAGTTCTAAGCAGTTATCAAACGAGGCGGTATCGGATTGCCCAGGGTAAATCAGTGGCCATAGTTTTTGCAGATCATCGCCTAAAACTGGGGAACTGATTGCTCCTGTTCGAGCATTGATCCAGTTCACATTACCCTTCACGGTATTAATTTCTCCGTTATGTGCAATTAAGCGATAAGGGTGAGCCAACTCCCAGGCAGGGAAAGTGTTCGTTGAAAAGCGTTGATGCACCAATGCCAGCGCGGATACTGCATTACTATCTTGTAAGTCGCAGTAGTATGCTCCGACTTGACTTGCCAGGAGCAGGCCTTTGTAAACGATAGTTCGAGCAGACATCGACGCGACGAAATATTCTTTGCCATGCTTTAAATGTAAATCCTGAATTGCGTGGCTTCCTGTCTTACGGATAACATACAGTTTGCGCTCTAGGGCATCGGTGGTCATGATGTCGCGTCCACGCCCAATAAAAATTTGGCGGATTACTGGTTCAGTCTTTTTGACTGTGGGAGACATCGGCATCTTCGCATCGATAGGTACATCGCGCCATCCCAGTACGATTTGACCTTCTTGTCTTACTGTTCGTTCAAGTTCTTGCTCACATGCGAGACGTGATGCGCTCTCTTTGGGCAAAAAAATCATGCCAACGCCATACTCTCCAACTGGCGGTAGATTAACTCCCTGTTTTTTCATTTCATTACGATAGAGTTCGTCTGGAATCTGAATTAAGATTCCAGCTCCATCACCCATGAGTGGATCTGCTCCCACTGCACCGCGATGATCCAAGTTCTCGAGGATCTTTAATCCTTGAACAATAATTTCGTGTGTTTTTTTACCCTTGATATGTGCAACAAAGCCAACGCCACACGCGTCATGCTCATTGCTTGGGTTATATAGTCCTTGTGCACTTGGGCGGAGTTCTAAATGATTCATGGTTTTGCATCCAGGTTTATTTAAAGCGAAGCCCAATCCGCATGCTTTGGGCTATTTAATATGTTGGGAATGTAAATATAGGTGAATCTACCTAGGGATGCAATAAAAATTAATTGACTCTGTCACAATTTAAGAGTTGTGGCAGCATAAATCCACTAATAAAAAGGGACAGATTCAGATCTTTTTAGGTCTACCACGAGGCTTTATAAGCCCATGATCAATCCCGAATTTGTAATTGCTAGCCCTAAATTCTGGGCTTACCCAAGGCTTTGACCTCAGAATATGAGCCGTTATGTCCTGATCCTCCTGATGTGGAGCGCCATCCTGGACAAAATTAGCCCAAGCCAGTTGCCGTTCAAAGGGGGTATTGCCTAAAGCCCAAAAGGAAGGGTGGTCGGTCAGCCATGTTTCCCCTTTGCCACCAATATGCGTTACGTAGCTTGTATTTTTGGCATCCTCAGGCCTACTCTCCAATCGCGAACGTACGGGGTTGAGTTCAATGTATCGCTGACACCGCAAGACATAGCTGGGATCAATCAAAGATGAACAAAACCGTCCCGCCCACATAGTTCCTGAGCGCGCATGGGTTTGATTAAAGTACTGTGCGTAGCGACGTCCAAGGGACTGCATCGTCCGCGCCAGGGATTCTTTCTTTTGGGGCGTTAATAGGATGTGGGCATGGTTTGGCATTAATGCAAAAGCATGCACTGCGCATTCAAAATCCTTTGCAGCCTGTCGTAACCAATCTAAATAATGCTTGCAATCCAGTTCATTGGAAAAAATAGTTTGCTGATTATGGCCGCGAACTAAAACATGCATAGCCTGTCCTGGAATCACAAAGCGTGCTTTGCGAGCCATACTGTAATTAGTTCACCTGTCGAATACCGCCCAATGGAGCGTAATCGGGTATTGCCCAGTCACCCTCAAATTCAACAACTCCAGGCGGTGGAGTACGCGGTAATTCTGGAACCCCTCGAAGAGCAACTGACATAAAGTTAATCCAAATTGGTAAAGCAAGGCCACCACCCGTCTCTCGATCTCCTAAGCTCTTGGGCTTATCAAAACCAATCCAAGCCACTGCTGCAACCCTAGGGTTATATCCCGCAAACCACACATCATTGGAATCATTGGTGGTTCCAGTCTTCCCAGCAATATCATTGCGGCCTAAACGAGGACGGGCACTGGCTGCCGTTCCAGTCTTGGTTACCTCTTGCAACAAGCTATCCATCACAAAAGTGGTGCGCGCATCTAAGACTCGATTTGCATTTTTACCAACCCTGACAGGATCTGCTTGAAATAAAACCTGGCCCTTCGCATTCGTAATCTTTTCAATTAAATAGGGGTTAACGAAATATCCACCATTTGCAAACACGCTATAAGCATTCACCATTTGCAAAGGGGTCGTCGAGCCAGCACCCAATGCCATTGTTAAATAGGGTGGATGTTTGTCTGGCTCAAACCCAAAACGTTGAATAAATTCTTGGGCGTAAGAGGGTCCTATTTTTCGAATAATTCGTACAGAAACTAAATTTTTTGACTTTGCCAAAGCTGCACGTAAGCGCATCATTCCGTCATACTTACCATCATAGTTTTTAGGCTCCCATGCTTGACTTCCTGTTTCTGAACCACCGATAGAAATGGGGGCATCATTCACGAGGGTGGTGGGGCTGAACCCCTTCTCAAGTGCGGCAGCATAAATAAAAGGCTTAAACGCAGACCCGGGTTGTCGCAATGCCTGTGTTACGCGATTAAATTTATTTCGTCTGAAGTCAAATCCTCCAACTAAAGCCAAAATAGCGCCATCACTTGGATCCATTGCCACAAATGCGGCCTCAACTTGAGGAAGTTGTGCAATTTTCCACATCCCCTCGTCTCTTAAAAGTCGGACAATGGCTCCGGGCCTTATACGCTGCTTGGGCTGCGCATTTTCAGAAAGCGATGAACGCGCCAACCTAAGAGCGTCGCCTGATATGGTAATTTGCTCCCCGGTAGCAATCATTACTTTCAGTTCTTTGGGGCTGGATTCAAGAACAACACCCGATTGCAACTCATCGAGTGCCGGATAATCAAGCAATGCAGTATCAATTGCTCGTTGCCGTCTGATACTGTCGGCAGGAAGCTCAATAAAGCCCTCTGGGCCCCGATAGGCGTGCCGTAAATCGTAATCAAAAATTCCTTTACGAACTGCGCTATATGCCGCATCCTGATCAGCTTTTAGGATTGTGGTGTAAACACTAATTCCTTGAGAGTAAATAATATCGCCATACTCAGAATACAAAAGTTGTCTAGCCATCTCGGCAACATAATCGGCACGCGTGTCAAACTCTTTTCCCAGGCCCCTAACCTTAATGGTCTCTACCATCGCTTTTTCATAGTCACTTGGAGTGATATAAGATAAGTCACGCATACGTTGCAAAATATATTCTTGTCGAATCTTGGCGCGCTTAAAGTTGGCCACAGGGTTGTAAGCAGAAGGTGCCTTTGGTAAACCTGCCAACATCGCCGCCTCTGCAATGGTGATTTCTCTGAGCTCTTTTCCAAAGTAGATTTGTGAGGCGCTCGCAAATCCATACGCACGTTGGCCCAAATAAATCTGGTTCATATAGATTTCCAAGATCTTATCCTTGGTTAATTGCGCCTCAATTTCCCAAGCAAGCAATACCTCGTAGAGCTTTCGACTAAATGTTTTTTCATTACTTAAGAAAAAATTACGGGCCACCTGCATTGTGATCGTTGATGCCCCTTGCGATAAGCGGCCTCGAAGGTTAGCCAGGCTAGCTCGTAATACGCCCCAGTAATCAACTCCGCCATGACTATAAAAACGGTCGTCCTCAATCGCAATAACTGCGTACTTTAAATGAACTGGTATCTCATTCAAAGGTACAACGTTACGCCGCTCTTCACCAAACTCTCCAATTAGAACCTTGTCGGCTGTATAAATTCTGAGGGGTTCTTTTGGGTTGTAATCAAGTAATGCCGAAATAGCTGGCAAATTGGGCTTAGCAATAATAAAGGCGTAAGCGACTAGCATCGTAAAAAGTAAACCACCAATCGCAATCAATATTAATAGAGCCTTGATTAAGGGTCGCGAACTTGGTTTTTTAATAAATTGCATACCAGGCCCCTGCTGTATGGGTGGTTTTTTATTGGGTTGATTAGCCATATTGAAATTATATGGCCCTACAGTAAATCTCCGTCTATCTGATCCGTAAATAATCTTGGCCTAATTGGCAAGCCCCAATTAAAGCGCAACAATTGTTGATGGCCTATCGAAACATTACCCGTGACGACTTCAATCAAGTTCTGCAAAGTCTTGGCGACGATCCCGCTATCTTGACGGATGAAATTAGCCCTAATCATCTTTGTACAACCACTACCACCCCGTGGTATTTCAAACTATATAGGAACTGGATGGAATCAACTTCACCAAAGCAGAGCTGGTTTCATCAGACATCTGCCTCCCCCCTATTACTCATATTCATCGCATTATTGGGATTGGCGGGTGGTCTTGCCTATATTGCCCTCCAATTACAAGCCCTTGAAACAGGTGAAACACGGACTAAGGGCTACTCCTCCATTCAAAACCAATTAGGAAAAATCCAAGCCGAACTCAATGCGCTTGACGAACGCATGGATGAACAACACGAATCTTTTTTACTACAGCTTGAAGCCTTGCATTCTAAATACAAAGGGTCGGTCAAGTTCGCATCAAATCTGGCGCCACCCCAATCTGATGCGCATGAAATTGAACTAAAGAAATGGCGTCATCTTGGTGTAGGGCAAAACAAACATGGTTCATATGCATTACTGCACGATGGGCAACAGACCATCATGCTTAACAAAAACCAAGCTGTTAAGGGAGCTTGGCGCCTTGCTGACTTTAATTCTTCTGAAGCTGTCCTGCTGGGTCCAAATGAAAAACGAATTGTGTTACTCATTCAATGAAGCGCTCTCGGTTAACCCATGTCCTTGGTCTTTTAGTACTTTTAAGCAGTCCCCTCTGCTTAGCTAGTCATTCCAACCAACATACAGCTCTACTCCGGGAGCATCTCCAAACTCCAATTAGTATTTCCGTCAAAGAAATGCCCCTCATTGATTTATTGCACACCATGGCGCGCCTTGGTCATACCCATTTCGTTTTAAGTCCCAATATTCAAGGCAGTATTAGCTTGCAGCTTGAGAGTGTTCCTTGGCAAACTGCCCTGTCTACGGTCCTAGCAAGCCGTGGCCTACGCTTTATGCGTAATGATGGTCTTTACTGGATTGGTAGTCATAGTGAAATTAGCAATTTTCAGAAACAACGACGTGATGAGTCTGCTTTACCGTTCGGGGGAGAGCATCATAGTGCGCCACGCCAAATTTTGATTGAGGCTCGTATTGTTGAGGCAGATCATCGGTTTGCCAGAAACTTAGGGGTCAAATTAGGAATGCGCCCACGCTTAAGCTCTTTAGAAGAATCTCACTTGCAGATGAGCGTACCCCTTAATGCAGGGGGACTGGGTGGTTTTGAACCTGCTAGTGCTGCTGCCACCTTATTAAGCAAGCATGCAAGCCGCTTACTCGATATTGAACTTACTGCCCTAGAGAGCGATGGTCAGGGAAAGATTTTGTCAAACCCACGCATCATGACCGCTGATATGGTCAAAGCAACAATTGAACAAGGGACGGAGCTGCCTTACCAAACCTCCTCTTCGAGTGGCGGCAACAAGATTCAGTTTCGTAAAGCTAATTTACGGCTGGAGGTTATTCCAAAAATTCATCATGATGGCAAGGTGTCTTTATTGGTCGCAATTAATAAAGATAGCGTGGGAATGAAAACTGAACAGGGTTATGCGATTGATACCAAAAATCTGAGCTCAGAGGTGACCGTTGAAAATGGTGGCACCGTTATTCTTGGTGGAATCTACCAAACTACTGAACGTGAAGATTTGGTCAAAGTTCCCTTCTTGGGTGATATTCCTTTAATTGGTCATCTCTTCAAGCACCAATCTAAGCTTCGCGATAAAACAGAATTATTGGTCTTTCTTACCCCCACCATTTTGGACAAACCCGAATAGAATTGATGGGGTGAACCCTAAACATTCAAATATTTTCCTAATTGGCCTAATGGGTGCCGGTAAGTCCACTGTTGGTCGGATGCTAGGCCGTAAGCTCAATCGTCGTTTTATTGATTCTGACCATGCCCTTGAGGAGCGCTGCGGGGTAAAGATTCCAACTATTTTTGAAATGGAAGGGGAAGTGGGTTTTCGTAAACGCGAGTCTCAAATCATTGAGGAGCTCACTCAAGAAAAAGATGTGATTCTGGCAACCGGTGGCGGCAGTGTATTGCTTCCTGAAAACCGTCGGGCCTTAAAGGGGCGTGGCACGGTAATCTACTTGCATGCCGATCCCATTGAGCTTTGGCATCGAACCAAAGGAGGGGAAGGTCGCCCTTTGCTGCAAAATGGAGATCCCAAGACTATCTTAGGAAATCTTTATGCGCTTCGCGACCCCCTTTATCGAGAAATCGCTGATCATATTATTGAAACTGGTAAACCGAGCGTTACCCAATTAGTTAATACTCTCTTAATGCAACTTGAGCTCGCCCCATGAAAACATTAGAAGTCTCCTTAGGTGATCGTAGTTATCCCATTTATATTGGCGCTGGTCTTATTAGTAAGTCCGATCTCTTTCGACCCTTCATTGCAGGTCAATCCATTTACATCGTCAGCAATACGACTGTTGCACCGCTTTTCAGTAAAAGGCTTGTTGAAACGATTTCAGGGGATGCTAAATCGGTTCATGAGATCATCCTGCCTGATGGCGAGTCTTATAAAGACTGGGCCACCATCCAGAAAATCTTTGACGCACTGCTTACCAATGGAGCAGATCGTAAGACCGTCATTATTGCCCTCGGTGGTGGAGTGATTGGCGATATGGCTGGTTTTGCAGCAGCTAGCTTTATGCGGGGTATCCGCTTTATTCAAGTGCCGACGACTCTCTTGGCCCAAGTAGATTCTTCGGTTGGTGGCAAAACTGGTATTAACCACCCCTTGGGTAAAAATATGATTGGGGCCTTTCATCAACCCGTTGCCGTGATCGCTGACCTTGATACGCTCAAAACTCTACCGCCTCGAGAGTTGTCAGCAGGTCTTGCCGAAGTTGTTAAACATGGGGCTATTGCCGATGCTACTTTTTTTGATTGGATTGAGTCTCATACCAAGGAGTTACTAAATTGTGATCTAAATGCAATGAGCCATGCTGTAGAACGCTCGTGCGAAATTAAATCTGCCGTTGTGGCGGCCGATGAAAAAGAATCGGGTATTCGAGCCATTCTTAACTATGGGCACACATTTGGACATGCCATTGAATCTGGGCTGGGTTACGGCGAGTGGTTACATGGTGAGGCGGTTGCTTGCGGAATGGTCATGGCAGCAGATCTATCGGCTCGTTTAGGTCATATTTCTGCGAGCGATGTAAATCGTATTCAGCAGCTGGTGGATGCCCTTGCTTTACCGAGTTGTGCGCCCAAGATTGGTAATCAGCGTTTTTTTGAACTGATGCAAATCGATAAAAAATCAGAGGGCGGCACAATTCGGTATATCACCCTAGAAAAAATTGGGCAGGCTAAAATTGAAAAAGCTGATCAAGCACTGGTTCATCAAACTCTTAATGCGTATCAAGCAAGCTGACCTTAACATCCTTCCCCGCCTGAGAACTAACAAAAGTAGATAAATCAGCGAGTAACTCATTACCGGTTTTGGTATCTAGCCAAAGTGGCTTTGATACGCTTCCAGCCCATCGATAATGAAAACCACCCGCCTTTGCTGCAACCCAAATCTCATGAAGAGGTGGTTGCGTATTGACGACGATGACACTGCGATCACGAAATACAATATTGATCACATTACCGCCCTGCCTTGCAATATCTAAGTCAAGATCCATAGCTTCATCGGCTTTCTCAAGTGAGAGCTCAATCGACTGTAAAAGTTGACCGGCAATTTGATGAAACTCCTTATCGTCAATTTTTTCAGTCGGGAGTAAGTTAGTGTTCTGCATGCTATATTCAAATACCTTTTACAAAGCTAATGATGATGTCGATTGTAGTAAGAATTCCGGTACTGGCCCTTTTTATATCCCTGTGTGCCTGTGGGGTAAGAGGGCCTTTGTTTATTCCAAATCCCCCTCCTGTCCCCCCTGCCCCTAGTCAAGCAGAGCCGAAGGGTACTCTATATCCACCCAGCGGTACGGCCATAAAACCAGTTGATGGTAACAGTAAAGCAAACTGAAAAATGGAAAAGCCACTTCCCTCTCTTGTAGGTTTTTCTGAAAAAAATCATCGATGGTTTGCTGAGGGGGTAAGCCTAGCAAAACTTGCACAAGATTTTTCCACCCCACTCTATGTTTACAGCAAAGAGGCCATTTGTAGCGCCTACCGTGCGTATGACGCAGCCTGCATTCGGCCCAATGGCACACGACGAGCTCGGATTCATTACGCTATGAAGGCTAATAGCAATTTAGCTGTTTTAGATGAGCTCAAACAATTGGGGGCAGGCTTTGACCTGGTCAGTGGCGGCGAGTTAGCACGTGCACTTCAGATTGGCGCTGATCCAAAAAGTCTAGTTTTTGCAGGCGTTGGCAAATCATCTGCTGAGATCGAGAATGCACTGCGAGTGGGCGTTAAATGTATCAATGTTGAGTCCATATCCGAGTTACAGCGTATTAATGCAATTGCCAAAATTCTTGGATTACGAGCGCCGATTTCATTACGTGTCAATCCTGATGTCGATGCCAATACACATCCCTATATTTCAACCGGCCTCAAAGACAATAAATTTGGGATTGCTTTCGACGACGTTCTCAAGACCTATCATGAGGCTGCTCGATTACCTCAAATTGATGTGATCGGCATTGACTGTCATATTGGCTCACAAATTACGAGCTCCTCACCCTATCTAGATGCGCTTGATAAAGTGCTTGGTCTCATCACCCAACTGCAGCACGAGGGGATCACGATTCATCACCTCGATTTAGGGGGTGGATTGGGAATTGATTATGGTGGAGAGTCGCCTCCAAATATCACCGAATTTACCAATATACTGCTGAATCGAGTCGAGGAGCAGGGATTTAGTCGCCTTGAAGTTTTGCTAGAGCCAGGTCGCTCCTTAGTGGGCAATGCGGGAGTTTTGTTGACGCAAGTGGAATACTTAAAAACAGGTGTTGATAAAAACTTTTGTATTGTGAATGCGGCCATGAATGACCTGATGCGACCAGCCCTTTATGAGGCCTACCATGCCATTGTCCCCGTCCAAATAAGTTCTGCCAAACCAAATCAATACGATGTGGTTGGCCCCGTTTGCGAGTCTGGCGATTGGTTAGGCAAAGATCGAATGCTCGCGGTGCATGAGGGAGATATTCTTGCGATCTTATCAGCCGGAGCGTATGGCTTCGTGATGTCTTCTAACTACAATACTCGGGGACGCGCTGCTGAGGTCATGGTGGATGGTAATCAAGCTTACCTAGTAAGGGAGCGAGAAACGCCAGAAAGTCTTTTTAACAATGAGCGCACCCTAAATCAAGCGAGTGCGCTTAAATAATCTCCAGAATTAGCGCAGACCTGCCATGTAGTCTGACACGGCTTTCATTTCTACATCGGATAATTTAGTTGCAATGGTAGTCATCTGCGCGCTATTTTTACGAATACCTTCTCTAAACGCCACTAACTGAGAAGTAGAGTAATCTGCCCACTGTCCACTTAAGCGTGGATACTGTGCAGGGATGCCGGCGCCATTGGGGCTATGACAACCAGCGCACGCTGGGATTCCTTTTTCAGCAATGCCGCCACGATAGATCTTTTGGCCCAAGGCAATACTATCTTTGTTTTGAGCAACGCCTAGAGTGGGCTGTTGTTTATTTAAGTACGCGGATAAGTTCAGCATATCCTGCTCAGTCAAAGTAGCCACCATTCCCATCATGACAGGGTTTGCTCGAGACCCATCTTTATAGTTTTTAAGTTGCTTTAAAGTATAGGCGGTATGTTGTGCTGCTAATTTTGGCCAACTAGCAACTCCGCTATTACCATTGGCACCGTGACAACCAACGCACGCTACTACCCCACGCTTAGGATCCCCATTGTTATACAGTCCGTCGCCAGCCACCAAATCTGCCTTCATTGGAGCAGGCGCAGAAGCCATTGCAGGAGTTGCTGGTTTAGCAGGTTCCGCCGCATTGGCAAGAGGCATGGTGAGCGCCGCCAAGGCAATAAAAAATGAGGGAAAGTTTAATTTGGAGAATTTGCTGCTTTGACGCATTATGGTTACCTTGCTTACTTTGATATGGGTACTTAAGTTATCTTAATTTATTGAGATTTTACAATAGCTTCCATACTTTCATTTATGTCTAAACTTCATCAAACCCGCTTCTTTACTACCGTAAATGAACTGCACACCCTACCCCAGGGCGATATTCCGGAGATCGCCTTTGCTGGCCGCTCAAATGCAGGAAAATCCAGTGCAATCAATGTGTTATGTAATCAAAAGCGGCTTGCTTTTGCCAGCAAAACCCCCGGGCGGACCCAGCATATAAACTATTTTGGGGTTTATGCCAAAGAAGCGCTATTAGCCTATCTCGTGGATCTGCCAGGATATGGCTACGCGGCCGTGGGGGAGAGTACTCGATCTCATTGGAACGATATCCTTAGCAACTACCTTCAGAATCGCGAATCACTGGTTGGCATGATTTTGATTGTGGATGCTCGTCGCGGCCTAACCGAGCTAGACGAACAAATGATTCGGTGGTTCAGTGTGACAAAAAAACCGATTCATATTCTTTTGAGTAAGTCTGACAAACAAACCTATTCAGAAAATCGTGATCTTTTACATAACATTATTGAACAAGTAAAACAGTTTGCTCCAGCACAAATTACTGCCCAGTTATTTTCCAGCACAAAACGAGTAGGTCTTGAAGAAAGCGATACACTTATCCAAAGATGGCTTTTTAAAGAAAGTCTTGTCAATGAAAATACCTCTAATTAGTCTATTTTTTCTTTACGAACACTAATCATGACTCAATACCCTGCCTATAGACCTCGTCGGATGCGTCGCGACGATTGGTCGCGTCGTTTAGTTCAAGAAAATCGCCTTAGCACAGACGACCTTATCTATCCAGTCTTTCTCCTACCCGGTAAGAACCAAACGCAAACCGTTGCCTCAATGCCTGGGATTGAACGAATGTCACTCGATCGTTTGTTTTCAGTTGCCGAGGAGTGTGTCGCTCTAGGAGTCCCGGTCATGGCCTTATTTCCGGTGATTGATGCTACCCTTAAAACCATCGATGGTTCGGAAGCTTTTAACCCCAAGGGCTTAGTGCCCACCGCAGTTGCTGAACTTAAAAAACGCTTTCCTAATCTTGGGATCATGACCGATGTGGCATTAGACCCTTATACAAGTCATGGGCAAGATGGGATCTTGGATGAAAATCATCGCATCATTAATGATGAAACTGTTGCTGTTTTAGTCAAGCAAGCTTTATGTCATGCGCATGCCGGTGTTGATGTTGTGGCCCCCTCCGACATGATGGATGGGCGTATTGGACAGATTCGTACCGCACTTGAGAGCAATCGGTTCATTCATACTCGTATCATGGCCTACTCTGCAAAATATGCGTCTGCCTTTTATGGTCCATTTCGGGATGCGGTCGGTTCCGCTGCTAATTTAGGTAAGGCGGATAAAAAGAATTACCAGATGGATCCAGCCAATGGCGATGAGGCCATTCGTGAAGTCGGTCTTGATATTAGCGAAGGTGCTGATATGGTCATGATTAAACCAGGTATGCCTTATTTGGATATCGTCCATCGCATTAAAGAAGCATTTGGCTACCCTACTTATGTATACCAAGTGAGCGGTGAATATGCGATGCTAAAAGCCGCCGCCAATAATGGTTGGCTAGATCATGATGCTGTGATGATGGAATCTCTGATTGGATTTAAACGCGCTGGCGCAGATGGCATTCTCAGTTATTTTGCTCTCGAAGCAAGTCGTCTGCTAAAGAAATAATCAATAGCTATTCGAACTACTTCGTATTGAGTTCTTGTAAGCGTTGGCTAAAACGTCCAGGCGGCATAAACCCAACGACCCGCAATCCTTTTTGTTCATCACCTAAACCATTAAATAACAGAATTGCAGGTGGGCCAAAAAGACCATACTGTTTTAATAGGGCTTGAGTGGACGGATTGTTTACGGTGACATCAACCTGAATCAATACAAAACGACTCATCTCTTTTGCAACTTCAGGGTTTGTAAAAGTAATGGCTTCCATTTCTTTACAGCTGATACACCAATCCGCATAGAAGTCTAACAAGACTGGCCTTTTTTCTACTTGCGCTTTTTGAAGAAGAATTTGTAACTCTTGAGGGGAGCGCACCACCTGAAAAACCAAATTAGGTGCAATGCGTTTTTCTAAGCGACTACTATTTTGTGATACAGCCTCACTACGAAGCATGGAAAAAGCTGGCCATACGATCCATATTGCCAACAATACAAGCATTACTCCAAGGGTTCGTTGTAACCACACCATCCAGGCACCAGCGCTAGGAATCATGCTTCTAGCCCCAAGAGCAATGAGCAATAGTGGCAAGCCCATACCAAGAGCCATTACAAATAACAATGCTCCGCCCAACACCATGGAACCCGTTTGTGCCACAAAACCCAAAACACTTGCCAGTGGGGCGGTAATACAAGGGCTTGCCACTAAGGTTGAAATTGCACCCAGCGCAAATGCTCCAAAAAGACTGCCGCCCTTCTGTCTACCTGCCATTTTGTCTACTTTATTTTGCCAAGCTTGTGGCATCTTAAGTTCGTAAAACCCAAACAAGCTTCCTGCTAAAAAGAGCAAAAGCCCTGAAAATAGTATCAAGGCAATTGGACTTTGTAGCACCCGCTGCACACCGCTCCCTAAGGCTGCAGTTAATATACCTGCTAAGGCATACAGTAAAGCCATCCCAAAGATATATGCCAAGGCTAAATATGCTGAGCGAACTTTGCTGATTGGCACATCACTTTGTTTACCCAGGACAATACTACTTAAGATGGGCAGCATGGGTAATACACATGGAGTAAATGCCAGTGCTATTCCTAAAACAAAGAAGCCCACTAACAAATATCCTAAATTGGCATTTTCTAGATATGACTTAATTGAACCAACATCATCTCGTCCACTCCAGAGCTTAATCAAACTTAATCCCTGAATATTGGCACCCTCTTTGCTAGGCTTTGCCTCGGCCTCCGGTATTGGCGCCACCTTCACTCCAGGGGCGGCGATAAAATATTGATAGGTCATCGGTGGATAACAAATACCGCCATCAGCACAGCCTTGTAAATCTAGTTCTAAACGAATACCTTGTTCTGCCTTTTGTGTAAAAGGAATGATGACCTGAAAGGGCTTTGGATAAATCTTCATCTTTTTACCAAAGGTCTCATCAAACTTCTCAATACCACGAGGTAGCTGTATATTTTTTGTATTTATTTTTTGATTGTTGATAAAAAGTCTGTATTGAAGCGACTCTTGATAGATGTAATAGCCTTTTGCTGGGCGATAATCAATTAACAACTCAGTGGCATCGGCTGACCATGTTGCCTCTACTACAAATGCTTGTTCCGGCGGCAAAAACTCTTTAGCTGAAAGAGTGCCGATCAAAAGCCCAATGCCAATGATCGGAATACAAATACTCAGAAAAATTCTTTTGATTAGGCTCACTTAAGCTCCTTAGATACCCAAGCACCGTATGCTTCTGAATACTGGCTTGGGCTCAGGGCAATAATTTCTGGGAGATCGTATGGGTGATACTTCGTAATGTAACTTTCTAAAGCTGACCAGTTTGATTTGCTGGTCTTAGCGCTCAAAAGCACTTCAGTTTCCTCACAGAGTTGATCATTCCATCGATAAATCGAATGTATACCCTCCTGGATTTGTACACAAGCTACCAAACCATGCTCCAGTAAAGAATGGGCTAATTTATTAGCCTCCTGAATGTTTGGGAGGGTTGTGATCACGATCAAAATGGAATTCATATTGATTTGATTGCTTGAGCTAATTCTTAGATCCAATAAAAAAGCCAGGCTTTTGCCTGGCTTTACAATACCCGATGCATACTTATGCTGCCGCTGTCTCTTGAGAAGCATCTTCCACTGCTGGACGATCAACTAATTCAACCAAGGCCATTGGAGCATTATCACCATGACGGAATCCAAACTTCAGGATTCGCAAATAACCGCCTGGGCGAGCCGCATACCGCGGGCCTAATTCTGAGAATAATTTAGCCACCATCTCTCGATCGCGCAAACGATCAAATGCAAGGCGACGATTGGCCAAATTATCTTTCTTGCCCAAGGTGATTAAGGGCTCAACCACCATCCGCAGCTCTTTGGCTTTTGGCAGGGTTGTTTTAATCACTTCATGCTCGATTAAAGAGTTTGACATATTGCGCAACATCGCCAAACGATGCGATGAAGTGCGATTTAGTTTGCGTAAGCCATTACCATGACGCATGATGCTTCCTTTCTAATTATTGCCCGATCGTAGCTGGAGGCCAGCTATCGAGTTTCATACCAAGGCTCAAGCCACGGGCTGCTAATACATCTTTAATCTCATTAAGAGACTTACGACCTAAGTTGGGAGTCTTCAATAGCTCATTTTCAGTACGCTGGATTAAATCACCAATGTAATAAATATTTTCTGCTTTTAAGCAATTTGCAGAACGAACCGTTAATTCAAGATCGTCGACTGGTCTCATTAACAATGGATCAACCATCGCTGAACGACTTGGTGCTAGATCACCAGCAACTTGGCTGCTTTCCAAAGCAGCAAATACGACTAACTGATCTACCAAGATACTGGCTGCTTGGCGAATAGACTCCTCTGGCGAAATCACCCCGTTGGTTTCAATCGTCATGACCAGACGATCTAAATCGGTACGCTGTTCAACACGTGCAGATTCAACAGCATAGCTAACGCGGCTAACAGGACTAAACGAGGCATCTAATACGATGCGGCCTATTAATTTAGTCGCTTCGTCTTGATATTGGCGCATATTGCCAGGTACATAACCGCGACCCTTTTCAACCTTGATCTGCATATCTAGCTTGCCACCGGCTGAGAGATGTGCAATCACATGCTCAGGATTAATGATTTCTACATCATGGGGCAAATCAATATCCTTGGCACAAACAACACCTGGGCCTTCTTTACGAAGATTGATGGTTACCTCATCGCGGGATTGCAATTTAAATACTACACCCTTGAGATTTAATAAAAGATTAACAACATCTTCTTGAACACCATCCAAGGTGGAATACTCATGCACAACTCCACCGATCGCTACTTCGGTTGGCGCAAAGCCAACCATAGACGACAACAATACGCGGCGCAATGCATTACCTAAAGTATGGCCATAGCCACGCTCAAACGGCTCCATGACAACTTTAGCCTGATTAGCAGCAAGTGCTTCAACAGAAATGATTTTTGGTTTAAGCAAATTTGTTTGCATAGATATCTTTTCCTTAAGAGGTGCTGAATTAGCGTGAATACAATTCGACGATTAAACTTTCGTTAATATCGCCGCTAATTTCATCGCGATCTGGAACTTGTTTAAAGGTTCCTTCTAGTTTTGCAGCATCAACACTTACCCAATTGATAGCGCCCACTTGTTGTGCAAGGTTGAGAGACTCTTGAATACGAGTCTGCTTTTTAGCCTTTTCACGAATAGCAATCACATCACCTGCACGCACTTGCATAGAGGGGATATTGACAACGCTACCATTCACAGTAATTGCTGCGTGCGAAACCAACTGACGTGCCTCAGCACGGGTAGAACCAAATCCCATCCGATAAACAACGTTATCAAGACGAGACTCGAGTAATTGCAACAAGGTTTCACCGGTATTCCCTTTGCGACGCTCTGCTTCTGCAAAATAGCGACGGAACTGGCGCTCAAGAACACCATAAATACGCTTTACTTTTTGCTTTTCACGCAACTGGTTACCAAAATCAGAGGTACGGGAACCTGAAGTACGTCCATGCTGACCTGGTTTGCTGTCTAATTTGCATTTGTCAGACAGGGCACGACGAGCACTCTTTAAAAATAAGTCGGTACCTTCCCGACGGGATAATTTAGCCTTAGGGCCTAAGTAACGTGCCACGATTCCTTCCTTTCTATGCCACAGTCTTGCAACCGTGGTGAGTTCGCTTTTACTTCAAACGAACGGTGGGCTTATTAAACAATGACTGGGAAATCCAGCCGCTTTGCACTACTAAAACTTATTAAATACGACGACGTTTTGGTGGGCGGCAACCGTTATGAGGCACAGGAGTAACGTCCTGAATCTCCACAATCTTGATGCCCAATGAGTTCAGGGCCCGAACTGCAGATTCGCGTCCTGGGCCTGGTCCTTTAATCTGCACTTCTAAATTTTTAATACCGCACTCGATCGCTGCCTTACCAGCCACCTCGGCGGCAACCTGAGCCGCAAAAGGAGTGGATTTACGTGATCCTTTAAACCCTTGACCACCTGAAGTCGCCCAAGAAAGCGCATTTCCTTGACGATCCGTGATGGTAATGATGGTGTTATTAAAGGATGCATGAACGTGAGCGATACCATCAGCCACATTCTTTTTAACCTTCTTGCGAGCACGCTGTGCGCTTGTGTTAGCGGTTGTTTGTTGTTGCGCTTTTGCCATTTTTTATCCCTTCTTCAATGCTACGCCGGCCTTACGTGGGCCTTTACGAGTTCGCGCATTTGTTTTAGTGCGTTGGCCACGAACTGGCAAACCCTTGCGATGACGAATACCACGATAGCAGGCCAAATCCATCAGACGTTTGATGTTCATGGTTACTTCGCGACGTAAATCACCCTCGGTGGTCCGTTTACCGACCTCATCACGCAACTTTTCTAACTCTGCGTCCGTTAGATCTTTTACTTTTTTATCAATAGCAACACCTGCGCTATCGCAGATTTTCAATGCTTGCGTTTTACCAATACCAAAAATCGCCGTTAAGCCGATTACGGTATGTTGATGATTTGGGATATTGACCCCAGCGATACGTGCCATATAAATTCCTCTACTTAACCGAATTAACCTTGACGCTGCTTATGACGTGGATCAGACGAGCAAATCACACGCACTACGCGCTTGCGTTTAATAATTTTGCAATTTCTACAAATTGCTTTAACGGATGCCAATACTTTCATGATTCACCTCTTTAATAATTACTTTGCACGGAAGATAATTCTTGCGCGCGTTAAATCGTATGGGGTCATCTCCACGGTTACCTTATCGCCTGGCAGGATGCGTATGTAATGCATACGCATCTTCCCAGAAATATGACCTAAAACTACATGCCCATTCTCTAACTTCACCCTAAACATGGCATTGGGTAAATTTTCAACAATCTCACCCGCCATCTGAATCACATCATCTTTAGGCATAGTTAAAGTGTGGGCCCCATCTTAAAGTTAGCTTTCTTCATCAGAGAGCCGTACTGTTGTTGCATCACAAACGATTGCACTTGGGCCATAAAGTCCATTGCAACTACCACAATAATTAATAATGATGTTCCGCCAAAATAGAAAGGTACGTTGTATTTGAGCACTAAGAACTCTGGCAATAAGCACACCAAAACCATATAAATAGCGCCAGCTAAGGTGAGGCGCACTAATATCTTGTCAATGTACCGCGCAGTTTGATCACCAGGACGAATGCCGGGCACAAAGGCGCCACTCTTTTTGAGATTATCTGCTGTATCACGACTATTAAAGACCAAGGCGGTATAGAAAAAGCAGAAGAAAATAATCGCTGCTGCATACAAAATAATATAAACAGGCTGTCCGGGCGCAAGAGTAGCTGCCAAGTCTTTCACCACTCGACTGACCATATTGGTAGGCTCACCGGCTGTAAACCAGCCAGCAATGGTGGCGGGGAACAAAATAATTGAAGATGCAAAAATGGGAGGGATCACGCCGGCCATATTTAACTTCAGTGGCAGATGTGAAGATTGCCCACCGTATATTTTGTTACCAACTTGACGCTTGGCATAGTTCACCAATATACGGCGCTGACCGCGTTCTACAAACACCACAAAATAGGTCACTGCGATCACGATGACAACAATCAAGATTGCGGAAAGAATATTCATAGAGCCGGTGCGAACCAGTTCTAATAAACTTGCCAATGCACTGGGTAAGCCAGAAACAATTCCACCAAAAATAATAATGGAAATGCCGTTACCCAAACCTCGTTCTGTAATCTGCTCACCGAGCCACATTAAAAACATGGTGCCAGTTACTAAGGTAACAACCGTATTAAATTGGAACATTGCGCCGGGATTTACAACGAGACCTGGCTGTGACTCCAGCGCTATGGAAATGCCAATTGCCTGAAAGGTTGCTAAAAATACGGTTGCATAGCGCGTGTACTGAGTAATCTTACGTTGCCCTGCTTGCCCCTCTTTTTTCATTGCCTCTAACGATGGAAGAACAATCGTCATCAACTGCATAATGATCGATGCAGAAATATAAGGCATGATGCCAAGCGCAAAAACAGTAAAACGCGATAAAGCCCCACCCGAGAACAAATTAAACATTCCTAAAATGCCGTCTTTTTGCTCCGTGAAGAGCTTGGCTAACTGGTCAGGATCAATTCCAGGAACAGGAATGTGTGCGCCGATTCGAAAGACTACCAAAGCCAACACCAAGAAAATGAGACGGCGACGTAAGTCACCGAATTTATTTCCGGAGGGTGTCAGGCTAGAGACGTTAGAAGAACCGAGGGCCATAAATCCTTAAACTTGCTCGAGAACCTTGCCGCCGGCTGCTTCAATTGCTGCCTTTGCGCCTGCGCTTGCAGTAAGCCCTTTTAGAGTAACTGCGCGCTTAATTTCGCCAGTCTTAATCACTTTCACTGCATTAATCTGCTCACCGGCAAGACCATGCTGTTTTAACGCAGGCAGATCAACCTCTGCTAGGCCAATTCGCTCAAGATCTGCCAAAGTGATTTGGCCAACATGACGACGTGTCAATGAAATAAAGCCGCGTTTTGGCAGGCGACGATACATTGGCATCTGTCCACCCTCAAATCCAACTTTATGAAATCCGCCAGAACGTGACTTTTGTCCCTTGTGTCCACGACCAGCAGTTTTACCAAGGCCAGAACCAATGCCACGGCCAACACGACGGCGTGGGTGCTTTGAACCAGCGGCAGGTTTAATAGTATTTAATTGCATCGATTTACCCAATCACTTTCACAAGGTAAGAGACTTTATTAATCATTCCCCGAACTGCAGGGCTGTCCTGCAACTCAGAAACGGAGTTAAGACGACCAAGCCCTAATCCACGAACAGTTGCACGATGACTCTCGCGAGTACCGATTAAGCTGCGAACTAGTTGAACCTTGACCTTTGAATTCGATTGCGTATTTGCCATGATTTACTTTCTATTACTCATTAGCCCAAGATTTCTTCAACGGATTTACCGCGCTTGGCGGCAATTTCTGCTGGTGTGCTCATCTTGCTAAGACCATCTAAGGTTGCCCGAACCATGTTGTAAGGATTGGTAGAGCCAATCGATTTAGCAACCACATTGGTAACGCCCATTACATCAAAAATAGCGCGCATCGGACCACCAGCGATCACTCCAGTACCCTCTTTTGCTGGGGAGATCAAAACACGAGATGCGCCATGCTGACCAATTACAGTGTGTTGCAAAGTACCTTTGCGAAGCGACACTTTAATCATTTTGCGACGCGCCTCATCCATTGCTTTTTGCACAGCCACGGGCACTTCTTTGGACTTGCCCTTACCCATGCCAATACGGCCATCGCCATCGCCAACCACTGTTAAAGCCGCGAAGCCAAGAATACGGCCGCCTTTAACAACCTTGGTAACACGATTAACTGCAATCATCTTTTCGCGAAGACCATCATCGCGCTCTTCTGACTGTATTTTGGTTTGCATTTTTGCCATGATTTTTCCTAAACCGTTTTCTTAGAACTTCAGGCCGGCTTCACGCGCGGCTTCAGCAAGAGCTTTAATACGACCGTGATAACGATGACCTGCTCGATCAAAAGCAACACTCTCAATTCCTGCCTTCTTAGCACGCTCAGCGATGAGCTTGCCAACTTTTTGAGCCGCTTCGCTATTTCCGCCATTCTTAACAGATGTCCGTAGATCTTTTTCCATAGTGGATGCTGCTGCTATCACTTTGTTTCCACATGGGCTATAGACCTGAGCAGAAATATGGCAATTGCTACGAATCACGGTTAAGCGATGAGCCAATAACTCAGCAATCTTGATGCGAGTCTGGCGGGCGCGTCTTTGTCTTGTTTCGTTTTTATTCATATCGAATCTCGGCTTTACTTAATTACTTCTTCTTGGTTTCTTTAAGGTGGACCACTTCATCAACATAACGCACACCTTTGCCCTTATAGGGCTCTGGTGAACGATATGCACGTACTTCAGCGGCAACTTGGCCAACTTGTTGCTTATTGGCTCCCTTAATAATGATTTCAGTTTGCGATGGTGTTTCTGCTTTTACACCGGCAGGCAAAGCATGATTAATTTCGTGTGAGAACCCCAATTGCAATTTCAAGGTATTACCTTGCGCTTGAGCGCGATACCCCACGCCCACCAAACTTAATTTACGCTCAAATCCCTTGGTTACACCAACGACCATGTTATTTACTAGGGCGCGGGTTGTTCCAGAAAGAGCATCGGATTCTGGTGTGGTCTCTTTGATAGCAACTGTAATTACGCCGTCTTTATGTTCAAGGCCAATGCTAGGATGTAGGTTATGTGTCAAGGTGCCCAAAGGACCTTTGACCGTTAATAATGCGTTCACAATGCTGATCTCAGCACCTTTTGGAACCGTAATGGGAGACTTACCAACTCGTGACATTGTTCTCTCCTTAGGCCACGTAGCAGATAACTTCGCCGCCAACGCCAGAAGCGCGTGCCTTGCGATCGGTCATCAAACCTTGTGGTGTAGAAATAATGGCAACGCCCAAGCCATTCATCACTTCTGGAATGTCATGACGTCCCTTGTATATGCGTAAGCTAGGTGTTGAAACCCGCTCAATACGCTCAATCACAGGGCGGCCAGCGTAGTATTTGAGATCAATCTTTAATACTGGTTTGGCTACTTCACCGGTAATTTCAAAACCATCGATATAGCCTTCTTCTTTCAAGACTTTGGCAATGGCTACTTTTAATTTGGATGACGGCATATTGACCAGGGTCTTCTGCACCGCTTGCGCGTTGCGAATTCTGGTCAACATGTCGGCGATTGGATCGCTAATACTCATGGATTCTCCTAAATACTTTCGCCGCTTACCAGCTGGCCTTGGTTAAACCGGGGATCTCGCCACGGAAAGCGATCTCACGAATCTTGCCGCGCGCTAAACCAAATTTGCGGAAGGTGCCACGTGGACGACCAGTTAAAGAACAACGGTTACGTTGTCGAATTGGGCTGGCATTGCGTGGAAGTGCTTGTAATTTCAAGCGAGCTTCATAACGCTCCTCATCGCTACGACTAGTGTCATTAATAATCGACTTTAACTCTGCGCGCTTATGGGTATATTTTGCAACCAGCTTGGCGCGTTTCTTCTCGCGCTCAATTAAAGATAGTTTTGCCACGTTAGCCTCTTAATTGCGGAATGGAAATTTAAACGCCGCCAGCAATGCTTTTGCTTCTTCATCTGACTTTGCGGTTGTCGTAATACTGATATTGAGTCCGCGTAATGCATCAATCTTGTCGTACTCAATCTCAGGGAAAATAATTTGTTCTTTAACGCCAATGTTGTAATTGCCACGACCATCAAATGCTTTACCGGAAATACCGCGGAAGTCACGTACTCGTGGCAAAGAAACTGTAATAAAGCGATCAAGGAACTCATACATGCGTGTTCCGCGCAATGTCACCATGGTGCCAATAGGATAGCCTTGACGGATCTTGAATCCAGCAATCGCTTTACGTGCCTTGGTTACCACAGGCTTCTGTCCAGCAACTTTTGTTAAGTCCCCAACAGCATGCTCAATCACTTTTTTATCATTCACGGCCTCACCCAAACCCATATTGAGGGTAATTTTGGTAATGCGTGGAACTTCCATCACAGATTTATAGCCAAACTGCTTCATTAAGTTAGCAACAACTGTGTTTTTGTAATGCTCTTGTAAACGAGTGCTCATAATATCTCCGAACCTTAAGCGCTAAGGGTGGCGCCAGTGGTTTTTAAAAAACGCACCTTTTTGCCATCTACCAACTTGATACCTACACGCGATGGCTTGCCATTAGCATCGACCAAAGCAATATTGGATGCATGGATTGGCATGGTTTTATCAACCATACCACCAGTAGTTCCCTCATTGGGGTTTGGTTTTACATTCTTTTTATAGATGTTGACACCTTCCACCACAAACTTGTTTTCCAATATTCCAGTGATGGTGCCTTTTTTACCTTTATCACGTCCGGTGAGGACAATAACGGAATCGCCTTTACGAATCTTTTTCATAGTTGCCTCTTTAAATGACTTCGGGCGCGAGAGAAACAATCTTCATGAAACGCTCAGTACGCAACTCGCGCGTAACCGGCCCAAAAATACGGGTTCCAATTGGCTCAAGTTTTGCGTTTAGCAATACTGCGGCGTTTTCATCAAATTTAATTAGGGAGCCGTCAGGACGACGAACACCTTTAGCGGTTCGGACAACCACTGCGTTATAGATATCGCCTTTTTTTACACGGCCACGCGGAGCGGCAGCTTTCACGCTAACCTTAATGACATCACCAATACTGGCATAACGACGTTTAGAGCCGCCCAATACCTTAATGCACAATACTTCGCTGGCGCCTGTGTTGTCGGCGACCTGCAACCTGCTTTCAGTCTGAATCATTTTGTCTAATCCCCAACTTGCACGCTTTATGCGCCAGTCTTGGTTCCGTCTATGAGCCTTAAGCGTTACCGCAAAGGACTCGGATTTAATAAAAAATGCTTATAAATCAACTACTTAATTGACTTAATGTGATTGATATTGGCTTAATACTGATAAAGCCAATCCACAGAAAGCCTATAATTCTACTACGAAAATCCTGGTTTTAACAAGCTGGGTTAACACCAAACAACTAAATACCCTTTGAAGACTCTACTAAACGGGTAACCACCCATGCTTTAGTCTTAGCGATTGGCCTACCTTCTGTAATTTCCACGGTATCGCCCATCTTGTACTGATTACTTTCATCATGAGCATGGTATTTCTTAGATTTACCCACGTATTTACCAATTACAGGATGTTTCACCTGGCGCTCGACCTGAACTGTCACCGTCTTTTGCATTTTGTCACTTACCACACGACCGATTAGGGTGCGGCGAAGAGGTTTGGAGATTTCTGTCATATCTCGTTCCTATTTATTTCTGTGTTGTCTTTTGGGAAATAAAAGTTTTGACGCGAGCAATATCACGCTTAACCTGACCCAATTGACTAGTGTTTTGAAGTTGCTGAGTGGCTTTTTGCATACGCAATTTAAAATGCGTCTTCAAGAGTTCTGACAACTCTTGATTGAGTCCACTCAAATCTTTTGCTTGCAGTTCTTTTGTTTTCATCATTGTTCCCTAATTAAGCGCCAATTTGACGAATCACAAAGGTTGTTTGAATCGGCAATTTAGAGGCGGCTAAACGGAAAGCTTCGCGAGCCAAAGCTTCATCGACACCATCCATTTCATACAGAACCTTACCCGGCTGAATTTCAGCAACGTAGTACTCTGGGTTACCTTTACCGTTACCCATACGTACTTCTGCAGGTTTTTGCGAGATTGGCTTATCTGGGAATATCCGAATCCAAATACGGCCGCCACGTTTAATGTGACGTGTCATTGCGCGACGCGCAGATTCAATCTGGCGAGCAGTTAAACGACCCCGACCAACCGCCTTCAATCCAAAATCGCCAAAGGATACAGAGCTACCGCGCGTAGCAACTCCAGTATTACGGCCTTTTTGTTCTTTACGATATTTACGACGCTTAGGTTGCAGCATAATTACTCTCCTGCCTTTTTCGTATCTGTGCTAGCGGCGACTTTACGTACACGCTTTACTGCGGGCTTAATTGCTGGCTTATCTTCTGGCGCTTTAGCTGCGGAGTCAGCACTTGCCACTCGACGGGCTGTCTTCGCTGGAGCGCGACGGTTTTTCTTATCATCACCTGCAGGAGCTTCAGCTTGGGTATTTTGTGCAATTTGTGCATCCGCACCGCGACCTAAGGTGTCGCCTTTATAGACCCAAACTTTCACTCCGATAATGCCGTAGGTTGTTTCTGCCTCGGATGTGGCGTAATCGATATCAGCTTTTAAGGTATGCAGCGGAACGCGGCCCTCGCGATACCATTCACGTCGAGCAATTTCAGCACCATTCAAACGGCCAGAGGACATAATCTTGATACCTTGCGCACCAAGACGCATTGCACTTTGCATGGCGCGCTTCATGGCGCGACGGAACATGATGCGTTTTTCTAATTGCTGTGTAATTGAGTCCGCAATTAACTGAGCGTCCACTTCTGGTTTACGAATTTCTTCAATGTTGACATGCACCGGAACGCCCATGCGCTTTTGTAATTCCTTACGAAGAACTTCAATATCCTCGCCTTTTTTACCAATCACAACACCAGGACGCGAACTAAAAATAGTAATACGAGCATTCTTTGCTGGACGCTCGATTAAGACCTTGCTTACAGATGCATTCTTTAGCTTCTTCTTTAAGTAGTTACGAACCTCAACATCCTCTTTGAGCATGCTGGCAAAATCATTGTTATTGGCATACCAACGTGAGGTCCAGTTACGGCTTACCGATAAACGAAACCCCGTTGGATTAATTTTTTGGCCCATGTCTTTCCTTAATTACTCAAAGTCACACTAATGTGACAGCTTTGTTTTTCGATGCGATTACCACGACCTTTGGCGCGCGCAGTAAAACGCTTTAATGAAGTCGCTTTATCCACAATCACAGCAGATACTTTGAGCTCATCAATATCCGCTCCCTTGTTATGTTCAGCATTTGCAATCGCTGACTCAACAACTTTTTTCATAATGAAGGCAGCTTTTTTAGGGCTGAAATTCAGAATGTTCATAGCACGCGAAATTGGCAACCCACGAATTTGGTCTGCGACCAGTCGTGTCTTTTGTGCAGAAATTCGCGCGCCGCGGTGAATAGCTTTAACTTCCATCATCATCCCCTTACTTCTTCACTACTTTCTTATCGGCAGAGTGTCCTTTGAACGTACGCGTCAAAGCGAACTCACCAAGCTTATGGCCGACCATGTTTTCAGAAACATAAACTGGAACATGTTGCTTGCCGTTATGAACGGCAATGGTTAACCCAATGAAGTCAGGAAGAATGGTCGAACGTCGTGACCAAGTCTTAATGGGCTTCTTATCTTTATTAGCTTGTGCAGTCTCAACCTTTTTTACAAGGCTAGCATCACAAAATGGACCTTTTTTAGCAGAACGGGTCATCTCTCTATTCCTTATCGATTAACGCTTCTGACGACGTTGAACAATCATGGTCGTCGTGCGCTTATTACGGCGTGTGCGATATCCCTTGGTTGGTGTGCCCCATGGAGAAACTGGAACACGACCTTCTCCGGTCTTACCTTCACCACCACCGTGTGGGTGATCTACTGGGTTCATGGCAACACCACGAACGGTTGGACGAATTCCGCGCCAACGAGTTGCTCCCGCTTTGCCAATCTGCCGCAGACTATGTTCTTCATTGCCAACTTCACCAATAGTAGCGCGGCACTCAATCAATATGCGACGTACTTCTCCAGAACGAAGTCGAACCTGACCATAAACGCCCTCGCGCGCCAATAAGACTGCAGAGCTTCCGGCTGACCGAGCAATTTGTGCACCCTTACCAGGCAACATCTCAACGCAGTGAATCGTGCTTCCAATTGGAATATTGCGGATGGGTAAATTATTACCTGCTTTGATAGGAGCTTCCGCACCATTCATAATTTGTTGTCCAACAGTCATGCCTTTGGATGCGATGATGTAACGACGCTCACCATCGGCAAAAATCAAAAGCGCAATATTGGCACTGCGATTTGGGTCATACTCTAAGCGTTCAACTTTAGCGGCAATACCATCTTTGTCATTGCGTTTAAAGTCAACCATGCGATAGTGATGCTTATGTCCACCGCCCTTATGGCGAGTAGTGATGTGACCATTATTATTGCGTCCTGCTTTTTGAAACTGTGGCTCAACGAGAGCTGCAAAAGGTTTTCCTTTATGCAGATCTGGGTTGACCACCTTCACCATAGAACGACGACCTGGTGAGGTCGGTTTTGTTTTCATAAGCGGCATAATTAATTTGCCTCCGCTTCAAAGTTAATTTCTTGTCCTGGCTTCAAGTTGACATATGCTTTCTTAGCATGATCACGCCGTCCTTCAAAACGGCCAAAACGCTTAGGTTTGCCTTTTTGATTTACGATTTGCACGGAGTCAACCTGAACTTTGAAAAGCAATTCGACTGCTTGCTTCACATCGAGCTTGTTGGCATCCCGCGCTACCTGAAAGACAACCTGTTCATTTTTTTCTGCAACCATAGTGGCTTTTTCAGAAACTACTGGGCCTAGCAAAATTTGCATTAGACGATGATCATTTTTACGAGTTTGGCTCATTTCAGCAACTCCTCCATTTTGGCGATCGCTGCTTTGCTCACCAATACTTTTTGAAACTGAACTAGGGATAAGGGATCAGCATGCTGCGGCTCGACAATCGAAATCTTATGAAGATTACGTGACGCTAAATACAAGTTTTCGCTTACCTCATCCAGAATAATTAGCACTGACTCTAAGCCCATGCCCTTTACTTTTTCAGCTAACAGCTTAGTTTTGGGAGCATCCAAGCTGAATTGATCAACTACATTGAGACGTCCTTCACGCGCTAACTGAGAAAGGATCGAACGCATACCGGCGCGATACATTTTCTTGTTTACTTTGTGGGTGAAGTTTTCTTCAGGCGAATTAGGAAATATACGGCCACCTCCACGCCAGAGTGGTGAAGACGTCATACCAGCACGAGCACGACCCGTACCTTTTTGGCGCCATGGTTTTTTGGTGCTGTGCTTCACTTGTTCACGATCTTTTTGAGCACGATTGCCGCTTCTGGCATTGGCTTGATACGCAACAACGACCTGATGAACTAAGGCTTCGTTGTACTCTCGCTCAAACACTTCGGGAGATGCCTGTACACCTGCGCCGAGCTGACCGTTATCTTGGAGAAGTTTAATTTCCATCATTCTTCTCCTTTATTTAGTTGCCGCAGCTTTAACAGCTGGGGTTACTATTACTTTTCCACCAGGGGCGCCGGGAACAGCTCCCTTGACCATAATTAGATTGCGCTCAGCATCTACACGAGCAATCACCAAGTTTTGTACTGTGCGAGTGACATCGCCTAAATGACCTGTCATACGCTTACCAGGAAACACGCGACCTGGATCTTGGGCCATACCAATCGAACCTGGAACATTGTGTGAACGAGAATTACCATGGCTAGCGCGACCAGATGCAAAGTGATAGCGCTTAATGGTGCCAGCGTATCCTTTACCAATCGAAACGCCTTGCACATCAACCTTTTGACCTGCTGTGAAAACATCCACGCCAACAACTTGGCCTGGTTTCATTTCAGCAAGTTTTTCAGAATCAATACGGAATTCATTTAAGGCATTGCCAGCCATGACGCCTGCTTTTGCAAAGTGTCCGGCCATTGCCTTAGTAACGCGACTCGTGCGACGAGTGCCGTGAGCCAACTGAACAGCATCATAGCCATCCGTTGCCTGGGTTTTTACTTGAGCAACCCGGTTATCGCTCACATCAATTACGGTGACAGGAATTGCTTCCCCTTCATCCGTAAATAGACGGGTCATGCCGACCTTACGGCCGATCAAGCCTAAGCTCATATTCTTACTCCAACGCCGACTTCGATTGGCCGGCAGAAATTTAATTTAAACTCAATTTAAATAAAATTTATCTATATAAATCAAGCACTTAATAATTAATTACGATAAAACTAACTGCTTAAAACTACGAAAAGCCTTCAATTCTAGCCCAAAAGGGCAAAACAAACAATCCTTAACCTAAAACTTCTTACTGCAGCTTAATTTCAACGTCAACGCCAGCTGGTAAATCCAACTTCATCAAGGCATCGACTGTTTTCTCCGTCGGATCAACAATATCCATTAAACGCAAATGAGTCCGAATCTCCATTTGGTCACGCGAGGTTTTGTTCACGTGCGGAGAGCGTAATAAGTCAAAGCGCTCAATGCGAGTGGGCAAGGGAATCGGGCCCTTTACAACGGCTCCAGTTCGCTTAGCGGTATCAACAATCTCAGCAGCAGACTGATCAATTAAGCGATAGTCAAACGCTTTTAAACGAATTCTAATTTTTTGATTTTGCATACTATGTCCAAAGAGCAATGCGGTGCTGCCGCGTTAATCATTACATCTAAAGAACGAGGGAATGTCTGCAGCACAAACATTCCCGTTAGCAAAACTATTACGCCAAAATCTTGGCAACGACACCGGCACCGACCGTACGACCGCCTTCGCGGAT
>DAIODQ010000002.1:0-245863 GCA_036746715.1 Polynucleobacter sp. | reverse complement strand
AAAATAAGAGGGAATATTAGTTTTGCAATATATACAAATAACAATATTGCTAAAAGTAAGTTTGTAATTTTTAAGCTTTTGCTAATTTTTTGTAAAAATCGCGTTCTGTAATACAAAAGCTCTTTTTCGCTGTAATCTTCGTTTTCCATAAGGGCTTATTGTGGCTTTTTGTAATTGGATTTACAAATCAACTAATAGCAAAAACAAATGTTTAATTTAAATGTTTTTTAAATTGCATATGTTTATAAAGAATCATATAGTTATAAAAAAATAAAAATAAAAATGAAAAAGAAATTGTGTGGATAAAGAAACAGAGATTATTTCGAAGCTCTTCTTGTTGAGGGGGCGCGATAAAGAGCTTCTGCCTATTGCAAACTCGTTAGTTGCGTATGACCTCCTCTTACAAATCGTGATGGCTTACAAAACTAATCAGAGTATTACTGTTAAATCTTTATTTTCATCTTTAACCCATAGCTATACGGCCATTCGCCACCATTACAAACGATTATTAAAAGAAGAGTGGATCAAACATCGCAGTGATGATGTGGATGCACGTGTGAAATATATAGAGCCAACTGAAAAATTAATTGAGGTGATTTCGGACTTTACCCGATATGCGGATACGGTTTTGAATTCCCCCCCCCCCAACTTGGGTCGCAGTAAGTGAATAATGTCGTTTTAAACGACATTTAAGCCAATCGCTCCGCACTCATCATTGCCGTTAGTTTGCTGTAGTGTTTTTCAATCATTACCACGCTTGTGCCCATTTGTTTTGCTAACGTATGTATATCAATTCCTTTCGCTAACGCTTCTGTAGCATAAGTGTGTCGTAAGCTATATAGAGTTCGGTTTTGTCCCGCAGCGTTCTTTTGTAAGCCACTCTTCATCATTAGGTGTCGAAAGATATTTTCGAGTAGGTGTGGCATTTCGCCAGTTTGTAAAACAAAAATACGTCTATCGAGTTTTGCTTTAATCACTTCGTCTAAGGTGCGATAGGGAAGTTGTTGCCACCGAAGTAGTTCCTCTAATACCGCAATGACTTCGTGTTTGGCGATGAGATAACGCGCACCTGTTTTACCGCTAACCCATATCCGCAAAAAGCGTTTGCTACTAATATAGTGCCACTGCAAATGTTTCCACCGCAGTGGCATTGATTCAGTGCTGTGTCGAACACCTGTATTGACTAAAAACTTTACATATGCCGTGTAAAGAATACGCGCCGCTTCTGAATCTTTGTGTATCACGTCTTTTTGCCAAATTGGCATATAGGCATAGAGTTGCTGCATTTCCTCGCAACTAAACGCGGGACGCGGCTCACTCTTTGCGCCCGCAAAATCTAATTGTGGAACGGTATGATTGGAATAAACATAGTGTCGCTCACGTGCAATCTGCACAATCCGATTAAATGCCATTGCGTGGTGTTTCTTTGTCATTGCTTTGGCTTCTTTACCCATTACTGCTAAGCGCCACACACTAAACTCGGCAACCACTTCGTCGGTAATGTCTGAAATCCTGTAATTGCCAAAAAACGGAATGAGATACTTTTCTAAAATAAACAGATAGTCTTTGTATTTACGCTCTGCCTGACGTGTGGTCGCTATCCGTGCTAAACGTGTAATTTCTTCACGTGCAATCTGTCCAAATGTTTTAACGTAGATTGCTAATCCCGCATCGACTTTGAGTTTGACAGTCTCATACAAAACAATCGCTTGTTGTTTAGCTGCTTCTAAATCCGTCGTTGCGCAGCTTGCTGAATGCCATTTGCCATTACTGAGTTTAAAGCGACATTGCCACTGCGCTGACTGCGAACGCATATAGACAATGAGTTTGCCGTCTAAGAGTGTTAGGGATGAGGGTATTTTTTTATCGGGTGTGGTGAAAATAAACCGAAGGTCATTCATACACAGCGTAGTGTGCTGTCGTTTGAAATTTTCTGCGACGATTTATTCTGCGTCGTTGTCAAAATCAAACACGATGCTCTGCGAACGCTACTACAAAATTATTTTTATGAATGAATGCCACGTTGCGTGGTGCGTATCGGACAACAGAGTGAGCGAATGCTTAAACCAATGTTGTAAAACTGTTTAACACTCAAATATCGTCGTTATGATTCCGTCGCTCTAACCAGCTGAGCTAATTCGCCGAACTGTGAATTGTAGCAAATAGTCGAATTCTGGGCCCTCAGGCTCTGTCAGCCAGGGCGTTATGCAATATCAAATTAATGGTGGTAGGATGGTTGAATGTTTATGCGTTTTCTACTCATTTGCTTAGTTGCCCTCATACCAGTCCAGGCATGGGCTGTATTGGACATGAGTATGCAAAAACAATTAGTTACCCCTGTTTCGGTAAGTCATGAGACTGCGGCCTCACACCCTTGTCATCAAGTACTTGATTCAGTCTCTTCTGAGCACTCCATCGGTAGCCAGCTTGTACAAAAGGATAGCGGGGATCGATGCTACTCGTGTACCTTGTGCATGGCCTTTGGTCTCTTACCAGCCTCAGCTGCTCTGACATTGACCGATCAATTTTCTCAAACACTTCATACCTCTCAAAAAATACTTGCGGGCATTGACCGCATCGTGTTTAGTAAGCCACCCATTCTTTAACTCCCCTAAGATTAGTCCGCCCAAATTTTGGGTTTGATTTCAATTGGAGAGTTTCATGAGACGATTTATTGTTGTATTCCTCAGTCTATTTTCGGTCTATGTCTTTGCTGCCCCCGAATGGGTTAATGGTGAAGTAGTGCGTGTTGATCAATCACGTAGCCGAATTGTGCTCAAGCACGAGTACATCCCTAGTATCAAGATGGCCCCCATGACCATGCCGTTTGGAGTAGTTAAAGAAATTCCATTGGATCAATATCAACCGGGCGACAAGGTTCGATTCCAATTTAAAGTAAATGACGGAACCCTTGATATCACGAGGATGGAGAAATTGAAATGAAGCAAGTGATTACTCAGGCAAGTTTTTTTCTGTTGCTATTGGGAGCTGTCTCACATGCATTTGCAGCACCGATGGGGTTTAAGAACAGCTGGATGCTGATGGGTGACTTTAGTAAAACCTATCAAGAGCTAGGTTTGAACTATGCCACCACCGCAAATGATGCATTTGGAATTTCAGCAAGCGCCATGCAAACGGATAACTCTTTGTCGAAACAGCAAAATCTTGAGGCGGTTTATACCCGTAAGCTAGCTCGCTGGAATATGCCAGAAGCTCAAGCCAATATTTGGTTTATTGGCGGTCTTGGTTCTACAACTGGGAACACCTTTGGTGGATCAAAAGCGATGGCATCACCTGGTATTCAGGTGGACTATGAAACCACTCGGTTTTATTCCATGGCATCGGCACGGGTCTATGCAGCACAGGGAGCAACCAGCAATATCACTACAGCCCGTTTAGGCGCATCGTTTTATGAGGCTGACTACGATGAGCCTCAGCCTTGGATCGTGGTTGAGGCAAGGCGTATGACCTTTGTTTCTAAGCAGTATGAATTCACCCCGATGGTAAGGGTGATTCATAAACGGTACTTTGTGGAGGCGGGGGCCAATTTGTCAGGACAACTACGTTTTAACTTTATGTATAACTATTAGGAGAATCAAGATGAAACAGCTCAACGTAATCATTGCAATTGCATTAATGGGTTTGAGTCAGATGGCATTGGCTAGCGTGAAGGTCACTGTCAATGGCATGGTCTGCTCGTTTTGTGCTCAGGGTATTGAAAAGAGTATTTCAAAGATGGACGAAACCAAGGCAGTCTTTGTTGATCTCAAAAATAAAGTGGTGGTGGTAGAGCCTAAAGAAGGTAAGACCTTAAACGAGAAGCTAATTAGTCAAGAGATTAAAGACTCGGGCTACGACGTGGTTAAGATTGAAACAATCCCCCAGACAGTGGCCCAGTTTAGGGCTCAGCAAAAGGATAAAAAATGAGTCACGATGGCTTGAATGAAACAAAGACAGGCTATATCAGTTCATTAGTTAGTCTCTTTGCCAGTTCTAGTACGCTCATTTGCTGTGCGATCCCTGCACTCCTTGTAAGTTTGGGTGCAGGGGCAACGCTAGCCTCTTTGGTCGCGGTCTTTCCGAAGATCGTGTGGATTAGTGAGCATAAAGAAGCAATATTTGCTCTTAGTAGCGGCTTGATGTTCATTGGCGGGATATTGCAATGGCGCAATCGAAATGCCCCATGCCCGATAGATCCTAGACAGAGAGATGCCTGCTTAAAAACACGCAAGATCTCACAACGAATTTATCTGGTTAGTTTGGGCTTGCTGATAATTGGAGGATGGTTTGCGTTTGTTCAACCACTTTTGTAAGTTCGGAGTTGGATTCCGACGATCTAACAAGCAGAACTGATTCGCCCAACTAAGAATTGGAGCAAATAAGGAAAATTTAGGCTTAGCCACATACTCTTATAGTCGTATACAAGATCCTACAAAAACCCTACATAGCTGACCTATATCCAAAATTGAAATACTATCTCATTGGATAGAGTGATAAAAGAGATCAATAACACGCAGTGTCATACTGATCTATCATTTAATGAAGATGTAATCTGAACTAAATGAGCGATTATTCAAGGCTTTACACCACAAGGAGATAGTAGCAATGCCCCATGACGTTGGCCTCATAGCAATTCTTGCTGCTGGCTTTGGCTTAGCTCTAGTTATGGGGTTTGCAGTTACTTTCTTAAAAATGCCACCGTTGGTAGGTTATTTGTTAGCGGGGGTCTTGATTGGTCCAGCAACGCCAGGATTTGTAGCTGATGCCAGCTTGTCAATGCAATTAGCTGAAATTGGGGTAATGCTACTAATGTTTGGGGTTGGCCTTCATTTTTCTATTAATGATTTATTAGCGGTTAAAAAAATTGCCATACCTGGTGCCCTGTTTCAAATGTTAGTTGCAACCGCATTGGGTTTTGTTGTTGCAACGTATTGGGGGTGGCCATTACTAGGCTCCATCATCTTTGGTTTAAGTTTATCGGTTGCCAGTACGGTTGTGCTATTGCGGGCACTAGAGGCTAAGGGACTTTTAGAAACCTCCAATGGACGGATAGCAGTAGGTTGGTTAGTGGTTGAGGATTTAGTTATGGTTTTAGCTTTAGTCCTGCTTCCTGTTTTGGGAGGGCTGTTCCAAAACGAAGTGAATCAGTCATCCGCTACCAATATGAATGAATTACTTCAAGTTATTGGCATTACCTTGGCCAAGGTTGCAGCATTCATTATTTTGATGTTGGTAGTTGGTAAACGCTTATTACCAAAGATTTTATGGATGGTTGCTAAAAATGGCTCAAGAGAGCTGTTTACCTTAGCAGTTATTGCCTCTGCAATCGGAATTGCCTTTTTGGCTGCAAAAATATTTGATGTTTCATTTGCATTGGGTGCATTTTTTGCAGGCATGATGCTTGGGGAATCAAAACTCAGTCAGAGGGCTGCTGATGAGTCATTGCCATTACGTGATGCATTTGCGGTACTTTTCTTTGTATCGGTCGGGATGTTATTTAATCCTGAGATCTTATGGCAAGAACCTCTCAAATTACTAATCATTGTTTTTATCATCATGTTCGGCAAGACCTTGGCAGCAATGGCTTTAGTGCTGCTCTTTAGGTATCCATTAAATACAGCAGTTACTGTAGGCATCAGTCTTGCTCAAATCGGAGAGTTTTCATTCATTCTTGCTGGAATGGGTCTAAGTATGAGCCTCATTTCAAACGATGCACACAGTTTGATTCTTGCCGGAGCAATTATTTCGATCGCCTTGAACTCATTTTTATTTGACAGTATTTCACCCCTAATGGAGTGGGCCAGAAAACGCTCGGCTTTAGCCAGAAAATTAGACCAACGAATTGATCCACTGGCACTATTACCTGCCAACACGCAGCAATCACTGCTGAAGGGTCAAGTTGTAGTGGTTGGTCACGGTCGAGTTGGCAAAAGTATTGTTACTCAATTAAAAGAGCAGAAGATCCCATGTGTTGTTGCAGAAAAGGATCGTTCGATTGTGGAAGAGTTGCGTAAAGATGGAACCGCAGCAGTCTCTGGAGATGCATCAGACCCTTTTGTCTTAATTCAGGCTCATATTGCCAATGCTGCCATTTTAGTAATTGCATCTCAGGATTCTCTAGACATTAGTAAAATGATAGAGACCGCCCGCACGCTTAATCCTAAGATAGTCATTTTCATACGAGCACGAAGTAGCGAAGAGATTCAGCTGTATGACAAAGAGGGGTGGGGCAAATCATTTACACCCGAGACTGAGCTTGCTAATCGCTTTTATGTAGAGATACTGAAAGAACTAAAGCAGGTATCTTAGAAAAATTTAGTTGTTTACAAAAGGTGTGGGACCAAACCCACCCATAATGGATTATTTCCGATAATAGCTAGTATCAGATCTCAAATTTTTGTTAGCAGCTCTTCAGCCAACTGGCATTGCAATACTTACTATTCAATTAATGTGATCTAGCCTGCTGATTAGAAATAAAGCTTGAGATTGACGTTCTTAAAATTCATATCGTTTAAAAAGACATTCCAAACCCAAGTAACTAGTGATTTCTCACACAATCGTTGTACATTTTCTAATTGACTCCGTGAGTCTAACTAGCCAGTCTTTTGCCATAAGGTCTCCATGGGCTCTGTGATGAAGTGTGTCAGACAATGTGAGCACATCAACTTTTCTGGGGGTGTTATGCCTTTGAAAAAATTGGGTATTTTTCAAAAACTTCGAGCTTATGATTCCGTTGCTCTAAACAGCTGAGCTAATTCGCCGAACTAGTGACTATAAGGGTAAAAAAGCTTGAGAGCCACTGAGAGATAGGCAGGGGAATATCCTATCCGTGAGGATTGGGATTTGTCTATTAAAACGACACAGCTAAACCGGGTAGATTTGGTTACAAAACCATCACACGTCATGAACAAAGGGTTTGTTTCCCATGATCAAAAGCGCTTTACTAGACTCAAGGCAATAGCAGGTGCAGTTTTGTAATTGGTACTGAGTACGGTATTCCCGTTGCTATCAATTGCCGATACGGCGCCACCCACATTGGCAATGGTGTACAGATCCAATAGGGTAGTGCGATCAAATACGTACGAGAATCGCGCAAAGATAGGAATGAATTTATTTTGACCAACTCCACCCGCATAAGCGCTGGAATTGCTTAGGCGAAAACGGTAACTGCGATAGGCGGCACCACCCGATACCTTAAATTGTGGTGTGACCGCATAACTTAGCTCTAAACCAGCACCACCCGCAGGCCCGCCAGGAAATGGATTATTCAGATTCCAGCGATCGGTAATTTTCCAATCAATCACAACAAAAGGAAAAATACGATTGGTATCAATTTGTCGAAAGACACCGGTGCCCAGACCAAGATTAAGGGTGGGTGATAGTTGCTTTGATGCATTCACAATCGCACCATAGGTTAATGAGTTCCCAAGCTCGGCCCCTTGTTCAGCAGTCGACTCAACCGTGGGGATGAGATTGAGCTTCCAATCCGAATCAAATTTGTGCGAGTACACAAAGCTGACTCCAGGACTTTGAATGGTGCCCCAAGGATTTTTGCCACCTAAGTTATAGGCCTGCATATTGCTCCAGTTCCAAAACTCGGTTTCATACCGCAATGACATACCGATCGTAGTGACTGGAGAAACATTATTGAGTAGTCCGAGTGATGCGCTGGCATAAGACCAGCCAAAGCTACCCCCAGAATTCAGGTTGGTATTGAATTGATTAATGCCAACCACACTGACAGACGCTTTTAATCCAGGGCTTTGAGCAATCCCGGCGGGCTGTGCTAAGGCGGAGAGACTGGTGAATCCACCAAAGAGGATAAAAGTAGTAAAGAGGGCGAGGTATCTGCGCATACTTAGGTATCTTACTTAAATGTCCATTTTGCCCACGTAAAAAGGACATTGCCAAAACCATCACCACCAGGCACAAATGAGGTCTGAAGGCTGAGATTTTTATAGCCAAGTGAGCCAACAGGAAGCAGCCCAGGGAAGGGGATGTAGTTCATGATGTCTTGGCGAGACATCATGAATACGGTTGCGCCGGCACCGGCTTTCCAGTTTCCATTACTAGAGAGATTCCAGGTTGGAATCCAACCATACCCCGCCATATATTGGTAGATGCCATGGGAGTCTCGAAAGGTCATGGCGTAAAGCCCCTCCCAATTGCCGCGACTGTTATAGAAACCTTTGCCGATTCCTAGTCCCAATGGGATATCCGTGTATTGAGCTAACTTATCTGGCGAGTAGGCATAGGGCATATGGTAGGTATACAAAGGTAAATACCCGACTACGTCGCCTTGAGTCCAAATCGTTTCTACTTTGGATTTGACCGAATCCATTAAAGAGGTATTCGCATAGGCCACAGTGACTATGCTGAAATGAAGAATAAGGAATGAGAGGAATCGCATTCAGAAAATACCTTTATTGCTAGTGTTCACCATACTAGTTAATCATGAATTCACGGTTAGGGTATCCCTGTTGAGTCAGGGGCTTTAGTTATGGAGTGAGATATCCAGAGGAGTGCAATATCCTTTCGCCCTGGGGGATTGCATAAACTCATAGAGACGAACTGCATCAGGGGTGGGATTTTTAATGAGCACCATCCGTTGTTGAAATGGTTGATAGCCCTCTTTGAGGGCAACAGAGGAGATCTGTTTGAAATGCTTTGTTGAATTAATCTATGAGCACTAGAGAATGGAATCAAATTCCGTCGCTCTAACCAGCTGAGCTAATTCGCTGAACTGTGAATTGTCGCAAATTGGGGTTATTGATGACTTGTTAATGGCATGGCGTACCCCGCACTCAGAATATTGTAAGCGCGCACTTGGCATGAAATCTACATACAACATGCTAATTGCACTGGTGGCCTTGAATGTATTATGAACCTCCTACCAATTAATGATTTAGTGATAATTCGTTCTAAGTCACTCGCCTTATGATTTACTCAACCTAAAGTTCAGAGGGTTATTGAGGCTGGGCAGATAACTTCCTCATACAATTTCCCTTTAAATTAGCCTCGGGATTTTTATGCGCATTCTTGCCCTCATCACATTATCTTTTTCATTAATAACTGGCTGCGCATTTATTAACCATGGCGATGACCAATTTCAGTTGCGGATGGCCGCCCATGGAAAAGATATCATATGGGTACCCACCAGAATCGATACAGCAACACAGATGCTAGCATTGGCACAGGTGAAATCTGGCGACCTGGTCTACGATCTTGGCTCTGGAGATGGCGTGATTCCAATTCAGGCAGCTAAACATTATGGTGTACGAGCTGTCGGAATTGAATACAACCCTGATTTGGTTGCGTTATCAAAGCGGAATGCTATTCGTGAGAATGTGCAAAATTTAGTAACCTTTAAGCAAGGCGATATTTTTGTTGAAGACTTTTCGTCCGCAACAGTCTTAACCTTATTTTTGGGAGACAGCCTGAATCTAAAACTGATGCCAATAATTTTGAAGATGAAGCCTGGAACTCGAGTAGTTTCAAATACATTTCGAATGGAATCATGGATTCCTGATCAAGAGCTGGGGGTAAGATCAGGTGAAACCACTTTTGGCACAATAAATGAAACCGTTTATTTATGGATCGTGCCAGCAAACATTGATGGCACATGGGAATTTAGTGGTTTACCCAATTTAGACAAGACGACATTTCGCTTTATTCAGAAAAAACAGTTTTTTGATGGAACCAATACTGCATCAGACAAGCAATCTATTACATTTGAGGACGGCAGAATTCGGGGAGATGCGATTCAATTCGATTTTGAGATAAATGCAAAAAAATATTCGTTCAAAGGACAGGTCAATGGATCCCAAATGAGGGGGACTCTCAACGGAGATCCCAAATTGCTCGTTGCTGGTAAACGACTTTAATAAACTGCTTTAGTAGTCGATCGATGGGGTATGTTTTCATAAATTGGAATCAAGTTTGTGTGAATAAACCAGGCTTAGCGCCGGAGTGTTGATGGTAGACCAGGGGCTCTTACCCCCATTGCCATAACTTTCCATATTGGACCAGTTCCAAAATTGACTGTCATAGCGAACAGATGCCCCAACCGTTGTTGCAGAAGAAACTGGTTTAATCAGACTGACAGATGCACTTGCCCATGCCCAGCCAAAGCTGCCACCAGTATTCAGATTCGTATTTAGCTGGTTAAAGCCAATAACACTGACGGAAGCTTTAATACTATTATCTTGCGGGGCGTTATAGGGTTGTGCATCGCTCTGTGAGCTTGCCCCCCATAGGATTGCAAAAGTCGAAAGTAGAACGAAATATCTTGGCATAAGCGTAGGAAGAGAAAAGCCTACTGTACCATTTTATAGGGCCTTGTGAGTAAACTCAAACACACTATTAGCTTTGTCGTATCTTAAACAGTAACAATAAATCTGTCTGAATACGTAAGATCTCGCTTAATATGATTGCTCGTTCTTTGCTTGGGCGATTATCACTGTGATGATTGCGTTGGCATTGATAGATCTTCAGATACATATCCTCAGTAAGCCCAAATTGTTCCCAAGCAAACATCAGATTAATTTGTGCTTCCTTGATTGCTTGGCGTTCTGAGTAATTCACCGTAAGGTTGGTTCTATCTAGAAGCTGATCGGAATTTAAAAAGAGGGCAGTTTTTAATGCTTCAAAACGTTCTTTAAGTGTCAGATAGCTTTCTCGTTCTTGCTGACTAATGTCTAAAAAAAGAGAAGCTGTAAATCCTTGGATTTGATCAAGTTTTGCCTGAAGTGCGGTTAAATCAGCGCTACTTTCAAAGTCTTGATCGTCTAAGAACATGATGAGAGCTAATTAACTTTAATAAAACGCCCATCTTCCATCTCTATCTGTGGACGAATCCAATAGCTACCATTGATGAGTGCCTCATACACATATGCCTCCTCTAAGCTCGCTTCGATCTTGGCAAGACAGAGAACTCGGTAAAACCCACCAGTTTTGAGGTGTTGAAGTCGATCGCCGGCTTGAAATTTGGGTGAAGTGCTCATCAGAAAATTATATGGATAGTCTATAAAATCTCCACTTTACATTGATCTTCATAAAGGTTTGAAATGAATTTATTGACCCCCGTTACATTAGGCGCAGTCTCTTTAGAGAACCGAATTTTGATGGCACCGTTGACACGTATGCGGGCAGATAACGAGGGGGTACCTAGCCCCTTGGCGATTGAGTACTATGCACAACGCGCTACAGCTGGTCTGATTATCAGTGAGGCAACGCAAATCTCCGAGTTAGGCAAGGGCTACCCTGCAACCCCTGGAATATATAGTGACCCTCAAGTGGAGGCGTGGCGCAAAATTACGGATGCTGTTCATGCCAAAGGCGGTAAGATTTTTTTGCAGTTATGGCATGTGGGGCGTATATCGCACTCATCCTTACATCCTAATGATGGCCTACCCGTTGCACCCTCGGCGATTAAACCTGCTGGTGAGGTCTATACAGCAACTTGGGCTCTGGCAGAATATGAAACACCGCGGGCATTGGGTGTGGATGAGATTCAGCAATTGCGTGCAGAGTATGTGCATGGAGCAAAACAGGCCAAGCTTGCAGGCTTTGATGGTGTTGAGTTACATGCCGCCAATGGCTATCTATTGGATCAATTCTTACAAGATGGGACTAATCAGCGCACAGACCAATACGGTGGCTCGATTGAGAATCGCTGCAAATTAGTCTTAGAGATCCTTCAAGATATTATCCCGATCTGGGGCAGTGGTCGGGTGGGAATTCGTCTGTCACCCTATGGAAGTTTTAATGACATTGTCGATTCCGATCCCCAAAAACTGTTCTCGTATTTGATTAATGCCTTAAATCCTTTAAATCTTTCTTATTTGCATTTGATTGAACCCCGCGCTACAACAGCTGGGGGTAGTGATCAATTGCTTGCGGATGCTCCACGAACCGGCAGGCTATTCCGTCCATTATTTGCGGGCAAGGTAGTCTTGGCAGGTGGCTTTGATCAAGCGGGCGCAGAAAAGGCGCTTACGGATGGGGAGGCTGATGCCATCGCATTTGGAAGACTCTTTATTTCTAATCCAGATTTACCAAGACGTTTTGAGTTAAATGCTGATCTCAACCCATACAACCGCGCGACATTCTATGGCGGCAATGAGAAGGGTTATACCGATTACCCAAGTCTCTAAGCACATTCATTACAATCGATACGATCATCTAAGAATATACAAAGATCTGCATAGATATTATGGCAACCTATCAAACCGAGCGCGTACTGACAATCAAGCATTGGAACGAAAGCCTCTTTAGTTTTACAACAACCCGAAATCAGAGTTTGCGTTTTCGTAATGGCCATTTCTTAATGATTGGTCTAGAGTTGGATGGCAAACCATTAGCACGCGCTTACAGCGTGGTGAGTCCTAACTATGCTGAGCACCTCGAGTTCTTTAGTATCAAAGTGCCCAATGGTCCTCTGACCTCTCGCTTACAACATATTCAGGTAGGGGATCCTATCTTGGTGAGCGAGAAATCCGTAGGCACCTTAGTGATCGATGACCTTAATCCTGGAAAACATTTATATCTATTTAGTACAGGAACAGGATTAGCTCCATTTTTGAGTATCATTCGCGACCCAGATACTTATGAGCGCTTTGAGAAGATTGTTCTTATTCATGGTGTTCGAGTAGTCAATGAACTTGCGTATCAAGAGTATTTAACGAAGGAGTTACCCCATGATGAGTTCTTGGGCGAGCTTGTGCAAGAGAAATTAATTTATTACCCGACTGTTACCCGTGAAGCTTATTCACATACTGGTCGACTTACCACTGCAATTGAGTCCGGGAAACTTTTTACGGATATTGGGTTGCCACCCCTAGATCCCGCAGTCGATCGTGCCATGATCTGTGGCAGCCCCGCAATGCTCAAAGAGACCTGTGCCCTTTTAGATGAACGCGGCTTTAAGGTCTCACCCTCCTCCGGAGAGTTAGGAGACTATGTCTTTGAAAGAGCCTTTGTCGAGAAGTAGGCAAAAAAGAAGCCCCTTGCGGGGCTTGAAATTCAAAGGAAATAAATCAAACTCCATTAAAGAGTGGCCCTGTCAGGATGGCTATACAGATTTATCAGTAATTAAAAACCCTTAGATGAACGATCTATGTAATCAAGTAGAAAGCCCTTAAGATTCAAGGCCGCCCTGTGATTTTTGGCATTAAGCACTAGAATTTACTGACATAAGCCCCAAGAAAATCATGCGAATCGAAGATAAAGACCCCGACAGACATAATGCTATTGAGTACCCGATGGAGGTCGGCGCCCCTAAATTTGCACCAGTGCCTATCAAGGAAGAAAAGGATAAAGCAATCAATATTGCGAGGGCGCATGCTAATCAAGAATACGATCGCATTATGGAGCAAGCTGCCGTACTCATGCGCCAAGCAAAAGCATTGCAAGCACGTTTAGATGCAACCGAAATGGTCCATGCTGCAAAATTTACGTTTAATCCTGTGTATGGAAAAAAATACTATCTGTATCAGGATGAAGCAATTGGTAAATATCGGCTGGTACAAAATTCGCCACAGGAGTGGAGTTGCGGGATTCCTTTAGGGTGGTCTTTCTGTCAGGCAGTGCGCAAATTAGGCGATAGCACGTGGGAAATTATTGAGGAAGAAGAATAATAAGGACGAACGATGAAAAAACCCGATAGTCGTTGCTGTGGTTCAGGCGTTTGCATCATCAATGATGCTGGAGAATGCTGGTGTGGCCAAAAATGGGATGGTGAGAAGATGGCGTATGTACCTTTAGACCTCAATCAGCCTCAAGATGAGGTGATGCAAAACAAGATCACAGACGAACCTGAATCAAATAAGACCTAATTTTGCTCTCGTTTTTTATGAAGGTATGTAATGGTTCTATAGTGCGCATACGCCAAAACGATCGCTAATATTGCTATTGAGTATTTAAGCGGAATACGCAAGAACATTTCTAGCATGAGAGCAAAGAACAGCGCCCACGCCATAACACTGAGGTAGGACACAGCTAGAAAAAAATCCTTGATTTTGCTGCCATCTAAAAAGCGCGAGTACACGATTGCAATCGGGATCAATGCAACTAATAAATATAGAATCATGCGCATTATTTAAATCTCCTTCGGTACGAGTTTAAACTGATATTTAGGAATTAGATCTAGAACTATTAATTAAGATTGTTAATTGAGTATTAACTTACTCCCCTCTAAGACCAAAGGAGATTCTATGTTTGCAAAAACTGTATTAAGTTGCCTTGCGGTAGCCGTGACGATTATTGGTTTATTGATGTATTTTGATACGCAAGATGCCACCGTTTTTACAATCGGCATCATCAGTTACTTTTTCATAGCGTTATCAAGTAGTATCAAATGTGAGTGCTGGAACTCTAAAATCCAATAACTCATTTTCTTATTTAGGAAAACCGTGAAGATTAAAACTGGTTTGTATGCCGCTCTTGCGATTACGATAGCAAGTTTAGCGGCCTGCAGTAGTGGCCCTAAATTAATGACCGAAAAGATTCCTGAGTCAGGATTCTTGCCCAACTACAAGGTGATGCAGCCGGTAGATAACACCCCAAAAGATATTCGAGCATGGCGTTATCTGAAGCCTGGCCTTTTTGCATCTAGCTACACTGCCGTCATGATCGAGCCGGTTTACTTAAATCAACGGGAATACACCAAAGAAATTACTCCTGAAGTGATTGCGCAAACAAAGAAAATTCTAGAAGAAGCGATACGTCAGGCAGTCCAACGACGCTCAGATATCAAAATTGTTAATCAGCCAGGACCTGGTGTGCTGCGAGTAGCTATTGGCATTACGGGCGCAGAAATATCGGCCGATGGTTTAAAGCCATGGAACTTTACACCGATTGGTTTAGCTACGAACGCCGCCGCGTATGCTGCAGGCGTAAATTCAAGGACACCAGCATTGGTTGTGGAGAATCGCATTACAGATAGTCAGTCGCGTGAGTTCATTGCAGGTGGCATGGTGGTAGTACAAGGTGAACCATTTCGGTTAGGGTCAAGTTCGGTGGGCGCGTTTCAGGATATGACCAAACGGATTGTGGTATTCGCGATGGAGTCCCCTCTTAAGCCCTTACCCAGCCAAAGCAAATAAGTAGCACTTACGCAATTACAGGGGTTTAATCACCCAAAATATTGGGCAATAGCTTGGTTAGGGAGGCACGTTGCGCAGTTGCTGAACCCGCTAAAGCAAAACCCAGTAATTGCGATTGAGGGCTATAAAACAAACCTTCAATGCCATTCTCTTCTTGTTTAATCGTCCATGAGCCCTTGCTACCAGATGCAGGCGGAGATACCACCAAAGGTAAAGCTGGAGTCTTAATCATCACTGGCATAGCGGGGTAGGTCAGGACACTATCGTGCCCAGCCAAAATACTTGCTAGCGTACGAGCAGCCTGCATGATGGGCATCACGTAAGGCAAGACATGGCCTTCTACTTCTGCGCAATCGCCGAGACTATAAATTCCTTGGATGCTTGTTTCCAATTGACGATTAACCACAATGCCACGATTGGTCTTGATGCCAGCGCGTTTAGCTAATTCAGTACGGGGGCGCAAACCAATTGCAGAGAGCACACAATCTGCGTGTAAAACATCCCCATTAGCAAGACCGATTTCAAATCCATCTCCTGCTCTTGAAACGGACTTTGCACTGGTGCCAAGATGCCACACCACACCTAGATCAGACAGCTTTGATTGGAGCTCAATAGCAATCTCTTTTGGTAGTAGGCGCCCTAGAACTTGATCGGCTAAGTCGACTACCTCAACGTGATAACCCCCTAGACTGAGATCATTCGCAAACTCGCAGCCGATTAAGCCAGCCCCAAGAATAAGAACCTTTTTTGTATTGATAATACGCTCTCTAAAGTCGGCGTAATCCTTCAGATCATTGACCGTTAATATTTGATCAGTCGGATCGCCAGCAATATCTAAGCGTATCTGATCAGCACCTAAGGCCAAGACTAACTTCGAATACTGCAAAACATGTTCTTTGTTATCAGGACTCTGTAACAAAAGAGAGTGATTACTAGGATCAATCGCAGACACATTGCTATAAGAATGAATCTGAATATTGAGTTGCTCCATCATTTTTGCTGCGTTTGAAGAGATCAGTTGTTGAGTATCTTTCTTAGAAGCAAAAGCAGTGGATAGCATGGGCTTGGAATAAAAATCCCCACTCTCTTGGGTCACGACAGTAATAGCTTGTTCAGCATTCAGTTTGCGGTATTCCCGAATCAGGGTATAGGCAGCCAAGCCGCTACCAATGATGATAATCGGTTTGTTTTGGTGATGAGCAGTGTTCATACAATAGATGCAGGGCTTACTTGCGAAAGCGCGCGAGCAATTCTTTCATAAAGATCCATAAAGCGGGCAGGCCTGGAATAATGATCATCGCGAGAGCGACTAAGGAAAAATTACTCTTAACCCACGGATGATCACCAATCATGTAGCCTAAGGCAGTTAGGCTACAAACCCAAATAATTCCGCCAATGATGTTGTAAAAGACAAAGACTGGGTAGCGCATTTGAGCCACGCCAGCAACGAAGGGTGCAAAGGTTCTAATAAAGGGAAGAAAACGCCCAATCACAATCGTGATCGGACCATGTTTTTCATAGAAGGCGTGGGCTTGGTCAAACGCCTTCTTATTAAACCAACGTGAGTTTTCCCAAGAAAAAACTTTATTACCGACATAGCGCCCAACCGAGTAATTGACTGCATCCCCAAGAATCGCTGCACTCGTTAAGAGGAACATTAAGAGGGGTAAATTCAGTTCACCAACCGCTGTAAGTGCACCCGCTACAAATAGTAGGGAGTCCCCTGGCAAAAAGGGCATGACCACCAAACCGGTCTCAACAAAAATAATGGCAAAGAGTAAAACGTAGATCCACGTACCCCATTCATTAGCAATCAGCGCTAAATTTTTATCTAGATTAAGAAATAAATCGATGAGGTAAGCGAAATCCAAGATATGCTTTCAGAGTGTTTGTGGAATTGTAATGACATTCACTGTAAAAAGAAAAAGCTCTAGAATTAGGGCATGCAATACGTCATTCTGCTCATTAACACCGCTCTAGTCCTTTGGCTGGTGTTTAATCTCTATCAAGCCATCATCGCTTTTTTGCGGTGGAGAAAGGAAGCTAACCCAGAACCCTTTTTATCTTTTTTACTTGAGCGAATCGGTTTTTTGGGAAGAACCTTTGTTAGTACGGTGGTCTATGCCATATTGGCTGCTGGTATCGCTTACTTACTGTATGAAATCGGGGCTATGATCTTTACTTAAGAGAGTAGTAATTGTCGAAGATCATGTAAATCATTGCCTTGATGTGTCGGGGGTAAACCAATTTCTTCAAATGGCAGTTGATATCGATTCACCCAAAAGGTGTTAAAGCCAAACCAATTAGCGCCAATGATGTCCCAAGCATTGCACGAAACAAATAACACCTCATTCTTAGGGATGGGAAAGTGATTAAGAACTAGTTGATAACTGGCCGGTGTAATTTTGAACTGGCGCGCCTCATCAACCGAAATTACTGCGTCTAAATCATTTTCTAATTGGCTGTGCTCAATCGCCCAAGTAAGCATCTCTAGATTGCCATTAGATAGGATGCAGGTCTTTAGACCGCTGGCTTGGATAGCTTTCAGGGCGTCTACAGACTCTGGGAATGGGTCGAGCTTGGCATATTGCCCCAGCAATTGAGCTTCGTAATCGTTCGTTAAGTTGAGCCCAAACTGTTTACACGAATAGTGCAAGGCCGCAATTGTTATATCCCAAAAAGATTGATAGTGTTTGCTACCACTCGGATTGAGCGGGTCACTTAAAGAAATAAGGCGCGTGTACTCTAACTGTTTATCACGCCATAAAACTGATAAGGACTTGCCCTGACCTACAAAAAGTTTCTCAGCCAATGCGCCAATGGAATACACATCAAAGAGCGTTCCATAGGCGTCAAAGGCAATTAGTCGATATGGCATTAATCAAATGAAGCGGAAGGCAATGATAGCGACCAGCGTTGGGGGTAGTGCAGCAAGCAAAAGATAAAGAGCGCTAATTGCACCATCTTCAAAGTTACCCCGCAAAATTGAGTAACCCGCTGGATTGGGCGCGTTAGCAATGACTGTTAAGCCTCCACCCGTCACTGCTCCAGCGACCAAGGCGTATTTAAATTCATCAGAGAGGCCGTCTACCAAGGAGCCTAAATAGGTAAGCGCCGCATTATCAGTGATAGCCGTTAAAGCAGTTGCACCGTAGTACACCGTATCGGCATCTAGGTTAGCTAGTAAAGGTTGTAGCCACCACTTCTGTTGACCGCCAAGGACAACTAAACCTGCTAAAAAGAAAGCCACCATTAAGCTCTCACGAAAGATTAATTTATTTTGGTAGCGCGCATAGGCAGTGGTGTAGCCAATGAAGAATAAAAAGAGCCCCATAAAAATGACCGAGTGATGGACAAACACGACGACACCCAATAAAAAGAGCAGATGGATCAAAACAACTCCGACTGGTATACGGTCAATGCGCTTGTCACTAGGGTTGGTTTCAACCTGTTCGAGTTCTTTAAAAAATAACAAAGCCAGAATGGTAGCGTTAACAACGACAGCCAAAGAAGAACGCCAGCCAAACTCCTGTAACATAAAGACAATATCCCAGTTCCACTTGGCCGCTACCATCAGAATGGGAGGTGCTGCATAAGGAGTCAATGTGCCGCCGATCGATATATTGACGAATAAGACACCTAAAGCTGCATACATTAACTTTGGTGAGATTTTTTTAGAGAAGTAATGATCGCGCAAGAGAAGTGCAGCAACGGTCATTGCAGCAGGCTCAGTAATAAAAGATCCCAAGAGGGGCACAAGAGTTAATGTGACCCAAAAGAATGACACTGATTTCTTCACGGGAAGCAGTGCAGCAACACGAGTCACTAAAAACAAACAAAACTCTAGAACGGGCTTACTGGCAGCAATCACCATGATGACAAAGACAAAAAGCGGTTCTGTGAAATTTAGGCTCTCAAGATATTGAATCGTGGCCTGATTGCCGCTATAGAAAAAGAAGAAGGTGACCAAGACCATTGCCCAAAAACCAAAGACTGCCTCCACCTCTCCCAAAAGATGCCAAACACCGGCATGGTTGGGCTGTTTGTGCGCTAAGTGTTCAAAAAATTTAGTCGAGAAGGTATGAATAACCGCCAAGGCAAAAATGGTAGTGCTGATAATATTGATCAGGGTTGGCGACATGAGGTTTTCCAATAAATGATTAGTTGACTAAATATCTAGGTGAATCACGCGTTATTCCCTATTGTATTGATAAGCAAGCCCATAGTGTTCATAATGAATATATCAGCATATCAATCTCAGCAAAGGCAATATCCATAATGAGATCTGCAGATTTAGTCAAAACTAACCCGATCTCGCACAGTCTTGTGCAAAATCTACGTCAGCAATTAATGCGGGTTTTGCCATTCTCTAAAATGGCCATCGCGGATGTAGATTATTTTCTGCGTCATTCGATTGAGGCCTACTTTGCCCCAAATGAGACCATCCTATCCCCTGCAGATGGGGTACCAAAGGATTTGTATTTAATTCGTCAGGGTCGGGTTTCAGGGCGACGGTTAATCCCCGGTTTTGAAGAAATGGGCTTTGAGCTGGCAGCAGGCGAGCTGTTTTCTGTCAGTGCCTGCTATGCAGGTAGACCAGTCACCTCCAAATACGTCGCAGTCGAAGATTGTTTTTGTTTGGCCATTCCCGTTGAGCGCATGCACGAGCTCGCGAAGCAATCGAAGCCGTTTAGTGATTTTTTAAATAATCGAATTCTCAAACTATTAGAAGAGTCACGAACGGCACTGCGTAATAACTTCGCTTCACAAGCCCTGACCGAGCAGTCCCTTGAGAGTCCACTGGGTGATCTGACACTTAAAAAGCCAATTGCAGTATTACCCAATACTCCATTAAAAGATGCCTTGCAATTGATTCATGAGAAGAAGGTAGGGTCTGTATTGGTGGTGGATGAAGCAGCCATTATTCAGGGAATTTTGACTCGCTACGATGTGTTAAATCGAGTGACTTTGGCGCAGATACCGTTGGATACCCCCATCGCTACAGTAATGTCAACGGAGGTTAAAACTATTCAGGTTGATGACACTGCCGAGATGGCGGGTCTCATGATGTCGCGCCATCACATTCGTCATTTACCTGTTTTGCGAGGCAAAGAGATTGTGGGGATTATTTCAGAGCGCGATTTATTTTCCTTGCAGCGGCTCTCACTGAATAATATTAGTAGTGCTATTCGTGCTGCCGATGATGTTGAAAGCCTTAAGGGGTGCGCGAATAACATTCGTAAATTTGCACGTAATTTATTGGGTCAGGGTGTACAGGCAAGACAATTAACTGCCTTGATTAGCCACCTCAATGATGTCTTAACAGCTCAGCTCATTACACTCTTTACTAAAAAGCATGATCTTGATCTAGAATGCTTTGCTTGGATTTCATTGGGCTCCGAAGGTCGCAGTGAGCAAACCATTGCGACTGATCAAGATAATGCCTTGATTTTTATAGACAGTGACTTAGCTCAAAAAGATCGTTACTTAGCTTTTGCCAATGAAGTCAACCACGCCTTGGATCAATGCGGTTACCCCTTATGTAAGGGCCATATCATGGCCAATAATCCCGAGTTATGCCTTAGTCAAACTGAATGGTTGCAGCGGTTTGAGCGCTGGATTGAGCAGGGCAATCCCGAGGACTTACTAAAAGCCAGCATCTTTTTTGACTTCAGAGCACTGGCTGGCAACGAGTCTTTGCTAAAGCCTTTGCGCGATTATGTGGTCAAGCATGCTCAAGCAACGCCGCGCTTTATTAAGTTGCTTACAGAAAACTCACTCGCCTGGAAAGTACCATTTAATTGGTTCGGTAGTCTCGAAACCAAAGAGTTGGATGGTAAGAAAATCATTGATATCAAAATGCAGGGCACAGCTATTGTGGTGGATGCGGCCCGTATTTATTCCTTGGCAAATGGAATTGCTGCAGTAAACACCCGTGAACGTCTTGCGGCAGTGGGTCGCGCCCTCAAGGTCAGTGAAGCCGATAGTATGGGGTGGATTGCTTCATTTGAGTACTTGCAAACGCTGCGACTAGCGGCTCAAATCGATGGACATGCGATTGGTGGTAATCCCAATGCGATTGATGTAGAGCAACTCAACTCGGTTGATAAAACAATTTTGCGAGAGTCTTTATCAAAGGTACGTAATTTACAACAGCACCTAGAGCTTGATTATGTTCGCTAAGTTTTTTAAGAACATGCGTTCTGATCAATCACGGGATGAGCCTTTACGCTGGATTGTGTTAGATGTTGAGACCACTGGCTTAGATCCTGCAAGTGATCGCTTGCTGGCGATCGCAGCGATTGCTATTCAAATTGGGCAGGGATTTACCAAACCCGCCATCATCTTAGGAGATAGTTACGAAGCAGTGATCAAACAAGACCTCGCCTCTGATCGGGACAATATATTAATTCACCATATTGGTGTTGGAGCACAAGAGAGCGGTAGTCCTGCGAATGAGGTGTTGGAGCAGTTTCGCCAATGGGTGGGTGATGCACCCCTGTTGGCTTTTCATGCGCCATTTGATATGGGCATGATCAATCGCGCTTATCAATACTACGGTTTAGCCCCATTAAATAATGAGTGGATTGATATCGAACCGCTAGCAGCCATCACGGGTGGACATCCAAAGGCCAAGGCGCTGGATGATTGGCTTCATTTCTTTGGCTTGGAATGCGCCGTTAGACATCAGGCGGCGAGCGATACTTTGGCGACCTGTGAATTATTCTTGCGTCTTTGGGGCGGTATTAAAAAAGAGGCTAGTAGCTTTCAGGAGCTAAAAAACTTAGCAAAACAGGGCGCCTGGATACCCAGGGGGTAAATATCTACCACCGCTTAAGGGTAAACACTAATATTTAAGCAAAAACTAAGGGAAATCACCGATTTGGGTGTATTCGGTCCCAAACCATAATGCCCATTGGCTTTTTTTCCAATTAGCAAAAGGCTTTCGAGTGCTTTTATTCTTAAATATTGCCCAGTTAATTCTATATATAGGCGGCCTTGCTTTAATTGGTCAGGGTCTGTTATTCGTTCTCTCTGGGCAAAAGCGTGAGACCAATTTGTTTTATCAGCTATTCCAAATCGTAAATAAGCCATGGACTGCAACGGCTCGCTTTATTTCTCCGAAGCAAATTGCGGATCATCAAATCCCATTTGTGGCGTTTTGTATTGTTGCTGTTCTATATATTGCTGTGACTCTTGCCAAGATTGAGCATTGTGTATCGATAGGAGTTGAGCTATGTCAGTAAAACGTGATCTTCGCTGGTATCTTTTTAAATACTGGGCCTCGTCCCTCATTGTGCTTGGGCTAAAGAAACGGGCAACGGAGGTATTTGAAGAGATGTTGCGGGAGTATCCGAATGATCCCTATGTACTTTCTAGCTTGGCTTACTTAAAAACCCAAGCAGGGGATAAGGTAGGTGCAATTACTCTCTATAAGATTGTGGTGCAACGCTCCGATGCGCCAGCCTATTCTTGGTACAACCTTGGTTTTTTACAAGAAGAAATGGGTCAAGTTGAAGATGCCGAGTTTAGTTTTCGGAAGGCCTTAAACCTCGATGAGAAGATGGATTTAGCCTGGTACGGACTAGGGCTAACCCTAATTCAGCAGCGACGTTTTGACGAAGCCATCAAGGTCTTGAAGAAAAATACCCAATTACAGCCCATGAGCCCTTATGGTTGGTACCAATTAGCAAGGGTTTATGTGGATCGCCAAGAACCTGAAGAAGCAGTAAAAATCATTAGGCATTTAAAGGATTTTGAGCCCAAATTTGCAAAACAGTTGGAACGGGAGACCGGTCTAACTGTTTAGCACAATGAAGTAGAAGTTCGAAGTTTGCAGTCGTTTTTTTTATAACTTAAGGAGAAACTGTTATGCAATTAACAGAATCGCATAAACAATATTGGTCTAAGAACCTACGAATGACAGCTTTTTTGTTGTCAATCTGGTTTGTCGTGACCTTTGTTGTTGGCTACAACGCACGAGAATTAAATTTTAATTTCTTTGGCTGGCCATTTAGTTTTTGGGTCGGCGCACAAGGAGCATTAGTAGTTTATGTTCTCATCATCGCTTATTACGCTCATTACATGAATAATCTTGATAAAGAATATGACTGTGCCGAAGTGGAGGAAGATTAATCATGGCTGGAATGACACCTAGTGACGGAAGCGTCTTTGGCGGCGGCGGTAGCAACGCAGCCTTTAAAAAACAACTAAACAAAGTCTACGGCTGGTATACCGTTGGATTTGTTTTGTTCGTTGTGGTCCTTGGGATCCTCGAGCAAATGGGTATGGGTCGTGCCATGATTGGTTACGTATTCTTAGGCGCAACTGTATTACTCTACGCTGGTATCGGCGTAATGAGCCGTACCAATGATGCCGCAGAGTATTACGTTGCGGGCCGACGTGTTCCTGCCATCTATAACGGTATGGCAACCGGCTCTGACTGGATGTCTGCGGCCTCCTTTATCGGTATGGCAGGTACTTTGTACCTCACCGGTTACGGTGGCCTAGCCTTCATCATGGGTTGGACTGGTGGATATTGCTTGGTCGCATTATTCCTGGCCCCATATCTGCGTAAGTTTGGTCAATTTACAGTGCCTGATTTTTTGGGTGCTCGTTATGACGGTAATCTCCCACGCTTTTTAGGAATCGTGGCAGCAATTTTGTGCTCCTTCGTATACGTTGTTGCACAAATTTACGGTGTTGGTTTAATTACCACCCGTCTGGCTGGCGTTCCTTTTGAGCTTGGTGTGTTCTTGGGTCTTGCAGGTATTTTGGTTTGCTCGTTCTTAGGTGGTATGCGTGCGGTGACCTGGACACAGGTTGCGCAGTACATCATCTTGATCATTGCTTACCTGATCCCTGTGGTTTGGTTATCGGTTAAGCAAACCAGCTTCCCAGTACCACAGCTGATTTATGGTCAGCAACTTGAAAAAGTGACTGCTAAAGAAGCAGAGTTGATCAAAGATCCCAAAGAGTTGGAAGTACGTGCAATCTTTAAGGCACGTGCAGACGCACTCACAGAGAAGTTAAAAGATGTTCCTGCTGCATTGGCTGCGGATAAAGCAGCCGCTGAGAAGAAAGTAGCTGATTTAAAAGCTGCTAACGCTCCTGCACCAGAAATTGCTGCTGCTGAAAAAGCCTTAGCTGCCGTTCCAAAAGATGCGGAAGCTGCTAAGAAGGCTTGGACAGCACAAAGAACCGGTGCAACCAATCGCTCTAATCAACTTGCCAATATGCCGCGCCATGCGCAGCAATTTGCGGGAGACCCAGCGGGCGATGAAAAAGCACGAACTGCCTTTGATACATCGCGTCGTAACTTCTTAGCTCTGATTTTCTGCTTGATGGTGGGCACAGCTGCCTTGCCACATATCTTGATGCGCTATTACACGACTCCGTCGGTAAAACAAGCGCGTGAGTCTGTGACTTGGTCCTTGTTCTTCATCTTCTTGCTGTACTTCACAGCGCCAGCACTTGCCGTTTTGGTGAAATACGAGGTCTTTACGGTCCTAGTAGGAACGCCATTTGATAAGTTACCGGCCTGGATTTCAGCGTGGGCGAAAGTCGATGCTACTTTGTTATCGGTAGCGGATATCAATAAAGACGGTATCCTGCAACTTGCTGAGATGACTATTGGTGGTGACATCATCGTATTAGCAACCCCAGAAATTGGTGGCTTGCCATACGTGATCTCCGGCATGGTGGCGGCGGGCGGTATGGCTGCAGCTCTGTCAACTGCTGACGGTTTGCTCTTGACGATTGCAAATGCCTTGTCACATGACCTGTACTACAAAATGATTGATCCAAATGCACCAGCATCACGTCGTGTTATGGTTTCAAAAGTCTTGTTAGTGGCCGTAGCACTTGCTGCCGCCTATGTGGCTGCGCAAAAGCCTGCTGATATCTTGTTCCTCGTGGGTGCGGCGTTCTCATTCGCTGCGGCTGCATTCTTCCCCCCATTAGTACTGGGTATTTTCTGGAAGCGTGCAACGAAGGCGGGTGCTTGCGTCGGTATGGTCTTAGGCCTTGGCGTAACCATGTATTACATGGTTACGACTCAACCATGGTTGCGCGGTGTATTTAATATCACCTCGCCGGTTGAGCTCTGGTATGGCATTCAGCCAATCTCGGCTGGTATCTTTGGTGTGCCTCTCGGTTTTGCGGCCATCATTCTCGTGAGCTTGGTAACCCCAGCTCCACGTAAAGATATTCAGGATTTGGTTGATCACGTACGTTACCCAACATTACGTGGCGATACCATGAATACAGAAGCAACCTAAGCATCAATTGATTTAGTTTTCTAAATCACCTAGAACCCGCTCTTCGGAGCGGGTTTTTTTATGCTCTTTTGGGGCTTATTTAGCGGGCTTGCTAAGTGTCTTGTGCAGGGGTCATAAAACTCCTCTATGCTAAGTGTATGAAATCAGGCCACGTGCTCTTGTTATCTTTACTGATTGGCTTAAGTCCTATGGGCTGGGCGAATTCGCCCCCCGCAGGGAAGTCACCGGTGTATCGTTACTTAGAGACCGCCACTCTTCAGGGTCAGGGACGTCTGACGTTTTGGGGTTTTGATGTGTATGACGCGCGCTATTACGTCGCAGATCCCAAGGGACAAAATGGTTTTGCCTTGGAGATCCAATATATTCGTTCGTTTAAAGGAAATGATCTTGCTAAGCGCACCATTGATGAGATGAGTCGCCAGGGTGTTTCTGAGAAGCAGCGTGCGCTATGGTTGCAAAGCTTAGAAAAGATATTTCCAGATATTGCGTCGGGCGATACCTTAATTGGGCTTCACCTTCCGGATAAAGGCACCATGTTCTTACACAATGGCAAGGTCATCGGTGATGTTCCTGGCGATGCCTTTGCGAAAGCATTTTTTGGAATTTGGTTGGATGAACGGACTAGCGCTCCCAAACTGCGTACAGCACTGATTGCAACCCGTTGTCCACCCGCATTAATTGCAGCAAATTGCCCGAACCCTTAACGAATTTTTCTCTTAGGTATTAATCATCATGAATCTCTTGAACCGGCTTAAAAGCATCCTGCTTATTTCACTCGTGGCGATGGGTGTGGCATCGTGCTCGAGCCCAACCGTGCAGATGTATAGCAAAGAGGTACCGAAGCTCGATTTAGCCACTTACTTTAATGGCGATATCGATGCCTACGGGATCTTTACGAATCGTAGTGGCGAGGTGGTGAAACGTTTTAAAGTGGTAATTAATGCCAAGTGGGAGATGAAAGATGGTAAGCGGGTTGGGGTGTTGGATGAAGACTTTACCTACTCGGATGGGACAAAACAAAAACGTATTTGGACACTAACAGAGCTCTCGCCCGGACGATATTCAGGAACGGCAAGCGATGTCATTGGCGAAGCTGTTGGAGAGATGGCCGGTAATGCTCTTAATTGGAGATACACACTCGCCTTACCCGTGGATGGCACAACGTATCATGTTCAGTTCAATGATTGGATGTATCTGATGGACGATAAGGTCATGCTCAATAAGGCAGCGATGAGTAAGTTTGGAATTTACCTTGGTGAAGTGACCTTGGCTTTTTATAAGCGTTAGAGACTGCCGTCGTGACCCTAGTAATTTCTAGAGAGGTATGGCGCAAGATCTGGAATTTTGTTTTATTCCAAGCCGCTTGGTTTGCATGTATCTTGGGGGCAGCGCATCAGCAGATTTGGATTGCAATTAGTGTTTCCGCAGTTTGTATTGGTATTTATCTTTGGCTTCACGCCAATGCGGTATCTGAATACAAATTTTTACTCAAGGCTCTTATCTATGGTTTAGTCGTTGATTCCCTATTGATTCAATTAGGTTGGATTCGCTTTGAGTCACCCTGGCCCTGGGTAGCGATATCACCAGTTTGGATGTGGGCTTTGTGGCTGGTTTTTGCCACAACACTGAAAGAATCGATGGCTTGGTTGCAGGGTAAATATGCTTTAGGAGCGGGTTTAGGAGCGATTGCAGGCCCTCTGTGCTACGAGGCGGGGGTACGCCTTGGAGCAGCCCAATGGCCAAATTCTGAGATTCAGGTCTTTGGGCTCGTTTACCTCGCTGTAGTTTGGGCCTTAGCGATGCCAATTCTCTTATATTTTAGCCAAGATAAATAATTAAATACCTATATAAATCAATTATTTATAAGTTTATACGTGCTTACTTACCAATTAATCTGTAGATACTGATACTGAAATCATCCTCAGGGGCTTGCAAATAGTACTGTTTTTATATACAGTAAACATACAGTAGAAATTTACAGACACTAATACAGCAAAACATCGTACAGAATAGAAAAGGACAGCCATGAACGACAAGAAAAAATCAGCCTCATCCGAATTTGAAGGAATGAGTGGAGACAAGCAAAAAGCATTAACGGCTGCCTTAGCGCAAATTGAAAAACAGTTTGGTAAAGGTTCGATCATGCGCCTAGGTGACGCAGAGATCAATCAAGATATTCAGGTGGTATCGAGCGGCTCACTAGGGCTAGACATTGCGCTAGGTGTGGGGGGCTTAGCCCGCGGGCGTGTGATTGAAATCTACGGACCAGAATCCTCCGGTAAAACGACACTCACCCTGCATGCAGTTGCAGAGATGCAAAAATTAGGAGGTACTTGCGCATTTATTGATGCCGAACATGCCTTGGATGTTCAATATGCCGCCAGACTCGGTGTGGATGTTAATAATTTATTGATCTCGCAACCGGATACGGGTGAGCAGGCATTAGAAATCGCGGATGCATTGGTTCGTTCTGGCTCCATTGACCTTATTGTGATTGACTCGGTGGCTGCCTTGGTTCCTAGGGCAGAGATCGAAGGCGATATGGGTGACTCCCTACCAGGCTTGCAAGCACGCTTGATGAGTCAGGCACTACGGAAATTAACAGGAACAATTAAGCGTACTAATTCGATGGTGATCTTTATCAATCAAATTCGGATGAAGATTGGCGTGATGTTTGGGTCTCCAGAAACAACTACTGGCGGTAATGCCCTGAAGTTCTATGCCACGATGCGATTGGATATCCGCCGCATTGGCAGTATTAAGAAGGGTGATGAAGTCGTTGGCAACGAAACACGTGTGAAAGTGGTGAAGAACAAAGTATCACCACCGTTCCGCGAAGCCATTTTTGACATCATGTATGGCCAAGGAATTTCACGTGAGGGTGAAATCATTGATATGGGTGTAGAAGCCGATATCGTCGAGAAGTCGGGTGCTTGGTATAGCTATGGTGGAGAGCGCATTGGGCAAGGTAAAGATAATGCCCGTGAGTTTTTGAAAGAAAACCCTGAGATGGCTAAAGAGATTGAGGCAAAGATCCGTGAAAAGTTGGGTGTTAAAAACGCAGGATCCTTAATTAGCGAAACACTCGATGATGAGGAGATGGAATCTGCGGACGCTTAATGCAGGCTCCAAGTACATCATCTAAACAAAGCCCGAGTCTCAAAGCTCGGGCTTTGCGTCTTTTATCGCGGCGGGAATACAGTCGCAAAGAACTGGCGAGTAAATTAGTTCAACTCGTACGGCAGAATGAAGAAGAGCCACCCAAGGACCTCGAAATACACATCGAGGAAGTGCTCACTGACTTTGAGGCAAGAGGCTGGCTGAGTGACGAGCGTTTTGCAAATGCTCTTGTGCGTCGACGAAGCGAGCGCTTTGGAGTTCGGCGCGTAGCCGATGAGCTACAAAGGGCAGGGGTTGAAACCGGTCTTATTTCTCAACTCACAGGCGAGCTCAAGGAAACTGAGTTTGAGCGCGCTAAGGCCTTATGGGTGCGTAAATTTGGTCAAATTTCCAGTGAACAAAAGGAGCGGGCCCGTCAGTACCGCTTCCTTGTTTCTAAGGGTTTTAGCCCAGATCTTGTGGCTAAGGTGATTGGTGGGCGCTCAGCCTCTAATTAGGCAAATTAAGGCTTTGAAAATGTTAGACTTATAAGTCTTTTGCAGGCGTTCTAAGCCCCGTTTTGTCTTGATTTGGGTCAATAGCCCGAACTGCTTCATCAGGGAAAATAGCTTTCACGCTGGCGTTGAAAACGAAACATTTCCAGGAGCTGTTATGAAGATTCATGAGTACCAAGGCAAGGAAATTCTGCGCCAATTTAATGTACCTGTGCCAAATGGTATTCCGGCGTTTAGCGTCGTTGAAGCCCTAAAGGCGGCTGAGAAATTAGGCGGCCCCGTCTGGGTTGTTAAAGCCCAAATTCATGCGGGTGGTCGTGGCAAGGGTGGCGGTGTCAAGTTAGCTAGAAGCATGGAGGAAGTTAAAAACTATGCCTCTTCGATCTTGGGAATGCAATTAAAGACTCATCAAACAGGGCCCGAAGGACAAAAGGTTCGTCGACTCCTAATTGAGGATGGTGCCGATATTAAAAAAGAGTATTACCTTGGAATCTTGACCGATCGCGGTACCCAAAAAGTGGTACTGATGGCATCCAGCGAAGGCGGCATGGATATTGAAGAGGTTGCTGCGAAGACCCCTGAAAAGATTATTAAAGTATTTGTGGATCCATTGATTGGTTTAAGTGATGCGCAGTGTGATCAGTTAAGTAAAGGGATTGGTGTACCAGATGCCTCGCAAGGTAAAGCTCGTGAGGTCTTCAAGAATCTTTATAAAACCTACTGGGATACCGACGCATCTCTTGTCGAGATCAACCCTCTAATCTTAGAAGGTAATGGCAACATCAAAGCGCTTGATGCTAAATTTAACTTTGACTCGAATGCGCTATACCGCCATCCGGAGATCGTTGCCTACCGTGATGAAGACGAGGAAGATCCCGCAGAGATTGAAGCATCTAAATTTGATCTTGCCTACATCTCCTTAGATGGCAATATTGGTTGCTTGGTCAATGGTGCTGGTTTGGCAATGGCCACGATGGATACCATTAAATTATTTGGCGGTCAGCCAGCGAACTTCTTAGATGTAGGTGGTGGCGCAACCGCTGAGAAAGTGACCGAGGCCTTTAAGATCATGCTCAAAAATAAGAGCGTCAAGGCTATCCTCGTTAATATCTTTGGCGGCATTATGCGTTGTGATGTGATTGCAGAAGGTGTTGTAACTGCCTGCAAAGCAGTCAACCTATCGGTACCTTTGGTCGTACGAATGAAGGGAACTAATGAGGAGCTGGGTAAAAAGATTTTGGCAGACTCTGGTTTGCCAATCATAAGCGCCGACTCTATGGCAGAAGCAGCAACCAAAGTCGTTGCTGCAACCCAAGGTAAATAAGCCATCACACCCAATTAGAGGAATACATTATGTCGATCTTGATTAATAAAAATACGAAAGTAATTACCCAAGGCATTACGGGTAAGACCGGGCAGTTTCATACAGAGAAGTGCCAAGAATATGCCAATGGCAAAAACTGTTTTGTCGCTGGTGTTAATCCTAAAAAAGCGGGCGAGTCTGTATTTGGAATCCCTATTTATGGGACAGTGAAAGAAGCTGCCAAGGAAACAGGCGCAACGGTATCCGTTATCTATGTCCCACCCCCAGGTGCTGCTGCAGCGATTTGGGAGGCAGTCGAGGCCGATTTGGATTTCGTGATTTGTATTACAGAAGGTATTCCTGTGCGCGATATGTTGGAAGTGCGCAATCGAATGTTGCAAAAGGAAGCCAAGGGTGGCAAGAAAACCTTATTGCTAGGCCCAAACTGCCCAGGACTTATTACCCCCGATGAAATTAAGATTGGGATCATGCCAGGGCATATTCATCGTAAAGGTCGGATTGGCGTTGTCAGTCGCTCAGGCACCTTGACCTATGAAGCCGTAGGCCAGCTTTCTGCAATTGGTTTGGGCCAATCAACCGCTGTAGGTATTGGTGGTGATCCCATCAATGGTCTTAAGCACATTGACGTAATGAGAATGTTTAATGATGACCCTGATACAGATGCGGTCATCATGATTGGTGAGATTGGTGGACCGGATGAGGTCGAAGCTGCACGCTGGTGCAAGGCCAATATGAAAAAACCCATCGTAGGCTTTATTGCTGGGGTCACTGCCCCTCCGGGAAAGCGTATGGGCCATGCGGGGGCTTTGATCTCAGGCGGCGCTGATACGGCAGATGCAAAACTAGCAGTCATGGAGGAGTGTGGATTTAAGGTCACTAAAAACCCCTCTGAGATGGCAAGTTTACTGAAAGCAATGATTTAATTTGAGAATTCAGTTTTAATGGCAAGCAATGGTCTAAGGTGTTTGGGTAAAAATAAATAATAACTAGAGGAAGACATGGAATTTTTTACAATGATTGACTGGTCTGTGGTGATCCAAATCATCATCATTGATCTTCTTTTGGGCGGCGACAATGCCGTGGTGATTGCGCTAGCCTGTCGCAACTTGCATCCTAACCAAAGAAAGAAGGGCATTATTTGGGGAACAGCTGGCGCGATTATCTTACGCGTCATCCTAGTTGCTTTTGCAGTCACCTTATTGCAAATACCATTCTTGAAATTAGTTGGTGGCGCATTACTGTTATGGATTGGTTACAAGCTCATGGTGCAGCACGATGAAGAAGAGCACAATCTTGATGCACCAGACAAACTCTTTGCTGCTATTAAAACTATCATCATTGCGGATATCGTAATGAGCTTAGATAACGTTCTTGCAATTGCAGGTGCAGCGGGTCAAGTTGATAATGCAGCCCATCAAGTTGGCTATGTGATCTTTGGCTTGATCGTCTCGGTTCCCATCATTGTTGCCGGTAGCAAGGTTGTTCTATACCTCATCGATCGTTTTCCACTCATTGTGACTGCTGGTGCGGGTCTCTTGGGTTGGATTGCGGGTGGCATGATGATGACCGATCCTGCGCTTATTAAGCAGTTTGGTGAAGGCTTAGCGGATTACGCGACCATCGCTGGTATTGTGGGTGCGATTGGTGTCATGGCTGTTGGTGAATTGGTGAAGCGTAGCAGTAAAAAAGAAAAACTTAATTGACTGACAACAAAATCAGCTACTAATTACAACAACTTACCCCTCTGCAGTGAGTTTTTATCCGATGATAGAGGCTCATTAAGGAGGGGATTTTTATGCTTAAAAAAAATAAAGATGTAAATCAAAGAGGTTTTACCTTAATCGAAGTGATGGTAGTCGTTGCCATTATTGGTATCTTGGTTGCAGTTGCAGTTCCACAGTATCAGGATTACATAGCCCGCGGCAGAGTGGTTGAGGGCTTAAATTTAGCTACTAGTGCCAAATTAGCAGTAACCGAAGCCTACGCGACTAAAGGCCCTTCGCCGATGGATCGAGCGACTCAAGAAGCCTTCTCATTTACGGCTACACGCAGTGTCAAAGATATTGAGATTCTGGCCAATGGCGCAATTGCAATCGATTACCAAGCTTCAGTAGCGCCCGATGGTAAAAATAGTTTGATCTTAATTCCAACGAATGAACCAGATGTAGCAAGTCCGCGAGCCATTGATTTATCGCAAAGCGGTGTTTCCACTTGGTCAGGTGGTTGGTCGTGCCGTGCCGAACAAACTAGTCTGCCAGCTAAATTACTACCCTCAGAGTGTAGGTTTGGTAAGTAAGCATTAATGACCGGCGAGCTTATTATTAGCTCGCCTTCCAATCCCCCGACTTACCGCCACTCTTTTCAAGTAACTTAATGTCACTCATGACCATGCCTCGGTCGACTGCTTTGCACATGTCATAAATGGTGAGTAGGGCGACTTGGACTGCGGTAAGAGCTTCCATTTCTACGCCGGTCTGCCCAGTTGTTTCTGCTCTGACTGTGCACTGAATAGTGCTTGTTGCGGGGTTGGGCTCAAATTCCACGCTGACATGAGTAAGGGCAATTGGGTGACACAGGGGAATGAGGTCAGAGGTTTTCTTGGAGGCTTGTATTCCTGCAATTCGGGCAATTCCGAGGACATCCCCCTTTTTATGTCCTCCCGCCTGAATTAATTCATAGGTGGTAGCATGCATTTGAATACAACCATTAGCAATGGCTATACGGTGTGTGGAGGCCTTATCGCCAACATCTACCATATGGGCTTGGCCACTGGAATCAAAGTGCGTCAGTTTGTTCATAGCTTAGGTTTTACCATAGAGGGATGGGTATGCAATTGAGACGTATTTTGGCACTTTACTTAAGTTTAGTCTTGGGTGCCCCTTCTTTCGCCCAACCCACTGGGGTATCGGTTCAGCAAGACAATGCAGCAAAAGAGAATTTGGGGCGGGTCATCCAGTCTCCTGAGGCACGCTCTATTCATTTGCCATCGCGTAATACCCTGCAATCGCAACCAACCCTTGTATTGCCCGATATGGGTGATCCAGGTGGGGGAGCCCTTAGCCCCTTGGATGAGCGTAAGATCGGCGAGCAAATTATGCGGGAGATACGGCGTGACCCAGATTTCTCAAATGATTGGCCAATCTACGACTATCTTAACAACATGGAACGCCGTCTAATGCAGGCGGCTAAACGATTGCAATTGGGCGGCGCCAACGCTCAGGGTAGTGCTGCATATGACTACGAGGTATTTGCGATTAAAGATCCATCGATCAATGCATTCGCTTTACCTGGCGGGTTTATTGGCTTTCATACGGGATTGTTAATTGCTGCTGAAACCGACTCTGAAGTTGCCTCGGTCATGGGGCATGAGATTGGACACGTGTTACAGCGACATATTGCTCGGTCTCTTGAGCGGCAGGGAACAAATTCAATTATTGCGCTTGCGGGCATTGTGCTCGGTGCATTAGCGGCTGCAAGCAATCCAAGCGCCGCAGCAGGCTTAATTACTGGAGGTCAGGCCTTAGCGATACAAAATCAACTTTCGTACTCTCGCGATGCAGAACGAGAATCTGACCGAATTGGTTTTCAGATACTGCAAGCCAGTGGTTATGATGTCAACGGCGCCCCAGCATTCTTTCAGCGCCTACAAAAATTCTACGGCATTATGGATAGTGGAGTGCCTGCGTATGTGCGTACTCATCCGCTCACCATTGATCGTATTGCAGATATGCAAGATCGAGCCCGCACGGTCCAGCAAAATCGCGTGCCTAGCAGTTTAGAGTTTTACTTAATTAAGGCCAGAGCCCGGGTTGAGCAAAGTGGTAGCTCAAGCGGCTTATTTGATTTACGGAATATATTTGAGAGTAACTCCAAGCAAGCTGCTCCTGAAAAGCAGATGGAAGGATTTTATGGTTTAGCTTTAGTTGCACAAAAACAAGGCCGTTTTGAGCAAGCGGAGGATTTCTTGCAAAAGGCTCGCGCTGTGGCGCAGAATGTCCTTGCACCAGGATCTCCGGTTCAACGTCAAAGTTTATCGTTTGACTACACCGCTTCAGAACTCGCTTTGGCACGGGGTAAGGCCGAAGATGCTTTGCAGTTTGCACAAAATGCTGCCAGAGCAGATCCATATTCATTCTCAGCAGTAGTTGCACGCGTTCGTGCAGATCTTAAGCTTGGTAGAACGAATGATGCGATCACACTATTGCGGGCCAAAACTAAAGCACAACCTAATGAAACAATTTGGTGGGAGTTATTAGCAAGTGCGTATGACCAAGATAAAAAAATTGGTCTACGACACTATGCTTTAGCAGAAAAGTTTGCTACCGAGGGCGCTTGGCCATCGGCCATTGAACAGTTACGCATTGCACGTGCCGCTGTTGGCGCTGACTTTTACTTAGGCTCAGTGATTGATGCTCGCTTACGAGCGTTTCAGCATCAATATCGCGAAGAGCAGAACGAGAAAAGAAAAGGCTAATGCAGCTCGTGTTGATCGTTTGGAAACTCAAAATCATCATCGTGTGAGCGACTGGCATGCAAATGAGCAATCCGCCAACCCTTGCCATCTTGCATTAGAACTAAGGTAATGTTAATTAGGAAATCAGCCTCAATCTGCTTAGCTTCAAAGTAGACCGCCTCGGTAGAATCAAAGACCGCAGCACCCATGGTGATGTGCTCAATACAAGCGATCGGTTCTAGATAGAGCGGTTTATTTAACATCCGTTCGATCCCCGAGCGGATTTCAGCATGTCCGCTGAGGCGATTACCTTCAGGCAACACACAGGTGATTGAATCATCATCTAGCCAAAGTGCAAGGGCGCCCTCAACATCGGCTTGACGCAAGGTCTCACGCCACGCATCTACAACGTCATCTGGGTTCTGAAAAAGTCTAGCAAAACGCGGCATAGTAATCTTTAATTAATTAGGCTTCAGCATAGTGTAGACCTGCTCAGCCTTAATTTTAGTTAAACAATCAAGATGTCCTAAGGGACAACTGCGTTGGTAGCAGGGACTGCACGCTAGGCCAAGCCATATTACCTTTGCTTGCCTGGATAAAGGGGGTGTATGTTTAGGGTTACTTGATCCAAAAAGAGCAATTTGCGGAACAGATAGGGCCGCAGCAATATGCATGAGACCGGAATCATTGCTAATCACTTGTGCGCTTTGCGCAATCACTGCCATTGCATCTTCAAGATTAATCACTCCACACCAATTATGGATTCGCTCCATCGCCTCACTTTGGTCTTGGATTGCTTGACCGAGCACATGATCTGCTTTACTACCCAAAATAATAATCTGGGCATTAGCATCAGCGTGTAATATTTTGGTGGCCAACTCAGCAAAGTGTGAGCTTGGCCAACGCTTTGCGGGACCATACTCGGCACCAGGCGCAAAGACATAAAAGGGCTTGCTACCTAATCCTTCTAACCGTACTTTTACTCTCTCGATAGTCTGATCGGTAATTAAAAGTTTAGGCTGTACGGTAGGGCTTGAAGATGGCAAAGAAGTTTCTGTTGCTTTAAGAAGACGAACATAGTGGTCTACCATCGGCGTACGCGCTTGACGCGATGGATTGGTGAGGGTGTGATTGATGAGACCAAAGCGTAGCTCACCTCGATAGCCAATCCGTGTGGGTATACCAGCTAGCCATGGAATGAAAGCAGACTTTAAGCTATTAGGTAGAACAAATACTCGGTCAAACTGTTTTACTTTAATTTGTTGGGCCACTGAGCGACGTAGGCCCCATTGCAAAGCACCATGCTGAAAATCAACCTCGATAATTTCTGTGACCTCACTACAGGCTCGATAGACAGGAGCGACCCAAGGTGTGCAAAGGACAGCAATTAATTGAGTGGGGTTTATCTGTTTGAGCGCTGCGAGCAAAGGCTGTGACATCACAGCATCACCAATCCAATGGGGGGCGATGATGAGGGTACGTTGCATAGAAAAAGCCCTCATTGGAGGGCTGCAATTAATGGCCGTGAGGCTCAGTGCCAGGGATCAGTCGGTACACCGTACCGCAATATGGGCAACGCACTTCGCCGGTTTCTAAAACATCCAGAAAGACGCGTGGGTGATAGTTCCAAGAGGGGGTATCTTTAGTGGGGCAGTGCAATGGCAGATCCTTACCATGAACCATCACTGCATTGAGTTCGTTGAGGGCACTCATTTTTATTTAGACAGAGCTCAACCATGCACGGTAACGATCATTTCTGCCATATACCGTATCGAAGAACACCTCTTGAATTTGCTGAGTAATCGGGCCGCGTTTGCCATCGCCAATGGTGCGATCATCGAGCTCACGAATCGGTGTCACCTCGGCAGCGGTTCCTGTAAAGAACGCTTCATCGGCTGAATAGACCTCGTCTCGGGTAATGCGTTTCTCACGAACTTCGAAGCCCAAGTCCTTCGCAATTCGGATAATCGAGTCACGGGTAATGCCATCGAGACACGATGCAAGGTCAGGAGTGAAAACAATACCATTACGAACCATAAACATATTTTCACCAGAACCCTCAGATACATAACCCTCGGTGTCTAAGAGCAACGCTTCATCGTAACCATTCGCAGCGACTTCTTGATGCGCAAGAATAGAGTTGATGTAATAGCCTGAGGCTTTTGCTCTCACTAAAGAAGAGTTAACAAAATGCCGGGTAAAAGAGGAGGTCTTGACTCGGATTCCTTTATTAAGACCGTCTTCACCCAAGTAAGCACCCCATTCCCAAGCGGCAATAGCCGTATGGACCGAGTTACCGGTTGGCGAGATACCCAGTTTTTGTGAGCCGATGAAAATAATGGGGCGAATATAGCAAGAGGCTAATTTGTTATCACGTACAACCTGAATAATTGCTTGGGCAATTTGTTCTTCGGTGTAGGGAATCTTCATCTGAAAAATTTTCAGACCATTAAAAAGACGCTTGACGTGTTCTGTTAGGCGAAAGATGGCGGTACCATTTTGAGTTTTGTATGCACGTATTCCTTCAAACACACCCATGCCGTAGTGCAGGCTATGGGTTAGTACGTGAACATTGGCATCTCTCCAGGGGACGAGCTTGCCATCAAACCAAATAACTCCATCGCGGTCAGACATCGACATCTTAAGCACCTTTATGTTGTGGGTAGGCTTAGCTAGCCCTAGAACACTGGCTTTAGCCACTAAAAGTCTTATTGTAGAGCAGAGAAATGGTCAGAGCAGGCTTTGAAACCGCCTAGCTAAAACGGGGGTTTTCTATAATGATCTCCTATCTATGCGCTCTGATCTAACCCATTCCAAAATCCCCTACTGGGGTTGGACTCCTTTGCAACAGCAGGCCTGGCGCGATGGATTGAAAACAATGTCGACTTCCGCAGTGACCATTTTTACTTGGGCTGTGGTTACGGGGTTGGCGATGGGCAAATCTCCATTGAGTACTGAGCAGGCCTTGGCAATGAGCCTGAGTGTATTTGCAGGTACAGCCCAGTTAGCAGCCTTGCCCTTGCTGGCGAGCGGTTTCTCGATTGGAACGATTTTAGTAACTGCCTTTGTGGTTAATCTGCGCTTCATTATTTTTAGCATTGGGGTTCAGGCCCACTTTTCTCATTTACCTTACTGGAGAAGGGTGATCTTGGGTTATTTCACAGCAGACTTCGGTTATCTCATGTTCACGAGTCGCTTTACGGAAGTGCAGAGCGCTCAGGAGAGAAAGGCTGACGGCTATTACCGCAGCTACTTTATGTATGGCCTGGCAACTGGAAATTGGACCATTTGGCAATCAGGCTCGATCCTTGGCATTTTATTTGCTAGTCAAATCCCTGATAGTTGGGGATTGGAGTTTGCCGGTACGCTGGCATTAATTGCAGTCATCGTGCCGATGCTGGATCACCGGGCCGCTCGTTGGGCCGCTGGGGCCGCCGCAATCGTTGCAGTATTAGCGTTTGCATTACCACTGAAGCTTAATCTCACCTTAGCAATTATTGCGGCGATTGCGGTGGGAATTCTTGCGGATCGATCTCTGCGGAGGCCTGGATGAGACCTGACTCATTAGGCACATTAGAGGTCGCCTTTTTAATCATCGGTATGGCTATCATTACCGTATTAACCCGTTCCTTCTTTGTATTTTTAGGTGATCGAATACGGGTTCCAGAACTGATCCTGCGGACGATGCGCTATGCACCTTTAGCAGCAATTGTTGGCATTTTGGCCCCCGAGCTCTTATTGCCCCCTAGGGCTCTTGCGTTAAGTGAATTAGACTGGAAATTACCGAATATCTGGGGTGGCATCGCTGCTTTTGGGGTATTTTTTTGGACCCGCCAGATGTTACCGACCTTATTGGTCGGAATGGCCGTATTTAGCTTAGTTCGCCACTGGCTCTAAAATAAGGTTCTGTAACCCTTCTGAGACCAATGACCCGTTTCTATGCCTATTCCGCTGCTTAAAGTTAAACGCTTAAATGAGCTTGCCGCTTCTGGTCAGCTAAAGGGAAAACGTGTTTTTATTCGTGCCGATTTGAATGTCCCACAAGACGAGGCAGGCAATATTACTGAAGATACTCGGATACGAGCCTCGATCCCTGCAATTCAGATGTGTTTGGATGCGGGTGCCGCGGTAATGGTGACCTCACACCTCGGCAGGCCGACGGAGGGGAACTTTCATCCAGAAGATAGCTTGGCGCCGATTGCACATCGCATTGCTGAGCTACTCAATCGAAAAGTTGCATTAATTAGTAATTGGGTGGATGGAGGTTTTGAGCTTGCTCTTGGGGATGTTGTGCTTTTGGAAAATTGCCGAGTCAATGTAGGTGAAAAGAAAAATACCGATGAGCTGGCCAAAAAAATGGCGGCACTGTGCGATGTGTATGTCAACGATGCATTTGGTACTGCTCATCGCGCAGAAGCAACGACCCATGGTATTGCGCGCTTTGCAAAAGTAGCCTGTGCAGGTCCATTAATGGCAGCCGAGTTAGATGCTTTAAGCCGTGCTTTGGCAGAACCAAAACGCCCCTTGATTGCCATTGTGGCTGGGTCTAAGGTCTCTACTAAGCTGACGATATTGAAATCATTAGCCGAGAAAGTGGATGAGTTGATTGTGGGTGGCGGAATTGCCAATACCTTTTTATTGGCCAAGGGACTATCCATTGGGAAATCCTTAGCAGAGCCTGACTTAGTAAACGAAGCAAAAGAAATTATTGCGTTAATGGAAAAGCGTGGCGCGCGCGTACCTATTCCCGAAGATGTAGTTGTGGCCAATGAACTTTCCCCTTTAGCGCGGGCCAATCGAGTACCGGTTGATGAGGTCGCCCCGGATGACATGATTTTGGATGTGGGTCCCAAGACTGCCGCAAAATTATCGATGATGCTGGCACATGCTGGAACGATTGTATGGAACGGCCCTCTAGGAGTTTTTGAGATTGATCAATTTGGTGGCGGCACCAAAATGATTGCAGCGGCGATTGCGCATTCACCCGCGTTTTCAATTGCGGGTGGAGGGGATACCTTGGCGGCGATTGCGAAGTACGGTATTGAGAATCAAGTGGATTACATTTCAACTGGTGGAGGCGCTTTCCTCGAATTCCTCGAGGGCAAGACCTTACCCGCATTTGCCGTGCTTGCAGAGCGCGCGAAGGATTAATCATGCAACGAGCAACAAAAATTATTGCAACTTTGGGCCCCGCATCCGAGAAACCCGAGGTCTTGCGCGACATGATCCGTGCTGGACTCAATGTGGTGCGCCTGAATTTCTCGCACGGTACAGTTGCTGATCATCGTGCACGCTACGATTTAGTGCGCCAAATTTCAAAAGAAGTTGGTCAAGAGGTCGGCATCATGGCCGACTTACAGGGTCCAAAAATTCGGGTGGGTAAATTTACCGACGGCAAAGTTATTTTAAAAGATGGCGCCCCATTTATTTTAGATATCGCCTGCGAACTGGGGAATCAAGATCGAGTGGGCTTGGATTACAAAGATTTACCCAGAGACGTCAGACCTGGAGATCGTTTGTTGCTCAATGACGGCTTGATTGTTTTGATCGTTGAGAAGGTTGTGGGTGGAGAAATTCATACGAAGGTTGAAACTGGCGGGCCTCTGTCTAACAACAAAGGAATTAATCGAGCTGGTGGTGGTTTAACGGCCCCAGCTCTCACTGAAAAAGACATTCAGGATATGGATGCCGCAATCTCCATGGGCGTTGATTTTTTGGCAATTAGCTTTCCAAAGGATGGAGCTGATATGACCTATGCCCGTAAGCTTGCAGATGCCGCAAGTGCCAAGCATGGTAAAGGTAAGGCACGTTTAATCGCCAAGGTTGAGCGAGCCGAAGCGATTGCACCAGGAGCTCTCGAAAGTATCATTGCCGAGAGCGATGGCATTATGGTAGCCCGCGGTGATTTGGCCATTGAGGTCGGCAATCCAGCGGTACCGGCTCTTCAAAAACGGATGATTCGTTTGGCACTAGAGGCAGATAAGTTCACGATTACCGCCACTCAAATGATGGAGTCTATGATTAATGCTCCAGTGCCAACCCGCGCTGAGGTAAGTGATGTGGCAAATGCGGTATTAGATGGAACTGATGCAGTGATGCTCTCAGCTGAGTCTGCGACGGGACAATTTCCAGTCAAAACCATTGAAGCAATGGCAGCAATTTGTATCGAGGCTGAGAAATCTGAAGTTGTGAACCTCGATACTGATTTCTTGGATCAACGGTTTGAACGAATCGATCAAGCGATTGCCTTGGGCGCATTATTTACCGCACATCATTTAAATGCAACCGCGATTGCTGCTCTTACCGATTCAGGCTCAACCCCAATTTGGATGAGTCGCCATAATATCCGCGTCCCAATCTTTGCGCTAACCAGTCGAATTGAAACCCAGCGTGCTTTAAGTACCTATCGCAATGTCAGACCCTTTAGCATTGAAGCAGGGGTTGATCGTGAGTCAGCTTTATTGGGGGTTGAAAAACGCCTAAAAGAATTAGGGGTAGCAAAATCAGGTGACACCATTGTGATCACTATTGGTGAACCAATGGATCAAGCTGGTGGAACCAATACATTAAAGATTGTGAAAGTTCGATAGTCATGAACGCGTTGCACAGCACCTCAATTCGTTCTTTACCCTTGATCTCCAAGGGTAAGGTGCGCGATGTCTATGCTGTTGGCGATGATTACCTGCTGATGATCACCACAGACCGTATTTCAGCATTCGATGTGATCATGCAAGAGGCGATTCCTGAAAAGGGAATGGTTTTAAATCAGATGAGTAATTTTTGGTTTGCTCATTTGGCTCATGTGATCCCCAATCATTTGACAGGAATTGATCCAAGTACTGTAGTGGCCTCCAATGAGATCAATCAGGTCAAGGGCAGGGCTGTTGTCGCAAAGCGCCTCAAGCCTATTCTTGTTGAGGCGGTGGTTCGTGGCTATCTATCCGGAAGTGGCTGGAAAGATTATCAAGACACTGGTACTGTATGTGGAATTGTTTTACCGGCTGGTATGCAAAATGCCCAAGTTTTGGCAGAACCTATTTTTACTCCGGCAGCAAAAGCTGAAATGGGTCAGCATGATGAAAATATCTCATACGTAGAGGTAGAAAAACGAATTGGTTCGGAGCTTGCCAAGAAAATGAGAGAGACGAGCATTCGTTTATATCGTGAGGCTGCTCAATATGCTTTAGAAAAGGGCATCATCATTGCCGATACCAAGTTTGAATTTGGGTTGGATGAAAAAGGGCAGTTGGTTCTCATGGATGAAATTCTTACTGCGGATTCTTCGCGATTTTGGCCTGCGGCAACATATCAAGTTGGAGCAAACCCGCCATCGTTTGATAAACAATTTTTGCGTGATTGGTTAGAATCCGTGCGGGTAGATGGCAAGCCGTGGGGAAAAACACCTCCCGCGCCTCATTTGCCACCTGAAATTATCAATAAAACTGCCGAAAAATATCGTGAAGCATTGCATAGATTGACCCAATAGTGCGCATGACGCTAGGAATGCAAAGACTGCGATAATAGAATTTTCAAGCCCCTTGGAGAGTTAATGGCCAATCAGGTTCTGGTAGGAGTTGTGATGGGATCTAATTCCGATTGGGATACGATGCAACACGCGGTTCAGATACTGGAGCAGTTTGACATATCCTATGAAAAGCAGGTTTTATCTGCACATCGTATGCCTGACGATATGTTCACCTATGCTGAGCAGGCAGAGCCCCGAGGGTTAAAGGCAATCATTGCTGGCGCAGGTGGTGCGGCTCATCTGCCAGGCATGCTGGCATCGAAGACGATTGTGCCTATTTGGGGCGTTCCGGTTCCTAGTAAATATTTACGCGGCGAGGACTCGTTGTACTCGATTGTGCAAATGCCAAAGGGGGTACCAGTTGCTAGTTTTGCTATTGGAGAGGCTGGTGCTGCAAATGCGGCTTTGCATATTGTTGCCATGTTGGCAAGTACCGATAAAAATTTGGCAAAACGATTGCATGATTACCGGGCAAAGCAAACACAAGCTGCACAAGCAATGCAACTGCCCTAAACGGGAAAGTAGCCCATACCCACTATGACGAAGTCTGAAAGCTCTGTATGACTAATCGGTCACCAATCCTACCGCCTGCTTGGCTAGGCATATTAGGTGGAGGGCAGCTCGGTCGAATGTTTATTCATGAGGCTCAATCCCTTGGTTATAAGGTCTGTGTTTTGGATCCAGATCCCCTCAGCCCTGGTGGCGCAGTTGCTGAGAAGCATTTATGCGCAGATTATGGTGATGAGAAAGCCTTAAGTGAGATGGCTAAATTATGTGCAGCGGTGAGTACAGAGTTTGAGAACGTGCCCGCAAAGACCCTTGACTACTTTCAGGATAAGGGGATATTTGTTGCTCCAATAGGCCAGTGTGTTTCGATTGCCCAAGACCGTGTTCTCGAAAAAGAATTTCTTCAACAATGTGCTTTGTCATCGGGGATTGGGCCGGTTCCGTACTGCGTTATTCAATCGCAAAATGACCTTATAAAAGTTCCAAGCCAATTATTTCCAGGGATTTTAAAAACTGCCCGAATGGGGTATGACGGTAAAGGCCAAACGAATGTTGCAAATACGAATGAGCTTGCTTTAGCTTGGCAAGAATTTAGTGGAGATGTATGTGTACTTGAAAAGAAAATGCCTCTTGCCTTTGAGGTTTCGGCATTAGTCGTGCGTGCTCACGATGGGGATGGCACCGCTTACCCCATCGCAGAGAATATCCATCGCAATGGTATTTTGCATACCAGTACAGTACCATCTCCTTCCTTAGCAAAACATCCTGAGCTGTCTAAAAAAATTATTGCAGCGAGTTTTGAAATTGCCAAAAAGATGGAGTATGTTGGTGTTCTATGCGTTGAATACTTTGTCTTGACAGATGGCTCAGTGGTCGTTAATGAGATAGCGCCTCGCCCTCATAATTCTGGGCACTACACCATGGATGCCTGCGTAACAAGTCAATTTGAACAACAGGTTCGCACTATGGCACGCTTACCATTGGGTGACGTTACTCTTATGGAACCCGTCGCTATGTTAAATATTCTGGGGGACGTTTGGTTTGATCAGGATCAAGTTGTCGAGCCTGCCTGGCATCATGTGCTTGCCCATCCCAGTGCAAAGTTACACCTATACGGCAAGGCTACTCCCAAGATAGGGCGCAAGATGGGACATATTAACTGTCTAGGTAAGGGCATTCAGGAGGCAAAAGATGCCTGTACAGCAGTTGCCCATGATTTGGGTATCACACCATAATCGATACATTCATTCGAGAAGCACTTGTCTGAATCTAAATCCGTCATTCGAGCCGTAAATGAACTACGCTCAGGCAAACTGGTTGCTATCCCAACCGAAACTGTATACGGCTTAGGAGCTGATGCCAGCAATCCTTTAGCAATACAACGGGTTTATGAGCTCAAAGGACGACCAACTGATCACCCTCTGATTGTTCATGTTGAGGCACCGCTAGATCATTCGCAAGATAAGGCCCGCGACTGGTTAGACATCTTAAGCCCATGGGTGAGGCATATTCCAGAATCTGCCTTCACTCTCTTTGAGTACTTTTGGCCTGGCCCCTTGACTTTAGTGTTTCAGAAAAGTCGTATGGTATTAAATGATGTAACAGGAGGTCAAGAAACGATTGCTATTCGCTCTCCGTCCCATCCACTAGCACAAGAGTTATTAAGAGCATTCGCAGGAGGTATTGCAGCACCATCGGCAAATCACTTTGGCAAGATTTCACCGAGTTCTGCGGCACATGTTCGTTCAGAGTTCAAAAATTATCCAGATTTAATGATCTTAGATGGGGGAGACTGTCAGTTTGGTATTGAATCGACAATTTTGGATGTCTCTGGGAGTGGCAAGCCATGCTTACTTCGGCCGGGTAGCATTAGTCCAAAAAAGATTAAAGAAGCAACTGGTATAGATGTTTCTGTTAAACCCATAAAAGATCTGAAGATGCCACGTGTTTCGGGTAGTCTAATGGCACACTATGCACCCAATACACCTCTTCATTTATATAAGACTGCAGATTTGAGCGCTTACTTACTTACGCTTAAGCAAGCAAAAGTACTGGATCAGGCTACTGCATTCGTAGCCTGGGAAGACATAAGTTCTCAGGATCAAGTCCTTTTCAACGAGCTTACTAAGTACAACAAGCAAAGTAAGTGGATCTTGGTACCAAAGGAGCCTATTGCATTTGCTCATGGCTTATATCGTTTACTGCGTCTTCTGGATCAATCTCAGTATCAGCAAATTTATATCCCAAGCCCACCCAACACAGAGGAATGGGATGCAATACAGGATCGGCTTCAGCGCGCTTCTTTTGGGTCGGGCCCGTCCTCTAGTAGCCAAGCAAGCAATTGATCATGAATTTCTTGTCCACGATTAGCTTTGGGATCATTAATAAATGATGTGACTGCATAAATACGACCAGACTTACTAAAAACATATCCAGAAATATTTCTTACGTAATTAAGGGCGCCGGTTTTAATGCGTACTTCAGGTTTTTTCTTTAGATGTAAAAATTTCCGTAATTCTTTAACAAGACGATGACGGACTGTCCCCTCGACCCCCGCTAGAGGCAATGAGTCAATAAAAACATCAGAAATTGGGAGACGTTGCGCAGTAATTAATAACGTATTTAAATTTCTAGCAGAAATTGCCTCATTGCGAGATAAGCCAGAGCCATTTTCAATAACAAGCTCAGGAAATGACAAACCTTGTTGCGCAAGCCAAGCCTGAACAATTTTTTCACCACCAGCAATATCTGCTGGTTTGCCGATCTTCTCAAGGGCGAGGGTTAGAAATACTTGACGCGCCATAACATTATTGGAAAACTTATTAATATCTTGTGCAGCCTCGGTGAGATTGAGACCTTCAAAGCTTAGTAGAGGGCGAGCATAAACGGGGACTGCCCCAGATTGACCGCGCGGAGATTTAATCCAACTTCCTCCGGCATCTTCCCATGCGGCGGTAAATCCAAGAGTAAAAAAAGTATTAGGATCAAATTTGACAACGTTATAGCCCATGCCCTTACAGTTTTTAGAATATTCACCTTTAAACGTAGCAACCCACTGAATTGCTGATTGGTTCTTAATTTGATTGCCAGAAACTAAATTTGGATCAGGAGTTAACTCAAGGCTAATATCACGCTTGTTAGCATCACATTGATTTGAGTTAATAGAAATATTATTTTGAATACTTAAACGCGCGAGTCTCGGCGTGTAGGTAATATTAAAGGCATCACGATTCTTATTGGGATCAATCTTAAAAGAGAGTGTTCGAAATGAATATAAGAGTGGATCGGGCGCTACGTTATAAGATCGTAATGATTCGCCATCAATCGTCTGGTCATCCATGACTTGAGGCGCATAAGCACTACGATCATAAATTAAATTACCATCAATATGTTGGATACCAAGTTCACGTAATTTATTTGTTAGTTTTGATAGCTCCTCCGGAATCAATTTAGGATCACCATGACCTAAAAAATAGATATTACCTTTAAGTGTTCCATTTTTAATTACACCATCCGTAAAAAGATCAGTACGCCAACGATACTTTGGACCAAGAATATCAAGCGCAACCAAGGTTGTTAACAATTTAATTGTTGAAGCGGGGTTCATACTAACTTCATCACGCCAAGTCAAAACAGTACGAGATTGTGATTTGGGATTAGTCGAGACTGGAATTTCAGTCACAGAAATACTGATCGAATCCTTGCTGATACCGCTGCGCTTAATAGCCTCCTCAACAGACTGAGGTATGCGATTTGGGCCACGTTCAGATGATTGCGCTGCAGCATAGCGCACTGTCAGAATAAGGGCAAAACAAAGGCATAGTAAAAACCCTAGATTGGGTAAAAAACCTATCAATTTTGTTGGTATTGCTAAGAACCTAGTCATTATTTATTCAGTTTGTCTAAAAGTATTTACAGATTTCTTTAATTAGTTTGATAGGATAAACGGATAGATGCAATTTGATCTGAAGTAATGACTAATCCCCTAATTAAATAGCAAAGAGAAAAGACAAAGGAAATCTATCATGACAAAAGCAGACCTCGTAGATGTGATTGCAGATGGCGCAGATTTGAGTAAAACAAAAGCAGAAGAAGCTATAAATTTACTGTTAGATGCAATCAAGACCAGTGTTGCAAACGGTAATACTGTTCAGCTTGTTGGTTTTGGCAGCTTTGCTTTAGGGGCACGAGCAGCTCGTATGGGTAGAAATCCAAAAACAGGCGAAGCGATAAAAATCGCCGCATCCAAAACTGTTAAATTCTCAGTTGGTAAAGCGTTTAAAGATACAGTAAACAAGAGGTAGTAGGCCTAATGCATCCAATCAGAAAATAGAAAAAAGAATTCTGATTAGAAGGTGACGACTATAACTTTTTGAGATGGTGTATTTGGTTCTCAAGACTCAAATTATTATCGAGCAATGCCTGCTTAAATAGAGATATTCTTTCAGCAATTGCTTGATTAGACCGTTCTAAATCAGTGCAGCATTGATGCAAATCGTCGGCCTGACTGAGTAGCGCCCCACCTTTGACTTTATGCAGTAAGGAATTCAAAGTACTAGCATTTAATAACCCAGAGTCAGCGTCTAAAGCAATCGTGAGCAATGTCTCGTTTTGTACCTTAAGAACTTCCTCTAGAACTAGAATGCGAGTGTCTTTATCGAGACAAAAATTATTACCATTGGAGGTAATAGCATCTGCGCCAAGAAGAGTAAAAATTTGATGCTCAAGAACCTCAAGACTTATTGGTTTAATGAGAACCGCATCCATGCCGGATTTTAGTAAAAAGTCTCGTGATTGATGAGCATAAATATCAGCTGTGACTCCAATAATAATTAATTTATGTTTTCCTGATTCCCGAATTTTCTTAACTAACTCAAAACCATGCATACCAGGCATTGAATGATCAGTAAGAATCAGATCATACGAATAATATTTCATCCTTTCAAGAGCCTCAGACCCACTAGAGACTTGATCTGCATTAATACCTAAAGTTTGTAGTTGAATAAAAAGAACTTTACGATTTGCAGGATGATCTTCAACAATTAGTGCGCGAGTTTTTTCCCAAAGTTGCTGATGATTACCGGCAGGAGGTTTGATTACTTGAGGAATCTCCAATCCTGTGCGAGAGAATGCTGTTATAAAGTGAACGTTGGTTCCGAGGTTGGGGATACTCTCAATATTAAGTTGACTTTGCATTAGGTTGATAGCGTGATTGCAGATACTAAGTCCAAGGCCCGTTCCCGGAGTAGATGTTTGGTTTGAAGTGGTGTGAGAACCAACCTGCTCGTATGGTTTTAGGGCCCGTTCTATATCTTCTTTGGCCATGCCAACGCCATTATCAATAATACGGAATTCAATTAATTGGCCTGCATGATCATTTGCCATAATACGAACATCAAAAAAGACGACGCCTTCTACAGAAAATTTAATCGCATTACTCAAAAGGTTTTGGAGAATCTGCCGTAAACGTAATGGATCGATCAATAAAACATCAGCAATTAAAGGATCAATATTTGCAACCAGAGATACTCTTTTATTTTCAGAAAAAATAGTAAACGTTTGGTTAATCTCATGTAGTAGTTGCTTTAAATTAGTAGGCTGTAGTTCAAGTATGTATTTACCGGCCTCGATCTTAGACATATCAAGTACATTATTCATAATCCCCATTAAAGATTGTGAGGAGGTATTGGCACTCTCTACTAGATCTTTTTGTTCTGGAGTTAGGTCTACTCGTTTTAAAAGTAACTCTTGCACTCCAATTACAGCATGCATTGGCGTTCTAATTTCATGGCTCATAGTTGCCAAATAGTCTGATTTAGCAGCGCTAGCGGTATTTGCTTTATTAGCAATCGCAATGAGTACTGCTTCCTTTTTGGCAACCTTTTTTCGATAGCAGAAGTAATGCACTGACCAGACCAATAAAAGGACTAATCCAAGGCAAAGACCGCCAATGAAAGAAGAGATGTTTTTTTCCATCAATCCACGTTTCGATTCTAGAGGGCCAAATCGTGTAGTAGAAGTTAGACTACCCAAAACCATGGGATCAATAGTTTGTAGCGATTTTTGAATAATTGAGTTCAGAATCTTGTCATGTTTTGCGATTAGCCATCGATAAGCAAAGGGATGATTGCCCCAAGGTTTAATTTCTAATCGATACAAATAAAGTTCCTGGCTAAGAGCACTTGCTAAGCGAAGTGGCATGATGGCTAAATCTGCTTCACCCTTAACAAGCTTTTCCACCAAGAGTTTGGATGAGCTAATTTTGACAGCATCAGGTTTACTATTTACTAAGTTATAACCGCGGTCAAAATATATAATTTTTTGAGCATGCAGATGAGGAGATTCATTAGTTGTAATAGGTTTTATTACAACATCCTGGCCCCAAAAAATGGGATCCGAGATAAACCCTATATCAATTTCTTTAGAGCTTAAATCTGGATCGATAATAAATTGAATTTGCTTATTTTTTAATTGGTCATGAACGTCAATATTCGAGGTTCGCCAAATCGGCTGGAAATCTAAACCTGAATAGTCCTTTAACTTTGCTAATAAGCTTGGATAAATTCCGCTTGTCCAGTAATCCCGATATTTCTCATGAATGCTAAATTTTATGAGCGGATTTTTTTTAATCCACTGAAGTTCGCTCTTTGTAAATTCTGGGATTCTTTCGTCAGCTATTGATATAAAAGGCCATAGAAAAATACACAGCATGAATACTGATAAAAATATATTTTTTAAAAGTGCAAATATTTTCATGCTGTGCATCAAATAATTACCCTTCAATCAAGCTATTGTTGCGACAAAAAGCAATAAGATCTGTAACCCCATTGATGCTTAGCTTTTCAAATAAGCGATGTTTATAGGTAGCTACTGTTTTACTACTGATGTTGAGATTTGTAGCCATTTCTAGATTACCCATTCCTCGGGTTAAAAATTTCATGACTTGTAATTCGCGATCAGAAAGTGAATCTAATTTTTCTTTATCACTAAGGCCAGATCGGCCATTGCGCGCCGTAGAGAAAAAAGTGTAGCTTTGAGAAACGGCAACACATGCCGCCAAAATAATATTGGCATTTGCAGTTTTATTTACATAGCCATGGCCACCGATAGAGCGAACTCTGCCGCCATAAATTTGCTCATCCATGCTTGATAGAACAAGTATCCGAATGTTTGGATATGAGATTGAAATGCGACGGATTAGATCAAAACCATCTGTTTTTGGCATATCTAGATCTAATATAAGAATATCTGGATTAGTTTTTTTAATTTCCTTAAGACAGTCTTCGCCATTGATGGCTTGGCCGACTACCTCAAACGATACTTGATTCAAAAGCATTGACCTCAAAGCCATCAACATGGCTGGATGATCATCGACTATTAGTACTTTATTACGCATTACAGGTCTCCTTGTGGTTTGGGTTTTTCAGTTGTTTGAATTGAGAAGAGTGCTTTACCAATTCGACTATCTTGCACATTGATAATCTGATGACGAGAGACGGGTGTCAGCATCAAACTTCCATAGCAATAATCAATGCCTAATTGATATGCGATTTCGTTATCGTGGACAAAGGTCACATGACTAAGACCAATCTTGCAACCCCATTTCTTAAATGAATTTATTTGTTCGATTAGTTTTTTAATTTGGCTTGATTCACTCTTCCTTAGAAGTTCGGAATGAAGGTGTACTGCCTCAAATTGAAAATCGACGATTAGTTTGACCGTTTCGAGGTCGCCATCAAAGTTGAGCCAATGAAATAGCACACCAAGACGGTGTAAACGGGTAATACCCTGGATTGCTGCTATTGATTCAGTGGGCTTCTGAAGCAAACCAATATTGATTAAGCCGATCGGTAGTCTTGAATTCAGAACGAGGTCGCAAAGATCATCGACAAAGTGAGTTGTTTGTAAGCTTTCTGTATTGATGGGCAAAATCAAGGGAATGATGCGATTACTACATTGCCAATAATGAATGGCATCAATCCCTTCTAAGCAATGCCGCAGAATCGAATTGGCATTAGCATTCATCAAAGGCCGATATAAAACTCCTTTTAAGGAACTGCCCGGTAAGTTAAAGATGGGTTCATAGTGAGTCCCTCGATAGGGGTTTTGGGATAGATTTACCGATCCGGCCCCCTCTAAATCCCCAAGCTCGCCCTTTGACGTGGCGTTTTGCCAGTCGCTTTGTTCGATATCCCTCAGTTCTCGAAAGGGCTTATTCCTCCAGCTCATGACTAAGTTGTAAATCCGTGATTTTGGGCTCATTTATCTCTCCAATTTGAGTTCAATCAGTCTATGCAGACCTCAGGGTTTAAGAAAGGGCATATTGCTGATTTATCTGTAGGAAATTTCCTACAAATAGGCGTTTAACAAGGATCTCTATGAAATCCAGGACCCTTTTAAAGGCTTATTTAGGAAAAGCCCTTGAAAACCTTTGGTTAAGACCTATATAATCAGCACTCACTACACAAGAGTGCTAATAAGTGATAAGTGTTTATATCTAAAAAGAAAATAAACATATAAATCATGATCTTAGCAATTTGTGCAGGGATTATAAACCATGCATTTAGGTCATTTTAATTAGTTAACACTTACTAACATAGGAGAAGGAATGAATCTGCGTCCTTTACACGATCGCGTAATCATCAAGCGTCTAGATCAAGAAACAAAAACCGCCTCTGGAATTGTTATTCCAGACAATGCTGCTGAAAAACCAGATCAGGGTCAGGTATTAGCAGTTGGCCCCGGAAAGCGTGACGACAGCGGTAAGTTAAATCCCCCGGATGTCAAGGTTGGAGAGCGCGTTCTCTTTGGAAAATATGCGGGTCAAACCGTAAAAGTCGACGGTGATGAGCTTCTCGTAATGCGCGAAGAAGACATCATGGCTGTTGTTCAGAAGTAATTTAGTCTTAAGAAAGGAATTTAATCATGGCAGCAAAAGATGTAGTGTTTGGCGATAACGCCCGCGTCAAAATGGTTGAGGGTGTCAACATCCTTGCAAACGCAGTAAAAGTTACATTAGGGCCTAAAGGTCGTAATGTGGTCATTGAGCGCTCGTTTGGTGGTCCAACAATCACCAAGGACGGCGTTACAGTTGCAAAGGAAATTGAACTGAAGGATAAGCTCCAAAACATGGGCGCTCAAATGGTTAAAGAAGTTGCTTCGAAGACCGCTGACATTGCTGGTGATGGAACAACAACCGCGACTGTATTAGCCCAATCGATTGTGCGTGAAGGTATGAAATACGTTGTTGCAGGTCATAATCCTATGGATCTCAAGCGCGGTATTGATAAGGCAGTCAGCGCAGCCATTGAAGAGCTTAAGAAGATTAGCAAGCCTTGCACCACCACCAAAGAAATTGCCCAAGTTGGCTCAATCTCAGCAAACAGCGATGAAAGCATTGGCAAACGTATTGCTGAAGCGATGGAGAAGGTCGGCAAAGAAGGCGTCATCACAGTAGAAGATGGCAAGTCTTTAGAAGACGAGCTGGAAGTAGTGGAGGGTATGCAGTTTGATCGCGGATATCTTTCCCCATACTTCATTAATCAACCTGAGAAACAAACAGTCGTTTTAGAAACTCCATACATTCTGCTGTTTGATAAGAAGGTCAGCAACATTCGTGACCTCTTGCCAGTATTAGAGCAAGTTGCAAAATCCGGACGCCCATTGATGATCATTGCAGAAGATGTTGAGGGCGAAGCATTGGCCACTTTGGTTGTAAACAATATTCGCGGGATTCTGAAAACCTGTGCTGTGAAAGCCCCTGGTTTTGGCGATCGTCGTAAGGCCATGTTGGAAGACATCGCCATATTGACTGGTGGTCAAGTGATTGCTGAGGAAGTTGGTCTAACACTCGAGAAAACCACTCTTGAGCACCTTGGACAAGCAAAGCGCGTTGAGATTGGTAAAGAAAACACCATCATTATTGATGGATCTGGTGATAGCAAATCGATCGAAGCACGTGTCAAAAACATTCGTGTTCAGATTGAAGAGGCAACTAGCGACTATGACCGCGAGAAGTTACAAGAGCGTGTCGCTAAATTAGCTGGCGGAGTTGCTGTTATCCGCGTAGGCGCTGCAACAGAAGTCGAGATGAAAGAGAAAAAAGCGCGTGTCGATGATGCCCTGCATGCAACTCGTGCAGCGGTTGAAGAAGGCATTGTTCCTGGCGGCGGCGTCGCTTTAATCCGTGCAAAGCAAGGCATTATTGGCCTCAAAGGCGACAACGCTGATCAAAATGCAGGAATTAGTATCGTATTGCGTGCGATGGAGGAGCCCCTCCGTATCATCGTTTCAAACGCAGGTGACGAGGCAAGCGTGGTAGTAAATGCTGTTGCTGCAGGTAAGGGTAACCATGGTTACAACGCTGCAAGCGGTGAGTATGGCGATCTAGTGGCTCAGGGTGTTATCGATCCTACTAAGGTTACTAAGACTGCATTGGTAAATGCTGCTTCTGTAGCCGCGCTCTTGTTAACTACCGATTGCGCCATTTCAGAGAGTCCAAAAGATGACTCTGCAGGCGGCGGTATGCCAGGCGGTATGGGTGGTATGGGTGGTATGGGTGGTATGGATGGAATGATGTAATCCCATCAGTCTAAAAACTAAGGGCAGCTATGGCTGCCCTTTTTTTATTCACATAAAAGATTTTTTGTGAAATACTGAAACATATCTAAACTAGTGCCATTCTATTTGAAAAAACTATTTATTACTCTGTTGGTTACAAGTTTTATTGGATGTGCACAAGTTAAAAAAGAGCCGATAAAAGAATCAATAGTCGAGCAAAAGACTATGGTGGTTGGCGACCAATATTGGACGCTTGATTTCACTTATTTTTATAAAGGCAAAGAGACTCAAACGGTTATTTCGCGTTATGAGCATCGTAGAGATTGTTTTGAGGCAATGTTCAAGTTGAAAAAAGAAGCCAGCCAGAAACCAAATCATAGCGGCGGGGGCTACTGTAAAAAATTATTTGTTGACGGGCAAGAGAAAACCGATAAAGATCAATTGGGCTTCCGTTAAAAATAAAACAGGGTAGAACGCTACCCTGTTTTATTTGATCGCATAATTCATTAATCGACTGCTTTAACCATATCTTCAACAACCTTCTTGGCATCACCAAAGACCATCATAGTTTTATCTAAATAGAAGAGTTCATTGTCGAGACCAGCATAGCCTGCTGCCATGGAGCGCTTGTTCACAATAATAGTTTTGGCTTTAAAGGCTTCAAGGATTGGCATACCAAAGATGGGGCTACCAGGAGTGCGTGCCGCTGGGTTAACCACGTCGTTTGCGCCAAGTACTAAGACCACATCGGCTTGGCCAAAATCACTATTGATATCTTCCATCTCAAATACTTGGTCATAGGGCACTTCAGCTTCTGCCAAGAGAACGTTCATATGCCCAGGCATACGACCTGCAACAGGGTGGATCGCGTACTTAACAGTGACTCCATGATGAATTAACTTCTCGGTTAATTCTTTTAGTGCATGTTGCGCACGAGCTACCGCTAGACCATAACCCGGAACAATAATGACAGTATCTGCATTGGTCATTAAGAAGGCAGCATCTTCTGCCGAACCCGTTTTGTAGTTCTTGGGACCACTATCTTCTCCACCGACAGCGGCCTCAGCGCCAAAGCCCCCCAGTAATACCGCGACAATCGAGCGATTCATGGCCTTACACATAATGTAAGACAAGATCGCGCCCGAAGAGCCAACGCAGGCACCGGCAATAATTAATACAGGGTTATTTAACGTGAAACCGATACCAGCAGCAGCCCAACCTGAATAGCTATTGAGCATCGATACAACTACTGGCATATCTGCACCACCAATTGGAATGATCAAGGTGACACCGAGGACTAGGGCTATTGCACACATGACCAAAAAGGCCGCATGGCTTCCAGTCAAGAAGTATGCAAAACCGGCGGCAACCATCAAGATAGCCATAATCAGATTCAGTAAATGCTGACCAGAAAAGCTAACAGGCTTACCGCTAACTTTGCCAGATAGTTTTCCAAAGGCGATGATCGAGGCAGTAAAGGTAATTGCACCAATGAACGCGCCGATAAATAACTCGATCTTTTGTGCGCCAGAATGTTCTTGGGCAGGATTAAATACTGCCGCAATCGCAATCAGTACTGCTGATAGACCAACGAAAGAGTGCATCAAAGCGACGAGCTCTGGCATTTTGGTCATTTGGACGCGCTTCGCCGCGATTGAGCCAATGATGGCACCTGCAACAATCGCAACACCAATTAGCCAGTAGACCGGTTTAAAGCTCGGAATTAAAAAAGTGGTAACGACCGCTAAGGCCATACCAATCATGCCGTAGGTATTGCCTTGGCGTGATGTGGTTGGAGACGATAGACCTTTCAGTGCCAAGATAAAGAGCACCGAACAGACTAGATAGGAAAGGGCTGTGATATTTAACATGATTAGATCTCTTCTTAGTTACCAGCCGCTTCGTTCTTGGGAGCCTTTTTCTTGAACATCTCAAGCATGCGTCGCGTCACCATAAAGCCACCAAATATATTGATCGAGGCAAGAAATACGGCAAGAGCACCAATCAGGCTTGTTAGGGTGATCTCGTCACCATTAATGATCTCGGTTTGCAAAAGAGCGCCCACGATGATGATCCCGGAAATGGCATTGGTTACTGCCATAAGCGGTGTATGCAATGCAGGGGTAACGTTCCAAACTACGTGATAGCCAACAAAGATGGCTAATACGAAAACGGTAATATTTTGAACAGTCAATAGGCTTTGAATAGCAGCAGCATCCATTTTGGTTCCTTCAGAAATTAATTGGTGCGAATGGCTTGTCCATCACGACACATCAGGCAAGCAGCAACGATGTCATCATCTGCAGCAGCAGGTATTGCCAACTGCGCTTCTTTATTAATGATGAGCTTCATAAAATCAAGCAAGTTACGAGCATACAAGGCAGATGCATCGGCAGCCACCATACTGGGAAGATTGGTGTACCCCACGATCTTCACGCCATGATGATTAACCACCTTATCAGCTTGAGTGAGTGGGCAATTACCAGAGCCATTGTCGCCCCGACCCGCAGCGATATCAATCACCACTGAACCGGGTTTCATTTTGCTAACTGTATCGGTATGTAATAAGACCGGAGGCTTACGACCAGGGATTAATGCGGTCGTAATCACAATATCCGCTTGGATCGCTCGTTCAGCTACAAGGGCCGCTTGACGCTTCATCCAAGCCTCTGGCATTGGGCGTGCATAACCACCGACACCTTGGGCAATCTCACGCTCTTCATCGGTCTCATAGGGAACATCCACAAACTTAGCCCCAAGAGACTCAATTTGCTCCTTAGCGGCAGGGCGCACATCGGATGCCTCAATTACTGAGCCTAAACGTTTGGCAGTAGCAATAGCCTGTAAACCAGCAACACCAGCACCTAAGATAAGCACACGCGCAGCTTTAACAGTTCCTGCGGCGGTCATGAGCATTGGCATAAAGCGTTGATATTCATTGGTAGCAACCATCACTGCTTTATAGCCTGCAATGTTGGCTTGGGAAGAGAGTACGTCCATGCTCTGAGCACGGGTAGTACGTGGTGCCGCTTCTAGGGCAAAGGCTGTAATACCTTGGCTTGCCATGGCTTGGATGCCGGCATTGTCAAATGGATCCAGCATGCCTAACAAGACAGCCCCCGATTTCATTTGCTTTAGTTCAGCAGATTCTGGCGCACGAACTTTTAGAACAATCTCAGATCCTAAAGCATCGGCAGCAGAGCCAATGCTCGCGCCTACGGCCTCATAGGCGGCATCGGGTTGGCTAGCACCCACGCCAGCACCAGCTTGCATTATGACCTGATGACCTTGGCTAATTAATTTTTTGACAGTTTCGGGGGTTGCGGCAACACGGGTTTCCCCAGCCCTCGTTTCCAGCGGCACTCCAATGCGCATGGCTAATCTCCAGAAGCAACGATTTCTAAAAAAGGATCTATTCTAATAAATAAGCCATGCCTTGTGAGCTAGCCTGCCCAGTCTCCTGTATATCCCTTTGGCCAGACTATGACCGAGACTTTTACAATATGAGCGTAAAACAATTACTCTTATTTTCGCACTTTTTTAATGGTTAGCCCTCATATCCAAAGCCCCGTCCCCCAAAGCCCTACCAGTAAGGCTTTGGGCCATAACTCAGCCCCGCAGAAGGTAGTAGTGGGGATGTCCGGGGGGGTGGACTCTTCGGTAGCGGCATGGCTTCTTAAGCAACAGGGCTATCAGGTCGTAGGCCTTTTTATGAAGAACTGGGAAGACGACGATAGCGAGGAATATTGCTCGGCTCGTCAAGATTGGTTAGATGTGGTCTCGGTTGCCGATATCTTAGGGATTGATGTGGAGGCAGTTAATTTTGCTGCTGAATACCGTGAGCGGGTGTTTTCTGACTTTCTAAGAGAGTATGCTGCGGGTCGCACCCCAAATCCAGATGTACTTTGCAATGCTGAAATTAAGTTCAAGGCATTTTTGGATCATGCCATTAGTTTGGGTGCTAATTTGATTGCTACAGGGCACTATGCGCGTGTTCAGCACCATGATCAGGAAGTGCAGTTGTTAAAAGCGGTTGATGCCACTAAGGATCAAAGCTATTTTTTACATCGTTTAACTCAAATGCAGTTATCCAAAGTGTTATTTCCTCTTGGCGAGATCACCAAGAAAGAGGTACGACAAATCGCCGCAGATCTTGGTCTGCCAAATGCTCGTAAAAAAGATTCCACCGGCATTTGTTTTATCGGAGAGCGCCCCTTCCGTGAGTTTCTGAATCGCTATTTACCAAGAGTTCCCGGCCCGATCAAAAGCGTCGATGGCAAGGTGTTGGGGGAGCATATGGGCTTAGCTTTTTTTACCCTAGGTCAGCGCAAAGGGATCGGGCTTGGCGGTAGTCAAGACGGAACTGGTGATGCTTGGTATGTGGCTCGCAAAGATATATCTACCAATACCTTGTATGTTGCCCAAGGGCACGATCATCCTTGGTTATTGAGCGATACCTTATCGGCAATGGATACATCGTGGGTGGCGGGCTACGAACCCAAATTAGGACAATACAGTGCCAAAACACGCTACCGACAAGAGGATGCTGCTTGTACGATCACTGCCGAGCAAAATAGTTCATTTGAACTACGTTTTCAGAGTCCCCAATGGGCAGTAACGCCAGGACAATCTGCCGTTCTGTATGAAGGCGAACGCTGCCTTGGCGGTGGGATTATTGTTCGCTAAGATTAAGCTGCTGGCGGGACTGTTTGCACAAAAGAAGGACGCTCGGAAAGCCGCTCATAGAGCCCTCGTAGATTAGGGTATTGTGTTTTCCAATCTATGTCAGCAAAACGTAGCTCAAACCAACCTAATGTGCAGCCGACTGCAATATCCGCCAAACTAAATTGGTTGCCATGGCACCACTTCGCATCACCAAGCCCTTTGGCGATAGTTTTGAAGCCATGATCAACCTTCTCCATTTGCCGATCTAACCACTTGGTACTTTGCTCGCTTGGATTGTGGAAGGTTTTTTCTAGGCGAACCAAAATACCGGCGTCCGTTACACCATCAGCCAGCGCTTCCCAAGTTTTCACAGCAGCGCGTTCACGACCCGTTGCCGGGATGAGCTTACCAACTGGACTCAGGGTGTCGATGTACTCTGCAATCACGCGGGAGTCAAACATTGCACCACCATCATCCATCACTAAGCAAGGAACTTTACCCAGTGGGTTGAACTCAGCAATAGTTGTTGAAGCATCCCAGACGTTGTCTAGTATAAGTTCAGCGTCTATTTTCTTTTCAGCCAGCATGATCCGTACTTTACGGACATAGGGGCTAGTGAGGGAACCAATAATTTTCATAAAGTCGCAGTATAGCAATCAATCGGCCATACGCGCCTTACGGGAATCACTAAAAACACCTGACTGGGTGTTTGTTACTAATGGCCTCATAAACCCATTAAAATCAAGATTCCATCACTTTGTAATGAGTCGACCTTGACCAAACTATCTCCACTGACTGCCCTCTCACCCCTGGATGGCCGATACGCCACGAAGCTCGATGCCCTGCGCCCTTGGTTATCTGAGGCAGCATTTATGCAACAGCGCATCGTCGTTGAAATTCAGTGGTTATTAGCATTAAGCGAAGCAAAGCTCTCCAACATTCCCAACATTGATGCAACTGACAAAACGTTTTTATTAAAACTGGCTGAGGATTTCTCGGAAGCTGATGCGGAGCGCATTAAAGCGATTGAAGCTGTTACTAACCACGATGTAAAAGCCGTGGAGTATTGGTTAAAAGAGAAGGTTACAAAGCGCCCTAAATTACTCAAAGCTAGTGAGTTCATTCATTTTGCTTGTACGTCTGAAGATATTAATAACACTGCACATGGGTTGATGTTGCGTGGTGCACGCGATCAAGTCTTATTGCCACAGCTAAATAATATTCTTAAAGCATTAAATACCCTAGCAGTGAAGCATGCCAAACTGCCAATGCTCTCAAGAACCCATGGACAACCTGCGTCTCCAACCACATTAGGAAAAGAGATTGCCAACATGGCTAAACGCTTAGAGTTAGCCACTAAAAAAATTGCAAGTATTGCTTTTTTAGGAAAGATGAATGGCGCTGTCGGTAATTACAATGCCCATTTGGCGGCTTACCCCAATGTTGATTGGGAAAAATTCTCGAAGCAGGTGGTTGAGAAACGATTAGGTTTGCAATTTAACCCTTACACCATCCAGATTGAGCCGCACGACGGCATGGCCGAGTTATTTGATGCAATTGCACGGACGAATACGATTCTCTTAGACGTGGATCGTGATTTCTGGGCTTATATCTCACTGGGGTACTTCAAACAAAAAACGAAAGCAGGTGAGATTGGCTCCTCCACTATGCCTCATAAAGTAAATCCAATTGATTTTGAGAACTCCGAGGGTAATCTCGGCATTGCCAATGCCTTGTTACGTCATTTAGCAGAAAAATTACCCATCTCACGCTGGCAGCGTGATCTAACGGATTCCACTGTATTGCGTAATCTAGGCCCTGCCTTTGGCCACAGCGTGCTAGCGTATGACAGCGCCTTGCGCGGACTTGCCAAATTGGAGGTGAATGAGACTGCAATTAGTGCTGATTTAGATGATTGCTGGGAGGTATTGGCAGAGCCTGTACAAACAGTCATGCGTCGTTACGGTGTTGAGAACCCTTATGAGCAATTGAAAGAGCTAACGCGCGGCAAAGGGATTACTCGCGATGGCTTGCATCGTTTTATTAAATCGCTGGCAATACCTGAGCCTGAGAAGAAGCGCTTGCTCAAAATGACCCCAAGCTCTTATCTTGGCAAAGCAGTTGAGTTAGCTTTGCGTTTAAAGTAATTTAATCTTTTGAGCGCTTCATCTAGTCAGGCAGCAAAATTTCCACTAGCCCTCTACTTTGTTTATGAGGCGCTTTGGCATGTTCTGATCCCCTTTGTACTTTTACGTCTTCTTTGGTGCAGTCGCAAGAACAGCGATTATTTAAAACACGTTCGAGAGCGTTTTGGGTTTTATGGCACTAAACCCTCTTTGCGCAAGGCTGTATGGATTCATGCGGTATCGGTAGGAGAGACCCGAGCCACTCAGGCATTAGTCGAATCTTTATTAAAAGAGGGTCAGTCAATCCTGTTGACCCATATGACCCCAACAGGCCGCAAAACAGGGGCAGAGTTATACCGCAAGGCGATTGCATCGGGTCAATTACAGCAAGCTTATTTACCTTATGACATTTGTTGGGCGATTGAGGCATTCTTGAAACACTATCGCCCACAGCTTGGACTTTTTATGGAGACCGAGGCGTGGCCGGGATTTGTATTTCGGACCAAGCAACTTGGCGTTCCCTTATTTTTAATTAATGCCCGTTTATCAGGTCGAAGTTTTGAGCGCGTTCAGCACTTTGGTTCTGCTGGCAGATCCCTCTTCCAATCCTTTGCAGGCATCTTGGCACAATCTGAGCCAGATGCAAAACGCTACCAAGCACTCGGTGTCAACGATGTCATCGTTACCGGTAATATGAAATTTGATGTGCCTGAGGAAGCTGTAAATCAATCTCTAGGAAAGCAGTGGAAGAGGGTTCTGAGAGAACAGGAGCGTTTGGTAGTGTGTGCAGCTAGTACGCGTGCAGGCGAAGAACTCATCATGATTGACGCATGGAAGAAACTTCTTTCTGAATTCGGTTCTGAGATAAAGCCCTTGTTAATAGTAGTTCCTCGCCATCCCGAGCGCTTTAAAGATGTCGCTGATTTACTGCATCAATCGACCCTATCATTTGAACGACGTTCGAATTTGAGTGATCCGCGCTCTAGTGCAGAGTTTGCTTCAGCGCCCCACTGGACGAATGTGGATGTATTGCTTGGAGACTCGATGGGTGAGATGGAAGCCTATTACAACGCTACTGATTTGGTGGTGATGGGCGGCAGTCTTTTGCCAACTGGTGGACAAAATTTGATTGAAGCCTGTGCCAATGGATGCCCAGTTATTTTAGGAGAACATACCTATAACTTTCAGCAGGCCAGTGAGGATGCAATTGCGTGTGGAGCCGCAGTACGAATTCCTGCAACCTTGCCCCATGAACTAGTTCAGTCGCTAAGTGAGACGATTAAAAATTTACTAACAAATACTGCTCAACGAGAAATGATGTCGGCAAAAGCCTTGGAATATGCCTCAGTTCATCAAGGCGCAACCCAAAAAATCTTGGATCGACTTAGACCTGTGCTCCAAAGTTAGGATCCTCTGGCCGAGTAGTGTCATTTGCCTTACGCTCACCCTTAATAAGGTCCTCGCGCTTTACTCCAAGCCACATGGCAATTGCAGCTGCAACGAATACTGACGAGTAAATACCAAACAAAATACCAATGGTCAGGGCTAGAGCAAAGTAAAACAGGCTGGGACCTCCAAAGATGAGCATGGCAATCACCATCATCTCTGTACTGCCATGCGTAATAACGGTACGACTGATAGTTCCAGTAATCGCGCTATCAATCACCTCTCTGGTATCCATTTTGCGTTGCTTGCGGAAGGTCTCACGAATACGGTCAAAGATCACTACAGACTCATTGACCGAGTATCCCAATACTGCCAATATAGCTGCTAATACAGAGAGGGAGAACTCCCATTGGAAGAAGGCAAAGAAACCTAAAATAATAATGATGTCATGTAGGTTAGCCAAAATTCCGGCGACCGCAAACTTCCACTCAAAACGGAAGGATAGATAGATCATGATGCCAATTACCACAAAGGCTAAGGCTTTCAAACCATCAATGGCCAGCTCTTTGCCCACCTGAGGGCCAACATATTCAACGCGTTGTAGCTTCACCCCAGAGTTGCTCGTCTCAAGTACTTTCATGACGGCGGCGCTTTGATCTGCCGAGGGAATGATCTGACCAGCCTGATCCTTAAGGAGTGGCAAGCGAATGATGACATCCCGAGAGCTACCAAAATTTTGGATCTGAGTATCGGTATAGCCAATTTTCGTAATCTGCTCACGGATAGAGTCAAGAGGCGCTGTTTGTGGATAGGTAATTTCCATGACAGTTCCACCAGTGAACTCAATGGATAGATGTAAGCCTTTTTGCCAGATGAAGAAAACAGCGGCTATAAAAGTGAGTAGGGAGAATGCATTAAGAATCAATGCATGACGCATGAAGGGAATATCTTTGCGGATTCGGAAGAATTCCATGATTTACTTTCCCTCTGGGCGCCAAACTTGGCCAATTGAAATAGCTTGTAATTTCTTTTGACGACCGTACCAAAAATTAACAACCCCTCGCGCAAAGAACACAGCCGAGAACATCGAGGTCAAAATACCCAAGCAATGAACTACTGCAAAGCCTTTTACAGGACCCGAACCAAAGGCTAGCAAGGCTAAACCCGCAATTAAGGTGGTGATATTGGAGTCCAAGATGGTTGCCCATGCCTTATCGAAGCCAATCGCAATGGCAGTATGTGGCGCAACTCCATTACGTAATTCTTCTCGAATTCGCTCGTTAATGAGAACGTTAGAATCAATCGCCATACCAATCGCAAGGGCCATCGCGGCAATCCCTGGCAAAGTTAGAGTAGCCTGCAACATGGATAGCAAGGAGATCAGTAAGACGATATTGACAGCGAGGGCAATCACAGAGAAGAAGCCAAACAGCATGTAGTAAATCGTCATGAAGATGGCAATAGCAGCAAATCCATAGATGAGAGATTTAAAGCCCTTTTCAATATTCTCTAGGCCAAGGCTTGGGCCAATCGTACGCTCTTCTATGATTTCCATCGGTGCCGCTAAAGAGCCAGCACGTAAAAGAAGGGCTAGATCATTGGCACTCTCAGTAGTGGGCTGACCGGTGATTTGGAACTTAGAGCCAAATTCACTCTGAATGGTTGCGATAGTGAGTACCTCACCTTTACCTTTTTCAAATAAAATCATGCCCATCGGTTTACCGATGTTCTCGCGAGTGATCTCTTGCATAACTCGCCCGCCAGCAGCATCCAAAGAAATATTTACGGAGGGACGTTGGTTTTGATCAAAGCCAGCACTCGCATCTGTAATGCGGTCACCTGTAAAGATCACGGACTTCTTGAAGACGCCTAGACGATTTTCACCAAAGCGAAATACGTCAGTTCCTGGGGGAGGGGTTTCATTGAGACCAATGCTGGAAGTAACTGGGTCGGCAAGACGTGATTCTAGGGTTGCGGTACGGCCAATAATATCTTTTGCTCGAGCTGTATCTTGAACGCCAGGCAGTTGCACCACAATGCGTTCGGCCCCCTGTTGCTGAATCACAGGTTCTTTAACTGCCAGCTCATTAACACGCTTATTAAGTGTCACGATGTTTTGCTTTACTGCATTTTCTTGAACTTCTTTAAGGGCTGCTGATTTAAAACGACCCACTAATTTGGCGCCATCTGCTGATTTTTCCACTTGCCATTCAAGCTCAGCTTGTGGCCCAATTAAAACACTGCGTGCTGTATCTGCTTCCGCAGTTGAGCCAAAACGGATGTTAATCACATCCCCCGCGCGCTCAATACCTTGATGACGTAATCCTTTGTCACGTAGTTGACTACGAATATCAGTGGCTAGTGAGGTTAACTTCTTTTGAACAGCACCTTGCATATCTACTTGAAGCAAGAAGTACACGCCACCACGTAAGTCCAGACCAAGTGGCATTGGCAGTGCATTGATGGAACTTAGCCAGTGTGGCGTATTTGACAATAAATTGAGCGCAACTGTGTAGTTAGGATCTTTGAGATCGATGTTCAGTTTTTGATTAATTAAATCGCGCGCCTGAAGTTGAGTATCGGTGTTTTCAAAGCGGATCTTGATACTTCCGATATTGCCGGTGCGTTCAAAGAAAAGACCTGTATTTTTAATCTTACCTTCGGTCAGAATATTTTCAATGCGGGATTGGGTTGTTAAGTCAACCTTAAGCGTTGGTTTTGCGGCGGAGATTTGTACTGCAGGAGCCTCGCCAAAAATATTAGGCAACGCGTACAAGAAACCGATCAGAAGGGCTACCGCTATAACGAGGTATTTCCAGAGAGGATAGCGATTCATGATCTGGTGAGCTTGGAATGGAGCGCTCTTGAAAGAGCGCTCTAAGTCATTAAACCGACTTAATGGTGCCCTTGGGCAGGACGCTGGTAACAGCATTTTTTTGCATCTGTACCTCAGTCCCGGCAACAATCTCAACCGTAATATATTGGTCTTTAACTGCGGTGACTTTACCCAAGATACCGCCAACTGTAATAACCTCATCGCCAGCAGCCAAGGCTTCAAGCATGGCCTTCATTTCTTTCTGGCGCTTCATTTGGGGACGGATCATGATGAAGTAAAGTACTACAAACATCAGAATTAAGGGAATAAAGCTCATTAAACCGCCAGCAGCATCACCAGCAGGAGCACTTTGCGCAAAGGCATTACTAATCAGCATCTTGGAGCCTCCAAAAAATTGTTAATCTAAAGTCGCAATTCTAAACTGTATGGCAATACTGCTGGATTTTGACCGGTTTTGACCTTAAAAAGGCTCAGTCTTGGCCAGGCTCAACTCCACGCTGCCGTTGACTGAGGAACTCAGCCCTACATTGAGTAAAAACACCTTCTGCCAGAGCTTTTCGGATTTCCTGCATGAGTTCTAGGTAGTAATGAAGGTTGTGAATCGTATTGAGCTGAGCCCCCAAAATCTCATTGGCTTTTTGCAGATGGTGCAAGTATGAGCGGGTGAAGTTTTTGCAGGTATAGCATTGGCATCGCATGTCCACGGGACGGTCATCGTCTCGGTAACCCGCATTACGAAGTTTAAGATCGCCAAAACGGGTAAACAGCCAGCCATTGCGGGCATTGCGGGTAGGCATCACGCAATCAAACATATCGATGCCCATGCTAACACCCAACACCAAATCTTCAGGAGTGCCAACTCCCATTAAATAATGCGGAAGATGGGCTGGTAATCGAGGGCCAGTATGGGTCAAAATACGCTCGAACTCTGGTTTGGGTTCGCCAACCGAGAGCCCACCAATCGCAATACCATCAAATCCTTGTTCAGCGACACCGGCTAACGAATACTCGCGTAGAGATTCATACATACCACCTTGCACAATTCCAAACAAAGCATTACCGGTATTTAGTTCTCGGAAACGTTTAAGAGAGCGCTCACCCCAACGCAACGATAGCTCAAGCGATTGCCGTACAGTTTCTTCGGTGGTGGGTTTACCTTGAGATTCATACGGGGTACATTCATCAAACTGCATGGCAATATCGCTATTGAGAGTCGCTTGAATCTCCATGGATACCTCGGGCGACATAAATAATTTATCGCCGTTAATGGGTGAGGAGAATGTCACGCCCTCCTCGTTAATTTTGCGCAAGGCACCAAGACTAAACACCTGAAAGCCACCCGAGTCAGTCAGAATAGGATTTTGCCAAGCCATAAAGCGATGTAGCCCCCCATGTTTGCGGATGACATCTAAGCCAGGACGTAACCAAAGATGAAAGGTATTGCCCAAAATAATTTGGGCTTGCATATCTCCCAGATCGCGTGGGGTAACTGCTTTGACGGTTCCATAGGTACCAACGGGCATAAAGATGGGTGTTGGTACTTCACCATGCGGAAGCTTCATCAGACCAAGGCGCGCATGACTGTCCTGATCTTGCTGAAGGAGAGTAAACAGAGGCGCTTTCATACAAGCATTGTCTCAGGTTCGCCGCAGAAACATGGCATCACCATAACTAAAGAAGCGATACCGCTCTTGAATAGCATGTTGGTAGGCGTAGCGAATTTGTTCTACCCCAGCAAAGGCGCTTACCAACATCAGTAACGTTGATTTGGGTAAATGAAAGTTGGTAATCAGCGCATCAACTAGTTGAAACTGGAATCCAGGGGTGATAAATAAATTAGTCTCACCCTCTAATTGGCGAGTAATGGCATAACTTTCTAAACTGCGAATACTCGTTGTTCCCACCGCAATAATCTTGCCGCCCCGTTCTTTGGTTTCTTGGATTGCTTGGAGGGTGTGCTGGGGAATGGAATACCACTCATGGTGCATTTGGTGCAAGGTGAGATCTTCGTTACGAACCGGGGTAAAGGTTCCCGCACCTACATGTAAAGTAATCGCAGCTTGGCTGACACCGCGTTCGCGTAAGTTATTTAAGATGAGCTCGTCAAAATGTAGACCTGCAGTTGGCGCAGCAACTGCCCCTGGATTTTTGGCCATAATCGTTTGATAGCGCTTGGCATCCTCCTCGTTAGGAGCATGACTGATGTAGGGGGGCAGGGGGAGCTCTCCATAGGTCTCCAACACTGACATTGCATTTTCTGGAAAAGTGATTTCATAAAAATCATGACTGCCTCCAAGACCAGCTCGACCCAGTACAGTAACGGTGATGGGCACATCATTGGATTGGGCGGTATTTAGTCGGGAGCGTAGGATGATTTGACCCCCTGGCTTTGGGACCTTAGATGCCCTTATCTGGGCAAGCACCTGATTTGGGCCAGTAATCCGTTCAATGAGAAGCTCAACTTGCCCGCCCGTTTCTTTTTGACCAAATAGTCGCGCGGGGATGACCCGTGTATCGTTAAAGACTAAAAGATCCTGCTTACCAATTAGTTGCACAATATCGTTAAATGAGCGATCTAAGCAGCGCAGTTTTCCCTCGTCGGTTTGAGCTAGCTCTAATAGCCGACTGGCAGAGCGTTCGGCTAAAGGGTACTGGGCGATGAGCTCAGCGGGAAGGTCGTAATTGAAGTCAGATAGTTGCATGGTATTACCATCGGTGTTGGGATTCTAACCATGAGCACAAAACCCCTGTCAAAATCAAGCAAAACACCGACTCGGATAGGGTCTCATGCCCTCCTTGCCAAGTTTGGGTTGGGGACTCCTGCTGCGTTAGCCTTACATCTACCCATGCGCTATGAGGATGAGACCCAGCTTTGGACGATTGCAGAAGCCTTGGCTCAGTCGGGCGAGGGCACAGTGCAAACTCAAGGGGTGGTCACTCGCAGTCAAGTGCTATACCGACCCCGCCGACAGTTGTTGGTCACGATTACAGACAACGGCGATGTACTCAATCTACGTTGGCTTCATTTTTATCCGAGTCAGCAAAAACAAATGGCCCTTGGAGCTCATTTACGGGTTCGTGGAGAGATTCGGGATGGCTATTTAGGTGCGGAGATGGTGCACCCAACAATTCGAGCAGTTCCAGCCAATGCGCCCTTGCCAAAAAGTCTAACGCCAGTGTATTCCGTCACAGCAGGGATCAGTCAAGCAATGATTCGTAAGGCAGTCCTAGGGGCCTTAAACCATCCAAGCATGCAAATGGTTTTAGCTGAAATTATTCCTCCAGTAATTTTAGAAACTGCCGAGAAGGCAGCGATGCAATTTAGTTTGCGCGATGCAGTAATGTATTTACATCAACCTCCTGCTGATGCGAATACGAATGCCTTGATAGAGCGAACACATCCTGCTTGGCGTCGAGTACAGCTCGAAGAGTTGCTCGCCCAACAACTATCACTTAAACAAGCTCACGAGCTCCGTAAAAGCCGAGCATCACCTCCCAAGATCCTATCAAATGAATTAGCAAGAACTATCCCCTCATTAGAGGCAAAATCCCTCACAGCGCGATTATGCGCAGCCCTTTCCTTTGAATTGACTACAGCACAACAGAGAGTATGGTCACAGATAGGTAGGGATTTACAGGCAAGCTATCCTATGAATCGCTTATTGCAAGGTGATGTCGGAAGTGGCAAGACGATCGTCGCTGCTTTAGCCGCTGCAAGCATGGTGGAGCGTTCTTATCAGGTTGCCATTATGGCGCCCACTGAAATTTTGGCTGAACAACACTACTTGAAGTTTAAGGAGTGGTTTGAGCCTTTGGGAGTTTCAGTTATCTGGTTGGCAGGAGGCATGAAGACCAAGGAAAAGAAGCAAGCTCAGGAGTCCATTCAGTCTGGTCAGGCACAGATTGTGGTGGGCACGCATGCCCTGATTCAGGATGCGGTACATTTTGCTGCCTTAGGGTTAGCGGTTATTGATGAGCAACATCGTTTTGGAGTTCGGCAACGTCTAGAAATCTCGCAGAGAATTGGCTCAGTTACTTATTACTGCCATCAACTCATGATGTCGGCTACACCGATACCGCGAACTTTGGCAATGACCTATTACGCTGATCTTGATGTATCTGTGATAGATGAGCTTCCTCCAGGGCGCCAACCAATCACAACCAAACTCGTAAAAGATGGTCGACGTCAGGAGCTCATTGCCGGGCTTGAGCAGTGGTTACAAAAGGGCTTACAGGCTTATTGGGTATGTCCTTTGATTGAGGAGTCTGAGGTACTGCAGCTTCAAACAGCGGTAGATAGTCATGCAGAGCTATCCAGTGTTCTGAGTCATTATCAGATTGGCTTGATTCATGGGCGCCTAAAGGCTGAGGAGAAGGCGGCCATCATGGCAGACTTTAAGTCTGGCAAAACTAAGATCTTGGTTTCGACCACAGTGATTGAGGTTGGGGTTGACGTACCCAATGCTGCTTTAATGGTCATTGAGCATGCGGAGCGCTTTGGCTATGCCCAAATCCATCAGTTACGCGGACGAGTGGGTAGGGGATCTGCGGAGTCAAGTTGTATCTTGATGTATTCAGAGCCTTTATCGTTGGCTGCCAAAGAACGCTTACAGACACTGCGCGAGGTATCCGATGGCTTTGTGATTGCAGAGCGGGACTTGGCATTACGAGGTCCCGGAGAGCTCTTGGGTGCTAAGCAATCAGGCGATGCGATGCTGCGTTTTGTTGATCTGCAGCGAGATGCATGGTTAATCCAGATTGCTCAATGCCTAGCCGACCGATTATTAAAACAACACCCAGATTTAGTGAAGGCTCTTTTAGGCCGTTGGATTGGGGCACGCACAGAATTTCTAAAGGCTTGATAATCACTGCATGACCTTAACTGAACTTCGTTATATCGTGGCTGTTGCGCGGGAGCGCCATTTTGGGCGTGCTGCCGAGGCCTGTCACGTTTCTCAGCCTACCTTATCGGTTGCCATCAAAAAGTTAGAAGAAGAGCTGCAAACCCAAATTTTTGAACGCACTAGCTCGGATGTTGCTCTTACCACGCTAGGGGCAGTGATTATTCAGCAAGCCCAACGCGTACTGGAAGAGGCAAACGCACTTAAACATTTAGCAAAGCACGGACAAGACCCATTATCTGGACCCTTACGTTTAGGGGCTATCTATACCGTTGCCCCTTACTTATTGCCAAGCTTAGTTCGTGTTGCGCGTGATACTTTACCCAAAGCCCCCTTATTTTTAGAAGAGAACTTTACGGTTCGTTTGATTGAAATGCTGCGCCAAGGTGAGCTGGATTGTGCAATTTTGGCCGATCCATTTCCGAGTACTGGATTGGATTTTTTGGATCTCTACGAAGAGCCGTTTTTGGTTGCTATTCCAAAGGGGCATGAATGGGCAGACCGGCAAACAATTGGTCAAAAGGAACTCAAAGAGCAAAATACCTTATTGCTGGGAGCTGGTCATTGTTTTAGAGATCACGTCTTGGGAGTTTGCCCCGAGTTAAACCGTTTTGGTTCCGGCCTTACTTTAGGGGAGCATCGTAGTTTTGAGGGCTCTTCCTTAGAAACTATTCGTCAAATGGTAGCCGGTGGAATTGGCATTACCGTCTTGCCGCGAACCTCAGTAATTAATCCTAATGATCGCGATGGCTTAATTATTTATATCCCTTTTAATGATCCCGAGCCTACTCGACGCGTGAGTCTAGTGTGGCGTAAGGGCTACCCCCGAATAGAAGCCATGAAAGCTTTAGCACGTACGATTCGGGCTTGTGATTTACCTGGAGCGAGGTTGCTCTGATCCCTAAGCGTTTGCAGTCCTACATTGCGCTGGTGCGCTTAGATAAGCCCATCGGTATTTTGTTATTGCTATGGCCTACGCTTTGGGGTTTATTGATTGCCAGCGATGGATGGCCTAGCATTCAGATACTGGTAATCTTTTGTTTGGGCACCGTGCTGATGCGGAGTGCCGGATGTGCAATCAATGATTATGCAGATCGAGACTTTGATAAGCATGTGCTACGAACGAAAGAGCGTCCTCTAACCAGCGGCAAGATCAGTAAAAAAGAAGCTATATCCATTGCGGTGGGCCTTGCACTGGTATCTTTTCTGTTGATACAGCCCTTAAACACGCTCACTAAACAGCTATCCGTTTTTGCCGTGATGATTGCTGGCATATACCCATTTACGAAACGCTTCTTTTTAATGCCGCAAGCGGTGCTGGGTATTGCCTTTGGTTTTGGGATACCGATGGCATTTGCAGCCATTCAAAATGGGATCCCCATCGAAGCCTGGATTTTATTCATCGGTAATGTGTTTTGGGCAATTGCCTATGACACGGCTTATGCCATGGTTGACCGAGATGACGATATTCGTTTGAGGTTAAAAACCTCCGCCATTACATTTGGTAAATATGATGTCACTGCAATCTCAATTTGTTATGGCGTATTGTTCGCTTCTCAAATTTGGGTCGCTGAGTTGACCCAGCTCAGCAAATGGTTCTATCTTGGTTGGATCCTTGCATTAGGGTGCGCAATCTATGAGCTACGCTTAATTGCTACCCGCAAGCGTGATGCCTGCTTTAAGGCTTTCTTACACAATAATTGGCTGGGAGCTAGTTTATTTTTAGGAATCTTACTGGGCTTACTATTGAAGTAAACAATTGCTTAAGAGCTACCCAGTTCTTTGGCCATTTGTACGCTACGCTCTTTGGCTGCAGCTAGGGCTTCTTCCAAAATACCTTGCCACTGTTTTTGCTCTAAGACTCCTAGGGCTGCTGCCGTGGTGCCCCCCTTAGAAGTTACTTTCTGTCGCAAGGTTGATGGAGTCTCACTAGACTGCATCGCTAGGGTAGCAGCGCCAACAACAGTTTGGTAGGCTAATAGCCGAGCTGTGTCAGCAGGCAGCCCCAACCGTTCACCACCAGATTGCAGGGCTTCTAAAAATGCAAATACATAAGCAGGTCCGCTGCCTGAGAGTGCAGTAACTGCATCCATCAAAGACTCATCCTCAATCCATACTGTTTTGCCAACCGATGAACAAATGATTTCAGCATGCTTGCGTTGTACTTCACTCACAGTTGCAGGCGCAAATAGGCCTGTCATACCTTGATTAATCAAGGCAGGCGTATTGGGCATTGCACGAACGCAGCAACCATAGTGCAACCAGTGCGCCATACTTGCAGTCGGTATCCCTGCGGCAATACTAAGAATAAGAGGGCGCTCACCGGGACAATTTTTGATGAGGTGAGATAACTCAAAAGCAATAGACTTAAAGTCTTGGGGCTTTACTGCAATGATGACAACCTGTGCCGCATTTAATTGCTCTTGCGCATTTACCAGGGTCGACAAAACATGAATGGAGAAGTCATGCACAAGATGTGCTGCAATTTGAGGGTCGGTTTCAACGGTGGAAATAGACTTCGGATCAAATCCTTTTTTTAGAAGGCCGCCAATGAGGGCGCGACCCATATTGCCGCCCCCAATAAAAAGAGTATTCATCGAATTGGATCTAGTCATACCTCTATCTTAGCGCTTGGTGGGCGTTGTCCGAAAATAGCACTTCCCACTCGAACCATGGTGGCGCCTTCCGCAATAGCCGCTTCTAAATCATCTGACATGCCCATCGAGAGGGTATCAAAATTATGAAAACCCGCACTCATTTCTTTTTGCATCCGAATGGACTCAAATAGCTCACGAACTGCTGCAAAGGATTTACGCTGCTCATTTGGATTTTTAGAAGGTGCTGGGATAGCCATTAAGCCACGCAAGGTAAGACCACGTAGGGGAGCAATTTGTTCGCACAAAGTAAGCACTTCAGAGGGGTGCACTCCCGACTTACTCTCTTCATCACTAATATTCACTTGTACACAGACCTGAAGCGGGCCAAGACGAGCATGTGGCTCACGCTGTGTCGAAAGACGTTCTGCAATCTTAAGGCGATCCAGTGTGTGCATCCAATCAAAGTGTTCTGCAATATCAGCAGTTTTATTACTTTGTAGAGGCCCAATGAAGTGCCATTCGAGCCAAGGCCGTAATTTATCAAGTTGCTTAATTTTCTCAACAGCTTCTTGGACATAGTTTTCACCAAAAGCGGTTTGTCCGGCATGCATCGCTTCTTCAATCGCAGCGCTTGGGAACGTTTTACTCACCGCAATAATCTGAATTGTTTCTGGATCACGACCATACTCTTCCGCAGCAGCATCCACACGATGCTGCAGGGCCATGAGTTGATTAGTAATACGCCCCATTATGGTTTATGCAGCAGTTGATCGATGATCTCAACCCAGTGGCGCACTGGTAGATGATCTTGGTGAAGATGGCTAATACAGCCCACATTACCGGAGACTACCGTCTTCGCACCTGAGCTCGCGCAGGCCGTTTCAAGATTATGGATCTTTTGCTGACGTAATTGTTCAGAGAGTATTGGTTGTAATACGGAGTAGGTACCTGCAGAGCCACAACATAAATGACTATCAGCGCATAGGTTTACACCAATACCTAAACTTTCCAGAAGTCCCTCAACCTTGCCTCTAATTTGTTGGCCATGCTGTAAGGTGCAAGGCGGGTGATAGACAACCCCCGGTTTTTTAGCCCGTCCAATTTTTTGAACCAGTTCCCCCTCAAATTGGGGCATGATTTCCGATAAATCTTTACAAAGTTCAGAAACACGCTTTGCCTTACTGGCATAGAGTGGATCATCGTGTAATAGATGCCCATAGTCCTTGACCATCACCCCGCAGCCCGAGGCATTCATCACAATGGTCTCGACAGAGTCTTTGCCATTCTCAATGGCTGGCCACCAAGCATCAATATTACGTTTAGCATCGGCAAGACCACCGTTTTGATCATTAAGGTGATAGCGCAATGCTCCACAGCAACCCGCTTTATTGCTGCTGATAAGCTCAATACCTAAGGCATCAAAAACACGTATGGTCGCATTATTAATATTAGGCAGCATACCGGGCTGAACACAGCCCTCAAGAATCAACATCTTACGGGTATGGTGTCTTTGAGGACGCTCGCCAGCAGGTAGACCTTGCGGAATCTTTCGTTTCAAAGTCTCTGGCATCAGTGGGCGTACTAAGCGTCCCATGGTCATGGCTGTATTAAAGAGTGTTGGACTTGTTAAACCCTCTTTAAGTAGCCACCGTGTAATCCGTTCCGAACTAGGACGTGGCGCAGTTTTTTCTTCAGCCCATTTCCGTCCGATATCAACAAGCTTGCCATATTCCACCCCGCTGGGGCAGGTGCTTTCACAATTGCGGCAAGTGAGGCAACGATCTAAGTGCCCACGAGTTTTCTCGCTTGGTAGCTGCCCCTCAGCAATTTGCTTAATGAGATAAATGCGACCACGCGGACCATCCAACTCATCACCTAATAATTGATAGGTTGGGCAGGTTGCTGTACAAAATCCACAATGAACGCATTTTCCCAAGATACGTTTTGCCTCAATACCGTCTGCAGTGTCAATAAATTGCGGTGCTAATTTAGTTTCCATAATTACGGTAGACGACCTGTTGTAAAGACACCGAAGGGATCAAAGGAGTGACGTAAGCGCTTTTGTACTAGCTCTAGACCAGCAGTCAAGGGGTTTGATTGCAAACTGGTGAAGCGTTCAAACTGCTCAGAACTATTATTTCTAAAACAGCTGGCATGCCCACCATGCTTTTGGGCAAGCGCCATGAGGGTACTTGCTGTATTTTGATTGGCTGGTCCTTGAAGCCAACGTTGTTGGCCGTGCCACTCCAAGATACCGACGGGATTAAAACCAGGTGGCACGGGTATAGCTTGGCAATCCGCTGGGAGTGATAATCGCCAAAGCGCATGACCCGGAGCGAGCTCTCTGAACCAAGCAAGGGTTTGCTCACGTAATTCTTTCCAAAAAGACTCTGCATCCGTAGGATCCAGTAATGTGGCGTTTAGCTCCGTACACATCATTAGGCTCGCCGTGTTAACCGCTGCATTAGCGCCTGCTAAGCGTACTGTGAGCGCGCCTTCATCACTCGCATTACCAATCCAGACACTGGCATTTAGCGGTAAAGGTTGACCAGCCCATTCATTTAAAACCCGTAAGGCATGATCCTGAGGGATCACACAACGCAAGCTTGCTGTAGCAGCTGGTTTGGGTAGGACTTTGACCGATGCCTCAAGAAGGAGAGCAAGCGTACCTAGCGAGCCTGGAATGAGCCTTGAAACATCATAGCCAGCAACGTTTTTCATTACCTTACCGCCAAAGGAAAGATCCTCACCGCGACCATCCATGAGGCGAGTTCCCAAGACAAAATCGCGTAGGTTGCCAGTACTAATACGTGCTGGGCCCGCAAGTCCTGCAGCAATTACTCCGCCAAAAGTAGCGTGCTGTCCGAAGTGGGGTGGTTCAAAGGGAAGCATCTGATTTTTTTGTGTAAGCGCATCCTCAATCTCAGTAATTGGCGTGCCCGCACATGCTGTGATCACCAACTCTTCGGCCTGATAATCCAAGATCCCTTGATACGATTTAGTACTTAAGGTATGGGGTGTTGTTGCATTACCAAACCAATCCTTGCTGGCACCGCCCTCAATCGATAAGGCTGTATTTTGTTTGCCTGCCTCGATAATTTGTTCCCGAAACTGCGAGAGAGCTGCTTCACCCATACCTAGAAGCGCTCCAACTCAGGATGAGGTAAAGCACCACCGCTAATACGCATCTTGCCGTACTCAGCACAGCGATTAAGGGTTGGAATTGCTTTGTCAGGATTTAGTAATCGATCCGGATCAAAGGCGGCTTTAACACCCCAAAAGAGTTCGCGCTCTTGATCGCTAAATTGCACACACATGGAATTAATTTTTTCAATACCGACACCGTGCTCTCCGGTGATCGTGCCGCCCAACTCTATACAGGTTTCTAGAATCTCAGTACCAAATTCTTCAGCGCGATGCCATTCATCAGGATCGGCGCCATTAAACAGAATCAGGGGATGCATATTACCGTCACCCGCATGAAATACATTTAGACAGCCTAAGCGATATTTTTCCTCCATACCTTTAATGCGACGTAGGAGGGTCGCAATATGGCGCCTTGGAATCGTACCGTCCATGCAGTAATAGTCTGCTGCAATGCGACCAGCTGCTGGGAAGGCATTCTTGCGACCGCTCCAAAAACGTAAGCGTTCAGCCTCACTTTGAGAGACCTGAATACGGCTTGCTCCTTGCTGTTCTAGCACAGCGTTCATGCGCGCAATTTCTTCTTCCACCTCTTCTGGGGTGCCATCTGATTCGCATAGTAGGATCGCTTCAGCATCGAGGTCATACCCTGCATGCACAAAGTCTTCAACGGCTCGAGTAGTAGCTCGGTCCATCATTTCAAGTCCAGCAGGAATGATGCCTGCAGCAATAATGGCGGCGACGGCGTTACCACCCTTTTCGATATCGTCAAAACTCGCCATAATGACCCGAGCTAGTTTAGGCTTGGGGACCAGCTTTACAGTAATCTCGGTCACAATCCCCAGCATTCCCTCGCTACCAATTAGCACTGCAAGCAGATCGAGTCCGGGCGCATCTGGTGCCATGCCACCAAATTCAACAACGTCACCATTCATTAGCACGGTGCGAACTCGTAATACATTGTGAAGCGTAAGCCCATACTTGAGACAATGTACCCCGCCGGAGTTTTCATTAACGTTTCCTCCAATGGAGCAAGCAATTTGGGAGGATGGATCTGGCGCGTAGTACAAACCATGCTTAGCAACTGCCTCTGAAATTGCTAAATTTCGCACACCAGGTTGCACTACAGCAGTGCGTGTGAACGGGTCAACCTTCACAATCTTTTTTAGCTTAGCTAAGGATAAGACAAGACCTTGCTCGATAGGCATTGCACCGCCCGATAAACCCGTTCCTGCACCTCTGGGGACAATCGGAATTTGTAAGCTATGGCAGGCCTTCAGAATACGTAGAACCTGATCTTCATTTTCTGGAAGAGCTACCGCTAGAGGCATTTTTCGGTAGGCCGCTAAACCATCACATTCATAGGGGATAGTGTCTTCCGGTTGCCAAAGAAGGGCATCTTCGGCCAAGATTGGCCTGAGTGCTGACACCAAAAGTGCTTGTTTTGCTTGAATTGCCAGGATTTCAGGAGGAGCATAGGGAGCATTCATATGTCCATTTTAGCCACTTACCTATAATCGGTGCATGGGAAATAGACTTTCAAAAATAGCAACGCGGACCGGTGATGCCGGAATGACCGGTTTAGGAGATGGTAGCCGAGTTGAAAAGGATCATTTACGCATCTGCGCCATGGGCGATGTCGACGAGCTGAACTCTCAAATTGGGGTGTTAATGACTGAAGAGTTTCCGCAGTCGATTGCAAGCGACCTTAGCAAACTTTTACTGCGGGTCCAACACGATTTATTTGATTTGGGGGGAGAACTGTGTATCCCCAACTACACCTTACTCAAGACCGAACAGGTGGAGCAATTAGATGTTTGGTTAAATCATTACAACGCTAATTTGCCACCACTGAAAGAATTTATCCTACCAGGTGGCACGCGCGCTGCAGCTCAAGCACATATTTGTCGAACAGTGTGCCGTCGTGCTGAACGCTCGATTGTGAAGCTTGGGTGGGCAGACCCCATTCATGATTCTCCGCGCCAGTATGTCAACCGATTATCTGACCTACTTTTTGTTCTAGCTCGCGTACTTAATCGCGCTGCTGGGGGGCAAGATGTTTTGTGGAAAAATCAAAACAAAGTCGACGAGTTCCAGTAAAAGAAAAAAAGCGGACCTAAGTCCCCACAGTGTTAGTGAGATTAAGTGCGACGACGTTTACGAACAGCCTCTGCTAATCGTTCGAGAACTTGTACAGAGTCATCCCAGTTAATACAAGCATCCGTAATACTCTTACCGTACTCTAAATTTTTTGGGTCATCTTTACCGGGAGTAAATTTTTGCGCACCCGCATGAAGATGACTTTCAATCATCACACCAAAAATATGGTTTGAGCCACTCTCAATTTGTTTGGCAATATCATCGGCTACATCAATTTGTCGTTGATGTTGCTTGCTTGAGTTTGCATGCGATAGATCAATCATCAATCGAGCTGGAAGTTTTGCAGCCTCTAATTCAGCACAAGCGGCCTGTACATATTTCGCCTCATAGTTTGGCTCCTTACCGCCTCGTAAAATTACATGACAGTCCTTATTGCCCTTGGTTTCTACAATGGCAACCTGCCCGTTCTTATGAACTGAAAGGAAATGATGGGGTCGATGTGTCGCTTGAATGGCATCAGTCGCTATCTTGATGTTGCCATCTGTACCATTTTTAAAGCCAATCGGTGCAGACAATCCAGAGCTTAGCTCGCGGTGCACCTGACTTTCTGTCGTGCGCGCACCAATTGCGCCCCACGAGATTAAATCGGCAATGTATTGGGGGGAGATGACATCGAGGAACTCGCTTCCCGCAGGCATTCCAAGGCGATTAATTTCCATCAAGACCTGACGTGCAATTCGAAGGCCTTCTTCGATTTTAAAACTTTCATCCAGGTAAGGATCATTAATTAAACCCTTCCAGCCTACCGTGGTGCGTGGTTTTTCAAAATAGACACGCATCACGATTTCAAGATCAGCGCTAAGTCGGCTACGCTCTTTCAAAAGACGTTGACAATACTCAACGGCAGCAGAAGGATCATGAATAGAGCAAGGGCCAATAATGACTAATAAACGATCATCTTTGCCATGAATCAAATTACGGATTTTCTCGCGGGTACGGCCAATTAATTTTTCAGTAGGGGTTCCTGAAATAGGAAAAAACCGAATTAAATGCTCCGGAGGCGGAAGCACAGTAATGTTGTTAACGCGTTGATCGTCGGTTGCGGAGGTCTTATCGATACTCGCGTACCAGCTTTCTTGAGGGTTTTGGAATTTAGTACTCATGGCTTATATTCTAAAGCCTGATTACAAAGACTGTCTTTTAAGCGGTACCACCCACCGTCATTTGATCAATTCGTAAGGTAGGTTGACCAACGCCCACGGGTACACTCTGACCTTCTTTTCCACAGACGCCGACCCCGCTATCCAAACGTAAATCATTACCAATCATGCTGACCTGTTTGAGGGATTCAGGGCCGTTGCCAATAATCGTTGCACCTTTAACCGGATACTGAATCTTGCCATTTTCAACCCAATAGGCCACTGAGGCGGAGAATACAAATTTACCGCTTGTGATGTCTACTTGGCCACCGCCAAAGTTGACTGCATACAGACCGCGATCAATACTCGCTACGATTTCTTGGGGATCGTATTGGCCAGCCAGCATATATGTATTGGTCATGCGGGGGAGTGGGAGGGAGGCAAAACTTTCGCGTCGGCCATTACCTGTTAATGGCATTTTCATGAGACGCGCATTTAAACTATCTTGAATGTAGCCCTTCAGTATTCCATCCTCAATTAGGGTGGTACATTGTGTGGGCGTCCCTTCATCATCGATATTGAGTGACCCGCGGCGACCGCTTAAGGTGCCGTCATCAACAACCGTCACTCCCTTTGCGGCAACACGCTCACCGATACGCCCCGAGAAGGCGGAGGAGCCCTTACGATTGAAGTCGCCTTCAAGGCCATGCCCAATTGCTTCGTGCAAGAGTACGCCAGGCCAACCTGGACCCATGACCACAGTCATTGGTCCAGCTGGTGCGGGTCGAGAATCAAGGTTGAGTAGGGCGTTATCGACTGCTTCATCCACCCATTGATGAATGCGATCGGCATCAAAGAATCCATAGTCGGTTCGGGCGCCACCTCCAGCAGAGCCGGATTCACGGCGACCGTTCTGTTCAGCAATCACGTGCACTGATACGCGGACTAGTGGCCGAATATCTGCTGCCATTAATCCGTTAGCCCGCGCTACCAAAACAACATCAAATTCCCCCGCAAGACTTGCCATGACTTGAATGATGCGCGGATCACGGGCTCTAGCGCGATACTCAATTTGTTCCAAGAGTGCAATTTTTTCTGGGGGGGGTAAAGAGTCTAGCGGGTTGAGGTGAGAATACAGGGAGGTACTTAAATAACTTTGCGTTTTCATCGAGCTTGGCAGTTTTAGCTTCCCGCCTTTTGGTCCAATGACACGAGTAGCATGAGCGGCTTTTAACAAGGCTTCTGAGCTAATAACATCCGAGTGGGCAAAGGCTGTTTTATCCCCTGAGATAGCACGCACTCCCACCCCTTGATCAATATTGAAGCTACCTGATTTCACAATACCTTCTTCGAGACTCCACTGCTCGCTACGAGTATGTTGAAAGTAAATATCGGCGTCATCCAAGCGATGGGCATGCATCACTCCAAATAGACGATCGAGGTCAGCAATGCTAAGTCCATTTGGTTTTAGTAAGAAGGAATTGGCTAGATCAAAGGCTTGATGATCCTTGAGAGTTGTAGATAGATGATGCAGTGGGAGATCTGAGATGTTCATGACAATAGCTTACGATGTTTTAGAGCAGGAAGTTTGGAGCGAACCCCCTCAAGGGTTTCTTGGTGGATTTGATCAATCACAAAGCCTTCGCCGGTAGCAAGTTCTTGCATGATCTGGCCCCAGGGATCAATGAGCATTGATTGCCCCCAGGTTTGCCGTTGGTTTTGGTGCGTACCCCCCTGAGCTGATGCTAAGAAATAACATTGATTTTCAATAGCACGGGCTCGTAACAGAATCTCCCAATGGTCTTTGCCGGTTGTATGGGTAAATGCGGCTGGCATTACTTGACAGTCCACCGGTTCATGCTGGCGATAGAGTTCTGGAAAGCGTAGATCGTAGCAAATGCTTAAGCCAAAAACCCAGTCGTTACCTTGATCGTGGATTCGTACTGTACTAATTTGATTACCAGCCTCAATAGTCTCTGATTCTTGATAGCGCTCTTTTTCAGTCTGAAAGCCAAACAAATGCATCTTGTCATAGCGTGCGATGCAAAGACCCTGTGGATTAAAGACAAGGGTCGTGTTGAGAACTTTTTGTCGATCGCTGGTTTCAAGGGGTATTGTCCCTGCAATTAGATGTATCTGATACTGCTGGGCAAGTTCTTGCATTGCCGTTTGTATAGGACCGCTCCCAAAGATCTCTCGTATGGCAACTTTGTCAGTATCTTTGAGTCCCATAAGACAAAAATACTCGGGCAGTGCAATCACCTTAGCGCCCGCATTAGCGGCCTCGTGAATAAGACGTCTCGCAACCCCAAGATTTTCCGCCAAAGAGGCAGATGAGATCATTTGAATCGCGGCAACAGTCAAAGATGGAGGCATATAGCTTAATACTAATACTGAATGACAAATTGCTCAGTTCTGAGGAGCAACGCTTGGAGGACGGCTGGGGGTATTGGGGTTGGAAGGAGGGCTTGGCATTTTTTGTTCACGCAAAAGATTACGGGAGCGAATGGTCTCAATGATTTTTGGATCTAAGGGTTGCCCATTTTGATCGAGCGGAATGACATCTGGCTTATCCCAACTTCCTTGGACAAGATAATCCGTTTGAAGTGTTCGATTCAGTTGGTTGCTGATTAAGTATTGGCCAATTAAAGCACTTGCTCCAATAATCGGGTTTACAGCAAACAGCGCCAGTGCACCTGCAGTGGCATCAATCGTTGGAAAAATCGTAATTCGTAGATCTTGGGTTTGTTTTGGAACATTGACTAAACCACTGGTTGCAACCCGTGCCTGGTTCAGCTGCATTGCAAAGTTTTGGGTTCGTGCTACTCCATTTCGAATCACAAAGTCTCCAGAAAGCTTATTAAAGCTTGTGCCCGCAGTGATGACGTTACCGAGACTTCCTTGAATATCAAAGCTTGCAAATTTAAGGAGGCTTTGCAAACTAAATACACCAATGACTTTCGCTATTCCAGAATCGACTTGGAGCAGTCGTCCGTTTTCGAGGGCAATCGTAATCTTGCCACTTAGGGTATCCAGGGCAGGGTCATACGGGGGACCACTCCAATCCAGTTTTGCAGTAACAGTTCCCTTGCCGCCCTCGACGGCCTTTGGATTCCCCCAGTGTGCGATCACCCCACCAAGATCCTTAATCTCCGCATTAAGATCCAGCAAAATAGCTTCATTGCTACCCTGAGCATCAACAGACCATTCACCTGAGCCCTTGGTTATAGCCTCTGCATTCGTAATGACTAAATTTTGAATGGAGATCTTGTTGGGTGTGTTGCGTGTCTTAATGACAACTGCCCCAGGCTTATATTGATTAATCGATAGCTGATCAATCACAAGATCAAGCTCAGGAATGGAGTTTAGAGGAACTGTTTTAGCAGTCGTTTGAGTCGCTAACTTACCACCTACGCCGGATAGTTTGGGGCTCGATTCGGGGACATTTAATCGACTCAACTTTCCCTTAACCAGATCAAATCCTGGACGTTCTATGTATTGAACTTGTCCTTCGAGGCGGGGGGATTTAGCCTGAATCTGCCAGATACCATTTACTAATTTCGCATTGAGGGTGAGATTAGGCCATTGTCGATTAAGTGCAACAGCATTTCGAACACTAGCATTTAGTACATTGAGACCATCTACATCTCGACTCAGGCCAGTTTGCGATACCTCTGGGGCAGATCTTTGTGCAGGGTTTTTAGTAGCAACAATTTTTGGGTAAAGCAAGCTATGCCAGTCATCCACATTGAGATCATTCACTTGCAGGTTAATTCCAATACCAGAGTCAGGCATTAGTGGGCTGGCATCGATGCCGATCCCCTGACTCATGACTCCTTGAGCATTAAGTCTGCCCTGCAGACTAATATTTTTACCAATCTGAGCCGTCCATTGCGAGCTTCGATTTGATGTACTGTCATTTAGAACCGATTGGTATTTAAATTGCCCCTTGAGATTACTGCCTATTTTCTTATCGAGTGGCTGGGGTAAGTTAGACCCTAATGCGTTTAGATCAAGGTCTAAATTTACATCCGTCAGATTATTGCTTAATGCTAAATTTCCTTTGAAGCCGATATTACCATTTAAGGCATTTAACAATTGGCGTGATTGCGCGCCTACTTTATCTGAGAAGTGATCTTTGAGACGGGTAAGATCAATTTTGCCACTGAGGTCATACAACCCTTTTTTATTTTGAGATCCCACATTTTGTTTTAGGCTGACGGTTCCCCCGAAAAACTCCGCACTAATTTGCTCAAATTGAGGTAGTTCCTCTGTTAAACGAACGGTTCCTTGTACTTTATTAAAGGGTGCTAAATCAGACCACTGCACTGTGTTGTTGCTAAGAAAGAGTGCCGCATTTAACTTGAGGTCATCGGTATTTTGTAGGGGTAATGTAAATGCTAAATCTAGTTTCCCGGTTCCCGATAACTTCAATTGATTGGCAAGTAACGGTCTTTGTAAAAGTACTGGGGTTGGCCTGAGATAGTCCATCATTTCATTGATGGGCCCTAGAATGACGGCCTTTAACTGAACAGCGGCTTGCTTATTTGCAATATTGGCTATTTCTGCATTCAGATTTTGTATTTGCAATCCTTGATAGCGAGCATTCTGGATGTTTACGGCCAACTTTGCTTGCTGCATGGTGATTCGACCATCAAGATCAGTAAATTCTGGCCATGAACCTTTATTTTTGGGGAATAAGGGGGCGGGGCGATAGACTGCTTTCGATATTGGTAGGGTTAAGCTTAGCTCTCCAGAGTTTGGGGTTTCGAATGGAGCCTTATTGGGGTCTCCTTTGATCTTGAGACTGCCATTTTGGATTTGACCAGCGACAAGAGCCTTCTCGATATAGCTACGGGCATCCCCGGACATCTCTGCAGGTAAATAGCGGTAAATGGATTGAATTTCAGCGCGATCAAATTGAATGGCAAGATCGATGCTGTCAGGATTTTTATCGCTGCCAATGAGGTAGCTACCTTTTGCATTTAGAGCAATCTCTTTATTAGTAACCGTCAGATTATCTAGTCCAATCAGCCACTGTTTATTTTTTAGGGACCACTTTACTTGGCCTTTAGCGGCATCAAAGTTCATGGTTGGATCAGCCAAGAAACCATCAATCACCAACCGCAGATTGTTTGAGTTTAGATCGATGTTGCCATGATCTTGATTAGTAACAATTTTTCCACTGAGATTGGTAATTCCAGGAACAATATCCTTAAAGCGTTTAAGCGAGATGCTGTTGAGGGTGCCAGAGATATCAAATTTAGGACCTTGAGTAACGAACAGACCGCCAATGACAGGAATCCTCGCTTTGTTCTCCGACCACGTAATGGAGACATCATTGAGTTCACCTCGTGGATCGCTTTGCTCAATAATTTGACGAAGCCTGCTTGGTAGGGGCATATTTAAGGCAAAAAGACTTAGGTTTTGTAGACTAATTTTGGAGGAAGAAAAGGAGAACTTATCGATTTCCTCGTTTTGCTTGGAAGCTTGCCAACCAAAAGTCATTGGGGCCAAGCTTTCAGCAGCGGTGCTCGTACCCTGATTCTTTTCTCGCCACGTAAATCGTTGAATGCCTAAAGAAATAAACTTACCCGAGCTAAATTGTTTGGCATCCAACTCGAGCTGAGCAAACTCAATTGCTTGATTACTTTTGGATTGTTGAAATATAGGGCGATCGATCGAGAGTGAAAACTGACCACCATTGGGTAGGCCTTTTGAAATAGAGAGGGCTCCCGAGGAATGTAAGACCCCACTTAGTTGCTTAAATGGGATTTCAAAATCACGGCTTAATTGGCCAATATCGAGGGATTGGACATTCCACTCAAAATCACCAATCCAATCACGCCAATTTCCGGCTTGACCACCAATACGATGTACAAATTTCCCCGCAAGACTCAGCTTACCTTGGTGCCATGGAGTGAAGAGGTCAAGTTTGAGTTCGTGTGCTCGAATGCCGCTTTGTAGGATTAGGGTTTCAATACGCAGATCTGCTACATCTGCTTTAGATTTAGAAAAATCTTTCCACAAAATGGTCACATTGTTTAATTCAAGATCATTTTGTGACAGCAGCCAATTTTGTGTATCAAGATCGTCTGCACCAGTACCAGCCAGAATACCTGCAACAAACAGGCGCTCTTGTTTATCGCGTGTCACTTGAATCATTACATCACTTGCCTGTAATTTGTTGAAATGCGGCTTTAGGTGGTAAAGAGATGACCAGCTTAATTCTCCGCGTATCTCCCGAACGTTGAGCACGGGTCTATCTGAGATGAGTGCAATGGGTTGATTTGGCCTGGTAGTGAACTCAAGACCGGTCATGTCAAAGACGGGCCTAATCCCCTCCCAATAGACATTCAGATGGTCAATCTTGACCGATGCTCCAATGCGCTCCGAGAGTAATTTTTCAACAGTAGGCTTTGAGGTTTCTATCTGAGGCCAAACAACAAAACGAATCAGTAAATGACCAAGAACACCAAGGCTGAGAATGATTAAGCCAAGGATTAAGAGCCGCCGAGACCATCGGGCCCAAGAGCTTGCATTGGGCCTTAACCTGAGAAGGTCTTTTAGGCGAAGTGGGTACTTTTGTTCGGTCATTAAGTCTTATTATCCGATACCCGAATTCAAATGGGTTGGTAAAGATTAAGATTAGGTATGGCCGATCCTCAAACTGCTCTCCATTTTCTAGAAAAACACTCCTTATTTGCGAGCCGATGGCTAAATGCACAGCCCCAATGGCGCGCATGGCTTGCGGAGAGACTTCATACCCCGATTGAGCCTAAACAGATTGATGGCTTACTTTTATCCTTGCGGCAATCCCTGAGCCAAGAAAGTCTTGAGGAGACTCTTTTAATGAGTGAGCTGCGTCTGTCCCGCCAGCGCTTAATGCTCTGGATTGCGTATCGAGATCTCAATGGTTTAGCCATGCTGAATGAGGTCACCCATGCCTTGAGTTATTTTGCCCAGCAAAGTTTGGCATATACGGTCGCTTTTATTCGAAAAGATCTTAAGGGTCGATTTGGTTTGCCATCGGCTCGATCAGCGGATTATGAGTTACCGCTCATGATTGTGGGTATGGGAAAGCTAGGCGGCAAGGAGCTCAATCTTTCTTCCGATATTGACCTAATTTTTTTGTACGAAGAGGAAGGCGACACTCAAGGGGGCTCAAGCTCGATCTCAAACCACGAGTGGTTCACAAAACTTGGACGACGCCTGATCAAAATCATTGCTGAGCATGATGAAAATGGATTCGTCTTTCGGGTTGATATGCGATTAAGACCCAATGGAGACTCCGGGCCATTGGTTTGTAGTTTAGAAATGCTTGAGGAATATCTCTTTGTTCAAGGCCGCGAGTGGGAGCGATACGCTTGGATCAAAGGCCGCATGATTCATCCATTAAGTGATCATCCTGATCATGCGCGTTGTGAAAAAGGTTTAGAGCAAGTTATTCGGCCCTTTGTCTATCGTCGTCATTTGGACTACGGGGTAATTGCGGCGATTCGCGAGCTACACGCACAGATTCAGCGTGAGGCAGAAAAGCGCAGCAGTAACCGAAGCGGTCGATCGCGCGATATTAAGTTAGGTCGAGGTGGGATACGTGAAATTGAGTTCTTGGCACAAATGTTTCAACTCATGCGTGGGGGCACAGATCCACGTTTGCGAATTCGCCCAACCTTAGAGGTTCTTGATCTACTCCAGGCTAATCAATGGATGAGTCCTGAAGAAGTTCAGGATCTAAAAGTTGCTTATGTATTCTTACGGCGCTTAGAGCATCGCATACAAATTTGGGAAGATCAGCAAACGCATTATTTTCCAGAGAATGATGAAGCCCGCATGCAACTTGCTGAGGCTATGGCCGGTCCTGCTGCAGTGATTACTTTGGATCAGTTTATGCAGGAGTTAAATGATCATCAAAATCGGGTGGCACGGTATTTCGAAAAAGCATTCTCTTTGGATGCTGACAGTCGTTTACAGCTTGATATCAACGATATAGACTGGCAACCCGATCCGACTCTATTCCCCAATGTATATGAGCGTTGGCAAATTTGGCAGGATAGCTCTCGTGTCAAGGCTCTCCCAGAAAAAAGTCAGCTGGTGATTCGGAGCTTATTAAAAAAAGCAGCTGCAGATATCACAAGCTCTCATGCACACGATGCAGATCAAACTTTGTTACGGTTTTTTGATTTGCTCGAGGCAATCTCTAGGCGCGGCGCTTACTTATCAATCTTGGCAGAGTATTCCAATGCGTTACAAAAGGTACTTGTACTACTAAACTCCTCTAAATGGGCAGCTCAGTATCTTGCTCGACACCCACATTTATTAGATGACCTTCTATCCGCCAGTGCCCAGTCTGAGTTAATTCATGATCCAGACAGCTACTGGAAAAAAGTGAAGATTGATTTGGATCTCCGCTTAGATGATGCGCTTGCTGATCATGCGAGTCCGGATCATGCGATGGATATTTTGCGCATCACGCATCACACCGAGACCTTCTTGATTCTATTAGCAGATTTAGGTATTGGGGCTCCAGAAGGCTTAAGTGTAGAGCGCGTGAGTGATCGACTTTCTGCCTTAGCCGATCTGATTTTGCAAGTTACCTATGAGCGGGTTTGGCCAGCAGTTGCCCAAAAATTTTCAATGGATGCCAAACAATTACCGCAATTTGCAGTTATTGCCTATGGAAAATTGGGCGGTAAGGAATTAGGGTACGCATCCGATCTTGACCTGGTCTTTTTGTACGATGCACCGATCAACGATCAATCTGCGCAAGAGGTTTTTTCCATTCTCGGAAAGCGAATGATTAATTGGTTAACCACTTTAACGCCGGCTGGCACTTTATTTGAGATCGATACGCGCCTAAGGCCAAATGGGGTAGCTGGATTTTTAGTAACCAGCCTTGACTCATTTAGACGGTATCAATTACGCGAGGGCGACAATGCGGCATGGGTTTGGGAGCACCAGGCTATCTCACGAGCGCGCTTTGCAGCAGGTAATCCTGCTGTGGGCAAGCGTTTTGAGGAGATCCGCAATGAGGTGTTATCTCAGGAACGCAAGATTAATGAACTCAAGAATGAGATTATTGATATGCGGCATAAGGTCCATGCGGGCCATCCAAACAATTCTTCGGAATTTGATTTGAAGCATGATCCAGGAGGAATGGTTGATATTGAGTTTATGGTGCAATTTTTCGTCTTGGCGTACGCGCGGCAATTTCCTGCCTTGTTAGGTAATTTAGGCAATATTGCATTACTTCGTATTGCTGCAGAGCATCAGCTGATGACCGCAGAAGAGGCCTTAGAAATTGCCAATGCCTATCGGATCTTTAGGGCGCAGCAACACCGCTTGCGCCTAGATGGCGCAGACAAAACTCGCATGAGTATTATTGACCAGCACCCTGACTTTGCACACGCTAGGGATCAGGTCAGCGCTCTTTGGATGACCGTTTTTGGGGCGCCATCGCGCCCTTAGGGTAAGCGCTAAGACTGGCTCAAAAGCTCGCGCGCGTGACGCCGAGTAGTATCGGTAATAGTGGCACCACCAAGCATTCTGGCAATTTCTTCAATACGCTCATGTCGTCCCAAAGAACTTACGTCCGAACTTGTTATTCCATCGGTTTGGGTTTTGATCACCTTAAAGTGATGATTGCCCTGAGCGGCAACTTGTGCCAGATGGGTTACGCACAATATTTGATGGGATTGCCCTAATTGTTTGAGGAGCTTACCAACAGTTTGTGCAACGGCCCCACCAATTCCAGAATCGACTTCATCAAAAATTAGAGTGGGAGTAAAGCTTGCCTGACTCGTAATGACGCTAATTGCTAGGCTAATACGGGCAAGTTCGCCACCGGAGGCTACTTTGGCTAGAGGGCGCGGCGTGCTGCCAGCGTGGGCTGCGATCAGGTACTCCACATGATCAATCCCTTTGGCGCTGGGCTCGCATGGACTTAAGGTAATCTGTAGCTGACCCCCAGACATAGCCAGTGTTTGCATCGCGGCAGTAATTTCCTTGCCGAGCTGTTGTGCGGCTTTATGGCGTTTTTGCGAAAGATCATTTGCGAGCTCCGTGAACTTGCTGACTTGCTCATGCAATTGCTGACGTAGTACTTCTATATTTTGCGCAGCAGTCAAGGTATCTAATTTATCTTGTGTATCAATCCACAGTTGTGCTAGATCATCTGGATTTACTTTGTATTTACGCGCAGCAGTATGCAGTATTTGCATACGTGCATCGACTTCCGCTAGTCGATCTGGATCCAAGTCCATTTTTTGTAGATAGCGATTGAGACTATGCAGAGCTTCGTCTAATTGAATTTGGGCAACGTTCAAACTTTCTGCTACTGGATTCAGGGCCGGGTCATGTTCTGCAAGAGAATCTATTTCTTGCTTAGCCTGATTGAGTTGTGATTCAATCGAGTGGTCTGACTCACTGAGCAGATTAATAGTTGCCTGACTTCCCTGAATAATTTTTGCTGCATTGGCTAAACGCGCGTGATCAGATTTGATCTCAGCCCACTCGTTTGTTTGGGGAGCGATCTCGGTGAGCTCCTCGAGTTGCCACTCCAAGCGCTCACGCTCGCGTTGAATATCAGCACCTGCCGATTCTGCTTGCTCGAGTTTTTTCTGAGTGGCGCTCATCACTTTAAATACTTCAGCAACCTGAGTTGTCAGCTCAGCAAGGCCAGCATGGCGGTCTAGTAGCTCACGTTGCGCGCCAGTTTTGAGAAGCAGTTGGTGGGCATGTTGACCATGAATATCAACGAGGCGATCACCAGCCTCACGAAGTTGATTTAATGAGGCACTGCTACCATTAATAAAGGAACGACTGCGTCCCGTGTGATCAATACTGCGTTTTAGGATCAGACTTTTACCGCCATCTTCTAGGGGCAGGTCGTGCATCTCTAACCAGGCGCTCATTTCTGTTTCAAGCCTGTTATCAATCCTAAAAATAGCTGTAATCTCCGCGCGTTGACAGCCCTCACGGATTTGGCTACTGTCAGATCGTTCCCCAAGCGCTAATCCAAGGGCATCCAATAGGATTGATTTACCCGCGCCGGTTTCGCCAGTCAAAACACTAAAGCCCTCTGTAAAGTCGAGCTCAAGTTGATCGACGATCACAAAATCACGTAAAGCTAATGAGTGGAGCATGCCTATCTACCCAGATTAAAACGTGGAAGGATACTCGTTCCAGTGCAATTTTTCTCGCAAGGTTTGGTAGTCACTATGACCCAAAGGATGTAGGAGAGAAATAGATTTATCAGAGAGCCGTACTTCAACTTGGTCACCAATTTGTAATTTGGTGAGCGATTGCATATCAAAGTTAACGATCACTTCACGACCGCCGACGACCTCAATCGCAATAATCGATTCTTGAGCGAGCACGATGGGACGGTTTGATAGTGCGTGGGGGGCAATTGGGACCAACACAATCCCTGGAACTCTAGGGTGCAAAATTGGGCCTCCGGCTGACAATGCGTAGGCAGTTGAGCCGGTTGGCGTAGAAACAATTAAACCATCCGAGCGTTGGTTATACATGAATGATTGATTGACATGGACTTTAAGCTCAACCATCCCCGACAGACCAGAACGGTTCACAACGACATCGTTTAGGGCTAGACCACGATGGATTTCTTTGCCATGGCGTGACACGCTCGCCTCCAGAAGAGAGCGTGAGTCAATCTCATAGTGCCCTTGAATAATTGCAGGAAGGACGGTTTTGGCGTCCTCAAAGGGGATATCGGTCATATAGCCAAGACGCCCCATATTGATGCCCAGTAGAGGAACCCCGCTACCGGCAATTTGGCGCCCAATCCCCAGCATGGTTCCATCACCTCCCAAAATGACCGCCAAATCGGTAGAATCTCTAAAGTCAGTGAGAGGCAGGGTTTTGCTCCCCTTGAGCTGCAAATGAGCCGCTGTTTCAGACTCAATACTGAGCTCGCAGCCTTGTTGGATAAGGATGTGCGCTAATTCTTGGAGATGCTCGCCAATACCATCAGCCTGGTGCTTACCAACTAGGGTAACGCGCCGAAATTTCTTCTGCAGAGGATTGTTTGATGGGCTTAACATACAACGATTAAACCATAGGCATAAAATTACTCCAATCATGGATGATCGCTCCAAACTTTTACTAAAAACCCTCATCGAGAGATACATCGAGGAGGGTCAGCCAGTGGGCTCTAGAACCTTATCTCGGTTTTCAGGTCTTGATTTATCTGCCGCCACCATTCGTAACGTCATGGCTGACCTCGAAGAGATGGGTTTTGTGACTAGCCCCCATACGTCTGCTGGACGCATCCCTACTCCCCGTGGCTATCGGCTATTTGTTGACACGATGTTGACCATTCGGCCTTTGGAGGAATTGGCGTCTAGAGAAGTTGAGCGTTCTTTGTATCCAGATTCGCCTCAGAAGGTCATTAACTCAGCAGCACAGCTTTTATCTAGTCTTACTCACTTTGCCGGAGTGGTGATGACACCAAAGCGCTCACAAATTTTTAAACACATCGAGTTCTTACGTTTGGGCGAAGGAAAAATCTTACTAATCTTGGTTACCCCTCAAGGGGATGTGCAAAATCGTATCTTGCCAACCACCCAAGATTACAGCCCGAGTCAATTGGTTGAGGCAAGCAACTACATCAATGCGCATTTTTCTGGGAAGAGTTTTTCAGATGTCAGCGCTCGCTTACGTGCTGAACTTGATCATTTGCGAGGGGATATTGCGGGTTTAATGACCTTGGCACTTGAGAATGGAGTGACAGATACCAAATTAACGCATCCTGATATGGTGATCTCTGGAGAGCGCCATTTATTGGATGTTGGGGAGCTAAGTTCTAACTTAACCAAATTACGCAAGATGTTTGACATGCTTGAGCAGAAATCGGTTCTGATGCAATTGCTCGACATTTCTAGTCACGCCGATGGAATTCAAATATTCATTGGGGGTGAGAGCGAGTTATTGCCCTATGAAGATTTAGCAGTCATCAGCGCACCTTACAGCGTGGATGGCAAAATAGTGGGTACCTTAGGGGTGATCGGGCCAACACGGATGGCGTATGATCGCGTGATTCCAATTGTGGACATTACCTCAAAGCTTTTGAGTGGCGCACTAAGTACCCCATAATTTTGATTTTGGATTTCATTTGAACCCCAGCCCCCACCTTCGTTCTGCTCGCACGGGTATTTTGGTCATTAATCTTGGTACACCAGAGGCACCGACACGTCTTGCGGTACGAACCTATCTCAAACAATTCTTGTCAGACCCGCGGGTTGTTGAAATCCCACGTTTAGTTTGGTGGTTTATTTTGCACGGAATCATTTTGCCCATTCGGAGCGGTGCATCGGCTAAAAAATATGCCTCGATTTGGTTACAGGAGGGATCCCCTCTATTGATTTATTCCAAGGCCCAAGCGAACGGCTTACAAGCGCGCTTTAGTAAGACCAACGCTAGCGTGATTGTTGATCTAGCAATGCGCTATGGCAAGCCATCGATTCCAGAGGCACTTGAGAGATTTAGGCAAGAAAACGTTGAGCGACTTCTAGTTTTGCCTCTTTATCCACAATATTCTGCGACGACCAGTGCCTCAAGTTTTGATGAAATATTTGATGTTTTAAAAAGGTGGCGCAATCAACCTGAGTTACGTTTAGTTAAACACTATCATGATCATCCACGCTACATTGATGCTTTGCGGCAGAGTATTGAGGCCTATTGGATCCAAAATGGCAGACCCGATTTTGCGAAGGGTGCAAAGTTAGTGATGTCTTTCCATGGTTTACCAAAACGAAATTTGATACAGGGCGATCCTTACCATTGCGAATGTTTAAAAACAGGTCGTCTACTTGGCGAGGCATTGGCTTTGGAGCCCAATGATTATCGGGTCACTTTTCAATCACGCTTTGGTCGGGCTGAGTGGCTAAAGCCGTACACCGCTCTGATGCTCGAGGATTTGGGTAAGGATACTTGCCCACACATTGATATTGTGTGCCCAGGGTTCCCAGCAGATTGTTTGGAAACTCTTGAAGAGATTGCGATGGAGGGACAGGAGATCTTTCATGAGCATGGCGGAGGCGATTATCGATATATCCCATGCCTTAATGATGACCCAGTTTTTATCTCCGCTTTGGAAGAGCTTGCAAAAGAGCATATGCAGGGATGGCCAACCATTCCTGAATCACAGACAGAATTAGCCTTGCGAGAGCGTCGGGCTAATGAGGTCTCTGCAAAGATTGCCACGGGTAAGCAAGCCCCTTGAAATTAGGGCTAATGCCCCAATGTATGGTTTAGTCGATAAGGTACCGTTATGAATGAAAATAAATCTGAGCAAGAACTGCAGACAGAAAATTTAGTCAATCAAGAGACTGCTGCAGGTGAAGGTGGCGAACTCAATCTAAGCATTGAGGAGCAACTGGCGCAGGCTACTCAAAAACTAACAGAGATGCAAGACAGTTTTCTGCGAGCCAAGGCCGAGGGTGAGAACATCCGGCGGCGCGCCATGGAAGATATTGCAAAAGCACATAAATTTGCGATTGAAAGCTTTGCGGAGCATCTAATCCCGGTTAGTGACAGTTTGTATGCGGCACTTGCTACCGAAGCGGGTGATGCTAAGGCATTCAAAGAGGGGCTGGAAATTACACTCAAACAATTAATTTCTGCCTTTGAGAAAGGGCGCTTAATCGAGATTAATCCAGACCCCGGCGCTAAATTTGATCCCCACCAACATCAGGCCATTTCTATGGTTCCATCGGAGCAGGATGCGAATACAGTTGTTTCGGTTCTCCAAAGGGGCTTTTTGATTGCCGATCGGGTCTTACGCCCAGCCTTAGTCACTGTTAGCCAAGCAAAATAATTAGAGAATTAAGTAAATTCAAGGACTTAGCCCCCTTGAAATCCATGAATTAGCCCCCATCTAATAGATATCGGGTAGCACTTATTTACTTATTTTGGAGCCATTATGGGAAAGATTATTGGAATTGACTTAGGAACAACGAATTCCTGCGTCTCCGTTATTGAAAACAATGCACCAAAGGTGATCGAAAACGCAGAGGGCACTAGAACAACACCTTCCATCATCGCCTATATGGAAGATGGCGAGGTATTGGTGGGCGCGCCTGCTAAGCGTCAGTCGGTTACCAATCCGAAAAATACGGTATACGCAGTCAAGCGTTTAATTGGGCGGAAATTTACTGATGCTGAGGTCCAAAAGGACATTGGTTTGATGCCTTACAGCATTATTGCGGCTGAGAATGGCGATGCTTGGGTTTCGGTGCGCGATAAGAAAATAGCGCCCCAGCAGGTTTCTGCCGAAGTGTTGCGTAAGATGAAAAAGACTGCTGAGGATTATCTTGGCGAAGAGGTTACCGAAGCGGTCATTACGGTACCTGCTTATTTTAATGATAGTCAGCGTCAAGCTACCAAAGATGCCGGACGAATTGCAGGCTTAGACGTCAAGCGAATCATTAACGAACCTACAGCTGCGGCTTTAGCGTTTGGCCTAGATAAGCAAGATAAAGTAGATCGTAAGATTGCCGTATATGACCTCGGTGGTGGCACCTTTGATGTTTCCATTATTGAAATTGCGAATGTGGATGGCGAGAAACAATTTGAGGTGTTGTCTACTAACGGCGATACATTTTTGGGCGGAGAGGACTTTGACCAGCGCATTATCGACTGGATCATCGCTGAGTTTAAGAAAGAGCAAGGCGTGGACCTCAGTAAAGACGTACTTGCTTTGCAGCGTCTTAAAGATGCTGCTGAGAAGGCCAAGATCGAACTCTCTTCTTCACAGCAAACCGAAATTAACCTACCGTATGTGACTGCGGATGCAAGCGGTCCTAAGCACCTGAACTTAAAACTAACCCGCTCCAAGCTGGAGTCTTTGGTTGAGGAGCTAATCACGCGTACGATGGGGCCATGCCAAGTCGCTATGAAAGATGCCGGCGTGTCTTCATCCGATATTGATGATGTTATTTTGGTGGGCGGTCAAACCCGTATGCCAAAAGTACAAGAACAAGTGAAGGCCATCTTTGGTAAAGAGCCTCGTAAGGATGTCAATCCCGATGAAGCCGTTGCTGTCGGTGCTGCGATTCAGGGTTCTGTATTGGCCGGTGATCGCAAAGATGTATTACTTCTGGATGTCACGCCTTTATCTCTTGGTATTGAGACCTTGGGTGGTGTGATGACGAAGATGATTCAGAAAAATACGACGATCCCAACCAAGCACTCCCAAGTATTTTCAACGGCAGAAGACAATCAACCTGCCGTGACCATTAAGTGTTTCCAAGGGGAGCGCGAGATGGCGAATGCCAACAAGATGCTTGGTGAATTCAATTTGGAAGGAATTCCGCCATCAGCCCGCGGTTTGCCACAAATTGAGGTGACCTTCGATATCGATGCTAATGGTATTTTACATGTGACGGCTAAAGATAAAGCATCCGGTAAAGAGAACAAGATCACCATCAAAGCAAATTCCGGCCTTTCGGAAGAAGAGATTCAGCGGATGGTGAAGGATGCTGAAGCAAATGCTGAGGAAGATCGCAAGTTACTCGAGTTAGTCACTGCTAGAAATACGGCAGATGCTTTAGTGCACTCCACCAAGAAGGCTTTGGAAGAACACGGCAGCAGTCTGGATGGGGGCGAAAAAGGAAACATTGAGTCTGCCCTAAAAGAGCTTGAAGAGGCAATTAAAGGAACGGATAAGGCGGCCATTGAAACAAAAACTGAGGCGTTGGCCAAGGCTAGCCAAAAGCTTGGCGAGAAGGCGTTTGCAGCAGAGCAGGCTAAAGCGAATCCTAGTGGCGCTACAAAGCCTGCGGGTGATGCAAAGGCTAATGATCCTGAAGTAGTCGACGCTGACTTTAAAGAGGTTAACGATAAAAAGTAGTCTTACGAAATAGGTCAGTTAGTACGATGAGTCGGCCCCGTGCCGACTTCTCGTTTTTATCTCTTTGGAAAAGGATGCATTGTGGCAACGGGTAAACGAGATTTTTATGAAGTACTGGGAGTTGGAAAAAATGCCAGCGAGGAGGACTTAAAAAAAGCCTACCGTAAGCTTGCCATGAAATACCATCCAGATCGTAATCCTGATAATCCAGGGGCTGAGGCGAATTTCAAAGAAGCTAAAGAAGCTTATGAGACATTGTCAAATCCTCAAAAGCGAGGCGCCTATGATCAATATGGTCACGCCGGTGTAGATCCCAGCATGGGTGGATTTGCTGGTGCCGGTGCTGGTGGTTTTGCAGATGCCTTTGGTGACATTTTTGGAGATATCTTTGGTCAAGGTAGAAGCTCTGGACCCCAAGTCTATAAGGGCGCAGATTTACGCTACAACATGGAGATCACCCTAGAGCAGGCAGCTGAGGGCTACACCACGCAAATTCGAGTGCCTAGTTGGAGTAACTGCAACGTATGCAGTGGGACGGGTGCAGAGCCCGGCTCAAAAGTGGAAGTTTGTCCTACCTGCGACGGTAGCGGTCAAGTTCGTATCGCTCAGGGATTCTTCTCTATGCAACAGACCTGTCCAAAATGCCGCGGGACTGGAAAGTATATTCCGAAGCCCTGTAAAAGCTGTCATGGAACCGGTAAGACCAAGGAACAAAAAACGCTTGAGATCAAAATCCCCGCTGGAATTGATGATGGGATGCGAGTTCGTTCTGTAGGTAACGGAGAGCCTGGTGTTAATGGCGGACCCGCTGGTGATTTATATGTTGAGGTTCATGTTAAAGCCCACCCGGTCTTTGAGCGAGATGGTAGTGATTTGCATGTTCAAATGCCTATTTCATTTGCGACCGCTACGCTTGGGGGAGAGATTGAGGTGCCAACCTTAGGTAGTCGAGTGGAATTAAGTATTCCTGAGGGAACCCAAACAGGGAAGACCTTCCGCCTTCGTAGCAAAGGAATTAAACAATTGCGCTCATCCCTTCTTGGGGACTTGTATGTCCATGTCATCCTAGAGACTCCAATCAAACTTTCAGAGGAGCAGAAGTCTATCTTGAAGCAGTTTGAAGAGTCTTTAAAGACAGGTGGTAAGAAACACAGTCCACAGCAAGAGGGCTGGTTTGATCGAATGAAAAACTTTTTTAACTAAGACTTAAGACGCAAAGCTGTACTCGGATCCTGGGAACAGACCAGACTTTACATCCTTCACATAGGCCTTAATTGCACCCTCGATCGATGAGCGATCTACCATGAAGTTTTTGACAAACTTGGGTGGTTTGCCGGGGCTAATGCCCAACATGTCCGGGAGTACTAAGACCTGCCCAGAGCAATTGGGTCCCGCACCAATCCCAATGGTTGGGATATGCAGTGACTGAGTTATCTTTTCTCCAAGCGCTGTCGGAATAGCTTCAAGCACAAGCATTTGTGCGCCCGCTGCTTCACAGGCATGAGCTTGCTCCAGCATGTGGGCGGCAGCATCTTTTGACTTACCTTGCACCTTGTACCCACCCAGTAAATGAACCGATTGCGGAAGGAGACCGAGATGCGCGCAGACAGGAACACTTCGCTCCACTAAATACTGAATCACATCAGCTTGCCATGTGCCACCTTCTAACTTCACCATATCGGCGCCAGCACGCATGAGTTCTGCGGAGGACTCGAGCGCTTGAACCGGATCACCATAGCTGGCAAAGGGAAGATCGGCAATTAAAAAAGCATGCGTATTTGCGCGCGCAACACACTCCGTGTGGTAGGCCATCTCTTCAAGGGTGACGGGGGTAGTACTGCTATGACCCTGAACAACATTCCCAAGCGAGTCACCCACCAAGATGACCTCAACGCCGCAGCGATTAAGCAAGGCACACATGGTTGAGTCATAGGCTGTTAAAACGGCAATCTTCTCGCCATCTGCATGCATGGTGAGAAGCTTGGTAATCGTAATGGGCTTATTGTCTTGTAGGTAACTCATAAGACGATTCTAATCGAGACCGCTCAGGTACAGCTATTGAGGGTGACTAATGCAGTTGAAGACCACAATCGCAATTTTTGCAAGTAAGGCGTTTGATGCGTTGATTAGCAATTTGGGGTAAGAAAGCCTTTAAGGGGCCGTGCTCGGGTAAGAAAAAATCAGGACAGATTTCTAAAAGAGGTAGAACAACAAAAGAGCGTTCCGTAATACGTGGATGGGGAATCGTCAGATCAGAATGGTTTTGCTGGATTCCTTCAAAGAACAAGATGTCTAAATCAAGGGTACGGGGAGCATTTGCAAAGGGCCGCTCGCGCCCAAATTGCTGTTCGATGGTTTGACAAACATACAACAAGCCATAAGGATTAAGTTCTGTATCAATCTCAACAACCGCATTAATGTAATCGCCACCCACTGCATTAACAGGGGCACTTTGGTAAAAACAGCTCTTATTAATAATATGCACTTCAATATGTTGGGCTAGACAAACAATGGCATCGATGATGATCTGCCGAGCATCCCCAATATTTCCACCAAATCCAATAAAGGCCTTTGCCATATCGATCCCATTTAAAATATGGCTTACTTTACTCAAAAAAGCTTAATTTTGCTTGCCGCTACTTATTTCAAAATCGAGGGTGGTTTCTGTCCCCAACTTGGGGCGTTTTGGGCGTCGCCGCCTTCTCTTATTTGGTTCCGCAGAGGTTTGTGTAGAAGAGATAGCATTATCTTTAGCTCTAGCAATGAGCTCTTCACGTTCGGGTAAGTCCGCATCAATAAAGTCAGTCCACCAGTGTCCAAGGCTTGCATGGCAAGAGCCAACCTGACTTCGTAGGAGCATAAAGTCATACCCAGCTCTAAAGCGGGGAACCTCTAGTAAGCGATGGGGGTAGCGCCCATTGCGTCTCTCAAAACGGGGTTGCATTGTCCAAATATCACGCATGTCCCCCTCGTGGCGACGCTGTAAGGAGATCCCCGTATTTTGCTGCGCTATGGTGTCATCGATTGCTGCATGCAGTGCTGGTAGATTGGGCATACCCCCAGCCAGCAATGCTTGCCAACGCTGATCTAAATCTGGCCATAGAAGTGAGGCAAATAAAAATCCAGGTGAGACTGATTTGCCCGCCTGAATTCTCTCATCGGTATTGCGTAAGGCGAGTTGAATAAATTGCGCTGAGCGATCATTAGCTAGAGCTTTATCAATCAATGGCAGTAAACCATGATGCAAACCTGCATCTTGCAATGCTTGGATACCAGCCCATGCATGCCCTGACATTAATAGCTTCAAGATCTCATCAAATAGTCGTGCGCTTGGTACATCATGGATGAGATTACCTAATTCTGCTATGGGAGCTCGGGTACCCGACTCAATCTGAAAATTCGTTTTGGCAGCAAACCGAATCGCCCTTAGCATGCGAATGGGGTCTTCACGATAGCGTTTACTGGGGTTGCCAATCATCCGAATCGTTTTAGAACGGATATCCTCCATACCGCCGTGATAGTCGAGCACGGTCTCACTAGCCGGGTCATAGTACATCGCATTCATGGTGAAATCACGCCGCGCAGCATCTTCAGCATGGGTGCCCCAGACGTTATCGCGCAAGATGCGCCCACTTTCAGCTACATGCTCTCCAACACTTTCGAGAACAGCTCTAAAAGTGGAGACTTCAATAATCTCCGGACGTTCTTTTCCAAAAAAAGTAACGTGCACAATTTGAAAGCGACGTCCAATTAAGCGTGAGCGCCGAAATAGCTTTTGGACCTGATCGGGCGTTGCATTCGTAGCCACATCAAAATCTTTTGGGGCAATTCCTAAAACAAGGTCACGCACTGCGCCACCAACGATATAGGCCTTATACCCAGCCTGTTGCAGGGTATGGGTTACTTTCACTGCATTTTTGGATAAAAGTCCAGGATCAATCCGATGCGTCTTTTTGTGAACTTTGTGAGCAATCAGGGTCGCGCCCGATTGATTGGATTTCGGACGCGGACCTCGACGCAAAAGACGGTCGAGGAATTTAGTAATCATGAAGGGTGTAAATAATTAATGGGATGAGGAGAAAAGCTCAAGGATTGGCCAGTCACGTTTTTCTGCTTCGGCTCTTAAACGCTCGTCTGGGTTTGTGGCGATTGGATGGCTAACGCGCTCGAGCAAGGGAAGATCATTTAGTGAGTCAGAATAGAAGTAGCTTTTCTCGAGGATATCAAATGATAAGCCTTGCTCATATAGCCAAGCATTTACCCGCGTTACCTTCCCTGCTTTAAAGCTCGGAATCCCGGCGACTTTACCAGTAAAGCGTCCGTTAGGCTGGTTATTTTCTGTAGCGGGGTCGGTCGCGACCAAATGATCAATGCCAAAGGCTTTCACGATTGGGCGTGTGACAAAGCTATTTGTGGCCGTCACTACACAACAGAGGTCGCCAGCGGTTTGATGTTTTTTGACCAAAGCCATCGCATTGGGATGTAATTGACCATTAATTTTTTCATGCATAAAGGCATCATGCCATTGTTGGAGTTGCTCTCGACTATTTGCAGATAAGGGCTTGAGTGCAAAACGTAGAAAAGCATCAATATCCAATTTGCCTACTTTGTAGTCTGCATAAAATTGCTCATTTGTTTTAGCGTATTGTTCGCCATCAACGACACCTTGACGAACTAAAAACTGCCCCCACTCGTAGTCACTGTCAAAGGGCAAGAGGGTGTGATCAAGATCAAATAACGCCAATCGACTCATGGTTTTTTACCTGCAATTTGAAGAAGTTCACGAACCAAGGGCAGTGTGATTGCTCGTTTAGTTTCAAGCGAGTGAGCATCAAGAGCATCGAGTAATGCCATCAAACTAGGCATGTCTCGGTAAAAATGACTGATAAGCCAGGGCAGCACGTCGGTTGATAAACTTAATCCTCGTTCTTTAGCAGCTTGTGTAAGTGCAGCTACTTTTTCTGAGTCGGTTAATGGATGAACCTGAAAAATAAGCCCCCAAGCAAGACGAGTACGAAGATCCTCGCGGAGTTCTAAGCCATTGGGGGCAAGATTACCAGCGAGGTATATGAAGTAATTCGGGCTTGCATGCACTACATTGAGTATGCGAAATAGACTTGCTTGAAGCCGATCATCCAGTTGATCAATATCGTCTACGGTCATTACGCGGATCTGTCTGTTATTTAATTGCGATAAGTGCTCTTCGCAATCAATCCACGCATTGGGCTGATTAGGACCAAGCTCAATCGGTATTAGACCCTGATCTCTAGCAGCATAGTTCATCGCTTTAAGAAGATGGGTGCGACCACAGCCATTACTACCCCACCAATAGAACCAACGTTGTTCAAGCGGAATAAGTCTTTCCTGCTCAGTTTGCCAAAATGAAACTGAGTGCCTCAGCGCATTTTTCAATTCTTCATTACCGCTTTCCAGAAAGTTATGAAGTGTGGCTGGCGGTGGCTGGGTAAGGTCAAGGGCAAATTGACGGGGTAGAGCGGACGAATGGTTCATAAATACTGGCTATTTACGATACCAAGTGCTTTGTTCATATAGCGACCATGCAAAACGTATCAAGACCAGCACGATTGCACTTGCTGGTAGGGCCAACAAAACCCCAAAGAAGCCAAATAATTTTGCAAAGATTAACAAGGCAAATAACACCGCCACTGGATGTAAGCCAATGCGCTCACCAACTAAGCGAGGAGTGAGAAAAAAACCTTCAAGAACTTGACCAATACCAAAGATGACCAAGACCACAATCAACTCACTACCAAAGCCAAATTGCAATATGACTGAGAGTACTGCCAAGACAAGACCGAGGGCAATTCCAACGTAGGGAATGATGATGACGATCGCGGTAAACACCCCTAGCCCAAGCGCCCCTTGCATGCCCGTAAGACTTAAGCCGGCGCTGTAGAAAACTGCCATGATCAAAATGACTAACATCTGACCGCGCAAGTATTGGGAGAGCAGACCATCGGTTTCAGAAAGGAGGGTTTGTGCAGTTGCCTGATGACGAATTGGAATTAATTGTTTAAGTAAAGCAAAAAAGTGATCCCAATCGATTAGTAAGTAAAAGAGTACAAAGAGAATTAGGATGAAGTTGACAAACCCGCCCAATACAGAACTACCGGAGGCTAAAACAGTTTCTAGGCTGGTGCTAAGAATTTGATTAGCATTTGCAGAAAAATGTGCGGTGAGCTTTTGGGTAATTGCTTCGCGCAACGCTTGCCAGTCAATATCAATATTGAGGCTGATGAGTTTTGGGGCTAGCCATGTTTGGATGCTTTGTAACCAAATGGGTAGCTGAGCTTTAATTAAGGGGATTTCATGGCGCAGCAGATTGATTAACAAGAGCAGGACGATCGCCATTAGGCACAGGCCAAAAAGAATACTCAGGGTGCTTGCTAATGCTTTACCTAGACCAACGGTTTCCAGGCGAAGACAAACAGGCCGCAAGATATAGGCCAATATAAAAGCAAAGAGAAAGGGGGTAAAAATTTCTGCCATACGGCCTCATACTCTAGAATTCAGAGATTCTACCGATCAAATTGAACCTATAAGCGGATTTCCCTGATTTCCCAAAGATTAAACGATGAACAATTCCTCTAAGCCCCCCTCATCCCAAGGACTCTCCTACCGTGACGCTGGGGTGGACATTGACGCCGGCGACGCCTTGGTAGACCGGATTAAGCCTTTGGCCAAGAAAACCATGCGAGATGGCGTGTTGGCCGGAATAGGCGGCTTTGGAGCTCTTTTTGAGGTCCCTAAGCGGTATCGGGAGCCTGTTTTAGTATCTGGCACGGATGGCGTTGGAACGAAGCTTAAATTAGCCTTTGAGTGGAACTGTCACGAGACCATTGGTCAAGATTTGGTCGCGATGAGCGTAAACGATATTTTGGTACAGGGTGCCGAGTCTTTGTTTTTCCTTGATTATTTTGCTTGTGGCAAATTATCGGTCGATACAGCCACAACCGTAGTGGCTGGCATTGCCAAGGGCTGTGAGTTGGCAGGGTGCGCCCTGATTGGCGGTGAGACCGCCGAGATGCCTGGCATGTACCCCTCAGGTGAATATGATTTAGCCGGGTTTGCTGTTGGTGTGGTCGAGAAATCTAAAATCATTAACGGGTCTTCCATTAAACCGGGCGATGCAGTGATTGGAATTGCTTCTAGTGGGGCGCACTCCAATGGGTATTCTTTGATTCGTAAGATTATTGAGCGTGCTGGCGCAAAGCCAACAGAGGATATTGGAGGGCGTTCATTGCGGGAGATTGTCATGACGCCCACTCAAATCTACGTCAAGCAACTATTGAATGTGATGGCTCAGTATCCTATAAAAGGCTTGGCCCATATTACGGGCGGCGGATTGGTTGATAACGTTCCTCGCGTGCTACCCGACAATACCCAAGCTGTACTTCATCGAGATTCTTGGCAGATGCCAGATTTGTTCCGCTGGTTGCAAATGAAGGGCGGCGTCGCCGACGCTGAAATGGTCCGCGTATTTAATTGCGGTATTGGCATGGTAGTGGTAGTGAGTCAGCAAGATAGTGATGCAGTCATCGCTTGCATTAATCAACAAGGACTGCACTCTTGGCGTTTAGGAGAAATTGTGGAGCGTCCCCAAGGAGCTCCTCAGACGATTGTGGTTTAAGTTAGCGTAAGAGGGCTAAGCATTTTTTTTGCGCAAGCTTGATTTGCTCTGCATCAAAGGGATCAAAGACTTGACGATCCATTGCTCGCAGCCAGGTCATTTGGCGTTTACTAAGTTGTCGGGTTGCGGCATACGCTTTTTGTTTCATCGTCTCAAAATCCACATCCCCTACTAGATACTCCCAAACTTGGCGATAACCCACAGACCGAATCGCTGGTAGATTGGTATGTAGGTCGCCACGCTTGCGAAGTTGTTCAACCTCTTCAATCAATTGACTCTCTAGCATTTGATCAAAACGTTCCTGTAGACGCGCGTGCAAGAACTTTCGATCGAACGGTTCAAGTGAGATCACTTCCACCCAATCAGGATTGGGCTCTTGTTTGCGACCCGCAAGACTCGGGGTCTCTTCAAAAAGCTCTGAGAGTGGTCGCCCAGTGAGCGCATAGACCTCGAGGGCTCGTTGAACACGTTGACTATCATTTGCTTGTAGACGGGCTGCACTAATTGGGTCGAGAATGGCCAACTTGGCATGCATTGCAGGCCAGCCAATTTCAGCCGCTTCGAGGTCTAATTGAGCACGTACTATGGGGTTTGCTGCAGGCAGATTGGAGAAGCCATAGACCCAAGCTCTCCAGTAGAGCATCGTACCGCCCACGATTAAGGGGACGTTGCCGCGCAGTTTTATATCCGTAATGAGTTCTTTTGCATCGCTCGCGAACTGTGCAGCAGAGTAATTTTGGCTGGGGTCCAAAATATCAATGAGGTGATGAACAACCTCCTCCCGTTCTGCTTTACTTGGTTTGGCGGTCCCAATATTCATACCTTTGTATACCAAGGCGGAATCCATACTGATGATTTCGATACCTTGTCCCAAGTCTTTGCACTGGCGAGCCAACCAAAGGGCTAAATTGCTTTTACCGACACCGGTTGGACCAACGATGGATAAAACCTTATTGGACATAAAGAGTAAAGGATTTAATGCTGGCGCACTTGATTTTCAAGGGTTGCTATATGCTCGCGGATTTCTTCCGCATCGCTGGCATCGGGTTGCGCACTGAGATAGGCTTGCATATCTTCAATTGCAGGACGCAAGTACTCCAGTTGCGCAAAGATTAGACCGCGATCACGGACTTCTTCAAGAGAGTCTGGTAACAAAATGACCAGGCGTTGTTGTACTCCCAGTAAACGCTCCCAGCGCTCATGTTCGGTATAAATTAGTTTTAAGTTCCGCAAGAAGCGCGAGAGTATTTCTCGAGAACTTGAGACCCGCAGAAAAACATTGAGCGGCAACTGAAGATCACCAACGTAACCTCTTGCCTCAAGGTAGGGGTCAAGCATCGCTTGTAATTCCTGCTTTGCTAAGGATGCACCTGTTAGGGGATCCATGATGACCTCGCCCTGGGGTAGCGAGACGCGTAGCATGAAGTGGTTGGGAAAGGAGACCCCTCTAATTTTTAAGCCAACTTGGTTACCAAGCTCCATCATGATGATGGCTAAAGAAATTGGAATGCCACGGCGACTTTGCAGAACATGATGAATATATGAGTTCTCAGGAGCGTAAAAATCGTTTGGGTTGGGACCAAAGCCGAGCTCGGTGAAGAAGAAATGCTTTAACTGTTGTAAGCGTTGCACAGCTGAGGCGTCAGCAGAAATACGTTTCTTAAGACGATCGCCGAATTGATCGATTTCATCTAGAACATGCTGAACATCAAGATCAGGAAATGCGTGCTGGGCAACAGCAATGCTTGCTTCAGTCAGCGGAAAGTGCTCGTCCTCAGCAACTAAGGTAGAAAAGTAATCGAGCTGTTGGGTCGGCATAATGACTATTTTGCATGACGTAGAAAATTTTGCCAGCGTAAACCAACAAGCCACAGAGTGGCAAAGTACACCAAGGCGGCAATCATGAGCCAAAGCCCCAAAAACCCAATGCGGATCCACGGGCTACTTTGTAATGCTAGCCAATCATGAGCGCTTGCACCATAAAAGAGCAATAAGCCCAATGGTAATAAACCGAGACTAAGTTGAGTAAGGTATTTGAGCCAGCCAGCACTCAGGGGTAGGGCTCCCTTTCTTCGTAGACCAATCCAAAGTAGCGCTGCATTTAGGCATGCGCCTAAACCAACCGATAAAGCTAGACCAGCATGGGCAAATTGGGGAACTAGGATAAAGTTGGCGAGCTGCGTAAACACCAATACCAACACAGCAATCTTGACCGGCGTACGAATATCTTGGCGGGAATAGAAGCCAGGCGCCAATATCTTGACAAGAACTAGTCCGATTAAACCAACTCCATATGCAGCTAGAGCTTGACGCGTCATTTCGACATCGAGGTTGTTGAACTGTCCGTAGTGATATAAAACTGCAGAGATGGGTGTGCCAAACAGAAACAGCGCTAACGCGCATGGTGCGGCTAGTAAAAAGGTCAGACGCAACCCCCAAACCAAAAGCTCCCCTGCATGGGCAGTATCTTGATTAGCATTTGCCTTACTGAGACTAGGAAGCAATACGGTCCCCAGTGCAACTCCGAGCAGTGCGGTGGGAAATTCCATGAGGCGGTCCGCGTAAGAAAGCCAGGAAACGCTCCCAGTTTGTAGGTGGGAGGCAATATTGGTATTAATAATTAAAGAAATTTGCGCAACCGATACTGCAAAAACTGCAGGTACCATGAGTTTAATCACGCGGCGCGCATCTGGATTTTGCCAAGCCGCTTTCATTGCCCGCGGAAGAAATGCAATATGTGGAAGAAGTCCTAGTTTTAAGAGTGCTGGTATCTGGATGCAGAGTTGTAAAATTCCGCCAATCAATACACCAATACTTAGTGCATAAATAGGTTGTTCTAAGTGGGGGGCTAATAAAACTGCTCCTCCAATTAGGGAGAGGTTCAGAAGCACAGGAGTAAATGCGGGCACAGCGAAGCGCCCGAAGGTGTTCAGAATCCCAGCTGATAGAGATACTAGAGAGATAAGCCCAATGTACGGAAACATGATTTGGGTCATCAGAATGGTGGTGTCATAAGCTCCCCCACCTTTGAGGCCGGCAGCAATGATGAAAACTAGAAGAGGTGCGCCAATCACTCCCACTAGAACGGTTAGGCCTAGGGCCCAAAACAGGAGGGTGGCAATGGCGTCCACCAAACTCTGAGTTTTGTTGCGATCCCCTTGATTGGAGATTTCTCCCAAGATGGGGACAAAAGCTTGGGAAAAAGCCCCTTCGGCAAATAGTCTACGGAGCAAATTAGGCAGCCGGAAGGCCACATTAAAGGCATCCGTCCACTCGGAAGCCCCAAAACTCCTGGCAATGAGGGTCTCGCGAACCAATCCCGTAATGCGGGATAGCATGGTCAAGGAGCTGACTTTGGCTGCGGCAGAAAGCAGGTTCATGGCCTGATTTTCCCTTATTTGGGGGTGGGGTGGGCATTTTGACCTCTTTCGGGTAGAATGTCAGGTTTTCGAGAGCTGTATTATTACGGCTTTGCAAAGACAGTGAATTCAGGCTTTTGGCAGGTTTTTACTTTTAAGAGTTTGATTTCATTCTGATTATTTGATTTAGATAGGTTTATTTAATAATGGCTAATACCGCACAAGCTCGCAAGCGCGCTCGTCAATCTGTGAAGTTAAATGCTCACAACTCTAGTTTGCGTTCCAAACTTCGTACTTCGATCAAGGCTGTTCGAAAAGCGATTGAGGCGGGCGATAAAGACGCAGCGAAAAAAGTATTTATTGCGACCCAGTCGACGATCGACATGATCACCGATAAAAAGATTGCACACAAAAACACCGCTGCGCGTCAGAAGTCACGACTTTCGGCAGCCATTAAGGCAATGGCCTAATCGTTTTTTATTAGGCCTTTAGCGGGCCTAATGTTGTTTAGATTTTCTGACCCGCTCTTAGATCGAGCGGGTTTTTGTTTCATGGAGCGTTCTTTTGCAAGATATGCCGCATCAAACTTCTCACACCACACAAGATGCTCATTTGGCAGCATTGGGTAATGGCCATTCATTAGCTAAGCCTCAAGTACCTGGCCAGCTAAGACATTATCTGCAGTTCTCTGACTTTAGCCGAGAGGAGTACGACTATTTGTTTACGAGGGCGGCATGGTTAAAGGAGCGCTTTAAACGCTATGAGACCTGGCATCCTTTGCACGATCGTACTTTAGCGATGATCTTCGAGAAGCATTCCACGCGTACTCGTTTGTCATTTGAGGCCGGTGTCCATCAGTTGGGTGGTCATGCGGTTTATATGAATACAAGAGACACCCAGCTTGGTCGTGGTGAACCCATTGAAGATGCTGCTCAGGTCATTTCTAGAATGACAGACATCATCATGATTCGGACCTTTGAGCAAGCCTCCATAGAGCGCTTTAGTGCCAACTCGCGTGTCCCAGTGATTAATGGCTTGACCAATCAATTTCATCCCTGTCAGGTGATGGCCGATATCTTCACGTTTGTAGAGGCACGTGGACCTATACAAGGGAAGACCGTTGCATGGGTTGGCGATGCAAATAATATGGCGTATACCTGGATCCAGGCTGCCGAGAAATTAGATTTTGAGATTCGGTTCTCTGCACCCGAGGGTTATCAGCTCGAACGCTCGCGTCTGAATAGCTCAGCCCTAAATCACCTAACCGTATGCGCTGATCCAAAAGACGCGTGTAAGGGCGCTCATTTGGTGTCCACTGATGTTTGGACCAGCATGGGATTCGAAGACGAGAATGCTTCGCGGGTTGCTGCTTTCAAAAACTGGATGGTCTCTGAAGATCTGATGTCACTGGCCACACCAGACGCCTTGTTTATGCATTGCTTACCAGCACATCGGGGTGAAGAGGTGAGTTCGGGAGTTATTGATGGACCTCAAAGCGTAGTTTGGGAGGAGGCTGAAAATCGTCTGCATGTTCAAAAAGCCCTGATGGAGTTTTTGCTCTGCGGGCGCTTATAAAATCGAGCATGCAATTAAGTCTTAGATCACATTGATTAAAGTTCTGTAAATAAAAAACACACTATGTCCGACATTAAAAAAGCAGTATTAGCGTATTCCGGTGGTTTAGATACCAGCGTTATCTTGAAATGGTTGCAAGATACTTATGCCTGTGAGATTGTGACCTTCACGGCCGATTTGGGGCAGGGCGAAGAGCTCGAGCCAGCACGAAGTAAGGCCCTCAAGTTTGGGATTAAGCCCGAGCATATCTTTATTGACGATTTGCGCGAAGAGTTTGTGCGCGATTTTGTATTCCCAATGTTTAGAGCGAATACGATCTATGAAGGTGAGTATTTATTAGGTACATCCATTGCACGTCCTTTAATCGCTAAACGTCAAATTGAGATTGCGCGTCAGGTTGGTGCTGATGCGGTGTCGCATGGGGCCACGGGTAAGGGGAATGATCAGGTTCGCTTTGAGATGGGCTATTACGCACTAGAGCCAGGTATTAAGGTCATTGCACCATGGCGTGAGTGGGATTTACTCTCACGAGAAAAACTACTAGCTTACGCAGAAAAGCATGGCATTCCCGTGGAAATGAAACACAAGCAAGGCGGTGCGCCCTATTCGATGGATGCCAATCTCTTGCATATTAGTTTTGAGGGCCGTCATTTAGAAGACCCCAATGCCGAGGCTGAAGAAGCAATGTGGCGTTGGACGGTCTCCCCAGAAAAAGCTCCAGATCAGGCACAAATTATTGAGATTGAATTTAAGAGTGGCGACCCAGTAGCCATCAACGGTAAGGCTATGAAAGCCCATGAGTTACTGGCTGAGCTTAATCGCTTGGGTGGCGCAAATGGGATTGGCCGACTTGACTTGGTTGAGAATCGTTTTGTTGGCATGAAGAGCCGTGGATGTTATGAAACGCCTGGTGGCACCATCTTGCTTAAAGCCCACCGTGCGATTGAAAGTATCACCCTCGATCGCGAGGTGGCACATTTAAAAGATGATTTAATGCCACGCTATGCAGCGCTGATCTACAACGGTTACTGGTGGTCACCTGAGCGGCTTGCATTACAGACCCTCATTGATCACACCCAACAGAGTGTCAACGGTACGGTCCGTTTAAAACTCTATAAAGGCTCTGTATCCGTATTGGCACGTAACTCTGCAAATACTTTATTTGATCAAAATATTGCGACCTTTGATGATGATGGTGGTGCCTACAATCAGGCCGATGCCGGTGGATTTATTAAGTTAAATGCCCTACGGATGCGTATTGCAGAAATTGCAAAGCGTAAGCGTGCTAAGTAATTAACCATTTATTTTGATAAGAGAGCGAACACATGCAGTTTGATCAGGTTTCTGTTGGTAAAAAAGCGAATGTCTACTTCGATGGTAAATGTGTGTCTCATACAGTGACATTGGCGGATGGTACTCGTAAGTCGGTAGGAGTGGTTTTGCCCAGTACTTTGCGCTTTGATCTGACAACTAAAGAGATTATGGAAGTAGTCGATGGTACTGCCTATGTCAGCATCAATGGCCAAGCTGAAAAATCATTCTCAGCGGGTCAAAGTTGGACAGTGGAGGCGGGCGGTTACTTTGTAATCCGGGCCGATCAGCCCGTGCATTACGTTTGCCACTTTGGTTAAGACCTAATTTTTTTTAGGCAATCCCTGAATTACTGTCCCGGGGCCTATAGCGCGTTGTGCAAACCATTTCTGATTCATTTCGAGGGCATATCGAACTGAAGAGCGCGGACAGTGATTATTTTGGGTCTCGGGCTCCATATCAGAAATGTTCACAATCTTACCGTCGTCATCTAGGAATGCAATGGATAGGGGTAGCTTGGTGTTACGCATCCAAAAGCAATGAATCGCTTTTTCTTCAAAGACAAATAGCATTCCGGAGTTGGTTGGCATAAAGGTCCGATACATAAGACCCGTTTGGCGCGCTGCTGGTGTATCGGCTAATTCAGCTTCTATGCGATACATACCGGCTTTGAGCTCAATCATGGCCAGTTTTTGGCTTTGGGCGAACGATGCATGTGTAAGGCTTAGCAGGCAAGAGGCCACTAGAACAGTCAAGTATTTATTTGCCATATTTGTCGAAGATTTAAAATAAAGTATTTTAGAGAAGAGGCCTTTAGGTCTCATGCGAAAATAGTAAATTCGTTAAATGGAGAAAAGCGCAATGTATAAGCACATCAAAGTCCCTGCTGGTGAAAAAATTATCGTGAATGCTGATTTTTCAATCAATGTCCCGAATAACCCCATCATCCCCTTTATCGAGGGCGATGGCACTGGATTGGATATTACCCCTGTCATGATCAAGGTGGTCGATGCTGCAGTACAGAAGGCCTATAGCGGTAAACGTAAGATTGCTTGGATGGAGGTCTTTGCTGGTGAGAAATCAACCAAGGTCTATGGTCCAGACGTGTGGATGCCAGACGAGACCTTGGAAGCGGTTAAGGAGTATGTGGTTTCGATCAAAGGACCATTGACTACTCCGGTGGGCGGGGGGATTCGATCCTTAAACGTAGCCTTACGCCAATCATTAGATTTGTATGTGTGTTTGCGCCCAGTACGTTATTTCAAGGGCGTACCTTCGCCAGTGCGTGAGCCTGAGAAAACCGATATGGTCATTTTCCGTGAGAACTCCGAAGATATTTATGCGGGCATTGAGTGGGAGGCCGGTACGGATGGTGCCAAGAAGATTGTGGATTTCTTGGTCAAGGAAATGGGTGTGAAGAAGATTCGTTTTCCAGAAACATCGAGCATTGGTATCAAGCCAGTGTCGCGAGAGGGTACCCAACGCTTAGTGCGCAAAGCATTCCAATACGCCATTGATAATGACAAACCCTCGGTGACCTTGGTACATAAGGGCAATATTATGAAATTTACGGAGGGTGGATTCCGTGATTGGGGCTATGAGCTTGCCATGAAAGAATTTGGTGCTCAGTTAGTTGATGGCGGTCCATGGTGCAAATTCAAGAATCCCAAAACAGGTAAGGACATCCTTGTGAAGGATGTGATTGCCGATGCGTTCTTACAACAGATTTTGTTGCGCCCCAATGAGTACAGCGTAATTGCGACCTTGAACCTCAATGGCGATTACATCTCGGATGCTTTAGCGGCTCAAGTAGGCGGCATTGGCATTGCGCCCGGCGCCAATATGTCCGATAGCATCGCCATGTTTGAGGCGACCCATGGCACCGCTCCGAAGTATGCTGGAAAAGATTATGTCAATCCAGGTTCGGAGATCCTCTCTGCAGAAATGATGTTACGTCATCTTGGCTGGTTCGAAGCGGCTGATTTGATTATCTCCTCGATGGAGAAAGCCATTTTGTCGAAGAAAGTAACATATGACTTTGCCCGTTTATTACCAGGCTCAACCCAGGTGTCGTGTTCTGGTTTTGGTCAGGTCATGATTGACCACATGTAGGCTGGCGTTGACACAAAAGAAAAACCCCAGGTTTTATCCTGGGGTTTTTGTTTGGGATCAGGAAGTGATCAGCCAGCTTGAATATTTGTTGCTTGCTTACCCTTTGGACCTTGGGTAATGTCAAACGTTACCTTTTGGCCTTCTTTGAGGGTTTTAAAACCGCCCATAGTAATCGCGCTGAAATGCGCGAACAGCTCTTCTTCACCATCATCAGGTTTAATAAACCCGAAACCTTTTGCATCATTAAACCACTTAACAACTCCGGTCGCCATGCGAACTCCATTACAAAAATCTTTAAAAACAACCGTGAAGCGAGGAAATACCATTTAATTGGTCTTACACCACAACACGCCTAATGCAGGTAAATCTCATACGAGAAAGACTCCACAGGATTGATTGTTTGCCCTTTTTAAAGGGGTGTCAAGGAAATATGTCTGAATAACACTAGGAAAAACCCTTTTTTTCATAAAAAATGCCCCAATACTATAAAAATACCTTGTTTTTCAGAGGTTTTCGTAAAGTAAAAACCAATTTCGGCTGAATTATTCCTGTGTGGTTAGAATGTTTCTAATGAGCGAAAATCCAAAAATACCTTCCAAAGGAAACCCAGTTACCCCGTATAAAGAGGATACGGCAGTACTGGAACGGCAGGCCGAGAAGGTCAAGGTGCCGGCTATGTATAAGGTCATGTTACTAAACGACGACTACACACCCATGGAGTTTGTGGTGATGGTTATTCAAGAATATTTCAATAAAGACCAAGAGACAGCAACCCGAATTATGTTGCAAGTACATCTTGCTGGTAAAGGTGTATGCGGTATCTTTACCCGCGATGTGGCTTCCACTAAAGTACATCAAGTAACAGAACGTTCCCGTGAAGCGGGTCACCCTTTGCAGTGCACTATGGAGGAAGCATGATTGCTCAAGAACTAGAAGTAAGTTTGCATATGGCTTTTGTGGATGCCCGTGCGGCCCGCCACGAGTTCATTACCGTTGAGCATCTTCTATCGGCTTTGCTGGATAACGCCACCTCCGTTGAGGTTTTGAAGGCCTGCGCCGTGAATATTGCGGAGTTACGCTCGCAACTGAAAAACTTTATTAACGACAACACCCCGGTGGTTCCCGGAACTGAAGAAGTTGATACGCAACCGACTTTAGGTTTTCAGCGGGTGATACAGCGCGCCATCATGCATGTCCAGTCAACCTCCAATGGTAAAAAAGAGGTCACGGGCGCCAATGTGTTGGTAGCTATCTTTGGTGAAAAAGATTCGCATGCGGTGTATTTCTTGCAACAGCAGGGAGTCACGCGCCTAGATGTGGTCAATTTTATTAGCCACGGCGTTCGCAAAGACAATACTGAGCCTGCTAAAGCGGCGGAAGCCAGTCCCGATACCGAAGAAGCAGCGAGCGGTGGCAAAGAGAGCCCGCTAGATCAATTTACACAAAATTTGAATGCGCTAGCCCGTCAAGGCAAGATTGATCCTCTAATCGGCCGTGATAGCGAAGTAGAGCGCGTCATTCAAGTGTTATGCCGCCGCCGTAAAAATAATCCACTCTTGGTGGGTGAGGCGGGTGTTGGTAAAACTGCAATTGCTGAAGGCCTTGCTTGGAGAATCACGAAGGGTGAAGTGCCTGATATTTTGGCGAATGCTACGGTTTATTCCCTAGACATGGGAGCCTTACTAGCCGGTACCAAGTATCGCGGTGATTTTGAGCAACGCCTTAAGAGTGTGCTGAAATCATTAAAAGATAATGTCCATGGAGTCCTCTTCATCGATGAGATCCACACTTTGATTGGGGCGGGCGCAGCCTCTGGTGGCACCCTCGATGCCAGTAACCTATTAAAGCCTGCCTTATCAAGCGGTACCTTAAAGTGTATTGGCGCAACTACCTTTACCGAGTACCGTGGCATTTTTGAAAAAGACGCCGCTTTATCACGGCGTTTTCAGAAGGTGGATGTAGTTGAGCCTACCGTCGATCAAACCGTGCAAATCTTGCGTGGTTTAAAGTCGCGCTTTGAAGAACATCATGGCGTCAAGTACGCAAGCGCTGCCTTGGTCGCCGCCGCCGAATTGTCCTCGCGCTATATCAATGATCGACATTTGCCCGACAAAGCGATTGATGTGATTGATGAAGCAGGCGCTGCTCAACGCATCTTGCCGAAGTCGAAGCAGAAGAAAACCATTAGTCGCCAAGAGATTGAGGAAATTGTTGCCAAAATTGCGCGTATCCCACCGCAATCGGTTTCCGTGGACGATCGCAGTAAATTACAGACCTTAGATCGCGATATCAAGAGCGTTGTGTTTGGGCAAGATCCAGCGATTGAGGCTTTGGCAAGTGCAATTAAGATGACTCGGGCTGGTTTGGGCAAGGTAGACCGCCCGATCGGCTCATTCTTATTCTCTGGACCTACAGGGGTTGGTAAGACTGAGGTTGCGAAACAGTTGGCATTCATCATGGGCATTGAGCTGTTACGCTTCGATATGTCGGAGTATATGGAGCGTCATGCGGTCAGTCGCTTGATCGGGGCGCCCCCAGGTTATGTGGGCTTTGATCAAGGCGGTCTTTTAACCGAAGCAGTTTCCAAGAAACCTCATTGCGTCTTATTGCTCGATGAGATTGAGAAAGCTCACCCTGATATTTTTAATATCTTATTGCAGGTAATGGATCACGGCACCTTGACAGATAACAACGGGCGTAAAACGGATTTTCGGAATGTCATCATCATTATGACCACCAATGCGGGTGCCGAGGCGATGCAGAAGTCCACCATGGGCTTTACCAACGCGCGCGAGCAGGGTGATGAGATGGCCGATATCAAGAAGTTCTTTACCCCAGAGTTCCGCAACCGTTTAGATGCCATCGTCTCCTTTAAGGCGCTCGATGAGTCCATCATAATGCGGGTGGTCGATAAGTTCTTGATGCAGCTTGAAGAGCAGTTGCATGAGAAGAAAGTGGATGCTGTCTTTAGCCCCGCATTGCGTGCCTACTTAGCAAAACATGGCTTTGACCCATTGATGGGTGCTAGACCAATGCAGCGAATCATTCAAGATACTGTACGCAAAGCCTTGGCTGACGAGCTGCTATTTGGTCGTTTAGCCCACGGTGGATCAGTATTGGTTGATATTGATGATGAAGGTAAGGTTAAGCTCGATATTCAATCATCAAATACTCCACCAAGTAGAGCTAATAAAGCCAGTGCCGAACCGGTAGAAGAGATTTAATGAAGGCTGGATGCGGATTTATCCGCGTCCAGTACTTCCAAATCCGCCACTGCCGCGGGTGCTGCTGACAAACTCCGAGACGATCTTGAGCTCCACTTGTTGAACGGGAACAATCACTAATTGCGCCAAGCGCTCCATTGGTTCCAGTATAAATGGCGTTGCACTGCGGTTCCAGGCGCTAACCATTAATGGACCTTGATAATCAGAGTCGATTAAGCCCACCAAATTACCCAAGACAATTCCGTGTTTGTGACCCAGTCCTGAGCGTGGCAAGATCATCGCCGCATAACGTGGGTCTTCAATATAAATCGCAAGACCCGTTGGAATCAGCTCTGTTTTACCAGGGGCTAACTCAAGAGCTTGATCAATGCAGGCGCGTAGATCTAATCCCGCACTACCGGGGGTTCCGTAACCGGGCATTTGCGAGCGCATCCGCTCATCGAGTATTTTGACTTGAAGTACTTGCACTAAAGATCCTTTACGAGATTCGAGTTGCCACAATCGTAATTAGACGGCGGGCAAGATCGAGCTTACTCGCGCGCCCTAAGTTCTTGCTACCTTTTTCATCAACAACTAGGATCTCATTCGTATCTTGGCCGAAGGTTGTAGGACCAATATTGCCCACAATCATCGGGATACCTTTGCGAACCCTTTTCTCCTTACAGTGCTTACCAAGGCGATCGGTCTCTGCTGCAAAGCCAACACAATAGGGCTTGGATTGACGTTTTGCAATCTTCGCCATCTCTAACAGAATGTCCGGATTGGAACGAAATTGTAAATCTAAGCCTGTTTGCTCTTGGCGTTTAATCTTTTGCTTGGCGCGATTCGCAATCGTCCAGTCTGCCACCGCTGCAACCGCAAAAAACACGTCACAGTTTGATGAAGCCATTACAGCTTGGTACATTTCTTGGCCGCTGGTCACATCGGTTCGTAAAATTCTTCCTGTGCTTGAGAGAGGGGTCGCTAGAGAGCAAGGACCTGCAATAAGATGAACGTGAGCGCCAGCCTCAATGGCTGCTTGTGCCACAGCAAAACCCATCTTGCCTGAGCTGAGGTTCGTGATGCCGCGAACGGGATCAATGGCCTCAAAGGTAGGACCAGCAGTAATGAGTACCCGTTTATTTTTGAGAACCTGAGGCTGAAAGAAAGCAATTAATTGCTCACAGATTTCTGAGGGTTCTAGCATGCGTCCCATACCTACCTCGCCACATGCCTGATCGCCGCTACTTGGCCCCAAAATAGTGATGCCATCACTATTAAGGCGAGCAACACTGCGTTGCGTTGCAGGATGCGCCCACATTTGTAGATTCATGGCAGGGGCTACCAAAAGAGGGCAATCACGAGCCAGGCAAAGCGAACTTAAGAGATCGTCTGCAAGACCCAATGATAGTTTTGCTATTAAATCAGCACTAGCTGGAGCAATGAGGATTGCATCCGCTTGGCGGGATAGTTCGATATGGGCCATATTATTGGCAATACGGTCATCCCACTGATTGGTGAACACTGCTTTCCCAGTCAGGGCTTGCATGGTGATCGGGGTAATAAATTGCTGTGCTGCTTCAGTCATAACCACCTGAACCTGGGCACCTTCTTGAATCAGTGCGCGAGCAAGTTCTGCTGATTTATAGGCAGCGATCCCACCAGAGATTCCTAACACAATTTTTTTATTTACTAAGGAAGCCATTGCATCCATTCCGTTCTTTCAGTAAAACTAGCTGCGTTGCGTAATGGCACGCCTAATCTCGTTGATAACAATTAATGTAGCACCAATAGAGATGGCGCTGTCTGCAATATTAAATGCAGGCCAATGCAAACCTTGATAGTGCACATCAATGAAGTCGACCACAGCACCATATAAGAGGCGATCCAATACATTACCAACCGCGCCACCTAAGATGAGAGAGAGGGCAATACAGAATGGACGATCGTGTGTATTTTTTTGTAATAACCAAATAATGACAATCGCAGCGACAATGCCGATGATCGTAAAGAACCAACGTTGCCACCCTCCTGCTTGAGATAAAAATGAGAATGCAGCCCCAGGGTTATAGATGAGGAACCAGTTCAGAAAATCAGTTACAGCACGGGCTTGACCCATTGGGAGACTGATCTGTGCCCACCATTTACTAATCTGGTCAGCAACGAGGACTAGGATCGCCAATAAGAGATACCACCGAGAAGGCCTAATGGGGCTTTGATCATTAGTCATGCTTATACAAATTGACGCCTCTCACCGTCACCATAGAGATTGCTGACACAGCGACCACAAATATCAGGATGCTCAGCATGAGATCCAACGTCGCTTGTATGGTGCCAGCAACGAGCACATTTTGGAGTAGCACTTGGTTTAACAGTGATGGTAATTGCATTGCTGTTAGATTGGAAGATATCGGCCTTAGAGGTAATTGTGACAAAGCGTAAATCAGATCCAAGTGAGTTCAGAAGAGCAAAGTCGGATGATCCTAATCTAATACTTAGTTCTGCTTGTAAAGAAGAACCAATTTTTCCAATTTCACGCTCCACCTCAATGGCTTTGGTAATTTCAGACCGAATTTCACGAATCCGTTGCCATTTTTGTAGCAACCCATTTGGGTCGGCAAGCTCTGGGAATACACCAAATTCTTCTGTAAAGATGGAGGGGCTCTTGGACCGCTTGGCAAAATGAGGATAAGACTGCCATGCCTCTTCAGCAGTAAAGCTTAAGAAGGGCGAGAGCCATTTGAGTAAATGCTGTGTCACATGAAATAGAGCATTTTGTGCAGAGCGACGTCCTGGTGAGTTGGGCGCCATGGTGTAAAGACGGTCTTTGAGGATATCTAAATAAAAGCCACCCAAGTCTTCCGAACAGAAGGCCAATATTTTTGATACGGCTGGATGGAACTCATAATTGCGGTAATGAGACTCAATGGTTTTTTGCAGATCGGCAGCTAGTGCTACGGTATAGCGGTCCATTTCAAGCCATTCAGATACAGGTAGTGCGTGTGTCTTTGGATCAAAGTCTGTGAGATTAGCAAGCAGAAAGCGCAAGGTATTGCGCATACGACGATAGCTCTCAACCACACGTTTTAAAATCTCATCAGAAATCGACATCTCTCCGGAGTAATCGGTTGAGGCAACCCAAAGTCGAATGATCTCAGCCCCTAATTTATCGGCCACCTGTTGCGGAGCAATGACATTACCGACCGATTTACTCATCTTGCGACCCTGACCATCCACCGTGAAGCCGTGGGTAAGAAGTGCTTTATACGGAGGCTTGCCATCGAGCATCGCACCCGTTAATAAGGATGAATGAAACCAGCCACGGTGTTGATCAGAACCCTCTAGATACAAATCTGCCCAGCGGCCAGCCTCACCTTCACTTTCTTTACGGTAGAGGGCAGTACGATGTGAGCCTCGTATAACGTGCCAATGGGTGGTGCCGGAGTCAAACCAAACATCCAAGGTATCCCGATTTTTCTCATAATGCTTAGCTTCATCACCAATTAAATCGGCAAGATCTAAAGCTTGCCAGGCCTCGATGCCACCCTTCTCAACAAGTTGAGCAATTTTTTCTAGAAGTTCTAGTGTGCGCGGATGGGGCTCACCCGTTTCTTTGTGGATTAAGAACGCCATCGGCACACCCCATTGCCGTTGGCGAGAGAGTGTCCAATCGGGTCGGTTTGCAATCATGCTGTGCAGACGTTGTTTGCCCCAGGCTGGATAAAAGAGGGTGCTTTCAATACCGGCGAGTGCTGTTTCGCGAAGAGATGCTTTCCCATCCGATGGTTTTTTATCCATACTGGCAAACCACTGGGAGGTAGCACGATAAATAATGGGCGTTTTATGACGCCAGCAATGCATGTATGAGTGCGTATACGACTTATTCTTAATGAGAGTACCCACTTGCTCTAACGCTTTCACAATATTGGCGTTTGCTTTCCAGATGTGTTGTCCGGCAAATAAAGGCAAGGAAGAGGCATAAACACCATCGGCCATCACAGGATTAATAATGTCGTGATCCGCCAAGCCATTAGCCTTACAAGACTTAAAATCTTCTTCACCATAAGCGGGTGCGCAGTGAACTAAACCGGTACCCGTATCTAAGGTGACATACTCCGCCAAGTAAATGGGTGCCAATCGTTTATACCCCGGGTCTAGGCTGGCTAGAGGGTGCCAGAAAGAGATACCCTCAAGGGCCTTACCTTTACAGGCACCTAGAACTTTCCCTTCAAAACCATATTGCTCCAGACATTCTTTGACACGGTCTTGAGCAAGTAGCAGGATTTGCTTTTGCGTCTCGACCAAGGCGTATTCCAGATCGGGATGTGCATTCAGCGCTTGATTGGCAGGTAGGGTCCAGGGAGTTGTTGTCCATATCACTGCCATGCCTGGTTTATTGGGTAGATCTTTTAATCCAAAAGCACTTGCTAATGAATTTAATTGGGCTACATCAAAGGCAAAACCGACATCAACAGCAGGATCCGTCTTATCTTGATATTCGACTTCTGCCTCGGCTAGCGCGGAGCCGCAATCAAAGCACCAGTTAACCGGTTTGAGTCCCCGAAAGACATACCCCTTCTTCCAGATTTCTCCTAGTGCGCGGATCTCATCAGCCTCGTTTTGGAAGTCCATAGTGAGATAAGGCTCATCCCACTCGCCTAAGACACCAAGACGTTGAAAATCTTTTTTCTGTTTTGCAACTTGTTCTTTTGCATACTCACGTGCCTTGGCTTGCACTTGGGCGGTGGGTAAATTCTTACCAAATTGTTTTTCTATTTGGATCTCAATGGGCATACCATGGCAATCCCAGCCGGGCACATAAATTGCATCAAAGCCCATCAGCCATCGGGATTTCACAATCATGTCCTTAAGGATTTTATTGACTGCGTGACCAATATGAATATCACCATTGGCATAAGGGGGGCCATCGTGAAGGATGAAACTAGGTTCGCCCGCATGAGCCGAGCGGATCGCTTCGTACACTTTATTGCGTTGCCACTCTTCAACCCACACTGGCTCGCGTTTAGGCAAATCCCCCCGCATAGGGAATGGAGTCTCGAGGAGATTAACGGGGTAAGCAGAGGATTTATCAGACATACATGTTTTTCTTATGAAAATAGTCGCGCGCCATATGCGCGTCGTGTTGGATTGCAGCTTGTAAGGTTTTTAGATCAGGATATTTTCGCTCTTCATGCAGTCGCTCTAGCAATTCTACGCAAACTAATTTCCCATAGACTGATTGATTGAAATCAAATACATGAGTCTCCAATAAGACCTGACCAGAACTTTCTACAGAAGGTCGAACACCTAGACTGGCTACTGCTGGTAAGGCTTTTTTGGCAAGTCCATGAACCTGGGCTATAAAAATACCGCTGGTGACCGGCTGATGCGTGGGCCGCAGGGTCGATACCGCTAGGTTGAGCGTTGGGAAACCTAACTGACGTCCTAATTGTTTGCCATATAAGACATGACCAGAGATAGAGTAGGGACGACCAAGCAAGCTCTTGGCTGGCTCCATATCCCCATGTTCAAGAGCGCGGCGCACAAGAGAACTTGAAATCCTTTCGCTCTCTTGTAGTACTGTTGAGATACTAGTTACCTCAAAGCCGTATTTCTGTCCAGTGATCTGCAAGCTTGCAAAATTACCAGCACGCTTTGCACCATAACAAAAATCATCGCCCACCAAAATCCATTGAGTATTTAGTTGCTTTACTAAAATCTCAGCCACAAATTCTTCGGGGCTTAGGCGTGCAAATGCCTGATTAAATTCTGCAATCACAATTGAATCTAGACGAAGATTATTTAATGCCATTAATTTGTCGCGCATATTTTGGATGCGAGGAGGGGCGTCTTTGGGAGCAAAGAATTCACGCGGATGCGGCTCAAAAGTTAATGCACAGCTGGATAGTCCGCGCGCACGAGCGCCCTGCACCAGTTCTTGGAGCAAAGCTTGATGTCCTCGGTGAACCCCATCAAAATTACCAATGGTGAGGGCACAAGGAGGACGAAAAGAGGATGGATAAAAACGTCTAAATACCTTCACAGTTCGCTTTCAGGCTAGCCTTGAATTATATTGTTGGTCATGCATTCAATTGTTTCCTTAATTTCTGGGCGCGGCTCTAATTTAGAAGCAATCGTCAAGACCGCCACAGCAAAGTCATGGGATGTGCAATTTACAGGGGTCATTAGCAATAATCCAGATGCAATAGGCCTTGAGGTTGCTAGGTCTCAGGGCATTTCTACAGAAGTCGTCAATCACCGGGATTTTGTAAGTCGGGAGGCTTTTGACCAAGCCCTGATAAAAGAAATTGACCGCTATGGAGCCGATTTACTGGTTTTGGCTGGTTTTATGAGAATCCTTACGCCTGCCTTTATCAAGCATTATGAGGGTCGTATGATCAATATTCACCCATCCTTGCTACCTCTTTACCCTGGTTTGCATACACATCAACGCGCATTAGATGGGGGTGAGCAGAAGCACGGGGCCACTGTTCATTTTGTGAGTACTGCCGTGGATGAGGGCCCCATCATTTGTCAGGGCGAAGTACCGATTCTGCCCAATGATGACGCGAGTAGTTTGGCGGCCCGTGTTTTAAAAATGGAACACTACATTTACCCCTTGGCGGTTGAATGGATTATTAATCAACGTTTACAGATTGAGGGGAATACTGTGCATGTCCATCCACCTGAATCACAGTACATTTCATTTGCATGAAAAATACTTCTAAAAAATCATCCGCATCGTATGGGTCTTCCAAGCGCCTGGCGGGAGAAAAGAAATACGCAAAAGCAAAGAACGCTAAACCGAATGAGCCCATTAATCCGCAGGGGCAAAAAAATTATTCGCATGCCAAGGCTTTGCCACAGCACGCCTTTCATCTAGAGCACATCATTCCAGAACTACTGCTTTTTAATCAACCAGCAGACCGTGTGGTTAGCCGTTACTTTCGGGCAAATCCAAAATTAGGAAATCGAGATCGGGCCTTAATTGCAGAGGCTGCTTTTGCAGTACTACGACGTAAAAACGAGTTCTCCCAGTTTGCGGCTAGTGGTAGCGGGCCGCAAGCACGCCGATTAGCCTTATTGGGCTTGGTTTCAGCGCTCTCGGAAGGTGGGCTTGGTTCGGGTAATCGGTTGGAGAGTGCTCTCGCCGATTTAGCGTTTGTATTACAAACGGATGAGTATGAGTGGTTGCAGCGCCACGGTCAGGTTGATCGTCATGCGCTTGCCCCAATGATTAAAAATAACTTACCAGAATGGCTGTGGAATGAGCTGACCAAATCATTGGGTAAAGAGCAGTGTGAGCAATTAGCAGAGACACTCATGAAACCGGCACCTCTGGATTTACGTGTGAACACCATGAAGATTAATCGGGACGATTTATTGGCACAAATGAATGCCAGCACGAATCGCTTTGAGGCAATTCCTACTCCTTATTCCGAAGATGGCATACGTATTTTTGGAAAACCTTCCTTACAAACCTCGACTTGGTTCAAAGAGGGTCTCTTTGAGGTGCAAGATGAGGGTAGTCAAATTCTGTGCCATTTACTTGCGCCAAAGCGGGGTGAGATGGTGGTCGATTTTTGTGCGGGTGCTGGCGGCAAGACATTGGCGCTGGGCGCCATGATGCGAAGTACAGGCAGGCTGTATGCCTTTGACACGTCCGAACGGCGTCTAGCAAATCTCAAGCCACGTCTTGCACGCAGTGGTTTATCGAATGTTCATCCGGTTTGGATTGACAGTGAAAACGACCCCAAAATTAAGCGCCTAGCTGGCAAGATTGATCGGGTGCTTGTGGATGCCCCCTGCAGTGGTTTGGGAACCATTCGGCGTAATCCCGACCTCAAATGGCGTCAGACCCCTGAGGAAATCAAGAAATTAGGCCAAATTCAGTTAGCCATCCTAGAGTCTGCTAGTCGCTTAGTAAAGCCTGGAGGGCGATTAGTCTATGCGACCTGTAGTTTTTTAGAGCAAGAAAATCAAGGACTTGTCGATCTTTTTCTAGAAAAACACCCCGAATTCGAGGTTTTGCCAGCAGCTGAAGCTCTTGGCCAACATTTTTTACATGATGGAATACCCTTGGGAAGCAGTGATGCCAAGCCCTGGTGGCAGGTTTGGCCGCATATCCATGGAACTGACGGGTTCTTCGGGGCAGTATTACGCCGAAAGCCTTAAAATAATGGTTTATCAGGGCTTTTACAGCCAATTCCTTTTGGAGAACTTGTTTGGAAATTAGCGGACTCACTTCGTTTCATGATTCATTGATGCAATGGTTGGCCAATGGCTATCTGGATTGGGCGTGGTGGCAGATTATTATTTTCACCCTTGTGATGACCCATATCACTATTGCAAGTGTGACGATTTTTTTGCATCGTTGCCAAGCCCATCGTGCTCTAGACCTGCATCCACTACCTTCCCACTTTTTCCGTTTTTGGTTGTGGTTAACCACTGGAATGGTTACCAAAGAATGGGCATCTGTACATCGCAAGCACCATGCTAAATGCGAGTCCGTAGACGATCCCCATAGCCCACAAATTTTGGGTATTGATACTGTTTTATTGCGTGGCGCTGAACTTTATAAGATCGAGGCTGCTAAGCAAGAGACCCTCGATAAGTTTGGACATGGCACCCCGGATGATTGGATAGAGCGCAATATCTACTCGAAGTTCTCGTGGCAAGGTGTTGGTCTGATGTTAATCATCGATGTATTTCTGTTTGGCGGGATTGGCGCTACTGTTTGGGCAGTCCAAATGCTATGGATTCCGATTACTGCTGCCGGCGTTATTAATGGTATCGGCCACTTCTGGGGGTATCGCAACTACGATTGTGAAGACGCTTCAACCAATATTGTTCCCTGGGGAATCTTGATAGGTGGCGAGGAGTTACATAACAACCATCACACCTATGCGACTAGCGCAAAGCTCTCAAACAAGTGGTACGAGTTTGATATTGGTTGGGTGTATATCTGTGCCCTAAGTTCCCTTGGCCTGGCTAAGGTAAAAAAGGTCCCCCCCAAGCCTGTGCTTTCCGAGGTTCGCCCTGCAGATGATCAAACCCTTGAGGCTGTTATTGCCAATCGTTACGAAATCATGGCCCGCTACAGCAAAACCTTACAACGCTGTATTGCCAATGAGTTCCAGAACATGCAAGAGTTTGCTACGCACCTTAAAGATGCGCGAGATTGGCTTTATAAGGATGAAGCAAAGCTAAGCTCTGATGAAAAACAAAAACTGGAGGAGTTAATGAAGACCAATCCTCAGTTGCGCAAGATGATTGAGATGCGTCGTGAACTCCATGCTATTTGGGGGCGCTCCAATGCGACCCGCGAGCAACTGTTAACCCAGTTGCGTTCTTGGTGCTATCGAGCGGAAGAGGCCGGACCAAACTCTCTTAAAGAGTTCTCGCTGCGCCTTAGGCGTTACTCAAACTAAGTAAAGAAAAAACCCGCATTCAGCGGGTTTTTTTAAAGGATCAAAATTATTTGATCTTCGTTTCTTTATAAGCAACGTGCTTACGAACCTTGGGATCAAACTTCATAATCTCCATTTTTTCGGGTTTAGTTCTTTTGTTCTTTGTCGTGGTGTAGAAGTGACCAGTACCAGCACTGGACTCCAACTTAATTTTCTCTCTTGCGCCCTTAGCCATCTAGATATTCCTTAAACTTGACCGCGAGCACGAAGATCGGCCAATACAGAATCAATTCCGTTCTTGTCGATGATGCGTAATCCAGCATTCGTTAAACGAAGACTAACCCAACGATTTTCAGATTCAACCCAAAAGCGACGATTTTGCAAATTAGGCAAAAAGCGACGTTTGGTCTTATTGTTTGCATGGGAAACATTATTGCCAACCATCGGCTTTTTCCCAGTGACTTGGCAAACTTTTGCCATGACACACTCCTTTATTACGAAAAAACAAGATTGTAGCAGGCATCGAGAGATTACGGCTAGAGATTGCCTAGGTGTGCTTAAGCAACGATAGTTATAAGTTAGCAATCACTATCATTATTTGTCTTATTTAAAAGGCCGGCGTCTGAAAATGAGAAAAATCCATGCCCTGCAACAATACAATGATCCAGTAGACTAATATCAACCCAAGAGAGGGCCTCTTGAAGGTCTTTGGTTATCAATTCGTCTTGGGGGCTGGGTAGGGGGTTGCCCCCCGGGTGGTTATGGGCCACGATCAGGGCACTCGCATTTCGCCCTAGGGACTCTTTAATAATCTCTCTTGGGTAAATTGCAGTGCGGTCAATTGACCCTCTAAAAAGCTCCTGGCACTCAATGAGTCGGTTGCTAGAGTCTAGATAAAGACATAAGAAAACCTCATGGGGCAATCGTCCAATTTTGGTCTGCAAGAACTCTCTGACTTGGAGGGGGGAGCTAAAAATAGCTCCTTGATAAAGAGTCTCTTGAAGACAACGCTTGACAAGTTCATAAGCTGCTTGAATTTGAGCCCATTTTGAGAGCCCCATACCGAAGCAGTTGCAAATGTCTTCAGGATTTGCGTGCACCAGCCCTTGCATTCCCTGAAAACGGGCTAAGAGATCTTGGGCGAGAGAAACAGCACTTTTACCCTTTACGCCTGCCCTTAAAAAAATGGCAAGTAACTCCGCATCAGATAGGGAGTGGGCTCCCTGGAGGCGTAATTTCTCCCGAGGCTGTTGAGCTTTGGGCCAAGAGGGGATTGGATGGTGTTGGGGCTCTCTCGCTACAATTGCAGTATGAGTGAGCTTATCGTTACCCCCAACGCTTTTTTGACCCTTAATTATCGCTTGGCTTTGCCCAACGGGGAGGACTACATCAACACCTTTGAGGATCGCCCTGCGACCATGCAGCTGGGAACTGGTCAATTTGCCCCCTGCTTCGAAAAGGTATTAATTGGTGCAAAAGTCGGTGAGAAACGCTCCGCCACAATTTCGGCCAAAGATGGCTTTGGGGAAACTAAGCCCGAATTAGTGCAATGGGTTTCCATGGAGACCTTGGTCTGTAATACGGACGAGGTCTCAGAATTTAAACCTGGCGATATTGTTGAATTCAATGCACCAGGCGGGGCACAATACGCAGGAGTATTGCAGTCGATTAATGAGGAGGGCGCGTGGTTCGATTTCAACCATCCCTTAGCAGGCAAAGACCTCAGTTTTGAAGCTGAAATAGTTGCTATTTTGTAAATGCCAAGCCATCTCAAATATGAGCACATCACACGACTCCCCTGAAATTTTGTTGGCGCAACCGCGCGGGTTTTGTGCAGGCGTTGACCGTGCTATCAATATCGTGAATGAGGCATTGAGTCGTTTTGGTGCCCCCATTTACGTTCGCCATGAAATTGTTCATAACAAATACGTGGTGGATGAGTTGCGTGAGAAGGGGGCAATATTTGTCGATGAGATTGAAGAAATTCCACAAGGATCGATTGTTATTTACAGTGCACACGGAGTCTCGCAAGAGGTCCGTAAAGAGGCGGAGAGTCGCGGCTTGCAAGTGTATGACGCTACTTGCCCTTTGGTAACCAAAGTTCATGTTGAAGTCGTGAAGTTGTGTAAAGATGGCTACACGGTATTTATGATTGGTCATGCTGGACATCCTGAAGTAGAAGGCACCATGGGCCAAGTAGATAAAGGCATCTTCTTAATTGAGAGTATTGCGGATGTAGAAAAGCTTTCTTTTTCAGCCAATGAGAATTTAGCCTTTGTCACGCAAACAACCCTATCGGTAGACGAAACTAAAGAAATTGTGAATGCACTCACGAAGAAGTTCCCTAAAATTATTCAACCTAAGAAACAAGATATTTGCTATGCCACGCAAAACCGCCAAGATGCGGTCAAGTTCATGGCTCCTCAAGTAGAGCTAGTGATTGTCGTGGGTAGTAAGGCAAGTTCGAACTCCAATCGCCTGCGAGAATTAGCTGAAAAACTTGGTGTACCGGCCTACATGGTGGATGCCCCAGAGCAGCTTCAGGCAGAGTGGTTTGCGGGTAAGAAGCGTATCGGCCTTACAGCAGGAGCTTCAGCGCCAGAGAGTCTAGCGCAAGCGATCGTGGCGCGTATTCAAGAGTTTGGCCCACGTCAAGTGCGCTCTTTAGACGGCGTTGTGGAAGATGTGACTTTCTCCCTGCCTAAGAATTTAACCCACTCAAGTTAAGGGTAGAAGTATTGAGGCTCAAACAACTTTTTTAAGAAGTTTTCTTAAGATTGCACACATCGTTATGATTTCTTCATTAGAGACCGTGAGAGCGGGCATAAAACGAAGAAGATCGGGACGAGGAGAATTAATCAGCAAGCCCTCAGGTTGATGCTCTCTCGCCAAATCTACTAATTTTCCACCAATATCCTTACCCAATATTAAGGCACGCAGTAAGCCTTTACCCCGCTCGCCTTGAAGGCCGAACTCAGAGGATAATTTCAGTAATTCGGATTGGAGTAATACGCCTTTAGTGATAATTGATTGCAAAAATCCTGGAGCTAGCAGCTGCTCGATTACGCTAATTCCGGCTGCAGTCATTAAGGCATTTCCGTTATAAGTACCGCCTTGGTCACCCGGCACAAAACAGGCAACCTCATCCCTGCAAAGTAGCGCAGCTAATGGTACCCCCCCACCGATTCCTTTGCCCAAGGTCATGATGTCAGGTTCAATCCCATAATTTTGATAGGCAAACAGCTTACCAGTTCGGCCAAAGCCCGCTTGAACTTCATCAACAATTAACAGCAGATTATGTTCTTTGGTCAATTGGCGTAAATCGCGCATGAACTGATCATCGCATGGAATCACGCCACCTTCACCTTGAACTGGCTCTAGCATCACCGCTACACTCTTATCCGTGATGCATTTCTTCACGGAGTTAATATTGTTAAGCTCTGCTTTTGGAAAACCCGGGACTTGTGGCGCAAACATCGTATCCCAACCAGGCTTACCCGAGGCACTCATGGTTGCCAACGTGCGTCCATGGAAACTATGGTCAAAAGTAATTATCTCGTAAGCCCCATTTTTATGGAGTTGCCCCCACTTTCTCGCTAGTTTGATCGCACCCTCATTTGCCTCTGCGCCACTATTTGCAAAGAAGACTTTATCGAAGCAGCTATTTTCAGTTAATAAATCCGATAAACGGATCATCGGCTCGTTGTAAAAAGCAGGACTGGGATTAATTAATTTTTGGGCTTGCTGATGCAAGGCGTTCACAATCCCAGGATTGCAATGACCCAAACAATTGACAGCCCAGCCTTGTAAGAAATCTAAATAGCGTTTGCCATTTTGGTCGGTTAGCCACGAACCCTTCCCCTCCACCATGACGATGTCAGGTCGTTTGGTGATGTACATCACTGAATGGGCATCAACGGGCTGAGGATCAATAGGCTTGTTCATCACGTAATCATACAAAAGATCAGCAAGTAATGGGTATTTAGCCTATCTAGTAAGGCCTAAGCACCCACTAAATCAGCCTCACTGGTAAAGGAATCGGCAAAAAACTCGTCTTCAGGTAACTGACACTCTCTCATAAAATCAGTTCGAGCTGCCTGAATCACGACCGGCGCCCCACAGGCATAGACCTGGTATTTAGAAAGATCAGAGAAGTCTTGCATGACAGCGTGATGGACAAAGCCAGTTCTTCCAGACCATTCATCATCAGGCAAGGCCTCTGATATGACGGGGGTGTAATGAAAGTTTGGGAGTGAGAGTGTAAATTCGTGGCAGAGGGCATCCATGTATAAATCCTTTGGACGCCTGCCACCCCAGTAAAAATAGATCTCTCGGTTTATCTTTTTTTCCTGAATATGAAGCAACATGGCTTTAATCGGCGCAAAGCCTGTTCCAGATGCTAAAAAGATAATGGGTTTCTTAGACTCTTCTTGTAAGAAAAAGCTTCCTAGGGGACCCTCAAAGCGCAAGATATCCTTTTCTTTAATCTGTTTACCATCACTGGATTGTCCAAAGAGGGGGTCAGTAAACAAGCCGCCCGATAGATGGCGAATATGTAGCTCGAGCGGCCCCTCTTCGTGCGGCGCGCTTGCAATTGAATAAGCACGTCGTTTATTGTCTTTGAGTAGGAACTCTAGATACTGTCCTGCCAAGAACTGAAAACGTTCACTAGCAGGAAGCTGTAATTTCAAGATAGCTACATCGTCACTTGGAAATTGAATTATATTAATTCGGCAAGGAACTTTACGAACCGGAATATCCCCACCGCCTTGAACCTCACGCACATCGATGAGGAGGTCAGATTGAGGATGCGCACAACATAATAGAGTGGCGCCAGCCGTTTCATCCGATGGGCTTAGGGCGCTCTGGCTATGGTCGCCATGGGATAGCTTTCCCGAGAGAAGCTTGCCTTTACAGGAGCCACATGCTCCATTTTTACAACCATAGGGTAGGTTAATGCCTTGACGAAGAGCCGCCTCGAGAACAGTCTCATCTCCCTCTACCAAAAACGTTTTACCACTCATCTTTAGCTCAACTTGATACGACAATTCCACTTCTCCTAATAAAAACATTACGATGCTGGGTATGACTTGTATTTCTTCTGCATTTCGTCGTCCCCGAATCCTCATCATTGGTTGTGGGGATATTGGACAACGCGTTGTTGCCCATTTAGGTAAAACACATGCCAAACCAAAAATCTTTGCACTGAGCTCAAGCCCAGAGCGCTTCGCAGCACTGCGCCAACAAGGCATCACACCCATCGAAGGCAATCTTGATCACCCAGCGACCTTGTGGCGAATTGCTCGATTAGCATCCAATGTGATTCATCTAGCTCCACCTCAAAATGAAGGTAATTACGATCTACGAACGCGTAACTTAGTCCAAATTTTATCCCAGGGGTCAGGATCTGTCAGACGCTTTGTGTATGTAAGTACTACGGGGGTATACGGCAATCGTCATGGTGATTATGTGGACGAAACCACCACCCCTTTGGCAACCAGTGCGCGTTCCAAGCGACGTTTGGATGCTGAATCTGTATTGCGCCATTGGGCTGTGCATCAAGGGATTAGTCTTAGTATTTTGAGGGTGCCTGGTATTTATGGTCCTCAGCGCTTACCCATTGAACGCTTACAAGCAAACACGCCTGCCCTTAACAGTAAAGAGGATGCGTACTCCAACCATATTCATGCAGATGATTTAGCCAGACTTGTTCTTGGAGCTCTTTTTATTGGAAAACCTCAACGGATTGTGAACGCGTGTGATGGTAGCGAGCAAAAGATGGGGGACTATTTTGATGAGGTTGCAACTGCCCTAAATTTACCAAAACCTAAACGCTTATCTCGGGAAGAAGTTCGTTCTGCAGTAAGCCCCATGCTTTGGTCTTTTATGTCTGAATCGCGGCGTGTTCGTAATACACGACTGCCCGAATTAAAACGCCCCTTACTTTACCCAACCGTAGCACATTACCTAAAGACTCTTAAAGAGCAGTAATTATTTCCAGCTATCTTTTAGACCAACACTTTGGTTAAAGACTAAGTGACCCGGTTTGCTGTCAATGCGATCAGCAACAAAATAACCATGCCGCTCAAACTGAAACTGCTCTTCTGCTTTAGTGCTGGCCATACAGGGTTCTACAAATGCTTGAATAACATTTTTTGACTGAGGATTGATAAAGTCTAAAAAGTTTTTATCACCACTATCGGGATGGGGATCAGTAAACAGATGATCATAGAGACGTATTTCTACAGGCACTGCTTCATCGACACGTATCCAATGAATGTTGCCCTTTACTTTGTAATTATTTGAATCCGGAGTACCGCTTTTGCTATCCGGAAAATAATTTGCATATACCTGGATTACTTGACCGTTTTGATTTAATTTCATACCAGTACATTCAATCACAAAGCCATGCCGTAAGCGAACCCGACCACCTGGGGCGCCATCTCTGGGGGGGTATAGGCGAAAGAAACCTTTTGGAGGGGTGATCTGAAAGTCATCCGCCTCAATCCAAAGCTCACGACCAAAATGAAAATCGCGCTTACCCAGCTCGGGTTGCTGAGGATGGCGAGGAGCGGAGCACAGTTCTTTTTGATCGTCGGGATAATTTTGAATGATTAGCTTCAGTGGCTTAAGTACTGCGGTAGCTCGGGGTGCGCGTATATCTAAATCATCACGCAGAGCTTGCTCTAGAACACTCATATCGATCCAGCTGTCTGCTTTTGAGACACCAATCCGCTCACAAAATAAACGAATACTCTTTGGTGTATAGCCACGACGCCGGATTCCAGCAATGGTTGGCAGGCGAGGGTCGTCCCAACCATCAACCCGTTTTTCTTCAACTAACTGTAATAATTTACGTTTGCTAGTCATGGTGTAGGTCAAATTAAGGCGGGCAAACTCATATTGACGGGGCAGAGGTCCTTTAAACACGCCAGCCTCTTTTAAAGCTCCCAGGACCCAATCGTAGAGAGGCCGATTATTTTCAAATTCCAAGGTACAGATGGAATGGGAGACATTTTCAAGCGCATCGGAGATGCAGTGTGTGAAATCATATAAAGGGTAAATGCACCATTGATCGCCAGTGCGATGATGATGGGCGTGTCGAATACGGTAGATCACAGGATCGCGCATCACAATATTAGGATGAGTCATATCAATTTTGAGGCGTAATACATGGCTACCATCGACAAACTCGCCAGCCCGCATTTTTTGGAAGAGGGCTAGATTTTCTGAAGGGGTGCGATCACGAAAAGGGCTGTTTTTTCCTGGGCTAGCAAAGTTACCGCGATTGGTATGGATCTCATCCGCACTTTGACTATCCACATAGGCCTTGCCGTGCTCAATTAATATTGTTGCGAACTGATATAAGCTCTCAAAATAATCGCTCGCGTAGTACAGATGATCACAATCTGCATGATGCCAGTTAAACCCAAGCCAACGTACGGCATCCAAGATACTGTCGACATACTCAACCTCTTCCTTGGTAGGATTAGTGTCGTCCAGACGCATATGACAGCGCCCACCCGTAGCAAGGCCGTTGTAATCATTTGCTAAGCCGAAGTTTAAGCAAATACTCTTAGCATGGCCAATATGTAAATAGCCGTTGGGTTCGGGGGGAAAGCGTGTAATGACAGCGGGCAAGGGTTTGCCAGCCTGATCTGTTCGGTTAAGATATGTTCCTTTACTCAAATCATGGTCAATGATCTGACGTAAGAAGTTCGATGACTCAGCAGGCTGATTAGCTGGGGTTTGCTTGGAATTATCAGAAGACATCCTGCTATTGTAGATAAGACTGGCAACACCAGTCTAAGTCTCAATAAGCCGTGTGGTAGTTCAAACAATAATGCCCGCTAGCAGCGGGCATTATTAAAGCAAAAGAGTAAGAGAATCACTCAGTGAATCAGTGAGCAAAAAACTTACCCATTACAACTCTTCAGAAAACACCTCTTGTCGACTCTTTTTGATGGCAGGCAAGGCCACAATGACCACCAAAAGAGCTGCTGCCACTAGCAGACCTAAAGAGAGTGGGCGCGTGACGAAGGTTGTGAAATCACCCCGTGATAAAAGTAGAGCGCGACGGAAGTTCTCTTCCATCATGGGACCCAATACAAATCCCAGCAAAAGAGGAGCGGGTTCGCAGCCAAACTTAAAGAACATATAACCAATCACTCCAAACCCTGCAGTAATAAAAACATCAAACACAGAATTATTAACGGTGTAAACACCGATACAGCAGAATACCAAAATAGCTGGATAGAGTAAGCGATAAGGAATCTTCAATAATTTCACCCAGATGCCAATTAATGGCAGATTCAATAGAATCAACATAATGTTACCGATCCACATCGAAGCGATCAGACCCCAGAACAAAGCAGGGTTGCTGGTCATTACTTGCGGACCCGGTTGGATGTTATGAATGGTCATTGCACCCACCATTAAGGCCATGACAGCATTGGGTGGAATACCAAGAGTAAGCAATGGAATAAATGAGGTTTGAGCAGCAGCGTTATTGGCGCTCTCTGGGCCAGCAACGCCTTCAATAGCACCCTTACCAAATTCTTCCGAGTACTTGGAAGATTTTTTCTCAACGGTGTAGGCACCAAACGCTGCTAAGGCTGCACCACCACCGGGCAATATTCCGAGTATGGAACCAATAGTCGTGCCGCGCAAAATGGATGGCACCATTCTTTTGACGTCAGTCCAAGTCGGTATTAAGGTGGTTACTTTATTGAGGAAGGTCTCACCCGTACCTTTTTTCTCAAGATTCAGCATGATCTCAGCAAAGCCAAAGACGCCCATGGCAACAGAGACGAAACCAATACCATCGCTCAATTGAGGAATATCAAAAGAATAGCGCGCCACGCCAGAGTTCACATCGGTACCGATAAGACCAAGCAGAAGGCCAAGTAAAATCATGCCGATCGCTTTGATGAGGGAGCCCGATGCTAATACAACTGCACCAATGAGACCTAAAACCATCAACGAGAAATATTCTGCAGGCCCAAACTTAAAAGCAACCTCTGCCAGAGGTGCAGCAAAACCTGCCAACATTAAGGTAGCAACGCAACCCGCAAAGAATGATCCCATACCAGCAGTAAAGAGAGCAACGCCACCACGGCCACGTTTAGCCATTTGATAACCGTCAATTGCAGTCACAACGGACGAGGTTTCTCCTGGAATATTCAGCAGGATTGCGGTCGTTGAGCCTCCGTATTGGGAGCCATAGTAAATACCGGCAAGCATAATCAGCGCAGCAATCGGGGGCAGTGCATAAGTTGCTGGCAAAAGCATCGCAATGGTTGCAATGGGACCAAGACCAGGTAGCACACCAATCAAGGTACCTAATACACAACCAATAAAGCAATACATCAGGTTTTGTAATGTAAACGCTGTTTCAAAACCCAGAGAAAGATTATTAAGTAATTCCATGTGACGATCCGTTCTGCGGGTTAATTAAGAAACGTGGGTAACAGCGGAAATTGCAGATTGAGTCCCTGAACAAAGGCAAGGTAGGTAAATGTCACTAAGAAAAGAGCATTCAAAACAGTTCCCTTCCAGCTGAACTCGTGACTGGCGCTTGCGGAGATAAAGACCAAAATGATGACCGATAGAAGAAATCCAAGGGTTGGCAATAATATGCCGTATAGGGCAACTGATCCAGAAATCCAAATCACAATCCGCCAGTCCCATTTACCAATCGACTCCTCAGTATTTTTAGAAGACATGGACTTCAGAAGAATGAAAAACCCCAAAGCAGTCAGAAGGGCTCCAAGCCAAAAAGGAAAGTAGCCGGGCCCCATTTTTGCTGCTGTTCCCATTTTGTAGTTCAGAGCATTAAGGGCAAAGAAAAGACCAAAGACCATATACATGATCCCAGCACCGAAATCTTTCTTATTGCGGATGTTCAAAATCTGCCTCCTTATTTTTGCCAATTAGGCGCAACTATGTGTAATGGTTATATTTAGTCGATTTGTGATTGTAAGGGAATGATTCGGGGCAAGCTTAAGGGTTTGCCCTAATTCTGTGCCAATGCGATAATTATCTGGATGAGAGTCTCCGAAATCCGCCAAGCCTATCTTGATTACTTTGCCTCGAAGGGGCACCAAATTGTGGCTTCTAGCCCAGTGGTTCCGGGGGATGATCCCACTCTTTTATTTACTAACGCGGGCATGAATCAATTTAAGGATGTCTTCCTTGGTTTTGATAAGCGGCCCTATCAACGAGCCACGAGTTCCCAAAAATGTATCCGCGCCGGCGGTAAACACAATGATCTTGATAACGTTGGATATACCGCTAGGCACCATACGTTTTTTGAGATGCTGGGTAATTTCTCTTTTGGTGACTATTTCAAACGGGATGCGATTCAGTTTGCTTGGGAATTATTGACCGAAGTGTTCAAGCTTCCTAAAGACAAATTATGGGTCACTGTGTACGCCGAGGACGATGAGGCTTACGATATTTGGTCAAAACAGATTGGCGTGCCTGCAGAACGTATCGTTCGGATTGGCGATAACAAAGGGGCGCGTTATGCGTCTGATAATTTTTGGATGATGGGTGACACAGGGCCCTGTGGACCTTGCACTGAAATTTTCTATGATCACGGCCCAGAGATACCTGGGGGACCCCCCGGCAGTCCTAATGAGGATGGCGATCGATTTATTGAGATTTGGAATAACGTCTTCATGCAATTTAATCGGGATGAGACGGGTGAGATGCATCGTTTACCTAAACCAAGTGTCGATACAGGCATGGGTCTTGAACGAATCGCTGCAGTCTTGCAGCATGTGCATTCCAATTATGAGATTGACCTTTTTGTCCATCTCTTGCAAGCAGCGCAGAAAGCAGTCGATGATGCAGGGGCAAAAAATTGCGATGCCAATAGCCCCTCTCTGAAAGTCATTGCCGATCATATTCGGGCTTGCAGTTTCATTGTGGTCGATGGCGTGATCCCGGGTAATGCGGGGAGGGGTTATGTGCTTCGGCGTATTGCTCGACGCGCGATTCGACACGGTTATAAATTAGGCGCTCGTCAACCTTTCTTTCACAAGTTAGTCCCTGCATTGGTTGCAGAAATGGGTGATGCTTATCCAGAATTACGTCAGGCTCAAACCAAGGTGATGGATGTTTTAAGGCAAGAGGAAGAGCGCTTTTTCCAAACGATTTCTAATGGGATGGAGATTTTAGAAACTGCCTTAGCAAAAGGTGCCAAAGTACTTGATGGTGAAACCGCTTTTCGCTTGCACGATACCTTTGGATTCCCATTGGATCTCACAGCAGATGTTTGTCGTGAGCGCTCAGTCAGCGTTGACTCGCATGGCTTTGAAACCGCGATGCAAAAGCAACGTGATCTTGCGCGGGCTGCAGGTAAGTTCAAGATGGCCCAAGGGCTTGAGTACCGCGGAGAGACCACACAGTTTCATGGTTATGACAGTCTACAGGTTCACGATGCTCGTATTACGGCCTTATATCGAGATGGTAGTCCTGTAGATCTAATTAAGCCTGGTGAGAGTGCAGTCGTAGTTATTCATCAAACCCCTTTCTACGCAGAATCCGGCGGACAGGTTGGTGATCGCGGTGAGTTGCGAAGTGGGCTTTCTCAATTTATCGTAGCCGACACATTTAAGATTCAGGCTGACGTTTTTGGCCATCAAGGCGAGTTGCAAGAAGGAGAGCTAAAGATCGGTGATCTCGTTCAGGCCCGAGTTGACAGCGCTATTAGAGCTAAAACAGTGCGCAATCATAGCGCTACCCATCTCTTGCATAAAGCCTTGCGTGAGGTCTTGGGGGATCATGTGCAACAAAAAGGGTCCTTGGTAGATGCCGACAAAACACGGTTTGATTTCACGCATACTGCGCCACTCTCGAAAGCAGAAATAAATCGGATCGAGCAAATCGTTAATCAAGAGATTTTGGCAAATACCGCTAGCTCAGCAACTGTCATGGCCATCGAAGATGCCCAGAAAACTGGAGCAATGATGCTCTTTGGCGAGAAGTATGGTGAACAGGTTCGAGTTTTAGAGATCGGCTCCTCGAAGGAGTTGTGCGGTGGTACACATGTGCAACGTACGGGTGATATTGGTAGTTTCAAGATTGTTACAGAGAGCGGAGTTGCTGCCGGAATACGCCGTGTTGAGGCAATCACAGGGTCCAATGTGTTGGATTTCGTGCAAATGCTTGAATCGCGTATCAATGAAGCTGCCCAGATTCTGAAGGCAGCTCCTCACGAATTAGCCCCACGCGTAAGCCAGTTACAAGATACGGTTCGCCAGTTAGAGCGTGATCTTGAGCGTGTAAGCTCTAAGTTAGCGGCCAATCAAGGCGATGAGCTATTGAGCAAAGCGAGTGATCATGGCGGGATTAAGGTTTTGGCAGCTCAGCTTGATACGGCGGATGCCAAAGTCTTGCGAGAGACTATGGATGCTCTTAAAACAAAACTAAAGTCAGCCGTGATTGTGCTGTCATCTATTCAGGATGGCAAGGTAAGTCTAATCGCTGGCGTTACCAGCGATGTCACGAATCGGATTAAGGCAGGTGATCTGGTGAACTTTGTGGCTCAACAGGTTGGTGGTAAAGGGGGCGGTAAGCCGGAGATGGCGATGGCTGGAGGCACTGAACCTGCCGGTCTTGCCAAGGCGTTAGCGGGGGTCAATCGCTGGGTGGCTGAGCGTGTTTAGCCACAAATCGCTAAAATGGAAAGATTCTAGGAGAACGTAATGAGTGAAGTAAACTCGATCCAAGTCCATCGTGAGGTTGATGCTATTGGCATGAACTGCCCTTTGCCTATTTTGCGCACGAAGAAGACCTTGGCTGAAATGCAATCGGGCGAAGTTTTAAAGTTGAAGGCAACCGATTCTGGTGCAAGTCATGACATCCCTGCATTTTGTAAACAAACTGGTAATGAGCTCATCGCCACCGATAATGAAGGCGACACAATGGTTTTTTACGTCAAGCGTCGCTGATTCATTTGGTTTTTAGCATTCTTTGGGCTGCGTCAATCACCTGATTTGGTTTTAGTAGGTCAAGACACTTACTCCTACTATCTGCCTTATCCTCGCAACCTGCTTTGCGACACGGCACACAATCACCGGGACCTTGCAAAATACAAACGTTCTGCACGGTTTGTGATCGAGCTCTAAGTTGATAGGGTTCTTGTCCAATAAAACCATTGGGCCAGGGGCCAAAGTTTGTTGGTGGCGTTGCGCCAAATAAAACAATGGTAGGTATTTCACAGGCAGCCGATAAATGACTGACCGACGTATCGACACCGATATACAGAGAAGCCCCCTTTAGGAGAGTGACCGCCTGCGGAAGGCTTAAGCAACCTTCTGTATTAATCACCGAGTCACGAACTTTCTCCTTGAGCAAAGACAAAATGTCTTGATTGAGCTCTAAGTCTTGCGCAGCCGATGAGGCGCTTAAAATAATTTGGTAGTCGTCTTTAACTAAGGAGGTAATGAGTTCCTGCCAATAGGATAGTGGCCAACGTTTATAGGCGTTTAATGGCCCCGGGTGCAAGACAATATAGGGTTGCCGAATTTGGCTCTGGATAAGCGGAGTTAAGGCTTGAGCTTTGGGGGGTGTCACAGAGATTGGCTCAGCAAATAAATCAAGAGCCTTGTCTTGGTAAAAGGGCTCAAGCAACTTCAACTTTTCAACTATCACATGTTGGTGAAAGTAATCTACTGGAACCCAGTGCATAGAAATGGCGCGTTTCCAAGCGCTATTTTTTTTGCTTCGGGGTGTATCCTCAACCACCACCCCAACTCGGCGTAACGCTGCGATTGAGCCAAAAAAGTAGGAACGATCACTGGGTTGGGTGATGATGGCTAGGTCATAGCGCTGAAAGAGTTGATTAAAGAGTTTTAGGTATTCCCATAAGCTGGGTCGCTCTGGGGTCTCAATCAATTCATGAATATCAGTATTTCCTTTGAGCATATCCAGCCTACCCCGATAGCCCAGAAAATCAAATTGGGCATTGGGCCAAATAGCCCGAGCAGCACTAATGAGCGGAGTAGTAACTAAAACGTCCCCGATCTGACGAGTGGCGATAAATAAAACGCGGGTAGGATCTTTCATGAATGAAGTCCCTTGGCCAGAATTTTTTCTCGAACCCGTTTTGCATTCTCAGCCGCTTTTGATTGATCAGAGATGCGATGAAATAAATGAAAGACCTCTGTGGACCATGAGCCTGATTTGCGTTTAATCCCAGACTGTTGCAAGCGGAAGACGAAATCGGCATCTTCGTGACCCCAACCAGTCATCGTTTCATCAAAGCCCCTAATCGCTATAGCATCTTTCTGCCAGCACGCCATATTGCATCCTTTAATGCGACGCCATACAAATTGTTTGTAGATGCGCCAGGAGCCATTACCAAGCTTAATAAGAATAGGCCAAATTTTATTAATGCCGCTATTGAGTCGATAGGTAATGAGATTACTTTGGAAGGCCGAGAAACTCCAGTGTGGCCAGGATAAAATTTTCTGTGTAAGCGTTTGATTGAGTAAAACGCGGCTACCGGTCACTAAAAATCCATCTTGCGCTAATTGCCGATGACGTTTTACAAAATCAGGCTGTACCAGACAATCTCCATCAAGGAAAATAAGATATTCTCCTTGCGCTTTAGAAATTGCTTGATTGAGGATGAGTGTTTTTCTAAATCCTAAATCTTCCTGCCAGAGGTGCATTATCGGAAAATTTGCTTGAGGAGAGAAAGCATTGATCACCCCCTTTGTTTCCGGTCCGGAGCCATCATCTGCAATGATGACCTCAAAGTTTTTATCCGTTTGAGTTTGTAGGGACTCGAGACAAAACTTTAAAGCAGAAGGCCAGTTATAAGTGGCAAGCAGAATGGATATTTTGAACATGATCAAGAAGACTATTTCTTTATAGCTACTTTTGTTTGATTAAGACGCCAGAGTTTCATGTAGCGCAGGTAAGTACCCTGAGCATTCGAGCAGGCTAATGAAAATCCTTGAGGGCCATCTAAAAACCCAGCTCGCAATATATAGGTACGAAAAAATGACCAAGCGCCATGCAAGATTGCTTTTAGAGGACTGGCAGTTTTGCCCTTAGCAAATGCCTGCTGTGCTGAAGCTGAGGAATATCGTTCCATCTTTTCTTGAACCTGAGCATGGTTCATAAAGCTGTAGTGCAGCATTTGATTCTTTAACTTCAATACAGGACCCTTGGGGATTAGGCGTTCATGCACTAAATCACTAGAGAATCGAGCACTTCCGCGTTTGAACAAGCGATCTACATAGTCTGGTGTCCAGCCGGAGTGGCGCATAAAACGCCCACAATACCAAGAGAGCCTTGGGATGGCATAGCAATTCGCTTGGGGTTTCTCGAGTACGCCCTTAATTTCCATCCTAAGCTCTGGGGTGAGGCGCTCATCGGCATCCAAGGATAAGACCCAGTCTTCGCTTGCAAGGTCTAGAGCCCGATTCTTTTGGGGCCCAAATCCTGGCCAATCCGATGGTGAGGATATCAGGGCGCCATATCGTTGGGCAATTGCCAGGGTGTGATCCGTACTTTGTGTATCCACCACCACAATTTGGGCGGCAAGCCCGTCTAGCGAGGCCAAACAGTCCTCGAGATTGGCTTCCTCGTTGCGAGTTATGAGTATGGCTGACAAGGTGGGCATAATTCATTATATGAATGCTTCAGACCGTCAAGCCCTAAACCGACTAATTCGGTATTTACGCCCCCATACCCGGCTTATTGTTGGATCCTTACTTGCCATGGCAATTGTTGCTGCTTCGGAGACCTCCATACCAGCTCTAATGAAGCCCCTATTGGATCGGGGTTTTACTGGGGAAATGAACGATAAGCTTTGGCTAGTCCCCGTTTTTTTAGTCGGCCTTGCCATTATTCGCAGTGGTGCACAGTTTTTATCTAATTATTTACTCACTAAAGTCATTAGCAATATCTTGCTGACATTGCGTGAGCAGATGTTCACTCGGCTGCTACGGGCGAAGACCGAGTACTACCAAAAGACCACAGCATCTAACTTGATTAATGCGGTAGTTTTTGAAGTGAACAACGTTCTATCGATTATGGGCGGCATGCTCATTAGTCTGGTTAGAGACTTGTTAACGGTTATTGGTTTGATGGGTTATTTGTTTTATCTCAATTGGCGACTTACCTTAGTGGTGTTAATTATTTTCCCAATCATTGCTTTTGTGATGGGTAAGATTAATAAACGCCTTCGTGGTTTAAATCGGCAACAACAGGGTATGACCAGCGAGCTTGCCTATATTGTGGAAGAGGCTGCCGCCGGACATAAGATTGTGAAGGTGCATGGTGGTGAAGCGTATGAGATGCAGCGCTTTATGGATAAGGCAGACCGTCTACGTAAGTTCACTCTAAAAGCCGCTGTGGCGGGTGGACTTAATCAGCCAATCACCCAATTAATTGCTTCTATGGCCCTATCGCTTGTATTAGTTATTGCGATTATGCAATCTGCCACTCAAGGGGTTACGGTAGGAGGCTTTGCAGCCTTTATTACCGCCATGTTGCTGATTATCTCGCCACTAAAACACTTGGCTGATATTAATCAGCCCTTGCAGCGGGGCTTAACCGCAGCAGAAATGATTTTTCAATTAATTGATCAGCCAATTGAAGAGGAAGATGGTGCTCAATCGCAATTGAAGCATTTGGTAAAAGCTAAGGGCGAGATCCGATTTGAAAACCTGTCTTTTTCCTACGACCAAGAAGAGGGGCGTAAAGATGCCCTACGAAACGTTAATCTGGATATTAAGCCAGGCGAAGTGGTCGCTTTTGTTGGACCCTCTGGTGGCGGTAAATCTACACTGGTTAATTTATTACCACGCTTCTTTAAGCCTAAAGTAGGCCGCATCCTGCTTGATCAAATCCCGATTGAAGAAATTATGTTGGCGGACCTGCGCAAACAAATTGCCTTTGTTAGTCAGGACGTGATTTTGTTTAATGACACTATTGCTGCCAATGTGGCCTATGGCTCAAGCATAGAAGGGATTGATCGAGGTCGCGTGATTGAATCCCTTGAGGCGGCTAATTTAACAGGACTCTTAACGGAACTTCCCAATGGTATCGATACCTTGGTTGGGGATAACGGTAATCGCTTATCGGGTGGACAGCGCCAACGCTTAGCAATTGCACGGGCAATTTACAAGGATGCCCCAATCCTCATATTGGATGAGGCAACTTCTGCACTGGATTCTGAGTCGGAGCGCCAAGTACAAGAAGCGCTCGATCGTTTAATGGCAGGGCGCACAACTTTGGTGATTGCACATCGTTTATCAACGATCGAGCATGCCGATCGAATTGCAGTCCTCGATCATGGTGAGATTGTGGAATATGGTTCGCACCAAGAGTTGATGACTAAAAATGGACTATACGCAAGCCTGCACCGCTTGCAATTTAGTGAAGTAAATACTTAGGGTAGTCTTAATTTAGAACAATATCGTATTGCTCTTGTTTAAAGCCTGCCTCAGCCTGAAGCCGTATTGGTTTTTGCACAAAGTCACCGAGCATTGCCAAAAATTGGTTCTCTTCTTCTAAAAATAGGTCAATCACATCGGGCGATGCTACTATCCGAAATTCTCTTGGATTGAACTGCCTGTGTTCCCTAACAATCTCACGTAAAATTTCGTAGCAAATGGTTTGCGGGGTTTTTACTTCACCCTTGCCACTACAGGTAGCACAGGGTTCGCACAGAATATGAGATAAAGACTCGCGGGTTCGTTTGCGGGTCATTTCGATCAAGCCAAGCGATGAAAAGCTATTCACGTTAGTGCGGACATGATCTCTAGCAAGATTTTTATTAAGTTCATGCAGCACAGCCTCCCGATGATCAGCTTGGCTCATATCAATAAAATCGATAATGATGATGCCCCCAAGATTACGTAAGCGCAGCTGGCGGGCAATGGCTTGAGCAGCTTCCAGATTCGTCTTGAAGACTGTGTCATCTAGATTACGCGCTCCCACAAAACTCCCTGTATTGACATCAATCGTGGTCATGGATTCAGTTTGGTCAATCATGAGATAACCACCAGACTTAAGGTCTACACGTCTTCCTAGTGCTTTGCTAATCTCAGATTCAATATCAAATAAATCAAAGAGGGCGCGCTCACCCCGATATAAAACTAATTTAGAACTCAGTTGGGGAGTAAAGGTTTGAGCAAATTGACTCAAGCGCTCAAAGTTCTCCGCAGAATCAACACGAATTTGTGTGGTTTCTGGGCCAGCCATATCACGTAACACCCTTTTGGTAAGACTTAAATCTTGATGAAGCAACACAGGCGCAGCCTTTTTTTTTGATGCCTGCAAAATACCTTGCCAGGTAGTACGCAGGTATTTGAGGTCAGCGATCAAGGTCTCATCACTAGCAATCCCTGCACTGGTGCGAACAATGATGCCGCCACTTTCATCAGCAGGGATTAGACCCTTTAATCGATTTTTTAAGGCCTCGCGCTCTTCCGGCGCCTCAATTTTTTGGGAGATGCCGATATGGATTTCAGTGCCCAGTGAGCGATGATCTTGAGGAAGATAAACTAAATTACGACCTGCAATACTAATTTGACGAGTAAGTCGAGCCCCTTTGGTACCTAAGGGATCTTTTAGAACCTGTACTAAAAGAGTTTGTCCTTCAAATAGGACCTTCTCAATTTGCGTACCGCTGATCTGTTCCCCTAAATCATTGAAATGAATAAATGCTGCACGATCCAGGCCAATATCAATAAAGGCTGACTGCATACCCGGGAGAACACGAACTACTTTCGCTAAATAAATATTACTCACAATGCCACGTTGCCGAGTTCGTTCAATATGCAGCTCTTGAACCGCATTTTGTTCGATGATGGCAACCCGCGTCTCTTGAGGGGTGATATTAATGAGGATTTCTTGGCTCATTTGTGCTTAAACCAAAATGGACATTTGCTTCTTTTAAAAGTTCTGAAGTTTCATATAAAGGAAGCCCCATGATACCGCTATAGCTGCCCTGGATTGATTTAATAAAACTTGCGGCCATGCCTTGAATTCCATAGGCACCCGCTTTACCCAGCGCCTCACCAGTATCAACATAAGCTTGGATTTGGTGGAGGCTCAACTCTTTGAACTGAACCTGAGATTTTTGTACGACGCAATGGGCAGTTGTTTTTTCATCCCGCGTAATGGCAACGGCGCTGTAGACATGATGGGTTTTACCGCTAAGCATATTGAGAATTTCAGTGGCATGGGTAGCATCTGTTGGTTTGCCGAGTATCTCAGTGGCCGGCGATCCAGGCAGGCTTACAGTGGTATCGGCACAAACGATTGGTGCCCATACAAATTTCGGATTGCTCTGATGGAGAAGTTGCCAGCGGTGCAGTGCCGCCATACTTTTTAATAAAGTGACTCGCTGAACATAGTCAATCGCTTTTTCATTAGCTAGGGGAAGTTCTAAGGCTTCAGCATTCTCATACTGACTGGGTAAGAGCAATTCAAAGCGTACCCCAATTTGGGAGAGAAGTTCTTGCCGACGGGGACTTTGTGAAGCGAGATAAATAAAGTCGTATTTCATCGAGTTAATATCTTATTCGCGATGATAGGGGTGGCCTTGTAAAATCGTCCAGGCGCGATACAGTTGTTCGATTAGTAAGAGTCTTGCAAAAGCATGGGGCAGGGTCAGGCTTGAAAGACGCCACAACGGGATATCGTTTGATTTTAGGGTGGCATCTAAGCCGTCTGCGCCACCAATCAAAAATACAATATCTTTACCAGTATCTCGCCATTGCTTTAATTGATTCGCAAGTTCTTTGGTATTTATGTCTTTGCCATGCTCATCGAGAGTAATTACCCCCGCATTTTTCGGAATGGCTGCACGGATTTTGACCGCTTCTTTAGCGGGACTGGCATCCGGTTTGATTTCTTTGAGCTCAATAGCGCAATCGGGGGGCATGCGCTTGCTATATTCATGGCATGCAGTACTGACCCAATCGGGCATTTTGTGACCTACTGCAATAATCAGTAAACGCATACCTTAGTCGTCGTCAGGCTCTTCACTTGCCTTGACGAGTTTTTTGGGGCTGCTTAACTTAACCCGAACCGGCTTATCGCCCCAAATACCTTCAAGCTGGTAGTAGGAGCGTAACATCGGTTGCAAAATATGAACAACAATATCGCCGCAGTCAACAAGGACCCATTCACCGGTTTCCAAGCCCTCGATCGAGATAACCTCGCCCCCTTTTTCTTTCACACTTTCTTTGACTGAAAATGCAAGAGAGCGGGTTTGCCGATTACTACTACCAGTTGCAATCACCACACGATCAAATAGCTCACTGAGTTTGCTGGTGTTATAGACGCGAATGTCTTGAGCTTTAACGTCTTCGAGAGCATCAATGATGGTGCGTTGCAGTTTACGAATATCCATATTAATTACCATCTTACCCTGTTGACTGGTAAAGACCTTTTTTGAGGATGAGAGCATGTATAGATTTAGGGAGCCATTCTTGAATGGGGTTGGCAGTGTTATTAGAGGATAGTAAGGGCCGCAAACTACTTGAGGCAAGATCAATCGACAGTTGTTCATCAAGGTAAATAAAACCAGTAGCCTTGGCGCAAAGATCAGAGGCTGATTGGGTTTGATGGTCTAAATAGTAGGCTTGAAGAGGTGGATGATCTGTTAATTGTTTTTGAATCGAGTAGGGTGGTCGACTGGCAACGGCTAAATGTATATAGCGACTAAGGTCGCGCCAATCATTCCAGGTATAGAGTTGCAGAAAACTATCTGCGCCCATAAGCCAAATTAGGGATACATTGGGACCAAATGCTTGGCGGAGCTCTTTGGCACTATCAATCGTATAACTTGGTCCAGCACGATCAATCTCCATCGAATTCACCATTACTTTGGTATCGATATGCTTTGCTGCAAGCTCCGCTGTGAGGACATCTGCCGCCGCCATCGTCATCGCAAGACGGTCTTTTGCAGGGGTGATGTGGGCGCCTTTTTGCCAAGGTTCGCCACTAGGAAGCCAAATGAGCTCATCTAACACGAGCACTCTAGAAAAATGCTCCGCTAAGCGGATGTGACCCCAATGTGGGGGATCAAAGGTTCCACCCAGTATGCCAATGACTTTGTTCAATACGTTCTCGTCTATGCTTCAGCTATCCAGTCGCGTGGTTTAAGGTAGCGCTCATACAAAAGCGCCTCGGGGGTTCCTGCTTGCGGTTGCCAGTTGTACTTCCAGGTAACAACGGGCGGCATTGACATCAAAATAGATTCTGAACGGCCCCCAGACTGCAAACCAAAGATCGTGCCGCGGTCGAAGATCAGGTTGTATTCCACATAACGTCCTCGGCGGTATTCCTGAAAATCTCGCTCTGCTTGGGTGTAGGGTTCTTGATAACGACGCTCAAGGATCGGTAAATATGCCTTGATCAAGGAATCACCAACTGAGCGCATCATTGCAAAACTTTTCTCGAATCCCAGTTCATTAAAGTCGTCAAAGAAGATTCCACCAATACCGCGCGGTTCATCGCGGTGTTTGAGATAGAAATACTCATCGCACCATTTCTTAAAACGGGGATATAGCTCAGGACCAAAGGGGTCGAGAGTATCCTTGGCGGTTTGATGAAAATGTTTACAGTCCTCATCCACGCCATAGTATGGGGTGAGATCAAAGCCGCCACCAAACCACCAAACGGGTTCCTGGTCCGGGGCTTGTGCAATAAAGCAGCGCACATTCATGTGTGTGGTTGGAGCTTTTGGATTACGCGGATGAAACACCAATGAGACACCCATGGCTTCGAAGCTTCTGCCAGTAATCTCAGGGCGATTTTGGGTAGCAGCAGGAGGTAATTGATGACCGCTTACATGGGAGAACCCAACGCCACCCTTCTCCAGAATATTGCCATTTTCGAGAATGCAGGTGCGCCCATACCCCTGAAGTTTGCTGTCTTTGGGCTTTTCCCAAGAGTCGGTTACAAATGATTTTCCGTCGAGTGCAGCGGTTGCGGATGTGATGCGATCTTGTAAACCCAGTAAGTAATTCTTTACTGCTTGAGTATCAATCCGTGTTGCCATAAATCACCTTTTTATTTGATCGCTCTAAAACCAATATCTTTGCGGTATTGCATGCCATCAAAATGAATCTGCTGAACTGCAGAATACGCCTTTTGTTGAGCTGCCTTCACTGTATCAGCTAGGCCAACGACACATAGCACTCGACCGCCCGAGGTCAGCAAATTCCCATCGTGTATCTTGGTGCCTGCATGAAAAACGATTTGATCATTCGTGGGAGCGGGAATACCGCTAATGCGATCACCGGAACGTGGTGTGTCAGGGTATTGGTGAGCTGCTAGCACAACACCTAAGGCAATGCGTCGATCCCATTTGAGTTCAACCTCATCAAGCTTGCCATCTATTGCTTTATCCAGCGCATCGACCAAGTCACTTTCAAGACGTGCCATGATGGGTTGAGTCTCTGGATCGCCCATACGGCAATTGAACTCCAAGGTCTTAATGCGACCATCTGGGTTAATCATCAAACCAGCATACAAAAATCCAGTATAGGGAATGCCGTCGGCTTTCATGCCAAGAATAGTCGGCATGATGACCTCGCGCATTGCTCTAGCGTGAATTTGAGGAGTCACTAGGGGTGCAGGGGAGTAAGCGCCCATGCCCCCTGTATTGGGACCTTGGTCACCATCGTGCAACCGTTTGTGATCTTGGCTAGTGGCAAGTGGTACCACATTCTTACCATCGACAAGAACAATAAAGCTAGCCTCTTCGCCAATTAAGAATTCTTCAATTACAACGCGCGCACCAGCATTACCTAATTTGTTATCGGAGAGCATCATGTCTACCGCCATATGTGCTTCGGGCAGACTCATGGCAACCACTACGCCTTTGCCAGCCGCTAAGCCATCGGCCTTGATCACAATAGGAGCCCCTTTTTGATCAATATAGTTATGCGCTTCGCTCGCATTGCTAAAGGTTTGATAGTCTGCTGTTGGAATGCCATGCCGTTTCATGAAGGCCTTAGAAAAGTCTTTCGATGATTCCAATTGCGCTGCTAATTGCGTGGGTCCAAAAATGCGAAGACCTTGATTGCGAAACACATCCACAATCCCAGCAGCAAGCGGAGCTTCAGGACCTACTACAGTCAAGGCAATTTGTTCGCGTTTTGCAAAATCAGCCAGTTCCTGTAAATCAGAGATGGGTAGATTTTCAATCCCCTCATGTTTCTGGTTTGCTGTACCGCCATTACCAGGAGCAACAAAAACTTTTTGAACGCGAGGGGAGCGTGCCATTTTCCAGGCTAAAGCATGCTCACGCCCACCAGAACCGATTAACAAAATTTTCATAGGAGATCTTCTATTTCAATATTACAAGTTAACATTTGTATAAACCGATTGCACATCATCGAGGTTTTCAAGAGCATCTAAGAGTTTTTGCATCGCCTCATGCTGTTCGATGTCGAGATCAATATCGGTTCCAGGACGCATGGTGACCTCGGCAAGTTCGGACTTGAGACCGAATTCTTCTAGCGCAACGCGAATGCGGGTAAATTCAAAAGGTGCTGTAATGACCTCAAGAGATCCATCATCATGCGTGATGACATCTTCTGCTCCAACATCTAGTGCTAGCTCTAATAGTTGTTCTTCAGGAGTCCCTGGGGCAAATAGGAGTTGGCCACAGTGCTTAAATAAAAAAGCTACCGATCCTTCAGCCCCCATATTGCCACCGTGTTTAGAAAATGCATGACGCACCTCTGCAACTGTGCGGGTCCGGTTATCGGTCATGCAATCCACGATCACCGCCGCCCCATTAATGCCATAGCCTTCATAACGGATCTCTTCGTAATTCACGCCATCCAGAGTTCCTGTACCGCGTGCAATTGCGCGTTGCACATTGTCATTGGGCATATTGGCGTCTTTAGCCTTATCGACCGCCAATCGTAGGCGCGGGTTTGCGTTGAGATCTCCGCCACCGAGACGCGCTGCTACGGTAATCTCCTTAATGAGCTTAGTCCATACCTTGCCACGTTTTTCATCCTGACGCCCTTTGCGGTGCTGTATATTGGCCCATTTTGAATGACCCGCCATGGTGGCAATCCTTATCTGATATTGAGTGAATTTCTACTTAGAATCCTAATTTTAGGCAAAATAGCGATCTGACTTGAAAATACTAGTTAAATCGTCTACATCATTTGATTTAAAACAAAAATAATAGGGAGCAATAGTATGTCTGCAATCACCACCAAAGCAATCCGCATTGATGAAGTTGGCCCACCAGAGGTCATGAAATATATCGATGTCACCTTAGGCGACCCTGGCCCAGGCGAGGTCTTGGTTCGTCAAAAAGCCTGTGGTTTGAACTATATCGATGTGTACTTTCGATCTGGCTACTACCCACAACCATTACCTGGCGGGATTGGTATGGAAGCTTCGGGGATCATCGAGCAGGTGGGCGAGGGCGTACAACATGTGAAGGTCGGCGATCGGGTCGCTTATGCGGGAAGACCAACCGGTGCCTATGCGCAAGCACGCATCATGCCAGCAGACATTATTGTGAAGCTCCCAGACGCGATTTCATTTGAGACCGGTGCCGGAATGATGTTGCAGGGGCTAACGGTGCAATATCTTCTAAACGATACCTTTAAGGTGCAAAAAGGAGATACCGTGTTATTCCATGCGATTGCTGGGGGCGTTGGCCTCATTGCACTGCAATGGCTCAAAGCAATTGGAGCTACCGTGATTGGAACTGTAGGAAGCCAAGAGAAAGCTGAGCTTGCTAAATCCTATGGTTGCGATCATGTCATCCTCTATCGAGAAGAAGATTTTGTAAAGCGAGTGAAAGAGATTACCAATGGGAAGGGTGTGCCCGTAGCATATGATGCGGTGGGTAAAGATACCTTCATGAAAACATTGGATTGTGTTTCGCCACGGGGTATGGCAGTTACCTTTGGTAATGCGTCTGGTTCGATACCGCCCCTTGATCTTAGTCTCCTATCTAGCAAGGGCTCTTTGAAGGTCACTCGGCCAACACTCATGACCTATGCGCTCAACAGAAGCTTATTAGAGCCGATGTCAGTGGACCTGTTCGATCGTGTCGCTAAAGGACAAATTAAGATCGAGATTAAGCAACAATATCCCTTGGCCGACGCGGTTCAGGCACATCGTGATTTAGAAGGTCGCAAGACTACAGGAACAACCATTCTGATTCCTTAAATCCCTCGAAGGCTTGTATTACAGGGCTTTTTATCAGAGGGAATGAGATTGGTTAAAATCATGCTCTCTAGTGTTCTGATCAGTCAATCGTTCAAGAACGGCTAATTGCCTCGGTGATGGAATTGGTAGACGTGCCGGACTCAAAATCCGGTGCCGCAAGGCGTGTCGGTTCGAGTCCGACCCGAGGCACCAATCAAATTTGATAGTCGCTGGATTCACTCGCCATCGCTTGTTCCACAATCTTGCGAGTCAAGGTAGGCGAGAAGAGCTCAATGAAGGTAAAGATAAAAGACCTGAGGTACGCACCTTGTTTGATACCAATGTGCGTCACATTGCTACCAAAAATATGCCCCACTGAGATTGATTTCAGTTGACGATCGCGTTCCGGATCTAGCGCCACACCAGCCACAATACCAACTCCCATGCCGTTTTCAACATAAGTCTTAATGACATCGGCATCAATGGCTTCTAAGATGATGTCGGGTGTGAGATTGCGTTGTCCAAAAGCTGCATCAATCTTGCTGCGTCCTGAAAACGCCTTGGCGTATGTAATGATTGGATACTTCGCCAAGGTTTCTAGGGTAATGGACTCGTGATTGAGGAGGGGGTGACCAGAGGGCACAACGACCGCATGCTGCCATTGATAGCTGGGTAGGGCAAGGACTCCTGCTGTATTAGCAAGACCCTCGGTGGCAATGGCCAAGTCAGCGCGATCCTCCAGCAACATTTGGGCGATTTGGCTAGGGTTTCCTTGTTGAATACTCACACGCACCTTTGGAAAACGTTTTGTGAACTCGCTCAAGACTTTAGGCAGAGCATAGCGTGCTTGTGTATGGGTGGTAGCAATCACAAAGTTACCCTGATCCTGATTTGCAAAGTCTTTGCCAACGCGTTTCAACGTCTCCGTTTCTTCTAAGATACGCTCAATCGAAACGAGAATGCGCTTGCCCGGTTCTGTAAGGGCACGAATTCTTTTGCCATGACGTCGAAAGATCTCAACGCCTAACTCATCCTCTAACTCAATAATTCCTTTAGACACTCCAGGCTGAGAGGTAAAGAGTGCCTTAGCTGCTGAGGTTAAATTGAAGTTCTGACGGACTACCTCACGAACAAAGCGAAGTTGATGAAGGTTCATAAATCAGGATGGGCTAAGCGCGCGCCACCCACTTGAGGGAAAGGAACGCCAGAACTAAGTACACCAGCGGAGGAAAAATTGCAGTAAAGAATGCTGGTAAAGTACCTAGCAAACCAATACTTGAAAATAATGTATTCAAGAGTTGAAAGCTCATTCCCAGCATGATGCCACCAAAGACCTTGATGCCTACACTGCCTGCACGGACCTTCATAAAGGCAAAAGGAAGGGCTAATGCCAGCATTACAAAAATAATAAAGGGGTAAATCACTTTCTTCCAAAATGCGATAGCGTGCCTTTGCATATCTTGCTTGTTGTCTTGGAGATGGAGAATAAACCGTCCTAAGCTAACAATCGACATTTTCTCAGGGCTGATGAGGAGAACATTCAGGATTTGTGGGGTTACCTGAGATTCGAGACTCAGCTTGGGAATTACTTTAGTTTGGGCTGAATAAACAGCATCCAAAGGGTCATTACTACGCCTTTCGGTAAAACGAGTCTCTGAGACATCGTTGAGTTCCCAAATACCGCGGTTATCAAAGCGTCCTGAAGCGGCGCTTCGAATCGATAGCAGTCGGTAATTTGGATCAAACTCATACATCCGAATTTGTCGGATCTGATCATTCTGATCAATTGTCCCTACGTTGACATAACGAACGCCTGGACGAATCGGACCGCTACCATCGCTATCTCTCAGCTGATCTTTTACCCAAACCCCAGAGCGAAACTGAGAGCTAAAGGTAGAACCTAAGGCTTGCATCCGAATTCGCTCTGATAAAGACTCCGCATAGGGCCCCAAAACTTCACTAATCAGTAAAGTGAACACGACAATGGGCAGCGAAACTTTTCCGAGGGTAAACAGACTACGTTTGATATCTAAACCGGCAACCCGAAAGATGGTGAACTCAGACTGACTAGCCATCATCGCAAAAACATAAATACTACCAATCAGACCCGCGATTGGAATGATCTCAACCATTCGACTTGGGGCTTTTAGTAAAACATGGAGTAGGGCGAGAGGTAAGGTGTACTTAGCATTAACAGAGCCTAGTTCACTAAGAACATCAAAGAACAGAAAAAGAGCGACTAAGGCAAACAAAATAAAGCCAAAGCTGGCATATATTTGTTTAGCAAAGTAGCGCTCATAGATTTTGGGAAATAGCCAACTCATTTTGTTCTATAAACCCAAGGTAATTGGCGTTGCCACCATTTCAAGGAGGGGTTAATGCGGTTACGAATTAAGACATACGCCAGCAAAAGGGCAATCAGATGGATTGGCCAAAGCCCCATAACAAACTCAATACGACCTTGCGAAACATAGTTTTGGGTGAGGTTTAATAAATTGCTATAGATCAAATACACCAAAACTGCATAAAACATGGCGGTGTAATTTCCTAGGCGAGGGTTGACGTATGCCAAGGGAATAGCAATTAAGACCAAGCCTAGTGCCATGAATGGCAGGCCGATACGCCACAAGAGCTCACCAAAATTCGCACGCTTAATATTGGGATCCACTTCGTTGATGAGTTCAAGAACATTTTTCTCTCGATCTCTTGGCGGAGGTGTGGCAATTTCTTTGCTCCTGATTTTGGTTTCATATTCATCAAACTCTAGGATTCTGAAATTAGCTTGCGTTGGCTGGCCTTCATATCGTCGACCCTTTAGTAAAACAACATTTTTGTCTCCATTTGGAGAATTTTCTATATAGCCTGTAGCTGCAACTGCCACACTTAGTTTTTGATTACGAGTATCGGCAACAAAAATATTTTTTACTTCGCCCTTATCGATGTCTATGCTTTCAATAAAAAAGACCCGCTCCGCTTTGGCTGACTCTTTAAATTGCCCAGCAGTCACCATGGATACATCATCGCGCTGTTGAAAACGTTGGCTAATGATGCTGGATTCGCGATTTGCCCAAGGCCAGACAACGGCTGCTAAAACTGCAATAATCACAATCAGAGGAATTGCAAAGCGTAAGATTGGACCAATTAAATTGGTAATGCTTAAGCCACTGGTAAACCAAACAATCATTTCGGAGTCTTTATACCAACGGACCAAAACAATTAAGACCGCAATAAACAAAGAAACAGTTAGGAGGATCGCAAAATATCCTAAAGTTGCTAATGCAATGAGAACAAGGGCATCCTCAGGGTTAACAACTCCATTTGCAGCAAAACCCAAAATACGAATTACCAATGTGGTGATCATGATGGTAACGAGTACCAAAAATACGGCACCGGTGGTCATGCTCAGTTCGCGGCGAAGGGCTTGTTCAAAAATCATGTCTTCAATAGTGTGTTTGGGTGGAAATAATTCGCTCGGTGGATAATAGAAAAAACAACCTTTATTTAGACTGATTATGACAATTCAATTTAGCACGAAAGTCCTTTCCGAGATTGATTTTAAGAGCCCAAAGGCAGCCGCTGCAATTTGTGCGTTGCCAAGCGACTGCCTGGTAGTTGCCTATCGTCATACGGAGCTTAATCAGTTGCAGGCTCTCGATGATTTACTGGGTGGTGCCATTTCCCAGGCTAGAAGCCTTGGGGATCTCGATGGTAAGGCGGGTGTCTGTACTTTATTACGCTCCGGCCAATCCTGGGCTTTGAGTAAGGTCAAGCTCAAACGTGTTTTATTGGTCGGTCTTGGCGATCAAGACACCTTGATTGATTTTGCTAAGGTGGTCCGTTCGGCAGTCAAGAATATGAGTGGCAGTTCCATCGAGTCAGTTTTATGGCATATGGCTAGTTTTATGGGTAAACAGAAAGCCAATCAATCGCTAGCGGTACTTTTGGAGCGCATTCGTCTTCTGGCACAGATTATGGGGGATCAGGTATATCGCTTTGGTGTCCGTCAAGCGCAGTTTAAGACCAAGCCTACAGAAAAAGCAGATTCACTGAAACAGGTCACACTCATCACCAATGCCAATCAAGCCACTTTGGTGAAGGCGGCGATTCGGGAGGGCGCGGCTTTGGTTGAGGGCATGAATCTCACGAAAGATTTAGGAAATTTACCTCCCAATATATGCACCCCTACTTTTTTGGCGCACACCGCCCAAAACTTAGCAAAGACATCTAAGCTAAATGTTCAGGTGCTCAGTGAGAAACAAATTGAAGCATTGGGTATGGGGTCTTTCTTGGCGGTTGCAAAGGGTTCAGATACACCCCCGCAGTTCATTATCATGCGTCATGATGGCGGCAAGCCGAATGAAGAGCCGATCGTGCTTGTTGGCAAAGGGATTACTTTTGATACCGGCGGGATCTCCTTAAAACCAGGGGAAGCCATGGATGAAATGAAATACGATATGTGTGGAGCCGCATCGGTCTTTGGCACTATGCATGCTGTATCACTCCTCAATTTAAAGAAGAATGTCATCGGCGTTGTGCCTACCTGTGAGAACATGCCATCCGGACGTGCGACCCGTCCTGGTGATATTGTAAAGAGCATGTCGGGTCAGACTATCGAAATACTGAACACCGATGCTGAGGGGCGTTTAATTTTGTGTGATGCGCTTACTTATGTCGAACGCTTTAAGCCGAAGGCAGTCATTGATGTTGCAACCTTAACGGGTGCTTGCATCATTGCTTTGGGACACGTGCATAGTGGGCTGTTTTCAGATGATGAGACCTTGGTGAAGGATTTAAGTAAAGCCGGACATCAGTCATTGGATACTGTATGGCGCCTACCCTTAGACGCTGCCTACCACGAACAGCTCAAATCTAATTTTGCAGATGTGGCGAATATTGGTGGTCGTCCTGCCGGCAGCGTAACCGCTGCATGCTTTTTATCGCGCTTTGCCGAAAAATTTAGATGGGCCCATTTGGATATTGCTGGAACAGCGTGGAAGAGTGGTGCCGCTAAGGGTGCAACTGGTAGACCAGTGCCTCTATTGCTGAACTACTTACTAGATCAATAGATTCAATCGGACCAAATAGTAATGGCGCGCATTGATTTTCATAGCAATGTGGCAGATAAACTTCTGTATTGCTGCCGCTTAAGCCGAAAAATATTAGCCAGCGCAGAATCTGCAGGGCATCTGCGCTCCATCGTGATCGTAGGAACCCCAAAAGAGCTTCAAGAATTAGATACCCTAATGTGGACCTTTAGCAACACAGACTTTTTACCGCATGCCTGGCTTGATCAAGACGCTGCACAGGAGACACCTATTGTTTTCGTAAATGATCTTGATCAACTGAAAGACAATGTGGTTTTGCACCGTGATGTATTAATTTATCTCAAAAATGAGGTGCCACATCAACTTGATACCCTCTTAGAGCGTTTTCCACGATGGGTTGAGGTAGTCACCACACAAGAGGACGAGCGACTAGCAGGTCGCGAGCGCTACAAGTTATATCGGCAAATGGGTCATGAGTTACATCATGTTGATCAAGCAAAGGGTGGCTAAGACATGCTAATGCATCCACAATTTGATCCAGTAGCTATTCAGCTTGGTCCTCTCGCAATTCATTGGTATGGCTTGATGTATTTGTTGGCGTTTGCTCAATTTTTGGTACTAGGCCGAATGAGAGTTCGGCAACAGCCTTATGCCGCTATGAAGTGGGGCTTTAAGGATGTTGAGGATATTTTGTTTTGGGGTGTAGTGGGGGTTATTTTGGGCGGTCGTCTTGGCTATGTCATGTTCTATATGCCAGATTTTTATTTAAGTAATCCATTGAGCATATTTAAGCTGTGGGAAGGTGGCATGTCCTTCCACGGAGGATTATTGGGTGTGTTGGTTTCTTTATTTTGGTTTGCTAAATTGCGAAAGCTATCTTTTTTTGTGGTGACCGACTTTGTAGCACCCCTAGTACCCTTGGGTTTAGCATTTGGGCGTTTGGGTAATTTTATTAATGGAGAGCTGTGGGGTCGACCCTCCGATTGGCCATGGGCAATGGTGTTCCCTGCAGTGGATCAAGTGGCTCGTCACCCATCCCAGCTGTACCAACTTGCTGGCGAGGGTGTACTACTAGCTATTTTGCTTTGGGTATTCGCCAGAAAGCCAAGAACTTGCGGTCAGGTATCCGGCCTATTTTTGCTAGGCTATGGCGTACTTCGTTTCATCGTGGAATTCGCAAGGGAGCCCGATGCATTTTTGGGCCTTCTTGGGTTTGGTTTATCGATGGGTCAGTGGTTATCTCTACCGATGATTGGGATGGGTATTTATCTGACTACTCGTGCTTCTCGGTCGCAAAAATCGGACATTTTTCCTAAAACTTAACACGAAGTTTGGAAAGCTCGTTATCCTGTAACGATGCTTGAAAAAATTGCTCAAACCCGTTATTTATCTCGTGCGATCGGTGCGGTCAATCGCTTAGTTTCTGAGCGTGGAGAGTCTAATGCGGTCAGCATGGCCTTAGATGTTATTTCTAATTACCGCAAATTAAACATAGAGCAGCGCGCTAAATTTTTTGCGACTTTGGCGGAGCAATTTAATATTGATGTAGAAGCTCTTACAAAAGCCACGCAAAGTTTTGCTGCAGACCCAAGTGCCCGTAATTACATTCGCCTTCAAAAGATATCAGAGTCGCCCAGACAGGAGCTCTTGCGGCGCTTAAATCGTGCCCCTGGTGGGACTGCTGCCGTGGTGGAGATGCGTCGCAATCTTTTAAGCATGCTGCACAAGAAGCCTGAGTTAGCCGGCCTAGACTATGACATGCGGCATTTGCTGTCATCCTGGTTTAACCCAGGTTTTTTGAAAATGCACCGCGTGGATTGGAAATCTCCCGCTGAGATTTTGGAAAAGATCATCGCCCATGAAGCAGTGCATGCGATTGATGGCTGGGATGATTTACGTCGCCGGTTGCAACCAGATCGCCGGTGTTTTGCATTCTTTCATCCTCAACTACCGGATGAACCATTAATTTTTGTGGAAGTCGCCCTATTACCTGAAATCCCAGTAGCAATCATGCCATTGGTTGACAAAAAATCAGCGCCTGTGGAACAAACGAATCAATACAAGGTAGCGGCTTTTTATTCGATTAGTAATTGTGAGTCGGGTTTGCGTGGGGTATCTATGGGTAACTTCCTGATTAAACGAGTTGCCGAGCAATTACACGCCGAGTTTCCGGGACTTAAAACGTTTGTCACCCTCTCTCCAATTCCAGGTTTGATGGACTGGATTACTGCAGGAGCTCATTTGGGTGAAGGCCCAAGTGCCGAAAAGGTTAAGCCTGCGATTCGGAGGGCGCGTGATGAGTCTCTTGAATTACTGAAACTGAGTGGTACATCGTGGCAAGATAAGCTATCAAAAGCATGGCACCCCGATACCTCCACCAAAAAAGAGAAAGAGGCCTTTGAGTGTCTAACCGCTATTTACTTAGCCTGCGTCACCCCTAATCGGGATGGAAATCCTGTGGCAAAGTTTCATTTGGGTAATGGGGCGAAGTTACATCAAGTTAATTGGGCTGGAGACTTGTCTAAAAATGGGCTACGGCAGTCGGCAGGTTTGATGGTCAACTATTTGTATGACCTTGCAAGCGTTGAAGAAAATCATGAGCAGTTTGTACATGGCGAGATTATTTATTCAAGGTCAGTCGCTAAACTGATGAACCCTTAAAACTAAGTCCTATATAAGACTTTTAGGGGTTTAGCCCTAGTTTTTGTAACTCGATTTAGAATGGTGATCGCATTTAATTTTGACCGTACAAGAATTGAAGAGGAGACAAACGAAATGGTATTTAATCCAAAGAAAAAAATCGCCGGTTTACTAGTTGGCCTGCTGTCAGTGATAGGTGTTTCTGGAGCTGCTATGGCTCAGGAATGGCCGGTTAAAGCAGTCACATTTTTGAACCCGTTCCCAGCTGGTGGCGGTACAGATGCATTTGCTCGTCCTTTGGCAGCTCAGCTGACCGAGCAGCTCGGCAAGCAGTTCATTATTGATAACCGTGGCGGTGCAGGCGGTACTGTCGGCGCCTCAGTTGCTGCTAAAGCCGCCCCAGATGGTTACACCTGGTTTATTGGTGCCTCCCATCACACCATCGCACCTTCTATGTATAAAACGCTCGACTACGATATTCAGAAGAGCTTTATACCGGTTGCCTTGTTAGCCAGCGTGCCACAAGTCTTGGTAGTTAATCCTGGTCGAGTAAATGCCCGGAATCTTAAAGACTTTATCGCTCTAATGAAGAAAAATCCTGGTAAATACAACTTTGCCAGTGCGGGAAGCGGTACCGTGCACCATCTGGCTGGCGAGTTGTTCAAGATCCAAACGGGTACTTTCATCGTTCATATCCCTTATCGTGGCGCAGGTCCCGCGATGAGTGATTTGCTAGCAGGTCAGGTTGATCTTGAGTTTGATGGTCTTGGTACTTCAGCTCCTCAAATTAATGCTGGTAAGTTATTTGCCATTGCAGTAGCTGCGGATAAGCGTAATCCTGCAATTCCGAACGTTCCAACCTTTGCAGAAGCAGGTTTGCCAGACTACAAAGTGTCAACTTGGTATGCTATGTTCGCGCCAGCAGGAACACCGAAGCCAATCGTCGATAAGATGACCGCAGAAGTACAAAAGGCCCTTAATAATCCTAAGTTAAAAGCAATTTGGGCAAGTAATGGTGCTGAGACTCCTAACCTATATGGTCCAGCATTTGGTCAATTGGTTGCGGCTGACGTAAAGCGTTGGGCAGAAGTTGTTCAAAAATCAGGCGCTAAGCTCGATTAATTAGTATTTGTTTGTAAAGGGTAAGTAGTGAACTTGTACGCATTACTAGAAAAAGGTTTTCCTAAGAATCGCGAAAACTGTGCACTAGAAACCCCCGAAGGCTTGTTTTACACGTGGCGCGATATCGATCGCGCCACCGCCATGATGGCAAACCTGCTTAAGAGCCTGAACTTACCTTCAGGCTCTCGAGTGGCAGTTCAGGTTGAAAAATCCCCAGAAGCATTATTTCTTTATCTCGCAACATTACGAGCTGGCTTCGTCTATTTGCCTCTCAATACCGCTTATCAAGAATCTGAGATTCAGTACTTTATAGAAAATGCTGAACCTGCTGTCGTTGTATGTAGCCCCAAAAACTTTTCGTGGGTTTCTAAAATTGCTTTCAAGGCTGGCACTAAAAACGTTTTTACTTTAGATGAGAACAGAACAGGCTCATTACTGGAGCGGGCAGTGCATTGTTCGGACCACTTTAAGACTGTCTCGAGGACCAATGATGATCTAGCTGCGATTTTGTATACCTCAGGTACAACTGGTCGTAGTAAAGGTGCGATGTTGACCCATGGTAATTTGGGTAGCAACGCCTTAGTTCTAAACCATTTCTGGGGCTGGAAAAAAGGGGATGTACTTTTACATGCCCTGCCTATCTTTCATGTGCATGGCCTATTCGTCGCTGCTCATGGCGCTCTGATTAACGGTAGCAAAATGATTTGGCTGCCGCGTTTGGATACGACCCAGCTCATTAAATACTTACCTCGTTCAACCGTGATGATGGGAGTTCCAACATTCTACGTTCGGCTTTTAATGGACCCGAACTTTAATAGAGCTGTTTGCAAGAATATGCGACTTTTTGTCTCGGGCTCTGCTCCTTTGCTGACAGAAACATTTAATAATTTCCAAAAAGTGAGTGGTCATACTATTCTTGAGCGTTATGGCATGAGTGAGACCGTGATGCTGGTATCCAATCCCTACCAGGGCGAACGCATTGGTGGTTCAGTCGGTGTTGTGTTACCTGGTGTTGAGGTACGCGTAGTAAACGAATCTGGTCAGTCATGCGGGCCCAATGAAATTGGCGGTATTGAGGTACGTGGCCCCAATGTCTTTAAGGGCTATTGGCGTATGCCCGAGAAAACCGCCGAAGAGTTTACGAAAAATGGTTGGTTTAAGACCGGCGATGTTGGCCGCTGGGGCGGAGAAACTAGCGCTGGCAAGGTTCCTAATGATTACCTTTGTATCGTCGGTCGCAATAAGGACTTAATTATCTCCGGTGGATATAACGTCTATCCTAAAGAGATTGAGAGTTTTATCGATGACATGGATGGTGTTGAAGAGAGTGCCGTGATTGGTATACCGCATAAAGATTTTGGGGAAGCAGTAATGGCACTGGTAGTTCTTAAACCAGGAATCAAACTAAATGGTCAAGCAATGATTGATGCGCTTAAGACAAAGATTGCAAACTTTAAGGTACCAAAGCGGATAGAGATTTTAGAAAGTCTGCCCCGCAATGCGATGGGAAAGGTACAAAAAAACGTCTTGCGACAGCAGTACAGCACTTAAACGATAAGTGCTTTACGGGCTTCGTTAAACATGAACAAAGCCAAAAACATCAGCATGACTCCAAAGACACGCTTTAACTCAACAACGTTTAGTTTGCGCGCTAGCTTTGCTCCAAGTGGTGCCGTGAAGATACTAGTTGCCACAATGCACGCCACAGCTGGTAGATAAATAAACCCAAAGGAGCCGGCTGGTAAATCAGGGCGGCCATAGCTACCAAAGACATAACCAAGAGTTGATGCCAATGCAATCGGAAATCCTAATCCCGAGGAGGTTGCCATTGCAATATGCGGCTTCACATTACACCAGATCATGAATGGCACAGTTACGAATGCTCCCCCAGCCCCCAATAGACTGGAAAGAGCTCCAGAAAACGCACCATATGAGAAAAGCCCCACTTTGCCAGGGAGCTCACGCTCAGGCTTCGGCTTCTTATTGATAAACATCTGGATCGAGGTATACACAATAAAGACTGCAAAAAAGAGTGATAGCCAGCCTGTATTAAATGCATCAAAGAGCTCACTACCCCCGACAAAACTACCAGCAATAATTCCGGGGGTAAAACCGGTTACCAATGACCAGTTAATCGAACCGTGTTTGTGGTGAGCCCAAATCGCAGAAAGTGAGGTAAATAAAATAGTGGTCATGCCAGTAGCAATCGCCATATGCACAATGATGTCTTGGCTAAAGTTCTGGTGATTGAACACGATGATCATGAAGGGGACTAAGATCATTCCCCCACCAATTCCGAGAAGCCCTGCTAAGAATCCTGCACAAGCACCACATACCAGCAGGATGGCGATATCCGTTAAGAGCATAAAAGGATCCCCGCCTTGGGCGCTAGGCCGTCATCCTGAACCCTAAAGTTCAAGGTGGTACGGTAGCAATACTTCGGGTGCATCAAAAGATCCAGGGAGCACAAGACGAGCCCGCACTATGAATCGATAAGACGCTCGCGCCCATACTGCAATACCCGTTCCGTATGCTTACGCATCGGTTCAAGGAACTATTGGCCTTGGCGCACCAGGCAGGGAAAGGGTTTTCATAAGAGAGTCAACCTGCTGTTCAAGGGCAAGGACCTCCTGTTCAATTTGAATGAGATGCTCGGGATTAGCTTGAGGAGTATTAGAAGCCTCTGCAATCATCTTCTGCGCCTGAATTAACTCACCTGCTAATTTAATGGCAGCCATCATTGCAGCACGCTCAATACTTTTATTACCGCTAGCAAGTGCTAGTTGTATTTGCTCATCTGCAAAAGCACATGCTTCCCGAAGCAAAGGCTCATGATCGCTTGTAGTGGCAAGGGTAATTTTATGGCCAGCTAGGCTGACCTCAATGCGTTGTTGAGTCATGGTCCTTGTCTACAGGGGGAGTGGTATCGGTCAGCAAATTCATTTGCCGCGAGTCGTTTTGCTCGGGCAGACGCTTGAGAATGTGCTCAATCCTCTTTTGAGCATCTTCAATCTTACCTTCTAGCATGATGCGATCATGACGTAAAGCCTCAACAGAGGAGTTCACCATCTTTAATTTCTCAGAGAGGCGCCGCAGGGCTTGTTCTAAAGAATCGTGCGCCATGGTGATGTGATCGAGTGCGCTTATGCCAGTTTTTTGTTCGTAGCACCAACTAATAAGTAGAAGGCGAGGGTAGAGACCAGGACATAGCAAAAGGCAAAGAACAGATTGCCAAAGAAATATTGACCAAAGAGCTCTATAAAGCCACTCATCGAAGCCATACTTTTCTGAAAGTAGAACGAGCCACTCGAAATGAATTCACAAATAGCAACGCCACTGACAAAAGAAAGGGTAAAGGCACCCAGCGCAAAACCTTGTTTGTCATATTGACCCCGGAACCATTTGCCAGCAAAGTACAAAGCAAGGTAGGCGGGTAGTAGCGCAAGATAGGCGAGGTTGAAGAGATGACTACCCATCGCTAGATAATCAATCAGGAAAGCTTGTGCTAGAACGATTGCAAAAATGAGGGGGCCAAATAAGAAGCCCGTCATCAATGAAATTGCCCATGTAGCATCTGGCAGACTAAATAAAGAGGCAACGTGTTGCCCCCGTGTTGCCCAAAGGACCAAAGAGAAAACAACTGCAACAGCAACTGATTGTTTGGTGGATAGATTAAACATGTTTTCTCCTTGGCTAAGAACTTATTTTAGACCTAAATCAACCCAAAATGATTATTTCATAGCATACCGCACTCCCACAAAGAGATTGGATCCTGGGGTGTTGTAACCATAGGACAGCTGGTAATCCTTATTAAAGATATTGTTCCAACGGCCAAATAAGGTCCAGTCTTTGGCTAACTCATAGTTGCCATACAGGTTATAGATTGCATAGCCACCCATATAGCTGGAATTACCTGAGTTATATCTGCCGCCTTGAAAAGTACCCTCAGCACCCATATTCATCTTCTTATACTTATACTCCGCACCCAAATTACCGAATTGCCTTGCGCGTTTTGCCAAAAGATAACCTGTGCTTTGAGCAATAGGGTTTTGCTGATCTAGTGAGGCTCGTAACCTAAGGTTTGAAACCCTCACGACCCCCCCAACTGAGACCCCTGAAATTTTTGCCTCCCCCGCATTGCCGGCACACCCACCTTGTGGACCATTTAGTTGAGATGAGGTGCAAGGCGGTGACGTTGTTGTGTATTGAATTAGGTTGGTGATGGTGCTATTAAAACCAATGATGTGTAAATCAACTGATTTCGATTCATAGTGCAATCCAATTTCAGTACCTTTACTTTTTTCAGCCTGTAAATTTTGATTTCCATAGTTTGGAAAATAAAGATCATTAAACGATGGGGCTTTGAAGCCAGTCCCATAGTTAATATTTCCTCTAATTTGATTTGTGAAGAAATATCCATATGAGGCACTACCGGTCGTTTGTGGACCATAGCCAGTAATGCTGTCATTTCGAAGCGCTACATTTCCAAGATGAGCCCCGCGCTTTAATTGGTATGAGCCTGCCACCGTATTTGTATTTTGATTTTGACTAACCACTCCGTCATCATTGGAGTATGCGTTGATTGTTTTGCGCTCTGTAACAATTTGAAGCAGGTCGGTACCAATCTTAATATCGTTTTGCCAAGAGTAGATCATTTGTTTCGTTTTGTAGACTGGGTTACCTGTCTTATAAATATTTTGAGAGTAATCATTGGATTGAGATGCTTGGATCATACTTTTCCAATCTTGATTGATTTGGTTATTAGAAAATAATGAAAATATTCCCAAATTACTAATTTGGCTTCCGATTCCTCCACCAAAATAATTACTAGTTGGATACTGGTTATCTAAGCGGGTAGCCACAAACTGAAGACCAAGCTCTTGTCCTTTATCCCATTCTTGCGCAAGGCGTCCAGCTCCGCCAGTTCTAACGTATCCAGTGCGATTCATATTTAATCCACTTCCACAACCATTATTAGAAAGCGTGGTGGAGGATTGCGTGTTTGGGTTACAAGAATTGTTAGTAGCAACACTTGTAAAACCAGTTGAAATTTCTTGAGATCCACTTATAGAGTAGCTGGTTATTTTAGATTCCCCAAACGATCCGTACATACTTGCATCGGCAATGCTAGTTCCATAACTTCCATAACCAGTTGATGCGTTTGCCTGGAAGGGCCCCGTTCCTTTTTTAGTAAAAATTTGAATCACACCACCAATCGCATCAGACCCATACAAACTGCTCTGTGGCCCAAAAATGATTTCAATGCGGTCGATAATGCCAAGTGGAATAGCCTGTAACGAGAACGCGCCCGTGCCAGCTGCTTGTGAGCGGACACCATCAATTAGAAGTAAAGCTTGGTTGGAATTTGCGCCCCTTAAAAAGATGCTTGCCGCTGAACCTGATCCACCAATCGTTGAAATCTCCACCCCCCGTTGTCTTTGTAACAATTCCACCAAACTGGTTTGCCCCGCATCTGCAATCTCCTCGGGACTAATATAAACATAGTCGGCAAGAACATCGTTAGCCCGAGTAGGAGTTCGCGTTGCAGTCACAATGACAGGATCGATTGAGCTGTTGGCATTTGCTACTGAGACACTGCTGCTTTGTGCCATTGCGGGTTGGGTATGAATAAGAGTTGCTGCTAGTAAAGCAAAGACAGATAACTGCACCACCTTGTTTGAAGATGGTCTTACTAATATGCATGAGTGCATGATGATTCCCTACGTTGTAATGCTTGCCAACCTCCCCGTTAGCGAGCGATACAGAAATTCTTGGATAGGGATATGTGCGTCAATTGGGCGCAGGTATAGAACGAGCGCTTTCCTCGGCGCGCGAAGGTCCCCGTCCGCGAAATTCCACCTGTCTTGGCCGGTATCCGGGCTGGTGAACTTTGGGGTTTAGCCTTCCCATGTTGACTACACAGTGGCTTATCAAACCTTAGTGCCGATGTATTGACACATTCACTTACCGTTGCGGGGGCAGCACACGTTTGGATAGTGTTTCCCGTTTAACCCCAATGCAAAGCATTTGGGCACCATTACAGTTCAATATTACCCTATTTGTTCATAGGGCTCTAAACCTATTGTTAAAGGCTTACAATGAAAAACTAAGGTAGATAGAGATTCATGACCATATTAGATAAACATCCCGAAAAGAATCTGATTCGCTTGCAGCTAAGCCAAAACATTGTTTTGCAAAGCTTAGATCAAAACAGTATGGCCGAATTAGAGAGCTCTTTAGAGATTTCTGATCTGAAGAAGTCCGAGATTTTGCTACGTCAAGGTAGCTATCAAATGGAGCAATACTTTGTGCTGGATGGAATTCTGAAGCGGATTGTATCTAGCGCCGATGCCAAGGAGATGATTCTCCGTTTTGCGATTGAGAAAGACATTGAGACAAGTTATGCCGCATGGCGCTTGCAACGTGCAGCACCCTATAGCATTGCCTCGGTGACCAAAGCTCGGGTTGCACGGATGCCCTTAAAAAAATGGGCAGAGTTTTTGGATGCCCATCCCAAATTAAAAGAAAGTTTTGAGTTCGAGGTAATGCGTTTAATGAGCGAAATCATGGCACACACCATCACCTTGCATATGCTAGATGCCCCAGGACGAGTAGAACGATTCTTACGTAAGTACGAAAACCTGTTTGAGGTCTTACCTAAGAAAGAGCTGGCAGCATATCTCAATCTCTCCCCAGAAACCCTAAGTAGGCTTAAAAGTAAGCATAAAGAGCTATTTATTTAAGTTATCAGGATTTTAGGGATTTAGAATTAACGCTAATCCTCGGTATTTATTGGATTTTAGGGGAAATTGACGAAAGTCAATGCTGATCCAACCCTGCGGACCTAAGATTCGTCTCAGTTCAACCGAGACCCCCCCTTTTTTTAAGGAGCTAATGTTGAATAAAACCAATCCCACTGAGAGAGATAAGGCTATGCTGACAGCGACCAAAGAGCATTCTGCAAACACAACCGCAGGAGAGACCCCATTAACCGATGGCTTTCATCTGGTTATCGATGCTCTGAAAGCAAATGATATTGATACCATCTTCGGCTTGGTTGGTATTCCGATTACCGACCTTGCGCGCCTAGCGCAGGCAGAAGGAATGCGGTTTATTGGATTTCGTCACGAGCAGCACGCAGGTAATGCCGCAGCGATTGCGGGTTACATGACGCAAAAGCCTGGCATTTGTCTGACGGTTTCTGCCCCAGGATTTTTGAATGGTTTAACCGCACTGGCCAATGCCACTACTAATTGCTTCCCCATGATTTTGATCTCAGGTTCCAGTGAACGCGAGATCGTTGATTTGCAGCAAGGCGATTACGAAGAGATGGATCAGCTGAATGCTGCAAAGCCGTATGCCAAAGCGTCTTATCGGATTAACAAAGCGGAAGATATTGCGATCGGTGTGGCTCGTGCCATTCGGGCAGCGGTATCGGGTCGGCCAGGTGGCGTTTACTTGGATCTCCCTGCCCAGCTTTTAGGTCAAAGCATTCCTGCTCTAAAGGGTAAAGAGTCGTTGTTCCGCGTCATTGATGCGGCACCTAAGCAAATTCCTGCGGCTGATGCAGTAATGCGCGCGATTGATGTATTGAAATCAGCCAAGCGTCCATTAATTCTTCTGGGTAAGGGTGCAGCATATGCTCAAGCTGATCAGGAGATTAAAGATTTGGTTGAGAAGTCTGGCATTCCCTATCTGCCGATGTCGATGGCCAAAGGACTATTACCCGATACACATCCGCAATGCGCATCCGCTGCCCGCTCATTCGTATTATCAGAAGCAGATACCGTCATGCTGATCGGCGCTCGCTTGAACTGGCTCTTGGCCCATGGCAAGGGCAAGACATGGGGCAACCAGTTAAAGAAATTTATCCAAATTGATATTGCACCGACCGAGATCGATAGCAACGTGCCAATTGCCGCACCCGTGATTGGAGATGTTGGTTCTTGTGTAAATGAGCTTTTGAAGCAAATTGCAAGCGTTCCTAAGCCAAGCCCAGAATGGCTCAGCGCAATTAAAGAAAAGACCGATAAGAACATTACGAAGATGGAGGAGACCCTTTCTAAGAACCCATCCCCCATGAACTTTCATAGCGCCTTGCGCGTTATTCGGGATATCGTGAAAGCCAATCCTGATGTGAACATTGTTAACGAGGGTGCAAATACTCTGGACTATGCTCGTAGCATCGTTAATATGTATAAGCCCCGCAAGCGCTTTGACTCAGGCACTTGGGGCATTATGGGGATTGGCATGGGCTATGCTATTGGTGCTGCAGTTGTTAGTAAGCAGCCCGTCATCGCGATTGAGGGCGATAGCGCATTTGGTTTCAGTGGCATGGAGCTTGAAACCATTTGCCGTTACAACCTCCCAATCATCACAGTGGTCTTCAACAACAATGGCGTGTACCGCGGTACCGATGTGAACCCTACTGGCGGCCCTGATGTGGCGCCCACGGTATTTGTGAAGAACGCTCGTTACGACAAGATGATGGAAGCTTTTGGTGGCGTCGGCTTTAATGCGACCACTCCACAAGAGCTGATGGATGCATTGAATCAATCGTTGGCTTCTGGCAAGCCAACGGTAATCAATGCGGTGATTGATGAAACTGCTGGAACCGAGAGTGGCCGTTTGACCAATCTCAATCCAGCATCGACAGCAACAAAGAAGTAATCTAATTAATTGATATAGAGTTCAAAGGAGATTCAAGATGACCAAACCACTAGACGGAATTCGGATTATCGATTTCACACATGTACAAGCTGGACCTGCCTGCACTCAATTACTCGGTTTTTATGGTGCGGATGTTATTAAAGTAGAACGCCCAGGGTCTGGAGACGTGACTCGTAGTCAATTACGCGATATTCCAGATGCGGATGCTCTGTATTTCACCATGCTCAATGGCAATAAGCGTTCTTTAACGCTGGATACCAAAACGGCTGAGGGTAAAGAGGTGCTTGAAAAGTTAATTAAAGTATCTGATGTGATGGTCGAAAACTTTGGTCCAGGCGCCTTAGATCGCATGGGATTCTCATGGGATCGCATTATGGAACTGAACCCCAAAATGATTCTGGCCTCTGTTAAGGGATTCTCCGACGGTCACTCCTATGAAGATCTCAAGGTTTATGAGAACGTAGCTCAGTGCGCCGGTGGTGCTGCCTCAACCACTGGTTTCTGGGATGGTCCTCCAACCGTTTCCGCTGCTGCTTTAGGTGATAGCAATACTGGCATGCACTTAGCAATTGGTATTTTGACCGCATTGATGCATCGTCAGAAGACTGGTAAAGGTCAAAAGGTTGCTTGCTCGATGCAAGATGCTGTATTGAATCTCTGCCGCGTGAAGTTGCGCGATCAACAGCGTCTAGATCGGATTGGTTACCTGGAAGAGTATCCACAATACCCCCATGGCAAGTTCAGCGATGTCGTACCTCGCGGTGGTAATGCCGGTGGCGGTGGACAACCAGGCTGGGTTTTAAAATGTAAAGGCTGGGAAACGGATCCCAATGCCTATATTTATTTCACCATTCAAGGCCATGCATGGGAGCCAATTACCAAAGCGCTTGGCAAACCAGAGTGGGCAACCGATCCAGCTTATATGACTGCACAGGCTCGTCAGGATAAGATTTTTGATATTTTTGCAACCATTGAAGACTGGTTAAAAGATAAAACTAAATATGAAGCAGTGGATATTTTGCGTAAGTTTGATATTCCATGTGCACCAGTGTTGTCGATGAAAGAGCTTGCGGAGTCTCCTGACCTACGTGAGAGTGGTTCGATTGTGGAAGTTGACCACAAGGTGCGCGGTAAGTATCTAACCATTGGGAGCCCAATCAAGTTCTCCGACTTGAAAGTGGAAGTGAAGCCTTCCCCAGTATTGGGCGAGCACACCGATGAGGTCCTGACTGACTTGGGATACTCCAAGGAGCAAATTGCTAATTTGCATACTGCTAAGGCTGTGTAATCCAATCAGCCATATTTCAGCTGTCTAAGAAAGGCGCCCTTATCAGGCGCCTTTTTTTCGACGATCGTTCAGATGGATAAAGGGGCAGACTAGCAGAATTTCATAGCCCATCTAGTTTCTAGCCCCTTTTCCAATTTTGGGTCAGCGGCCTATTTCAGCCAATACTGGCGCTGGTAAAATGGCTTTCATCAACATTTCATACTTTTCTTAGGACTTATTTATGGCAAAAGCACTTGATGGGATCAAGATCCTCGATTTCACCCACGTTCAATCTGGACCTACTTGTACACAGTTGTTAGCTTGGTTTGGCGCCGACGTCATTAAGGTCGAGCGATCCGGAGAAGGTGATGCTACTCGCAAACAGTTACAAGATATTCCAGATGCAGATAGTTTGTACTTCACCATGCTGAACCATAATAAGCGTTCGATTACGGTGAACACCAAAACTCCTGAAGGTAAAGATATTTTGGAGCGCTTAATTAAGCAGTGCGATGTTTTAGTAGAGAACTTTGCCCCAGGCGCTTTGGATCGGATGGGATTTACGTGGGAGCATATTCAGTCCCTGAACCCCCAGATGATTATGGCTTCTATTAAAGGCTTTGGCCCCGGTCCCTATGAGGACTGCAAGGTTTATGAGAACGTGGCGCAATGTGCGGGTGGGTCAGCATCCACTACAGGCTTTGATGATGGCCCTCCATTGGTAACTGGTGCTCAGATTGGGGACAGTGGCACAGGCCTGCACCTTGCTTTGGGGATTGTGACCGCGCTATATCACCGTACTCATTCTGGTAAAGGCCAGAAGGTGGATGCCGCAATGCAAGATGCAGTATTAAATCTATGCCGTGTCAAATTACGCGATCAGCAACGATTAGATCGTCATGGCACGATGCAAGAATATCCTCAGTTTCCTAACGGCAAGTTTGGTGATGCAGTGCCCCGCTCTGGTAATGCTTCCGGTGGCGGTCAGCCAGGCTGGATTCTGAAATGTAAAGGTTGGGAAACCGATCCAAATTCTTATATCTATGTGGTGGTGCAGGCAGCTGTTTGGGAGGCAATCTGTAAGGTAATTGGTCGCGAAGATTGGATTACTGATAAAGATTACGCTTCTCCAATGGCGCGCTTACCGCGTTTGATGGGTATCTTTGCAGAGATCGAGAAATGGACCATGACCTTAACCAAGTTTGAGGTGATGAATATTCTCAATAAATACGATGTGCCATGTGGCCCGATCTTATCCATGAAAGAAATTGCGGAGGAGCCCGCACTGCGAGCAACAGGTACCGTGGTTGAGGTAGACCATCCTATTCGTGGCAAGTATCTGACCGTCGGTAATCCAATTAAGCTATCCGATAGCCCAACCGAGGTAACTCGTTCACCATTATTGGGCGAGCATACCGATGTGATATTGCAAGAGCTGGGGTTCAGTACTGACCAATTGATTGATTTACGTCATAAGAAAGTAATCTAATATGCGCGTGGCTCTGATTGGCAGTCAGGACTTTGGTAAGGCTGCCCTAGAGGCATTTTTAGAGCGGGGTGATGAAGTCGTTGCTGTATTTTGTCCTCCTGATAATCCCAAGGCGACCAAGCCCGAGATCTTAAAGGAGACCGCATTAGCCCGCGGTCTTGCCATGCTGCAATTTCCGAGCCTCAAGGGCCCCGAGGCTGCCCAAGCGATGCGTGACAGCAAGGCAGATATTTGCGTGATGGCTTATGTATTGCAATTTGTCCCGCAAGATTTAGTCAAGATCCCCCGCTTTGGCACGATTCAGTATCACCCATCTTTGTTACCTAAGTATCGTGGCCCTAGTGCGATTGGATGGTCGATTGCTTTGGGTGAGACCAAGACGGGTCTGACCATTTTTCGTCCTTCTGATGGCTTGGATGAGGGTGAAATCATTTTGCAAAAAGAGGCTCCCATTGGGCCCGATGACACTCTAGGGCAGGTTTATTTCAATCACCTTTTTCCATTAGGTATTCAGGCTTTGCTTGAAGCTACTGATCTAGTTGCAGCTGGTAAGCATCAAGAGATGATCCAAGACGAGTCACAAGCCAATTATGAAGGGTGGTTTGATCAGGCGGCCGCACAGATTCATTGGTCAAATCACATCAATCAGATTTATAACCTAATTCGTGCTTGCAATCCGGCCCCTGGTGCTTGGACAGCTTTAAATGGCGAGAAGGTGCAAATCTATGATGTGCGCAAACATGTCACCCCAAGCTTTGGATCGGTCAAAGGTAAGCCTGGTGAGATTATTGAGATTAGTAAGGATTCCTTCAAAGTAGCATGCCATGGAGGGCAGATTGAGGTGCTAAAAGCGAAAGCAGGTAAAGGAAGTAAGGCGTCTGGAGCAGAACTCAGTGCTTCCTTAGGGTTGCAGCTTGGCCAGTTCTTCGACGCTTAGTCTAGACCTCAAGATTATCAATCAGGCGTGTTTTGCCTAATTTAGCAGCAGTCAAAATAACTAAATCTCGCTTAGATGCCAGATCCTCCGCATTAGGCGCCAAGAGGTTCGAACGTTTACGGATTGCAATATAGTCGGGAGCCCAGCCCCGCCGCTTTAGAGCGTCAATCGTCTTTTGTTCCAATGTTACTAATTGACTAGGGCTTGCAACTAATGATGAAGAGTGAAGTGCGCGGATCTCATGACGAAGATTTTGGAGGGCAATTTGTAATTGAGGGGCCTCTACACGCTCCTCGGCGGATAAAAACCCATTGCGCGAGGAAAGAGCCAAACCATCTTCTGCACGGATAGTTTCTCCAGCAACAATATCAACAGGCAGTGCAAACTGTTGGGCCATTTGTCGAATGATCATGAGCTGTTGGTAGTCTTTTTTGCCAAAGACGGCTACTTTTGGCTGAACGCAGGAAAAAAGTTTTAATACAACAGTGCAAACCCCTTTAAAGAATCCAGGGCGGAACTCGCCCTCTAAAATATCACCTAACTGCTTCGGCGGATCAACGCGATATTCCTGTGGTTCTGGGTACAAAACACTCTCGGTGGGGGCAAACAGAACGTACACCCCTTCTTTTTCGAGTTTGCTGGCATCCTCTTCGAGGGTCCGTGGGTATTTATCAAAATCTTCATGAGGTCCAAATTGCAAACGATTTACAAAAATGCTTGCGATCACTGGATCACCATGTTGGCGCGCAATGCGCATTAAGGAGAGATGTCCTTCATGCAGATTTCCCATAGTGGGCACAAAGGAAGCTCTGTTTTGACCGCGTAGGTGATCGCGTAGTTCTTGGATGTCGGTAACAATCTTCATGCGCTAGGGGTATATGCTAAACGTACATAAATCGGTGCATAGGGCTCTGCTTGTGTAATCTCGATGAGCGCCTCGCGGGAGAGTTCCAGCATGGCAATAAAGTTCACTACGATGACGGGGATTCCATTACCAGTTTTAATGGCATCCTCAAAGAGTTCGCTGAACTCTACAAAGCGCGTATTTTGTAAACGTCGCAAGATGCGCGTCATAAAATCCCGAACGGATAATTGCTCGCGGGTGATCGTATGATGCTGATTCAGTTTGGCACGGTGGAGAACATCTCGCCACGCCATTTGTAAGTCTTCTAAATTGACCTCAGGCCATGTGATAGCGACCGTGGTATCGACATAGCCATGCGCCACCTGAAAATCTCGACCCAGTTGGGGCATGCGATCGAGTTCTTGTGCAGCTAATTTCATCTTTTCGTATTCGAGTAAGCGACGAACTAACTCGGCGCGCGGGTCATCAACCTCCTCATCACTATCTGCTTTTTTCATGGGCAGCAACATGCGCGATTTGATTTCAATCAACATCGCAGCCATTAATAAGTACTCAGCGGCAAGTTCTAAATTATGATGCCGAATTTGATCGATATAGCTGAGGTATTGCTGAGTCACCTCAGCCATCGGAATATCAAGAACATTGAAGTTTTGCTTACGAATTAGGTATAGCAATAGATCTAGCGGGCCTTCAAATGCCTCCAGAAAGATTTCGAGAGCATCGGGCGGGATATATAAATCGGTAGGTAATTTAAATAAAGGCTCGCCATAAAGTTTGGCAAACGCAGCACTTAAACCATCAATCTTTTCTTCCGATGGCCCAGTTGCAAGTGATTCAAGCTCCTCACTCATTGTGATACACGTAAGAATGCTGTTTGATGCGTGCTAACTGAGTACGACGTGTCTCCTCGGGATTTTGTGGCTTATCCCACAAGAGTGCACGACCTTCCCGTTGTGCTTGCTCAAGATGCGGTTTTTGAGCCTTGAGTTGTTCTAAGAATTGGGTGGCTTGCGATTTATATTTCTTCATAAAATCAATAAGTTATAGAATAAAACAGGAATTACCACCACTCATTATTAACGATTTTTGGCTGAGGCCTCAAAGATTGAGTTTCAGCAGCTCGTCAAGCTGGGTTTGCTCGACCCGTGTCATCAAATGTTTGTAGGGTTGAATGGGCGAGCTACTCTTTAGAGAGGTTTTGATATCTTTCCATTGCATTGCGGGAACTCCCAAGAAAGTCTCGACGTTTGTAACTAGCTTAGGCAGAACAGGTTTAAGGTAAAGACTTAAACAGCGGAAGGACTCCAAGATGACGCTGCAGACTTCATGCAATTGAGCGCTGCGAGTGAGGTCTTTGGCAAGATCCCAGGGTTTGTTCTCATCCACAAAGCCATTCACGAGATCTGCTAATTCCATAATCTGCCGAATTGCTTTGGCGTACTCTCTTGATTCGTAGAGCTCAGCAATACCGTTACTTGCATTAGCAATCGTAGTGAGAAGCGGATGAGCCATTGCGCTGTCAAGAACGCGACCCTCAAAGCGCTTCACTAAAAATCCAGCGCTGCGGCTGGCGATATTGATGTATTTACCTAAAAGGTCACTATTCACACGAGCCACAAAGTCTTGTAAATTAAGATCAAGATCTTCCATGCTGGCATTTAACTTGGTCGCAAAGTAATAGCGGAACCATTCAGGATTAAGGCCTGCTTCAATCACACTATTTGCGGAGATTAAAGTGCCCCGTGATTTACTCATCTTCTCACCATCCACAGTTAAGAAGCCATGAGCAAAGATATTGGTGGGGGTGCGGTAACCAGAAAAATGCAAAGTTGCTGGCCAAAATAAAGTATGAAAATACAGAATATCTTTACCGATGAAGTGGTATTGCTCAGTCTTGCTATCAGGCTTAACCCAATCATTAAAGCGCAGACCCTTAGCCGTGCAGTAATTCAAAAAGCTAGCGTAGTAGCCAATCGGGGCATCGAGCCAGACATAAAAATATTTACTCGGTGCATCAGGGATCTCAAAACCAAAGTAGGGCGCATCGCGCGAGATATCCCAATCACCTAACTTGCTATCCCCCTCAATACCAACCCATTCTTTCATCTTATTTTTTGCTTCAGTTTGAAGTGGTGTTTTGACCTGTGTCCACTCGCGTAAGAATGATTCGCAACGGGGATCGGAGAGCTTGAAAAAATAATGATCAGATACTTTCCGAATTGGGGTAGCACCGCTCACGACGGAATACGGATTTTTGAGATCGGTTGGCGCATAAGTGGCACCACATTTTTCGCACGAGTCACCATACTGATCGGCGGCACCGCATTTTGGACAGTTACCTTTAATGAAACGATCGGGCAGGAACATTTCTTTAACGGGATCGTAGGCTTGCTCAATCGCTCGCTTCTCTATTAAACCGGCGTCGCGTAATTTGAGATAAATCTCGCGCGAGAGCATTTCATTCTCAGGGCTATCGGTAGTGTAGTAGTGATCGAAAGAGATTAAAAAGTGATCGAAATCTCGTTTGTGCTCATGCCAGACCTTGTCAATGAGCTCTTTAGGGCTGATGCCTTCTTTCTCCGCACGCAACATAATGGGTGTGCCATGGGTATCATCGGCGCCCACATAATGGACCTCATGGCCGCACATTCTCTGAAAGCGCACCCAAATATCGGTTTGTACGTATTCCACCAAATGGCCAATATGGATTTGGCCATTGGCATAGGGCAGGGCGGAGGTGACTAAGAGTTGACGCATTTTATTTTTATCGATTCAGCAATGATTTTAGTCTGCGGTTAAAGTGATGGTCGATAACAATGGTTAAATGGTCAAAATAAGCTCAAAATAGTATTAGTTTGGCGTCGTGGAGACAGAATGGCTGCAAGCGGTAAACACCTAATTACAATGAGTAATGCCTCTGTACCGGTGGTGCATGAGGTAGAGATTATCGACGAGTTGGGGCGTCGCAAGCCTACATTTATCCCCGGTGAGCGCTCTCTAACCATTTATCTCGATAAACGCGAGGTTGTGACCTTAATGACCTTGGGGTCGGCCCCTGAGGCCCTCGTCTTGGGTTATTTGCGTAATCAGCGTTTAGTAGAGTCCCCTGCGGATATCGAAAGTATCCAGGTGGATTGGGAGACTGATTCTGCTGCAGTTAAAACACGACGGAGTACTGTCGATATTGATGCAATTACCAGCAAACGCGTGGTGACCACGGGCTGTGGTCAGGGCACCATGTTTGGGGGCCTGATGGAGGATATGGCGCAAATACGCTTACCAGAGGGCCCTAAACTTCATCAAGCTGCGATTGTAGATCTGCTGGAACAGATTCGGGCACACGAGACGATTTATAAAAAGGCGGGCTCGGTACATGCCTGTGCAGTATTTGAGCGCGAGGGAGATAACAAAGCCCGCTTAATTCACTTGATTGAGGATGTTGGTCGCCATAATGCGGTGGATTCGATCTCAGGCTTGATGTGGTTGGTAAATCGCCCAGGCGATGACCTGATTTTCTTTACGACTGGTCGCTTGACCTCCGAAATGGTCATTAAGGGTGCCCAAATGGGCATTCCATTCCTCCTAACCCGCTCCGGGGTCACGCAAATGGGCTTAGAGCTGGCTCGCAAGACCCATCTCACCTTATTGTCCCGTTGCTCGGGTAAGCATTTTGAGATCTACAATGCCCCCGAGCGTGTGGTTTTTCAGTCAAGTTAAGCCCCTAAAATCCCGCTTTATGTCTCTCCGGGCATGAAAGTCTTACAATCCCGCCATGACTATTAAATCTGATCACTGGATACGGCGCATGGCAGAGCAGGGCATGATTAGCCCCTTCGAGCCTGGTCAGATCCGTACGAATGACGCTGGTCAAAAAATTGTGAGTTATGGCACCTCGAGCTATGGTTATGACATTCGTTGTGCCGATGAGTTCAAAATCTTTACCAATATTAATAGCACCATTGTTGATCCTAAGCAGTTTGATGAGAAGTCCTTTGTGGATTTCAAGGGTGATGTTTGCATCATTCCACCCAATTCATTCGCTTTAGCCAGAACTGTCGAGTATTTCAAGATCCCGCGCAGTGTTTTGACCATCTGTGTGGGCAAAAGCACCTATGCACGTTGCGGCATTATTGTGAACGTCACGCCCTTTGAGCCAGAGTGGGAGGGTTATGTCACTCTCGAGTTCTCGAACACAACACCATTACCTGCAAAAATTTATGCTGGTGAAGGGTGTGCTCAGGTCCTTTTTTTCGAGAGCGATGAAGTATGTGGCACCTCTTATAAAGACCGCGGTGGCAAGTACCAAGGTCAGCACGGCGTTACCTTACCAAAGACCTAACCATTATGAAATTTCGGTTTCCGATCATCATCATTGATGAAGACTTCCGCTCTGAAAATATTTCAGGTTCGGGTATTCGTGATCTAGCCCTTGCGATTGAGGGGGAGGGCATCGAGGTGATTGGGCTAACCAGCTATGGTGATCTCACGTCCTTTGCACAACAGGCCTCGCGTGCATCGTGCTTCATTCTTTCGATCGATGATGAAGAGTTTGACGCAACGATTGATGCGGATGAAAACGATCTTCCAGCGATTAATAATCTTCGCTCCTTTGTGGTTGAAGTACGAAAGCGCAATGAAGATATTCCAATCTTCTTGTATGGTGAAACCCGCACCTCCCGCCATATTCCCAATGACATTCTGCGTGAGTTACATGGCTTCATTCACATGAACGAAGACACCCCCGAGTTTGTGGCGCGTCATATTATTCGTGAAGCCAAAGTCTATTTAGATTCCTTGGCACCCCCATTCTTTCGGGCGCTCACTCACTATGCCTCAGAAGGTTCGTATTCCTGGCATTGCCCTGGCCACTCCGGTGGTGTCGCCTTTCTAAAGAGCCCTGTCGGTCGGATGTTCCATCAGTTCTTTGGTGAGAACATGTTGCGGGCTGACGTTTGTAATGCAGTAGAAGAACTTGGACAGCTTCTTGACCATACAGGTCCCGTAGTGGCGAGCGAACGCAATGCTGCCCGTATCTTTAGTGCTGACCACCTGTTCTTTGTGACCAACGGCACCTCTACCTCTAATAAAATTGTTTGGCACTCTACGGTTGCCCCAGGTGATGTGGTTCTAGTCGACCGTAATTGCCATAAGTCAGTCATTCATTCAATCATGATGATGGGTGCAATCCCTGTGTTTCTAATGCCCACGCGCAATCACTTGGGCATTATTGGTCCGATTCCTAAAGAAGAGTTTGAGTGGGCCAATATTAAGAAGAAGATTGATGCTAACCCCTTCATTAAAGATAAAAACGTTATTCCACGCGTCTTAACAATTACACAAAGCACCTATGATGGTATTTTGTATAACGTTGAAATGATCAAGTCGATGCTCGATGGCAAAGTTGATAGCTTGCACTTCGATGAAGCGTGGCTTCCACACGCCGCCTTTCATCCCTTCTACCAAGACATGCATGCGTTTGGGCAAAACCGTAAACGGACCAAGAAAAGTTTGATGTTCTCGACCCAATCAACCCATAAATTATTGGCAGGTCTTTCACAAGCCTCTCAAGTTTTAGTCCAAGATGCTGAGGAGCGTAAGCTCGATCGCGATTGCTTCAATGAGGCTTACTTGATGCATACCTCAACTAGCCCACAGTACGCCATTATTGCCTCATGCGATGTCTCGGCTGCCATGATGGAGTCTCCTGGCGGCACCACCTTAGTGGAAGAATCGATTGCGGAAGCATTGGATTTTCGCAGAGCAATGCGCAAGGTCGATGATGAGTTTGGGGCAGATTGGTGGTTTAAGGTTTGGGGCCCAGATCATTTGGCGGATGAGGGTATTGGCACACGGGATGATTGGGTCTTAGAGCCCAAGGCCTATTGGCATGACTTTGGTCATTTGGCCAAGGACTTTAATATGCTTGATCCGATCAAAGCAACGGTCGTGACCCCAGGCCTTGATGTTGAAGGAAATTTTGCAGACATCGGCATCCCAGCAAGTATCGTCACCAAGTATCTTGCGGAGCACGGTGTGATTGTCGAAAAGACTGGGCTGTATTCCTTTTTCATTATGTTCACCATTGGCATCACGAAAGGTCGCTGGAATACCCTAGTTACCGAGTTGCAACAGTTCAAGGATCATTTTGATAAGAACCAACCACTTTGGAAGGTCTTGCCCGAGTTTGTGGCAAAACATCCTCGCTACGAGCGCGTTGGCCTACAAGAGATCTCTGCGCAGATTCATTCCTTTTATAAGAGTCGTGATGTTGCACGGATGACCACGGAGATGTATCTCTCCAATATGGAGCCCGCCATGATTCCAGCGGACGCATGGAGCAAGATGGCTCATAAAGATATTGATCGAGTACCCATTGATGAACTAGAGGGCCGCGTTACTGCAATGTTAGTTACGCCCTATCCGCCCGGTATCCCGCTCTTAATCCCAGGCGAGCGTTTTAATAAATCAATTGTTGATTACTTACGGTTTGCCCGCGACTTTAATCAGCAGTTCCCCGGCTTTGAGACCGATATTCATGGTCTGGTGAAAAATGCAGAAGGCAACAACGGCTATTATGTCGACTGCGTTAGAACCTAAGCCAATTATTTTTTTAGGGAAGTGCGGGCACGCTTAATCGCAGCGATGACTTGCTTGGGCGCAGTGCCACCGACGTGATTGCGTGCCTCCACCGAGCCCTTGGGGGTTAAAACTGTAAATACATCTCTAGCCAGCAGATTAGATTTAGGCTGAAGTCCGCAGGCTTTAATGAGTTCAGTGAGACTGAGGTCACTCAGAGAGCAGTTCTTTTTGAGGCATAACTTGACTGCATGCGCTACTGCTTCATGCGCATCCCGAAAAGGCATTCCTTTTTTGACTAAGTAGTCAGCAAGATCGGTGGCGGTTGCAAAACCCTCTTGGGCAGCCTGTAGCATCGCCTCATCCTTTACCACGATCTGAGGCACCATGTCCGCAAATATTTCTATGGTCTGCGCTACAGTGTCTACCGCATCAAATAATGGTTCCTTATCTTCTTGGTTGTCCTTGTTGTAGGCTAAGGGCTGACCCTTCATTAAGGTCAGTAGGGCAATCAAATCACCATTGACTCGACCTGTTTTGCCACGCGCCAGTTCGGGTACATCGGGGTTCTTTTTCTGCGGCATGATCGAGCTACCAGTACAGAACCGATCGGGTAAATCAATAAAGCCAAAGCGTGGGCTCAACCACAGGATTAATTCTTCAGATAGGCGCGAGATGTGCATCATGCATATCGAGGCCGCTGCACAAAACTCAATAGCAAAATCACGATCCGAGACCGCATCGAGAGAGTTTTGACACACACCCTCAAAACCTAAATTCTTAGCAACCCGCTCCCGATCAATTGGGTAGCTAGTGCCTGCTAGGGCTGCTGCACCCAAAGGCAGCTGATTAACCCGCTTGCGACAATCACTCAGACGCTGTGCATCGCGGGTAAACATTTCGTAGTAGGCCATCAGATGATGACCAAAAGTAACGGGCTGGGCCACCTGTAAGTGTGTGTGGCCCGGCATGATGGTGGCCGCATGTTTTTCTGCTTGATCAAGCAAAGCAGTACGTAAGCGCTTGAGATCCACCAAAATCTGATCTATTTCAGTTCGAAGCCATAATCGAATATCAGTTGCCACCTGATCATTTCGCGAGCGACCCGTATGTAAACGCTTGCCAGCATCGCCAATTAGTTTGGTGAGGCGTGCCTCAATATTGAGATGGACATCCTCTAGGGCTAACTGCCATTCAAACTTACCCGCAATAATTTCCTTCTCAATCTGCGCCATCCCTTTTTGGATCGCCAGAAAATCAGCTTTTGAAATGATTTTTTGGGTAGCCAGCATCTCGGCATGGGCTAGCGAGCCAGCAATATCAACTAGCGCAAGACGTTGGTCGAACTGGAGAGAGGAGGTATAGGCTTGCACGAGGGCATTGACCGGTTCAGCAAAGCGGCCAGACCATGCTTTGGACTTATTGGCTAAAGAATTTTTAGGTGTGCTCATAAACACAGTATATTGTGTGCAGTCATGATTTATTTTAATTCTTAAGTCGTCCTTATGAGCCCAAAGCGTTTAATAATTGCCTCCCGAGAGAGCCGGCTTGCAATGTGGCAAGCCGAACATGTCCAAGATTGCCTACGCACGCTGTATCCAGGCTGCGATGTTCAAATCCTAGGAATGACCACGAAAGGGGATCAAATCCTCGATCGGGCCCTATCCAAAGTGGGGGGCAAGGGCTTGTTTGTTAAAGAGCTTGAGACCGCCCTCGAGGATGGCAGAGCTGACCTGGCGGTGCATTCCTTAAAAGATGTTCCCATGGTGATGCCGGTTGGTTTTGATTTATCGTGCGTGATGGTGCGCGAAGATGCACGGGATGCCTTGGTATCGAATGACTATGCCAGCCTCGCTGAGCTCCCGCCTGGGTCGGTAGTGGGTACTTCCAGTTTGCGGCGCGAAGCAATTATTCGGAGTAATTACCCCCAACTCAAAGTCGAGCCCTTACGTGGTAATTTGGATACCCGCATGGCAAAGCTGGATCGGGGTGAGTATCAGGCCATTATTTTGGCAGCTGCTGGCCTAAAACGTTTAGGTATGAACTCACGGATTAAGGCACTCCTTCCTTATGACCCTCACACTCCAGCGGCAGGGCAGGGTGCTTTGGGTATCGAAACTTTAAGTGCTCACCCCGAGGTGAAGGCTTGGTTGGCACCTTTAAATGATTTACCAACGGCTTTGGCAGTGACAGCCGAACGCGCGGTCTCTCGCAAACTGGGGGGATCTTGTGAGGTACCCTTAGCCGCCCATGCCCAGTGGAAATCTGCCAACGAGATGAGCTTACGTTCGTATGTTGCTAGTACGGATGGCAGTCAGATCTGTTTAGCAACAGGTACAAGTACGATTACTTCGTACGCAGAGGCTGAGGCATTTGGCCTTGTAATTGCTGATGATCTTTTGGCCAAAGGTGCAGCCGCTTTGCTGCCTAAATAGGATTGGTGATGGCTAACGATTCAGCCATTATTGTGACTCGGCCCAGTGGTCAAGCAAGACGACTTATTGAGTTAGTCCGAGGCGGTGCTCAGGCCCAAGGATCTCCAGTGGATGTGCTTGGATTACCACTTCTTACTATCGTTCCAAAAAATGATTTCGACACGGTAACTGCAATAAGTAAAGCACTTACAAAAGCCAAACTTATTATTTTTATCAGCCCCAATGCGATAGAGTGCACTATGCGCGCTATTGCCGATGCAGGCATGGTTTGGAATGAGCTGGTCAATCCACAAACATTTGTGGGGGTAGTGGGTCACAGTAGTCGAGATGCCCTATTGCGTCATGGGCTCGATCCCCAGACAATCATCATGCCAGCACTGGTGCATCAATCGGATTCAGAAGGTTTATGGCAAAGCCTGCAAGACCATATTCAGGATTGGCAGAGATACCCAGTTCTGATTCTGAAGGGCGACGGTGGGCGCGAATCTTTAATGGATCATTTGCAAGCCGTTGGAGCACACGTGGAAGCTTTATCTATTTACACACGGATCCCGTTAGATGCCTCGAGTAAACAATGGGAACTGGTTCGGGGACTGCATGCAAACACAAGTCTTTGGGTATTGACCTCATCGGAGGCGGTACGCCACCTGTGCAACTCACTTCCATCTTGCATAAAGAGCCAGGCTCTTTGCTCCCATCCTAATATTGCCAAGGTCGCTCAGGAGATAGGGTTTACTCAAGTTGTTGTATGTGATCCAGGTGATGAGTCTATTGCCCAAGCTGCTTTAGCTTGGCTTGTAGGGCAGGCAAGAAAATCTCCATCACCAACAGCGGATGACCGTTGAGCTGGTAGAGCGTGCGGCGTGCCCATACCTGTTTAGGTAAATCTTTAAAACGTCGCTGGCATGCTTTCCATTCTGGGTGATGATGATCAAGACGAATAATTTCTCGAGTGGGACGAAAGCGCCCGCGTAAATCCTTAGCAAATAAGACCGCGCCAAGAGGCCGATGCCCGAGCTTCAGAATTCCATGGTTAGTTCCAATGGAGCTGGTAATGGGTAAAACGCTTCTGGCCACAATAATCGGCTCGCCCTGATCGCATAAAGTAATCTCCCGAATACGAGAGCGCGATAGTGGGCGCCTAAAGCATGAGCGTTCGGAAGGCACTAAGTTTTGTCGACAGTCTGCCAGAATCCGAAGTTCTAAGTGGTGACCTGGGGAATAGCGCAGCGCGGATTCTAATTTGCAAGTAAGCGAGCCAGTATCACTGAGCCACTCCTGTAATGACAGTGGTGCGCCCCTGGGCGCACCATTTTTAATGACCTGCCAACACGATGGAGAGCGAGACTTCCGCTGCAACATAAAAAGCTAATGATTAGTGCTTGCTATTAGCGTTCTGAAACGAACCCGAACGCGAACCCGAACGTGGGCTAAAGCGTGTGTTTGAACCAGGACGTGCTTGACCAGCAAACTTAGGCTTACCGCGTTTTGCACCAGCTCCAGGGCGATGATTTGGTTTATTGAAGCTAGGCTTATTTTGGGGCTCTAAACCAACAATCTCCGCAGCAGTGATGGGCTGCTGTGTAAAGCGCTCGATTGCCTTGATTTTGACTCGATCACGATGCTCCGCGAGCGTGATGGCGATACCATTACGTCCAGCACGGCCAGTACGACCAATGCGATGGGTATAGTCTTCGGGTTTCATCGGTAAGCCAAAATTAATCACATGACTAATACGCGGTACGTCAATACCACGTGCTGCCACGTCGGTAGCTACCAAGATCCGAGTCTGACCCTTACGTAAGGCATCTAGGCGACGATTGCGTACGGCTTGAGGCATCGCACCATGCAAGGCACTTGCTTGATAGCCATTGGCACGCAAAGTATCGGCAATCTTCTCGCTCTCAATTTGGGTGCTTGCAAATACAACGGCTTGATCAAGATCGGGGTCCGATAAGAGGTGCTCTAACAAACGATGCTTATGCGCCATATTGTCAGCCCAATGAAGTTTTTGAGAGATATTGGCATGTGCTTCGCCAGCATGCGCGAGTTCAATGCGACCAGCATCTTTAGTCAGGCTGGAAGCCAAACTCATTATGCGAGGCGCAAAAGTCGCTGAGAACATCAATGTTTGTGACCGTTGTTTACAGCGCTCATCAATTGCCTCAAGATCCTCCGCAAAGCCAAGGTCTAACATGCGATCAGCTTCGTCAACGACTAGGCACTCCACTTGGTCTAAACGAATCGCGCGCGTATTAAAGAGATCTAATAAGCGGCCTGGCGTAGCAACAACCAAACCAGCACCTTTGATTGCCTGAATTTGCTTCCCATAAGGCATACCACCCATGATGGTCGCAATGCGTAAACCTTTAATGCCACGAGCCAGATTAATGGCATCGGCTGTTACTTGTTGAGCAAGTTCGCGGGTAGGGCACAGGACTAAAACTTTTGGCTGTGCACGACCAGGAACAGGACTGCCATGGGGGTTAGCAATAAATAATTGATTTAACAAAGGTAAAAGAAAGGCAGCGGTTTTACCGCTTCCCGTTTGACTACTAACAAGCCAATCGCCACCTGCCATTGCCGCAGGAATGACCTGAGCTTGAACAGGGGTTGCTTGGGTATAGCCTAGGGCTTCGATATTTTTAAGAATCGGGCTTGCTAGGTTAAAAGACTCAAACGATGAGTTAAGTACTACAGCAGAATTCGACATGCAATTACACATCCCCGTCGGGGATGTCTCCGGTTGTGCGCCAAATTAAAAGGGGCGCGATGGTCTAGGGCATCGACCATCAGACAAGCGGCAGCGGGGTAAAAACCAATCGCTGAAAAATGTAAATTGCTGGGGGCGATGTTTCAAAAAGCTCTCCATTATGACACGTTTCCTGTTTATGATCTAGTCATGGATGATTGGTTGAACTGGGCGCAGATCGGGGTTACCGATTTGCCCACCTTCATATTGGGCGCAATCGCTATCGTTTTACTCCCCGGACCGAACTCTCTATATGTACTAACAGTGTCGTCGCAAGGGGGCTGGCGCTCTGGCGTTCGGGCCTCTTTGGGTATCGTGTTGGGTGATACTGTCTTGATCTTGGCGGTGGTGTTGGGAGCGGCATCACTCTTACAAAACTCACCAGTCTTATTTATGGCTCTGCGGCTTGCGGGTTCCCTGTATTTATTATGGATCGGCTGGGGTTTAATCCAGATTGCATGGCGACGCTATCGGGGGTTAGAGCTCAATGAGGCACTCTCCATGGGAAGACGTTTATTACAAATGCATCCATTGATGGTTGCTTTAGGTTTATCTCTGACTAATCCCAAGGCTATTTTTTTCTTCCTTTCCTTCTTTACTCAATTTGTAGACCCAGGCTTTCCAAATCCTGCGCTCAGTTTTCTGTACTTAGCCATTGTTTTGCAATTAATTAGCATCTCGTATTTAGGTATTTTGATTGCAGCCGGACAACGTTTGGTGGGAATCTCTCAGCGCCACCCGCACTGGACAACATTTTTATGGTTGTGTATTGGTCTTCTTTTCTGTGCTTTTGCAGTACGCTTAATATTGAGTGACCAAGTTATTTTTTAGATAAGGAATTGCATTATGGCAGATGGAGTTCAGCAGGCTATATTAGGGGGCGGTTGCTTTTGGTGTCTTGAGGCTGTTTATCAGCAGGTTAGGGGCGTGGAGAAATTGATTTCAGGATACGCGGGAGGACATGTGCCAAATCCTGATTATGAAACTGTTTGCGCAGAAACTACGGGTCATGCTGAAGTCGTGCAACTACACTTTGATCCTCGCATCGTGAGTTATCGGCAGATCTTAGAAATCTTTTTTGTAATCCATGACCCAACAACTTTGAATTACCAGGGGAATGATGTTGGCGCACGCTATCGTTCCGTGATTTTTACGCTGAATGATACGCAAACGCATATTGCAAAAGAGCTCGTCTCTGAACTAGGTAATGGTAAGCACTTTAGTCGTCCGATTGTGACCGAGATCCAAGCTGCCCCGATTTTTTATCCCGCCGAGGATTATCATCAAAACTATTTTCAGAATCATCCCTTCCAAGGCTATTGCATGGCAGTAGTGGGACCGAAGGTCAGTAAGTTTAAGAAGACCTTTCAGGCATTGCTCCGATAAATTAGCCGCGATTCTTTAAGGCGCTAATCGTACAATTTGCCAACTGAAGTCATCATGGGTATACAAAATACGATCGTGTAAGCGTGATGGGCGACCTTGCCAAAACTCGATACTGCTTGGCTTTAGACGATAACCACCCCATTGGGGAGGGCGACTCGGATTATCCCCAAATTGTTTCTGAAACCGCAGCTCTTCCTGCTCTAAAAATGCACGACTCTCAATCACCTTACTCTGGGGGGATGCCCACGCTCCAATGCGAGATGCGCGCGGTCGTTGCAGGTAATACTCATCGCTCTCAGCAGTACTCAGTTTTGAAACACCGCCACTGATCCGAACTTGACGTTCTAGTTCATGCCAATGAAAGAGCAAGGATGCTTGCGGCCGTTCGGCCAACTCTTTCCCTTTTTGACTTTCATAATTGGTAAAGAAACAAAAATCACCTTGGCTTAGGCCTTTTAAGAGGACCACCCGAGCGGATGGCGTGCCAGCTGCATTGGCAGTTGCAAGAACCATAGCATTGGGTTCGGGGCACTCTGCACGACTTGCTTGAGCAAACCAAGTCTCAAACAAGGTAATGGGATCTTTGGGCACATCATCCTCAGATAACTGCCCTAGGGTATAGTTTTTGCGCAAAGCGGCAAGGGATTTGCTGGTTTCATTCATAGATTGAGTATAAAGAGAGCTTATGTTGAACGAAAGAGAAAATCCGCACAATCAGACAGAAATGCCTGAACGTCGTTTTGCCGGTGTGGCTAGACTTTATGGCGAAGATGCTTACCAAAAATTTACCCAAGCTACCGCTGTGGTGGTGGGTCTTGGAGGAGTGGGGTCATGGGCAGCAGAGGCCTTAGCGCGTTCTGCAGTGGGAAATTTGGTTTTGATTGATCTTGATCACATCGCCATTAGTAATATCAATCGACAGCTACATGCGATGGATGGGGAGTTCGGTAAAGCAAAAGTAGATGCCATGGCTGAGCGGATCCGCAAAATTAATCCAGCTATCCACTTAACAACGCATGACGCTTTCCTCTCCGCGAGTAATTTAATAGAGCTCATTCCGAAGGGTGCCTATGTGCTTGATGCGTGCGATGATGTTTCTGCAAAGGTAGCTTTAGCGGCATATTCCAAGCAATCCAACATTGGCTTAGTAATGTGTGGTGGTGCTGGCGGAAAGGTCAACCCCAGCATGGTGAGCGCCGCCGACTTGGCCAAAACGGTTCAAGACCCATTTTTGGCAAAAATTAAGGCAGACCTGCGTAAAAACCATGCATTTAGTAGGGACTTAAAGCAGCCGATGGGCATTCGGGCGGTTTACTCCCTTGAGCCAAGGCTGGGCGCGGGCAATGGGGGCTTGGCCTGCTCTGGTTATGGCTCTGCGGTGAATGTGACGGCGACATTTGGCTTTGTTGCGGCTGCTGAACTCCTCTCCCTTATAGCCAATGGCTCTGAAGGAAGATTTTGCTAAACTCCTGTTTTACTTGGAAATCTGTTTCAAGTAATAAATCTGTCAACGCTTATCGTACGAGGGGCGTTGAGGGAATAAGCGTTAGTAAGAGCCATTTGTAGCTACACTGGTTCGGACTAAGGTGGTAGTAAAAATCCGTAGGAGACTACGTTTATTAATTTTATTTTTGGAGTTTTACATGAAAAAGATCGTCGCTATGTTAGTTGCTGGTTTGTTCTCTGCTGGTGTTTTCGCTCAAGCTGCTCCAGCTAAGAAAGAAGAGCCAAAGAAGGATGCTAAGCCAGCTGCTGCTGCTCCTGCTGCTAAAGACGCTAAGAAGTAATTCTTGTTTGTCTGAGAAAACCCCAGCTTGCTGGGGTTTTTTTATATCATCCGCATTTCCAAACAACGAATTAGATTACGTTAACTAACAAGCTTTGGTGCATTTAAGTTCTTTGCACCATTTTAGAAATTACTCTCTTAAATCGAAGCTCCGCTTCAGACCCTTAGTCAATTAAAAGCTAGATCACCTCATTCGTATTCAAAAATCTCTGAAAACTGTCTAAAAAATGTTCTACGCCATTGTTATCTTTATTTCAGCATTTCTTATTTTTTTAGTACAGCCATTAATTGCAAAACAAATTTTGCCTTGGTTCGGAGGGTCGGCAGCAGTTTGGGGGACATGCTTACTTTTTTTCCAATCCGCATTGCTCGCTGGTTACGCCTATGCTGACGTATTAACAAGATATTTAAGCCTAAAGCGTCAGGTTCTCTTGCATGGAGCACTCTTGCTAGTGGCGGCTCTGACAATGCCAATCATTGCAAATGATTCTTGGCGACCACTCGGTAATGAGGAACCCATTCTAAGAATTCTCGGTCTTTTGCTCGTGACAATTGGATTGCCTTATTTCCTTCTTGCAAGCACCACACCGTTAATTGGGGCTTGGTATTGGAGACGTTTTCAGACCTCTGCACCATACCGTTTATTTGCTCTATCTAATTTCGCCTCTTTGCTCGCATTGCTGGGCTATCCGTTTTTAATTGAGCCCTGGTTAGGAAATCGAGAAACAGCATGGACGTGGTCCGTTCTCTTTGTTATTTTTGCAATTCTATGTTTTGCGCTTGGGCGATTTACTGTTAACCAGTCAGCCCCAAGTTTGGTGGATGAAGCCAATCCAAACGCAACTCAAGTAAAGCCTATATCGGATCCACACCACCGCATTCAGCCAACTCAATGGTTGCGGTGGGTGGCTTTATCTGCAATCGGGTCAGCATTGTTATTGGGTGTTAGTAGTCACCTAACCCAGAACATCTCATCTGCACCACTACTATGGGTAGTACCACTGTCGCTATATTTAATTACTTTTATTATTAGTTTTGATCATCCGCGTTGGTATCTGCGTGTAATTTATTTACCCCTTGCCATCGTCTTAGTGCTATTGATGGCGTGGTTATCGGATTCACTGAATTTAAAACTCGTTACGCCCATCTATGCATGTGGCCTATTTGTAGTTTGTATGGTGTGTCATGGTGAGTTAGCGCGCTTAAAGCCGCACCCCTCAAAACTAACAACCTTTTATTTATCAATTTCCATTGGAGGGGCGCTTGGCTCGCTTGCAATGGCTGTGATTGCCCCCTTACTGTTTACTGGCTACTTTGAGTTATACGCTGCACTAATTGCGGCAACCATAGTCGCTTTTTTTATACCGATTGGGCAAAAATCACGTGATCGCTGGCTAGCCAAAGGAATTTCAGGAATCGTGATTGTGGCTGTAAGTGCCCTTTCATGGATGGGAATTCAGGATTACACCTTGGGGGTTCGTTTTATGGAACGAGACTTTTACGGAGTAGTTCGCACTCGGGATAACTCGACAGGCTCGGATTTTCGTAGTTTGATCCATGGGGCGATTGCACACGGCGGCCAATTATTGGCCGAAGAATTGCAAATGACACCATCCAGTTACTACGGGCCAACAAGTGGCTATGGGAGAGTTTTTAATAGTCTGCCTGACACTCCTAAACAAGTCGGGGTGATTGGTTTGGGGGCAGGCGCTCTTGCCGTATATGCCAAGCCAGGAGATCACTGGGTTTTTTATGAGATTTCGCCATCCGTAGTGCGAGCAGCAGAAAAGGATTTCACCTTTCTCGAGAAGATGAAGGGAACGCACGAGATTGTGATTGGTGATGGTCGACTCTCTCTAGATCGTGAGTCCCCAAGGCAATTTGATATTTTGGCTATGGATGCGTTTTCGGGTGATTCAATTCCAACCCATTTGATTACCAAAGAGGCCATGGAAATTTACATGAAACACCTCAAGCCTAATGGTGTGATTGTGTTCCAAGCCACCAATCGCTTTGTTGATCTTTTGCCAGTTGCTCGAAATCTGGCAGATGCGCACGGACTTTCAATTGTGTTGGTAACTGATTCGCCTGAATTTGAAACGGGACCAGAGTATTGGTTGGCCCATACCGATCAGGTCATCATGACGCGCAATACGGCATTGCTCAATTCAGACAAAATCAAGTCGGGGGCAGTTGAAATTCCAAAACATAAAAGTTTCCCGATATTTACGGATGACTATATCAACTTACTTCGTTTATTTAAAAAGAGCTCATAACGTTCAAATCATAAAACCTTAGCTTGCTGAGGTTTCTTTGGCCCGAAATCTGCCGACATACTAGGGCTATCCCTGTAAGAATTTTCTGATTTTTCTGTAGTCCCAGTGTTTCATTGATTTCATTAGCACTTGATTTCAAAGTAATTTGAGACAAACAACCTTATACAAAATGAACTTCTAATACTTTTATAGTTTTTAGATACTGGTTCAATCCCATTTGTCTCCCTAGACTTTCATTCGTTGGCGAGTTGCCATCGCACGAATGAAAGGAGTTCTCTTTGGAGAATCATGAACATGGATTGAAGCGGCATCTCAAAGCACGACATATACGTCTAATGGCTTTGGGTTCAACAATTGGCGTGGGATTATTTCTGGGGTCTGCCACCGCTATTCAAATTGCTGGACCCTCTATCTTATTGGCTTACCTCTTAGCCGGAATGGTCGCCTTCGTAGTTCTGCGTACCTTAGGCGAGATGGCGGTGCATGAGCCGGTTGCCGGTTCATTTGCCAGTTATGCCAGTACATACGTTAACCCGCTCACCGGTTATATGGTGGGATGGGGCTACTGGACCTATTGGGTGGTGGTAGCCATTGCGGAGGTGACTGCGGTGGGCATCTACATGGGGATGTGGTTTCCAGATACACCCCAATGGATCTGGGCTCTCTCATCGATCGTTTTGATGGGCTTGATCAATATGATTGCAGTGAAGGTTTTTGGTGAGTTTGAGTTTTGGTTTGCGCTCATCAAAATTGTTGCGATTGTGTTGATGATTGCTTTGGGTGCTGCAGTCATTTTTTTGGGTTTTACCAATGACTGGGTGCCGATGGGCCTTAGTAATCTTTGGCAGCATGGTGGTTTCTTTCCTAATGGACTTAGCGGTCTCTTACTGTCCTTGCATATGGTTTTATTTGCATACGTAGGCATTGAGATGATTGGTTTGTCAGCAGGTGAGGCTCAGAGCCCCAAAACAACCATACCCATGGCGATTGATTCATTAACATGGCGGATCCTTATTTTTTATTTAGGGGCTTTGTTGGTGATTTTGGCTATCTTTCCTTGGAATGAAGTAGGCCAGCATGGCAGTCCCTTTGTTGCCATGTTTGAACGAATTGGTTTGCGTGAAGCAGCTGGCGTCATTAATTTTGTGGTGATCACCGCAGCCTTGTCATCGTGTAATGCCGGTATCTTTAGTGGCGGTCGCTTGTTATGGGCTCTATCTGCTAACGGCTATGCACCGAAGCAGTTTGCTTATCTGTCTAACAACGGTGTACCACATCGTGCTGTGATTGGGACAGTCTGTGTACCGATGGTCGGAGTCATTTTGAACTACTTCGTACCAGACAAGGCCTTTCATTACATGATGGCGGCAGTGACCTTTGTGGGGCTGATGGTGTGGGTTGCTATTTTATATACCCACTATCGTTTTCGATCGTCTTTATCGCAAAAGCAATTGTCAGAATTAACGTATCGCGCGCCATGGTGGCCGTATTCCAGCTGGTTTGCCCTCGGGTTCATATTCATGGTGATTGGCTTGATGAGTTTTCATGAAGATGCACGGATGGCATTAGTCGTAGGCCCGATTCTTTTAGGCCTTTATTTACTCTTGTATTTCGTACTTGGTTTAGGAAAAAAAGAGAAACTTCAATTAGGAGAGCAGAAATGATTATTGGCGTACCAAAAGAAATTAAAAATAATGAGTATCGGGTTGGTTTGACCCCCAGTCTAGTAAATAGTCTGTGTAAACAGGGTCATACTGTGCTTGTGCAAAGTAAAGCAGGTACCCAGATTGGATTTGGTAATCTGGCTTATCAAGACGCAGGAGCAGAAATATCAGATAGTGCAAAAGATATCTTTGCGCGAGCGGACATGATTGTGAAAGTGAAAGAGCCGCAAGCAGAAGAGTGCGCTTTGCTGCGAGAAGATCAAGTTCTATTCACCTATTTACATTTAGCGCCGGATCCGGAGCAGACCAAAGCGCTCATAAACTCTAAGGCAGTTTGTATTGCGTATGAGACCGTAACCTCGGCTCATGGCACCCTGCCTTTATTAGCTCCGATGAGTGAAGTTGCGGGGAGGATGGCAATACAAGCTGCGGCTACCCATTTAGAACGCTCTAGAGGTGGCCCTGGGATTTTACTAGGGGGGATTCCGGGTGTGAGTCCTGCCGAAGTAGTGATCCTAGGCGCAGGTGTGGTTGGTCGTAATGCATTACAAATTGCCTTGGGCATGGGGGCTCAGGTCAGCATTATGGATCGGGATCTTGAGCGGTTGCGGAAAATTGATGCGCTTTATGGCAACCGAGTGCGTACTTTATTTTCAGATGCAGTAAGTATTGAGAGTGCAGTTAAAAATGCCGACGTTGTAATTGGAGGCGTTTTACTTCCTGGCGGTTCTGCACCGAAGTTAGTTAGTCATGATCTGATCAGACGCATGCGGCCTGGTTCGGTAGTGGTCGATGTGGCGATTGATCAAGGCGGTTGCTTTGAGACCTCCGTACCAACAACCCATACAGAACCTACATATGAGATGGATGGAGTGATTCATTATTGTGTAGCCAATATGCCTGGTGCGGTAGCGCGCACTTCGACCATTGGTTTAACCAATGCAACCTATCCAATGATCGAGCAGATTGCGAAGCAAGGAGCCCTGCAAGCCATGAAACTCAATCCACATCTTAAAAATGGATTGAGTATCTTTAGGGGGCACCTGACATCGGCGCCGGTGGCAAAGGCGCAGCAATTAAATTACATCGCGGCCGATGAGGCAATCCGAGGTATCTCTTCAGTCGAGGTCTTTAACTAGAGAAGCCAGTGTTTCGTGAGGGAGGGTTTCGACATGCATGGGGTAACCCTTGTGGTCGCAACCCACCATCATTTGCGCACCTGCTTTTAAAGCCTGTTTCATCGAAGCTGCAACGGGGATTCGTAAGAAGTGAACTGCTGAAGTTTTTTCGGAAGTGGTTCTTTCTAAATCTTCATCGGCTAGGGCGTATACCCGAGCTTGGCCTTCGACCTCAATAAAGATACGATCTTCGACCCCGACCAGTTTGCTAAGAGCAACTCTGCGGTCGGCCTCATTGGGGTACTCAATCATCATCGTCACTTTGAAATCTGAGCCACCAGGTACCATTGGGTTATAGGCATCTAGCTCATCCTGAATACCATCCTCTTCGAAGGTTTTCTCAACGCGTAACATCTCTTGGATTTGGTAACGCATCAAGAACTCATTCTCAAATATGAGGGTGATGTGTTCGCCTAAATGTACGGTGCGTAATTTACGCTCAGCAATCGCGCGCTGACGCATTTCTGGGCGAGCCTTGTGATAGGCCTCAAGGCTTAATAAGCTATCGATCGTAATTTTTCCCATATTCGTAGATCCTGTTGTATTCATCATATTCTCACAGTATGGCGCTTAAAGGCCGTAGGCTTTTGCCATTAAGGTTAAGGGGTGAGCCATCGCAACTTTTGGTAGACCAAGCTCATCCATACCTTGAGCAATATGGTGGCCGGCGAGTTGACAGTCTGAGCTAATGTAATTGGGAGATTCTTCTGCCATGCTTCTAAACACGGGTCGACCAATTTTCATAGCCATCGTATGAAATTCCTTCTTGACACCCCAAGTACCCGAATGGCCAGAGCAACGCTCTACAACATTTACTTCGGTACCAGGAATGAGCTTGAGAGCCTCGGCCGTTTTCTGGCCAACGTTTTGAACGCGCGAGTGGCAGGCTACGTGATAACTAACATGCCCTAACTCTTCTTTAAAGTTCTGATTGAGTAAGCCATCCTTACTGCGGGCGATTAAGTATTCAAAGGGGTCCCACATGGCCTCTTTCACTACTTGCACATCAGCATCATCTGGGAACATGAGGGGCAACTCTTGCTTAAACATGAGGGTGCATGATGGAATGGGCGTCACAATGGCATAACCCTCGCGGGCTAATTTTGCTAACTTGGGAATATTTTTTTCTTTATTCTCTTTTACGGATTCCAAATCACCTAATTCGAGTTTAGGCATGCCACAGCAAGCCTCTTTATCAACGAGTGCGTACGGAATCTGATTGTGGTTGAGGATCTTAATAAGATCTTGACCAATACCGGGTTCGTTGTAGTTGATGTAGCAGGTTGCATAAATCGCAACTTTGCCCGGAGTGCGCTTACCGTCTTTGACCGGGTGGGCAACAGAGGCCTTTGCCAATTGTGGGAAGGTCTTTGCCGCGTATTCTGGGATCCAAGCCTTTTTGTCAACACCTAAAGCACCTTCCATCATCAAACGGGCAACTCCTGTGTTATTCACAGCATTGACGGCTTGGGTCACAATCGGGATACCCGCAAAGTGTCCAAGCGTATCTGTGGAAGATAAAAATTTATCGCGTAGAGTTGATTTACCCTCCTTGAATTGAACGGCTTTAGCACGAAGCATCAAGTGAGGGAAATCAATATTCCAGGGATGAGGCGGTGTGTACGGGCATTTGGTCATGTAGCACACATCACAAAGGTAGCATTGATCAACAACCTGTTTGTAGTCAGATTTTGCTACGCCCGCCACTTCACCATCCTCGGTGGCATCCACCAAGTCAAAGAGAGCTGGAAATGAACCGCATAAATTAACGCAACGACGGCAACCATGACAGAGATCAAAGACCCTTTCCATCTCCGCTTCGAGTTTCTCGGTGTTATAAAAGTCAGGATTAGTCCAATCTAAGGGGTGCCGGGTTGGCGCTTCCAGATTACCTTCACGTAAAGTCATGGCTTTGCTTTCAACAGAAAATTAAGATGGAGGCAGTTTAGGGTTTTTTCCTATGATAGCCAAATTGTATTAATTAAAAATATTGATAGTTTTTATTTAAATAACTGATTTATATGGATTTTTACGGACTATTTATTTCTACTGGGGTGGTTGCACTCGCTGAAATTGGGGATAAAACCCAACTCTTGTCGCTGATGCTGGCAGCGCGCTACCCCAAACACGCTTGGCCGATTGTGTGGGGAATTCTTGTGGCAACCCTCGTCAACCATGCCTGCGCTGCCTATGTGGGTCATTGGGCAGCTAGTTTTCTAAGTGCAGACTTATTACGTTGGATTTTGGGTATTGGGTTTTTGGCAATTGGGTTATGGTTATTGATTCCAGACAAACTCGACGAGAACGAGCATGCCAAGCAGGCAAAGGGTGTTTGGCAGATTTTTGTACTAACAAGCACCTTATTTTTCTTGGCGGAAATGGGAGATAAAACTCAAATCGCCACAATTGCCCTTGGCGCCAAGTATGAGAGTGTTCTCTCGGTGACGCTTGGAACCACTTTGGGGATGATGCTAGCTAATGCGCCCGCAGTCTGGTTGGGTAAACAATTTACTAAGCGCTTACCGATTCGCATCGTGCACCTAATGGCTGCCCTCATTTTTGTCGCTATTGGTCTTATTACGCTCGTGTGGTCTTAGTACGATCAATCCTTCATAGCAGATACACAATAAAATTACGGCATGAGAACTGAAACCAGTAAAAGCTTTTTACGTCTGCATTACAAGGCGCCCGATTATCAATTTGGCCAAGTAGAACTCGAGTTTGAGTTGCAAGCCCATCGCACTGTGGTTCAGAGTGTGATTGAGGTCATGCCAAGTCCTCACACCAAAGCAAGCGCTGGAGAAATTCCTCTTGTCCTCGATGGTCAGGATTTGGAGTTCATTAGCTTACGAATCAATGGGCAAGCGCATCGCCATGTCGAAATTACTCCGGAGCGTATGGTGATTCATGGATTGCCCAAAAAAGGGAAGGGGCAATTTCGGGTAGAAATAAAAACGGCATGCGCCCCTGAAAAAAATACCTCACTGATGGGGCTTTATGTATCGCGCGGAAATTTTTTTACCCAATGTGAGGCTGAAGGCTTTCGTAAGATCACTTATTTTTTAGATCGCCCTGATGTGATGGCGCGTTATCGAGTCACTCTACGGGCTCGCAAGGAAGATCATCCGGTTCTCTTATCCAATGGAAATTTAATCGCGAGCGACGATTTAGGCGATGGCTGGCATCAAGCTGTTTGGGAAGATCCCTTCCCAAAACCATCTTATCTATTTGCGCTCGTAGCGGGCAAATTAATTTGCCTAGAAGAGACGATTACATCCCAGAGCGGAGCTCAAAAACTCCTGCAAATTTGGGTAGAGCCGCGCGATCTGCGGAAGACCCAGCATGCCATGGATTCTTTAAAGAGTTCAATGGTTTGGGATGAGCAGCGTTTTGGTTTGGAGTTAGATCTAGAGCGCTTTATGATCGTGGCCGTAGGTGACTTCAATATGGGCGCAATGGAGAACAAGGGCTTGAATATTTTTAATACCAAGTTCGTCTTGGCTGATGCACAAACAGCTACCGATGGTGATTACGCCAATATTGAAAGTGTGGTTGCGCACGAGTATTTCCATAACTGGACCGGTAATCGTGTGACCTGCCGTGATTGGTTTCAGTTATCACTAAAAGAGGGCTTAACAGTTTTTAGAGATCAAGAGTTCTCAGCCGATCAAATGGGCACTAAATCTGGACGAGCAGTCAAGCGCATTGAGGATGTGCGTTTACTGCGCCAAGTGCAATTTCCAGAAGATGCCGGTCCCATGGCACATCCCATTCGTCCAGATGAATACCAGGAAATCAATAACTTCTACACGGTTACCATCTATGAGAAGGGTGCCGAGGTTGTGCGAATGTATCAAACCTTATTAGGTCGCGATGGCTTCCGTAAGGGAATGGATCTTTATTTCAAGCGCCATGATGGTCAAGCGGTGACCTGCGATGAGTTTGTAGCGGCGATGGCGGATGCGAATGGACGCGACCTTAGCCAGTTTAAGAACTGGTACAGCCAAGCAGGAACCCCGCGAGTGACTGTATCCGAAAACTACAACGTTCAGAAAAAAGAGTATCGACTGACACTCAAACAGCTCTGTCCAAATACGCCAGGGCAAACTAAGAAGGCGCCCTTTCATATCCCCTTAAAAGCAAGCCTTCTACTGGGCAAGGGCAGCAAAGTCTCTCAAAAAGAGCGCGCCTATTTTGCACAAGAGGTCTTATTGGAGCTCACGCAAGCGGAGCAAAGTTGGATCGCAAAAAATATTCCGGCGAAGCCGGTATTGTCAATTAATCGAGATTTCTCAGCCCCGATCATTTTGGAGCACAAGCAAAGTGAGGATCAGCTTTTAACCTTATTGGCCAAAGATACCGACCCCTTCAGTCGCTGGGAATCGGCTCAAAAACTAGCTCAGCAAATCATTTTGGCTGGGCGCTTACCCAATACAAAATTAATCGATGCCTACCGGGTGATTTTGCAAGATCCTAATTTAGACCCCGCTTTTAAAGAGCTCATTGTTACCCTGCCTGCAGAGACTTACTTGTATGAGCAATGTGAGCTGGTTGATCCACAGGAGATTCATTGGAATAGGCGCCGTTTTAAAACGGCCCTAGCACATGCACTGAAAGACGAGTGGGCAATTCTCTATAAAGAGCATCAGATTCCTGGATCATATCGGCCAGATGCAAAAAGTATGGGTAAGCGAGCGCTCAAAAATTTTGCCTTGATGATGCTCTTAGAAGGAGGTGATGGACAGTGGCTGGAGAAAGCCGAAGAGCAGTATGAGCTTGCTAATAATATGAGTGACCGGTTTGCTGCCTTGCACGCCTTAGTATCTGTCAATGCTCCACAATCTAAAAATGCCTTAGCTGACTTCTATCAGCGCTTTACCGAAGATGCTCTGGTGATAGATAAATGGTTTGCACTACAAGCGACCAGACCAGTTCATGTTGATGACACAGGGATTTTGGGGGATATTAGAGTGTTAATGAAGCACAGCGCCTTCAAGCTGAACAATCCTAATCGTGTGCGTAGCGTGATTCATTCGTTTTGCCTCAGTAATCCCGGGGGATTCCATCAGGCAGATGGAAGTGCTTATCGATTCTGGGCAGAGTGCGTCCTCGCATTGGATGAAATTAATCCTCAAGTGGCAGCGCGTTTAGCACGAGGACTTGATCGCTGGCCTAAATTTGCTAAGCCCTATTCAAAGCAGATGCTTACTGCTCTGCGCCAAGTTGCTGAGGTGAGTCGTTTATCACCCGATGTCAGTGAGGTAATTACCAAGGCAATCACTGCAACCGGTGATTTTTAGGAAAAGGGAAGAAAGCCCTTGATTTTGCTGGGCTAAAATAACATTCCTCTGCGCTCCCCACCTGTATTGTGGGGAGATAATTGCCGGAATAGCTCAGTTGGTAGAGCAGCGCATTCGTAATGCGAAGGTCGTAGGTTCGATTCCTATTTCCGGCACCATCATTTATTTCAGGATTCTTCCCCGAAATACGGGTTTTCACTAGTAAGTAAGTACATTACTTATGTAAAAATTTTCGTTTGTTGATGTCTGTCAATTTTTAGCAAGGTATTTTGTTGAAGAATGAATTTATAAAACAGACACATAAACAAATTAAAAAACTTTGTCATTTTATTTTTGGAGGAGCATCCATGCGTTTTAAATTGAAATCCACCGTATTAAGTGTTGCGCTTGTAGCTGGTTTTGCTGCAACATCAACCGCTCACGCTCAAGCAAAATGGGAGCCTACCAAGCCCGTTGAGTTTGTGATTCCTGCGGGTCCTGGCGGCGGCGCTGACCAGATGGCACGCATGATCCAAGGCATCGTGACCAAAAACAACTTAATGAAGCAGTCGATGATCCCTGTAAATAAGGGAGCAGGTGCGGGCGCAGAAGGTTTTCTAGCGATCAAGGAAGCGAAGGGCGATCCCCATAAAATCATCATTACCTTATCTAATTTGTTTACAACTCCCCGAGCAACGGGTGTGCCATTTAATTGGAAAGAGATGACCCCGGTTGCCATGTTGGCCTTAGACCAGTTTGTACTGTGGACCAATGCTGAGAAGCCTTATAAATCAGCTAAAGAATATATCGATGCCGCTAAAGCAGCTGGCCCCGGTAAGTTCAGAATGGCTGGAACAGGCTCTAAGCAAGAAGATCAAATCATTACCGTTGCTCTTGAAAAGGCGACTGGCACGAAGTTCACCTACATCCCATATGCTGGCGGTGGGGCGGTTGCTACTCAATTAGTCGGTAATCATGTGGACTCCACTGTGAACAATCCGATTGAGGCTGTAGCGCAATGGCGTGCTGGCAAGTTAGTAGCGCAATGCGTATTTGATACACAACGCATGCCTTATAAAGAGAAAGTAACCCCAACACTTTCTTGGAATGACGTCCCAACCTGTAAAGAAGTCGGCGTAAACACTGACTACCTTATGTTGCGTGGTATCTTCATGCCCCCTGGTGTAACTCAGGCGCAAGTTGACTTCTACGTTGATTTATTCAAAAAGGTTCGTGAGACCGCTGACTGGAAGAAGTTCATGGCAGATGGCGCATTTAACCAAACCTTCTTGACTGGCAAAGAGTATGTAGCCTGGATTGAGAAGAATGATGCACTTCATGGCCAACTCATGAAAGAAGCCGGATTTCTTGCCAAGTAATTTGTTGTAATAGAAATAAGACCTCATGACGGGGTCTTATTTTTTTAGTTCATTATTTATATAGAAGAAGAGTAATTTATGTCAGAGAACTCAAATCACAACTCAGTCATCAGCGTCAGAACGATGGAGATTATCGTTGCTCTTTTGTTCCTTACGGTTGGCTTGATTGTAATGACCAGTAGTATTAAGTTAGGAGCAAAGTGGGGGAGTGACGGTCCCGAGGCTGGCTACTTTCCTTTCTATATCAGCTTGATTATTTTAGTTTCGAGTTCCATCACGCTGTTTCAGGCCTTCAAAAATAAAGAGCAAGCGAAAGAGGGTTTTGTCGAAAAGGAACCATTTCGCCAAGTGATGGCAGTTTTGATTCCCGCTGCAGTGTATGTATTAGGCGTTCAGCTCATCGGTATTTATGTTGCCTCGGCAGTTTATATCGCCATCTTTATGGTTTGGCTTGGCAAGTATGTCATCTGGAAGGCGGCAGCTGTAGGACTTGGTGTCAGCATTGTGCTCTTCATGATGTTTGAGTTTTGGTTCCAAATCCCATTACCTCACGGGTCACTCATTAACCCATTGGCATTTATTGGCTTGCAGTAAGCCCGACTACCGATCACGATAAAGATTAGAAAAAAAGGAGCTCACGTTGGAAGAAATTAACGCCCTATTTGGTGGTTTCGCTGTTGCGATGTCACCTTTCAACATCATGTTGATGCTAATTGGCATCATCCTTGGTGTGATTATTGGAGTACTTCCAGGTTTAGGTGGTGCAAATGGGATTGCTATCTTATTACCACTCACCTTTACGATGCCTCCTACCTCCGCGATCATCATGCTCTCCTGTATTTATTGGGGCGCTCTATTTGGAGGTGCGATTACCTCGATTCTCTTTAACATTCCAGGTGAGCCTTGGTCTGTGGCTACAACTTTTGATGGCTATCCAATGGCTCAAGATGGCAAGGCTGGCGAGGCACTCACCGGCGCATTTACCTCTTCTTTTATTGGCGCATTCTTTGCCATTGTCATGATTACCTTCTTGGCGCCCTTGGTTGCTAAGTTTGCCTTGCAATTTGGCCCGCCGGAGTTTTTTGCGGTCTATCTATTAACCTTCTGTAGCTTTGTGGGCATGAACAAGGGTTCACCCTTTAAGGTGATCTCGGCCATGATGTTGGGCTTTGCCTTGGCCGCTGTGGGCATGGATACCGTGACCGGTCAATTACGGATGACCTTTGGGTCTACTGAGCTCATGCGCGGTTTTGACTTCTTAATTGCGGTGATTGGTCTTTTTGGTATTGGCGAGATCTTGCAATCGATGGAAGAGGGCCTGTCCTTCTCGGGCAAGAGCGCCAAGATTCGAGCCAAGGTGGTGTTTGAGACCTGGGCCAAGCTACCCAAGTATTGGGCCACCTCATTGCGTAGCTGTTTAATTGGGTGCTGGATGGGGATCACCCCCGGTGGTGCTACGCCCGCATCATTTATGAGTTACGGTGTTGCCAAGCAAATGTCGAAGAACAAAGATAGGTTTGGTAAAGGTGAGATGGAAGGTATTGTTGCTCCCGAGACCGCAGCCCATGCTGCCGGTACGGCGGCTTTGTTGCCGATGCTTTCCTTAGGTATTCCAGGATCGCCAACGGCTGCCGTATTGTTAGGCGGACTATTGATCTGGGGCTTACAGCCTGGCCCATTACTCTTCGTGGAAAAACCAGATTTTGTTTGGGGATTGATCGCAAGTATGTACCTCGGTAATATCGCCGGCCTCTTCGTGGTACTGACTTGCGTGCCGATCTTTGCGTCTATTTTGCGGATTCCGTTCTCCATCATTGCACCGGTCATTATTGTGGTCTGTGCGGTGGGAGCATTCACGGTTCATAACGCGATGTTTGATGTCTGGCTAATGTTAGGCTTTGGAGTTTTGGGCTACCTTTTCAAGAAACTTGATTACCCAATGGCGCCGATGGTCTTGGCGCTGGTACTGGGAGATCGCGCTGAAGATTCTTTCCGCCAAGCGATGTTGTTATCGCAAGGGAGTCTCAACATCTTCTTCTCGAACTACCTTGTGGGCAGTATTACGGCTCTGGCAATTATTCTATTGTTATGGCCTATGCTGTCGAAGTTGATAGCTAAAAAGGCCTGAAATACGGGCAAATAAGAGATGAAGGGGCGCAAGCCCCTTTTTCTTTGTCTGGATAACCAGTAAGATTCTGTTATGTTTCCTCGTAGGCTTATTCACTGTATTACGGCACTCTCTTTTGCAATGAGTGCCGTAGCCCCATCAATTGCACAGGTTATTTCAGTAGCAAGTGTTGGGCAGGGCCTGAGCATGGAGATTTGTATTGCTGATGGTAGTAAATTGGCAATTGATTTAAAAACCGATAACAAATCAGAAGTGATGCTTGATTGCCCATACTGCGTTGCTCAAACTCCACTTGCTATTCCCTTATTGGGGCACCTTCAATTTCAGGCACCTATTTCGTTTGTATTAATCCCATCGCTTTACTTCCAAACCCCCAAGCCACTCTTTGCTTGGGTCAAGCTCCCCTCTCACGCTCCGCCTAACCTTTCTTAATCCTTGTGTAGTGGATACATCATCGAGTAATCGGTTTTTGTATCACCATCTAATCATGATTAGGAATGAATATGAACGCATTGCGTATTTTTATACTGACCATCGCTGTAGCTGTTAGTTTCTCAGTCAGTGCTGGACCCAACGACCCGTTATTTGTCAGCCTTACTACCGATGAGCCACATCGCGCGCGGATGGCCCTGAGTTTTGGGAAACATCATTTTGATAATGGCCACCCATTAAGTGTTTTCTTAAGCGATAAGGGCGTTTTTATTGGAGTGAAGTCTGGTGCCGGGAAGTATGCAGAGCAACAAACCTTATTGAATGACATCATGAAGGCGGGTGGACAGGTGATTATGTGTCCCATGTGCTTACGACATTATGGTTTGACGGAATCCGATTTATTGCCTGGGGTGAAGATGGGCTCCCCGAAGGTAACAGGTGATGCCTTATTTAAGGATGGCACAAAGACCATGAGTTGGTAATTTTTTTATGAATAATGAAAGGAAACAAAAATGCAAATGAATTATTTAAAAAGTTTAGGAGTTATTAGCCTAATGGCATTCTCAGCAATCGCCTATGCGAACAATGACAAGAAAGATCAAGAATACCGAGTTGGTCAATTCAAGATTGAGAATCCTTACACACGATCCACAGCCCCTGGACAAAAGGCAGCCGGGGGCTTTATGAAGATCGAGAATAAGGGTACCGTGGATCAATTGGTATCTGCCAGCTCCCCAGTTGCCGGTGAGATGCAGTTGCACACCATGACAATGGACGGTAATGTCATGAAAATGCGCGAAGTGAAGACGATTGAGGTGCCAGCCAATGGCTCGGTAGAGCTCAAACCAGGTGGTTTGCATCTCATGTTTATGGATATCAAGGCGCCATTAAAGGCTGGCGAGTCGGTGCCCGTAAAGCTAAGGTTCCAAAAGGCAGGGGAAGTGGAAATTAAGGTTCCTGTCAGGGATATCTCAGGCGGCGGCCATATGAAGCATTAAGCTTGAAAAATGAGCGAGGGTTTTCCCTGAAATCACCATTTTGGGGCCTCGTTTGCTAGTTTGACTCACAATTGTGATAAATTTACCTTTTATGGCAATCTAAACACATTGTGGCCATAGCGTTATTGTTAATAACCAATGAGTGAACAAATTTTAAGGGTTTTGCATGGTCGAGGCGAATCAATCAGGATGTCTTTTTGTGGGTGAAGGTGTTGTGCTCAAGGGAAATTTTGCAGTGCCCGATATTGCCTCCGTTTCAGGGGTTGTTGAGGGTGATTTATCTGCCAAACAGGTTATTGTGGAGTCAACTGGCCTCATCCGCGGCAAAGTGACTGCCGAGTCAGTCGATATCCGCGGAGAGGTCGCCGAGCAACTCACTGCATCGCGCTCCTTAATTATTCGCTCGAGCGGTAAGGTGGGTGGTTCTGTTCACTATGCTGAAATTGAGATTGAAAAAGGCGGATCTTTACACGGCGATTTGCATCTCATCTAATTCTTTATTTAGGTAATTTATGTTCTCCAAGAAATCGAATGAACCAGAAGTTAATTCTTCTGAGAATTCTGAAAATCAGTACACTGAGGCAACTCCTGATTCAACTCCAGGGGTAGAGCAAGCCTCCTATGATGCTGGTTCAAATGGATACTCAAACGGAAATTCAGGTCGTAGTAACCCCACAAAACCATCCATCATTAGTGAGGGATTTGAATTTGTTGGAACCATTACTTCTGATGGCGTACTCAATATTTCAGGGGTGATCAAGGGCAAAGTAACCGCTAAATCTGTTTTGGTTGATTCCACCGGTTTAGTCGAGGGTGAGTTATTTTCTGATCAGGTTATGGTCAAAGGTAAAGTACTTGGCGATATCAACTGTGACGAGCTTAATATTGGCCCTTTGGCAGAGGTCGATGGTTCAGTCTCCTATGATTCTGTTCATATTCAGCGTGGCGGTAAGATTAAGGGCCACTTCATTAAGAAGTAATTGATATGTTTGGTAATAAATCTCAGTCGATCAAAACCTTAGGTAGAACCGTCGAGTCCTTTCAGACGATGATCGGTGAAGCTACAGAGATTCATGGGCGCTTGGTCGCTTCTGAAAGCCTGCGAATCGATGGTAAGGTGGTCGGTAATGTGGAGACCTCGCAAGATGGTGTGGTCAGTATTGCCGTGGGTAAAAATGGAATTGTTCAGGGCGATATTTATGCCTACCGTGTCATTATTGCTGGACGTGTAGAGGGGAATGTCTACTGTACTGAACGCGTTGAATTGCATAACGGCGCGATTGTGCATGGCGATGTTACTTACGGACAAATTGGTATTGAGCCCGGTGCGCGTTTAAACGGTTTGATGATTTCTAGATCGAAAGATTTGGATTCGGGACCTCAAGACAGCAATCAAGTATTCAAGAAAAACTGGGAAAAAATTACTGCCGGTTAGTGCCTTGTATTAGATACATTTATACAACTTGCGCATATTCTCGATTTTTCCAAAAGCAACATTCGCCTCATCCATCTCAGTATCAAAGTTCTCGCCTTTATGAGCATGAGCAAAAATAATTAATACTCGTTTTGCTTGTTCGTGACCCATTTTTGCCGCTAAAGCCAGGAAGTAGAATGCTTTAGACTTGTCTTGCGGAATAAACTCTCCTTTACCATACAGAGAGCCAATGGTATAGGCAGATTGACGACTACCAAATTCAGCCCCTTTGGCCAAATACTCAAGCCCTTTAAATATATTGCGCGGTACCCCTTGTGCTTCGCCTAATCCGAGAGCATAAATGTTACCGAGATTACAGAAAGCATCATGCATTTCTTCTTTAATTGCTTTTTCGTAGTACTGAACAGCCACTTTATAGTCCTGTTTAACTTTCCCAAGTCCGCGCTCATGCATTAAGCCAACGTTAAAGAGGGCATAGCCATTGCCATACGAGGAGGCAGAATTTTGTAATTCATAGAACAGTTCAATTTGCTCGGGATTTAATTGCCCATCAAAAGTCATGCGGCTTAGCATGTAAAGAGCATCTTCATCGAGATCATTTTTAGCTAGATCAAAGAAGATATCAAAGGCAATATCCACCTTGCCTTTATCAAGGTTCATGCGACCTAGTTCAATTGCGCCATTGTTATATCCCATGGCGAAATTATAAATCAGCAGTCAGATTTATAGGCTTTTCGTATTGGTAATGGGGCTTGGACAATATGCCTCAATCAGATGCATTCCAATGGAGTTTGGGGGTAACTCAATCCAGGGAGGATTCTTTTCTAGCAAGTCAATTTGTCGGCCTTTGCCCATTGCTTCTTCATGACCATAACTATTCAGCTTTTGTGACCTGTTATCTTGGCAGTCAAATTGAAACAAGGTAATCGCTGAGCGATAAGCCTCATCGCTAGGGCTCGTTCGGGCATTGTGATAGTTATATAAGACCCAGATTTTTAAATAGTTGCCCACTCGTTCAATAGAATTTTCTCGAACATAGACATCACTATTGCTTAATTGGCCAAATTCGACCCATGGGGGATTGCTGGATTGAGCATGAACCGCTTGTGGACCAATTAGAACAAGACAGGCGAGAAGGTAATAAAACGGATTGAGATTGTAGGGGTGAGTAGTCACTGTAATAATTATTAGGAATACCAGCTCACATTCTGGAACCAAAACTTTAGACGTCGTTGGATCCTTGCGGAATGAATGGCATTACGCGTACTCTCAAACTGATTGCGGTTTAATTGAGTTGGATTGATTAATTGGCAGCCCACCCGAATTCTGGAGGATTCAGCACTAGGCCTCGTGTTGCGAATCACTAAATCAAACGGCTCAGATCGCACCTTGAGGCGCTCAAAGCTGCAGCCTGACCAAATAGTGCCAACCGACATCTCGGTAGCATTCAAACGCAAGTCCAGCTGTAGGCCATCCTCTGAAATATCAACAACTTGCGCAATCATTTCTTTACCCTGCGAAAAGTAGATAAGGAGCTTGAAATCACGGTCAAAATTTCCAGGCCCCGGAGTCCGAAATCCTTTGCGTCTTTGTATCACAGCCATTGCTTTAGGAAGGTCAGCAATATAGGAGCCTTCTTGTGTCGCTCGGAGCTTATTAATCTCAAACTGCACCTTCCCACCATCCACAAAGGTGACCAAGGTGTAGCGATGCATCAGAGAAGGACGGGCACCATCATCCGCTGGTATCGCTTTTAGTACAAGACCGTTTGGCTCAACAGCAAGCAAGTTAATGGCAATGCCATTTGCATCATTGGCGTCTTTAAAAAGACCACAGACCCGTGCCTCTTCAAAAAATCGCTCTAGGTTTTTATAGATAAAGCGGGCATCTATCCAATAGTTAGGATTTAATTCACCAGCCTCAGGGGGGTAAATACGAACGCTCACAAATGATGATCTTTGACGATTGGGATAAGGACTTATTTTGCCTTAATTGTGAAAACCAAGTAATCATTTGTATACTGCAAATAAGCAGATTGATTCCATCCTCACTATTTAACTAAATGCACGATTTTTTTCCAAAAGATCGCTTAAGACAGTTTTTAATGGCCCTGTTTCTTGTACTGGCTGTCATTGAGTTATCCCGCGGATCTTTTATTTGGGTAGCTATCGATATTATTTTTGCTGCTAGCTTTTCACCCAAAGTGCGGATTTGGGCTCAATATCAGTGGTTCAGAATTTTTAAACGATGAAGACAATACGAATGCGCGACAAATAGATGAAAAAAGACTATGAAATCCTATTAGCGACGCAAATTCGAGGCAAGTGGTGGCGAGTCGATTACATCAATAAAGCAGGCATTATGGAGTTTGAAACGGTTGAGGCACTTGACTCGCACGAAGCCGTCATCATAGCTAGTAATATCTTGTATCGGCGTTATAAAAGTAAAATAGAAAGGCAAGTCGAGAGGAAAGACCCATCCTCGGAATAAGCTAGAGGTTTATTTTGGCTTTTGAGTAACGATGTCATTTATCTAAAAAACTTCGGGATTCCTTGCCACTACACAGAATTATTTACAATCAAAACAAAGGCTTATTAATATGGCCCCCGAGGCACATTCTTTTATTTTTAGCCAATTTAGCCTAGAATAGGCTGATCTTCTTTATTCTCTGTAATCTATGGCTGACTACACAATTGGTTCAACACAAGCCCCTTTCGTAGGTACATCCAATCTACGAAGCGGCGCGACATTGGCAGAATTAAGATTGGGCCTACCTGAGGTGCAAGGGGACTATCAATTTGTTCCAGAATCGAATGCCATTAAAGGAACAACAAAGTCCAGCGGGGTGATTGTGGATATCAATCCCCTATCTACTTCAATGCAAACAAGTGTTGTTTACCCCAATGACCCTCGCTTGAAAATCTATAAACAGATTGAAAGTTCGTAAAGGAGAAATCGTCATGCGAAATCCACAACGAAATGATGTTTACATTAACGCGGATGGAGCGAAGGTCGTGGTCAATAATGTCATGGCCCCCAACCCCGCAGGTGTAAAGTTTTTAGAGTACAAGTTGATTGGCTCACCAGAACTGCACTTCGTACCGGTTCAAGAGTTTGTCGAGCAATTTGAGTTTGTTGAGACCTTTGCTAGCTTCGATATTTATATTGAAGAGCGCAATAAAATCTTACAAGCCAAAGAAGAGGAAGAGGCTCGCGAAGCATTAATTAGAAAACAAGCTAAAGAAGAGGCTGCCACAGCCATCAAGCGTTAAGCGATGGAAGATCCTAATTTTTATGAGGCAGAGCGCTTTCTTATTCTGGGACTGTATCCTCAAGCTTTTGAAGCTTATATGGCATTAGAGGAGGGAAGCAAGGAGCGTAATTACTTTATGCCATGCCAGATGGCTTTAAAGAATCAGCTAACTCCAATCCAGTTAGATTTGTTATTTCATGAACTGGAGCTTGAAGTAAAGAATAGCAACGCTAGGGTCACCTATAACTATGGTCTTGTCATGGAACATACTGGAAATCAAGCAAAGGCAATCCAATTATTGCAATTGGCGATGGATCTAGGGGTATCCGAGGCTAGGGGTGCCCTAACTCGCATATTGATTAAGGGTGCTTAAGACCTCTGCCTATTGATCAAAGCAAAAAATTATTTTGTAGTCAATTCGTTGGTTTTACTCTTGACAGAAGCGGGTGTGGCGATATCCGCAAACTGATCCTTGATAACAGTCAATTCCTCAATTTTTTGATTGGCCTGTGCAATATTGGCTTCCAGTTTTTGGACATTCTCTTTGTACTTCGCTTCGATCACTTCTTTTTGCTGAATGGAGATGGCGCCACCCATTGCGCGCGTTAGTTCAGGACTAAAGTGAAAGGCAATGCGATAGCCTAAAAAATGGAGCCCAAAACCAGTCAAGAACAGAAATAAACAAATGATCACTGTGAGCTTGATTAGGCCCTTGCCAGTGACACTAACTTTCTTAACTTGTGCGGTGGATCCTCCGATCCAAATCAGTTGCATGCGCTTATCCTAAATTGTGATCAGTGACGGCACCCTTGCTAGCACTACTGACTAGACGTGCATATTTGGCTAGAAGACCACGGGTGTACTTAGACTTCGGAGGGGACCACGCTTGGCGTCTTTTCATGATTTCAGATTCATCGACATTTAGTTGAATAAGTAAGCGGTGGGCATCAATCGTGATCGAGTCCCCTTCATGGATTAACGCAATCGTACCACCGACAAATGCCTCTGGGGCAACGTGCCCAACAACCATACCCCATGTACCTCCCGAAAAGCGGCCATCGGTAATGAGCCCAACACTTTCCCCAAGACCTTGGCCGACAAGGGCGGAAGTAGGGGCTAACATTTCACGCATACCGGGTCCTCCTTTGGGACCTTCGTAACGAATAACCACAACATCACCCGCTTTAATTTTCTGAGCCATGATGGCTGCCATGGCTTCATCTTCAGAGTTAAATACCCGAGCTGGACCGGTGATGGAAGGATTTTTTAGGCCTGTAATCTTTGCTACACAACCTTCTGGCGAGATATTGCCTTTAAGGATCGCTAGGTGACCATGCGGATAGATTGGATTATCAAGAGTGCGTATTACTTTTTGATCAGCTCGTGGTTTTGAGGGAATATCTTTCAAAACTTCCGCAATGGTTTGCCCGCTGATCGTGATGCAGTCACCATGAAGCAGTCCACCATCTAACAAGATCTTCATGATCTGGGGGATGCCGCCAGCTTGATGGAGATCGGGTGCCAAATAAGTGCCTGAGGGTTTCATGTCCGCAATGACTGGAACACGTTTACGTATCCGCTCAAAATCATCAATGGTCCAATCAATTTCAGCGGCACTGGCAATGGCCAAGAAATGCAACACTGCATTGGTAGAGCCACCAACAGCCATGATGACGCTCACAGCATTCTCTAACGACTTCTTAGTAATGACGTCGCGTGGACGAATATTTTTTTTGATGGCTTCCACCAAAACCCGCGCTGATTCGGCTGCGCTATCCACTTTTTCTTGATCGACGTTGGACATGGTTGAAGAGTAGGGCAGGCTCATTCCCAAGGCCTCAAACGAAGAACTCATGGTATTTGCGGTGTACATCCCTCCGCAAGAACCGCTGCTGGGGCAGGCGTTTTGTTCGACCCCTTTGAGGTCTTCTTCAGTCAATCGTCCAGAGGTAAATTCCCCAACAGCTTCAAAAGCAGACACAATATTAAGATCTTTGCCCTTGTAGTGACCTGCTTTAATGGTCCCGCCATAGACATAAATACCAGGCACGTTAGTACGCGCAAGAGCGATCATGCCGCCCGGCATATTTTTATCGCACCCCCCAATCACAACAACCCCGTCTTGCCATAAGCCATTGACACACACTTCAATACTGTCCGCAATGACCTCGCGTGAGACCAAGGAGTATTTCATACCCTCGGTGCCCATGCCAATACCATCCGATACAGTGGGGGTGCCAAAAACCTGGGCCTTAGCACCCGAGGATTCAAGCGCTGCGATCGCAGCATCGGCTAATTTCTGTAAACCACTATTACACGGTGTAATGGTGGAGTGGCCATTAGCAACGCCCACCATGGGCTTCACAAAATCCTCTTCCTGATAGCCCATGGCATAGTACATGGAGCGATTGGGGGCTCTTGCTACCCCCTCTGTAACCATGCGGGAGCGCTCATTCAGACGCTTAGGTGATGATGAATTGTTGCTATTTGACATGTGGGCAATCTCTCAAAATAAGGGTCAAGGGGCTTGGGCAGGGCTTATTTTGCCTCACGGAGCGACTTTTGGGGCTTGTGGTGAGGCGTAGGGGCGATCTGCCTAAATCGCCATCATTTCAAAGCTATCCTTACCGGCTCCACAGTCTGGACAAGCCCAGTCTGACGGGACTTGATCCCAAGTTGTTCCGGGAGGGATGCCATCCTCAGGGCGTCCGCTAGACTCGTCATAAATAAAACCGCAAACAATGCATAGATAGGTTTTCATGGGTAATTTCTAGATTTTTAGTAAAGATGTCATTTTAAAAGAATACGCTTCATTGGCTCTAAAGCTAATATCTTATGCACCACGAGATGGTTAAATTCCTAAAATGAATATATCTGGTCAAACCTTTAAGCCATGAATGTCAAATCCGATTTAATTGGCACAGTCTATTTAATTGACGACGACGACTCCATGCGCAGTTCCCTATCGCGAATGCTGCGCGACGTTGGCTACTTAGTCTACGACTATCAGAGTGCATCCTCATTTTTAAGTAGCAATAAATTAGTTTCCCCAGCCGTTATCTTATTAGACATGCAAATGCCTGACCTCAGTGGGCTCGAGTTAATGGATCGCCTTAAAAAAATCGGCTTTACAACACCCATTGTCTTTTTAAGTGGTCAAAGTCATCCTCAAGAGATCGTAAAGGGATTAAAGAAAGGCGCTTTAGATTTCTTGTTTAAACCGTTTAATCTCGAGGAGCTATTAAATGCAATCCGTGATGCCTTGGATTACGACCAAAAGCAATTTAAGAGAATCTTAAAAGTCAGTGAGATTAAGAAAAACTTTAGCACCTTGACCCCCCGAGAAAAAGAGGTTTGTGCTTTATTAGTAGAAGGACTGATGAATAAGGAAATTGCCGAGCAACTGGGTACAACCGATGCAACCATTAAGGTCCATAAGGCACGTGTCATGGAGAAAATGAGGGCAAGCTCGCTCCAAGACCTTGTACGATACCACCTAGAGCTCAATTAGCCCTATAGAACATAGTTTTCATCTTAAACCTAGGTTATAGTAGCTAAAGAAAAGAAAAGTGTCTAAATAGCTGATATTTATACGAAAAGAGACAAATTGGCTAACGATCAAAAACTTCCTGATATTCGTGCAGATGTCATTAAAAAGGCTCGCGAAGCCAAAGGAATTTCTATTCCTCAAATGTCGAAAGACCTTTGTTTTTCTGTCAAGCAAATTGAGCAAATTGAGTCCGGTGAGCGAAGCCATTTTTATTCTTTGGCAATTAAGGTTTCTGCGACCAAACGAGTCGCTGACTATTTAGGACTTCCATTCGAAGAGGTCTTTGATTTTGGCCCCGATTTGCTCGAAGCGATCCAAGCTCCTGATGAGCAAATTTCCCCTGAAAAAAATACCTTGCCGGAGCCCACATCTGCTCCAGTGATTACGCCGGCGACTCCTGAGCCAGCTGTTGTCCAGAAAATGCCAGAGCGTCTTGAACGCTTTGACCCTCCCGCTGAAGAAAAAGAAGTAAAGCGATCAAAGGCGAAGTATGCTTTTTTTGCGCTTGCTACCATTATTGCGGCTATCGTTTTGAATATTGATCTACCAGCAAAAGATAAGAGTGCTGAACCGATCGTTGCAAAATTACCAACCGAGTCCATTGAAAATAATGCCAAGAAAGAGGATGCTCCTATCAGCCCAGGCTTGGTTAGCCCACCATCTTCTCCTGCGGTCGTTCCCGTTGTGACAGTTGGGGTCGGTGCCGAAAATTGCCCTCCTCCTGATGCCAACCAGCTTACTTATCGGTCCCCAAGTCCCTCAAAGGCAGGGAATATGGTCTATATTTCGACAAGGATTAAACAGGTAGTCTGTGTGAAAGATGCGACCGGTAAACTCGAGAAAAGAGCCCTTGATGTTAACGGCTCCCACTCTTTTTTTGGTAAAGCGCCCTTTGTGCTGATGACCTCAGGAATTTCTCAAGCGGATATCTTTTTTCAGGGATATAAAGTTCGGATTGATGATCAGAATGCGAATAGCGTTATTTTAGAAGAAGTGTCTTACTAGACTGAGTTAGACCGCAGCGTCATCTTCCTCGCCTGTCCGAATGCGAATAGCGTGTTCGATGGGACTTACAAAAATCTTGCCATCCCCAATCTTGCCAGTGCGAGCTGCTTTGACAATTGCTTCTGTAACTGTTTCAACGCGATCGTTTGGAACGACAACTTCGACCTTCACTTTGGGTAAAAAATCGACGACATATTCGGCGCCACGGTAGAGTTCTGTATGACCTTTTTGGCGACCAAATCCTTTGACCTCAGTGACCGTTAGACCTGTAACCCCAATTTCTGCCAAAGCCTCACGCACTTCGTCTAGCTTAAAGGGTTTGATGATAGATGTAATGAGTTTCATAAAGGCCTCCTATGGACCCAATCATACCCAAGGATTACGAATTCCGGGATATCCCTTTAAGCCCTAGAGTTTTGCTCCAGAAGTGATGGGATAGCGCCAGTCCCGCCCAAAGGCTCTAGCGGTAATCCGAACACCTGGCGGAGCCTGACGGCGTTTGTATTCATTAAGTTGGATTAAATGGGTTACTTTGAACACTGCTTCAGACTGAAAGCCGGCAGCAATAATTTCAGCGCTCGATTGGTTTTGCTCCATATAGCGCATCAAGATGGCATCTAACACCTCATACGGGGGCAGACTGTCTTGATCGGTCTGATTAGGGCGCAACTCTGCGGATGGAGCGCGGGTCAAAATACGCTCCGGAATGACCGATTGGATTTGATTGCGGTAGTGACAGAGTTTGTACACCAAAGTCTTGGCGATGTCTTTGATGACCGCAAAGCCGCCGGCCATGTCTCCGTAGAGGGTGCAATAGCCAACGGCCATTTCACTTTTATTACCGGTCGTTAATACGAGGCGTCCAGTCTTGTTCGAGAGTGCCATCAATAGAGTGCCTCGTACCCGTGCCTGGATATTTTCCTCCGTCGCATCGGGTATGCGATTAGCAAATTGCTCTTGTAAAACACCTTCGATTGCATCAACCGGTTGACTAATTGGGATCTCGTCGTATTGCACACCTAAGTTCTTGGCGAGCTCGCACGCATCGATCCAAGAAATCTCAGCTGTATAGGGTGAGGGCATCATCACCGCACGGACATGGTCAGAACCGAGAGCATCAACCGCAATGGCTAGTACTAAGGCTGAGTCTACCCCGCCCGATAAGCCAATGATGACCCCTGAGAATCGATTTTTACGAACGTAATCCCGCGTCCCCATGACTAAGGCTGAGTAGACCTGAGCTTCAAGAACTAAAGGCGGAGTGATTTCACCGTGCAAGGGTTGACCATCTTGGATTGATAGAACAGTAAGCGCCTCTTTAAACTGAGGCATGGCCATCACTAATTCCCCTTTGGAGTTCAGAGCACAAGAGCCACCATCAAACACCAGTTCATCTTGACCGCCAACCATATTGAGATAGACGACTGCTAAACCAGTAGCTTGGGTGCGTTCTTTGAGAACAGCTAAACGGGTATTGTTTTTTTCAAGATGATAGGGCGAGGCATTCATAACAAGTAACAGTTCTGCCCCATTCGCTCTCGCATTCGCTGCAGGTTCTATATGCCATATATCTTCACAGAGCAAGAGCCCCAGCTTTAGACCGTGATGGCTAAATACACAGGATGTATTGCCGGATACAAAGTAGCGTTTTTCATCAAACACTTCATGGTTTGGTAGAACCTGTTTGTAATATCGCGCAATCACTTCGCCATCTTGTAATACCGAGGCTGTATTGTGCAATCCAACAGGATCTTGGCTCGGATGACCCACCACGACTGCAAGCCCCTCAAACACCGCTAAACGTTGACACAAATGATCTAGGACCTTCTGAGTATCAGCAATGAAGGCAGGGCGCAACAGAAGATCTTCAGGCGGGTAGCCGGTAAGAGCAAGCTCAGGGGTCAATACGAGGGATGCACCTTGGGTATGAGCAGCGTGTGCTGCTTGATAAATTTGCTCCGCATTGCTGATGCAATCACCCAAGAGAGGGTTGATTTGTGCTAAAGCAACGCGGATCGGATTGCTCACCTGGATTACCTTAGCACGGGGTTACTGAGCATCGTTATTGTTTTTCTTTCTGATAGCGCGCAATTCCATCAAGGATCTCTTGTTGGGCATCGGCAATCGATCCCCATCCTTTGATCTTGACCCATTTACCTTGTTCAAGGTCTTTGTAATGTTCAAAAAAGTGCTGGATCTGGTGAAGACGCATCTGATTGATGTCGTCGGAGCTTTCCCAGTGACTGTAGATCGATAGAATGCGATCTTCCGGAACGGCTAATAGTTTGGCATCATCACCTGCCTCATCTTGCATTTGTAAAACGCCAAGGGCGCGACAACTAACCACCACTCCGGGGATTAGAGGAAAGGGTGTAATGACCAAAACATCCACGGGGTCACCATCGCCAGCAATGGTTTTGGGGATATAGCCATAGTTACAGGGATAGTGCATGGCTGTACCCATAAAACGGTCTACAAAAATCGCCCCGGTTTCTTTATCGACCTCGTATTTGATAGGGTCGGCATTCATCGGGATTTCAATAATGACGTTAAAGTTCTCAGGAACCTTTTTACCAGGGGTGACATTGTCAAGACTCATACATGCTCCAAATTAAATCAAATAAACCAGCCTGCTCAGTAATAACCCTGATCTTAGCAAAGCAGGAAAGATCAAAATCTGTTGGATACTTTGAGGGCTAAATGAAGTCCTATTTTAAGGCTTTCATCCTTGGACTATGATTTGGCCTAAATAGTAGTACAAGATGAATTTCATTAAGGGAGTTATGCAGCATGATTAATGTCACATACGGGTTGTACTTTGCATTGATCTGTGGGGTACTGGCAGTGATCTACGGGTTTGTGATGCGAACCTGGATCCTTAAGCAAGATACTGGCAACGCCAAAATGATGGAGATTGCTGAGGCAATTCAACAAGGTGCAGCCGCTTACCTGTCACGTCAATATAAAACTATTGCAATCGTTGGGGTGGTTTTAACCATTCTGATTGCGATCTTTCTAGATCTGGCCACGGCTGTTGGCTTTGTCATTGGCGCCGTACTATCCGGCGCTTGCGGTTTTATTGGTATGAACGTCTCTGTACGTGCCAATGTTCGAACCGCACAAGCCGCAACGGTTGGTATGAATGAAGCCCTAAACGTCGCCTTTAAAGGCGGTGCGATTACTGGCATGCTAGTTGTTGGGCTTGGGCTCTTGGGTGTTGGGCTTTTCTTCATGCTCTTGGTATCGATGGATAACGGCCAAGATCTGTCAGATGTTTTACATCCCTTAATCGGTTTAGCATTTGGCTCTTCATTGATCTCGATATTTGCACGTCTAGGTGGTGGTATTTTTACTAAAGGGGCGGACGTTGGTGCCGACCTCGTTGGTAAGGTGGAGGCTGGTATTCCAGAGGATGATCCCCGCAATCCAGCTGTGATTGCGGATAACGTTGGTGACAACGTTGGTGATTGCGCCGGTATGGCAGCAGACCTGTTCGAGACCTATGCGGTGACATTAATTGCAACGATGGTCTTGGGTGCTTTGATGGTCGTGGGCGCACCAGTGGCCGCAGTCATTTATCCGCTCGTATTGGGCGGCATCTCGATTATTGCTTCTATCATCGGTTGCTCTTTTGTCAAAGCATCCCCAGGTATGAAAAACGTTATGCCAGCTCTTTATAAGGGATTGGTTATTTCTGGGGTGATCTCTTTAATTGGCTTTTACTTTGCAACCAATTTAATTGTTCCAGATGATGCCCTTGGCATCCAAGGAAGCCAGTGGCGTTTGTTCGCTTCCTCTATTGTTGGCTTACTCTTAACCGCAGGTTTAGTTTGGATCACTGAGTACTACACCGGCACAGATTACAAGCCCGTCAAGCATATTGCCGAAGCCTCTACCAAGGGTCACGGTACAAATATCATTGCAGGCTTAGGTGTATCGATGCGTTCAACTGCGTATCCAGTTATCTTTGTCTGTATTGCAATCTACGCGTCCTATTACTTGGCTGGTTTATATGGCATTGCGATTGCTGCGACCGCCATGCTCTCGCTAGCGGGTATTGTGGTGGCGCTTGATGCATACGGTCCGATCACTGATAATGCCGGCGGTATTGCCGAAATGGCTGGCATGCCAGACTCGGTTCGCGATATTACGGATCCATTAGATGCGGTGGGTAATACCACCAAGGCGGTGACCAAAGGCTACGCGATTGGTTCAGCCGGCCTCGCTTCCTTAGTGCTCTTTGCGGACTACACCCATGCCTTAGAGAAAATTGGCCAACAGGTGACATTTGATCTCTCTAACCATATGGTCATCATCGGCCTGTTTATTGGCGGCTTGATTCCTTATTTGTTCGGTGCGATGGCTATGGAGGCAGTTGGACGTTGTGCGGGTGCTGTGGTGGAAGAAGTACGTCGCCAATTTAGAGAAATCCCCGGCATTATGGAAGGGACTGCAAAACCAGAATACGGCAAGGCAGTCGATATGCTTACCTCGGCGGCAATTAAAGAGATGATCATCCCATCGCTCTTACCGGTGGTTGTTCCAATCTTGGTCGGCTTGTTCTTGGGACCCGCAGCTCTCGGCGGTTTACTGATGGGTACCATCATTACCGGACTCTTTGTAGCGATCTCAATGTGTACCGGTGGCGGTGCTTGGGACAATGCCAAGAAGTATATAGAGGAAGGTAATCACGGTGGTAAAGGATCTGAGGCTCATAAAGCCGCAGTGACCGGCGATACCGTCGGCGATCCATACAAAGACACCGCAGGACCTGCAGTGAACCCATTGATCAAAATCATTAACATCGTGGCGCTTCTCATCGTGCCTCTGTTGCCCGTGATGCGATAACCGGACTTAGAGCCGACAAAATAGCCCAGTAAAGCCTGGGCTTTTTTGTTTGACAAAGGTAGTTCAATGAACTACCATTGCTTATGGATTTTGAATGGGATGATTTAAAAAGTGATGATTGTTTTGTTAAAAGAGGGTTTGATTTTGAAGCGGTTATAGACGTATTTCGGGATCCCTATCGGCTGGTCGAGTTGGATGATAGGTGGGATTATGGCGAGGAAAGATTGCGTTTAATTGGCAAATTAGACGAAAAAAATTTATGTTCTTATCTTTACTCATCGATCGAATTTAGTTCGAATAATTTCTGCCCGAAGAGCGAACGCTAGGGAGGTTAAAAGATATGAAAAAAATTCGAGTCAGTGTTGATTTAAATACTCCCAGGAAGAAAGTCCGTGGGCGTATCAATAAAAAGCTACTAGATGCAACTACCGAGTTTGATATTGCTCGTCATAAAAAAATAGATGATGACCTAGCATTGCGCGATGCTGGTAAATATGCAGCAAAAGTGCGAAAGAAAATGGGCTTATCTCAACCAGAGTTTTCAAGAAAAATTGGAGTTCCTCTTGAGACCATTCGTAATTGGGAGCAGGGTAAAAGGACGCCAACTGGGGCTGCCAAGGCCTTACTTGGAATATTAGACCGCTCTCCCGAATTAGCCTTATTGGCTCTGAGCGCCTAAAAAATATTTACAGCTAATTACTCTAGCCCCTCTAAATAGCGTTGAGCATCTAGCGCTGCCATGCATCCTGTGCCAGCGCTGGTAATTGCTTGGCGATAGATATGATCTTGCACATCTCCTGCGGCAAAGACCCCAGGAATGTTGGTGGCAGTTGCATTGCCTTCAAGACCAGAATGCGTCTTGATGTATCCGTTACTCATATCGAGCTGACCTGTAAATAAATCAGTATTGGGCTTATGGCCAATTGCAATGAATGCGCCGGAGACCGCAATATCTTCTTTGGAGCCATCTTGCTTTTTAATGCGCACCCCGGTCACACCCTTTTCATCACCCAAGACCTCATCTAGGGTTGAGTGGAGCTTAAGGATTACTTTGCCCTCAGCAACTTTAGCCATTAAACGATCATTCAAGATGGGCTCTGCTCTAAATTTATCCCGACGATGAATGACGGTGACTGTCTTCGCAATACCGGTGAGATAGAGCGCCTCTTCTACCGCCGTGTTACCACCGCCGACAACGCAGACATCTTGACCTTTGTAGAAAAAGCCATCACAGGTCGCACAGCCCGATACACCCCGACCCATAAAAGCCTCCTCGCTCGGTAAGCCCAAATATTGCGCAGAGGCACCCGTGGAGATAATTAATGCGTCGCACGTGTACGTGCCTGAGTCGCCAACCAGGCGAATAGGTTTCTCGGTGAGTGCAGCCGTATGAATATGATCAAAAATAATCTCGGTATTGAAATGCTCAGCATGCTTTAGAAACCGCTCCATGAGTTCGGGGCCTTGAACCCCATTGGGGTCTGCTGGCCAGTTCTCAACATCGGTTGTGGTCATCAACTGACCGCCTTGGGCAAGACCAGTAATGAGAGTGGGCTTCAGGTTGGCACGGGCAGCATACACAGCAGCGGTATAGCCAGCAGGGCCTGAGCCCAGAATTAAAACTTTGGAGTGTTTAGTGGTGGTTGTCATAGGTAAATTATAGAGTTCTATCGCCATACCTTGTTTACAATCTCAAAAACATGGCTCGTAGCTCCTACCCACAAACCAAAAATTCCATACCCCCTCAGGGTGGGACCGGAAAGATGTCGCGTTTATTAGCCGAGGTACGGTGGTTGCTTTTGCTCGCAATTTGTCTAGGGCTCTTTGCAGTCTTAATTACTTACACCAAATCAGATCCTGCTTGGTCGCACGCAAGTTTTGAGACCCCCAAAAATATTGGGGGGCGAATGGGAGCTTGGGCTGCTGACTTGATGTTCTATATCTTTGGGGTCTCGGCCTTTTGGTGGGTGATTTTATTTGCCCGGCGCGTTGTCACGCAATGGCGTGAGTTGTGGAGTGTGCCGCTACCCCCAGATCCCAGTGTCAAACCAGAATCCGTTTGGACCCGCTGGCTAGGATTTGGTTTAACGTTAACTTGCAGTATGGGGCTAGAGTCGATCCGTTTGCATTCATTGCAATGGGAGCTTCCAAGGCCTCCTGGGGGTATTTTGGGTGAAGTAATTGGTGACCCGTTGCAAATGGCCTTTGGCTTTACAGGTTCTACACTCATTTTGTTATTTGGTTTGGCTGTAGGTTTATCTCTCTTTTTGCATTTCTCGTGGTTAACTCTTTCAGAGCAAGTGGGGCGCTATATTGAGTTAGGGATTCGGCGTTTGCGGGAGAAACGCGAGAAGCAAGAAGACCTCAAAATTGGTGAGCAGGCAGCCGTTGAGCGGGTAGAGCACGTCGAAGAAGTGCGCATTCGTGAGGAGATCGCGCCAAAAGTACAAATCTTCAATCAACCTCTCAAGATCGTGAAGAGCGAGCGCGTAGAGCGCGAGAAGCAGCAACCTCTCTTTGTCGAGATCCCTGATTCTGAGTTGCCACCACTCTCTTTATTGGACCCTGTACCAGAAGCAAAAGAAACCATTTCTGCCGAGACCTTAGAGTTCACCTCACGTTTGATTGAGCGCAAGCTCGACGACTTTGGTGTGCAAGCCAAAGTCATTGCAGCCTATCCAGGTCCCGTCGTGACCCGCTACGAGATCGAGCCTGCAGTGGGCGTGAAAGGCAGTCAGATTGTTAACCTCTCGCGTGATTTATCACGCTCACTCGGTGTGGTGAGTTTGCGGGTTGTTGAAACTATTCCTGGTAAAACGTGTATGGCCTTGGAGTTGCCAAACCCAAGCCGCCAGTCGGTTTACCTCTCAGAGATCTTAAGTTCGCAGGTCTATAACGACAATCACTCACTCCTTACGCTAGCCTTAGGGAAAGATATTTCAGGTAGCCCGACGGTGGCAGATTTAGCGAAGATGCCGCACTGCTTAGTCGCCGGTACAACTGGTGCCGGCAAGTCAGTGGGGATCAATGCCATGATCTTGTCGATCCTTTTTAAGGCTAAGCCTGATGAGGTACGTCTCATCATGATTGATCCGAAGATGCTGGAGATGTCAGTCTATGAGAAGGTGCCGCATTTATTGTGTCCCGTAGTGACCGACATGAAGCAGGCCTATAACGCACTCAATTGGGCAGTCAATGAGATGGAGCGGCGCTACAAACTGATGAGCAAGTTTGGGGTGCGTAACTTAGCTGGTTTTAATAAAAAGATTATGGATGCCGAAGCCAAAGGTGAAAAACTCACCAACCCATTTAGCCTGACACCTGAAGACCCAGAACCCATTTATAAAGCACCAGTCATTGTGGTGATCATTGATGAGCTGGCTGACCTCATGATGGTCTCGGGTAAGAAGATTGAAGAGCTGATTGCGCGGATTGCTCAAAAAGCACGCGCAGCTGGTATTCATTTGGTACTCGCAACACAACGTCCCAGTGTGGATGTGATTACTGGCCTCATTAAGGCCAATATCCCAACGCGTATCTCGTTTCAAGTGAGCAGCAAGATCGATAGTCGCACTATTTTGGATCAGCAAGGTGCCGAAGCTTTATTAGGAATGGGTGATATGTTGTATATGCCACCAGGTACTGGCTTGCCGATTCGGGTGCATGGTGCTTTTGTTTCTGATGATGAAGTCCATCGTGTTGTCAGCTGGTTAAAGGAGAAGGGCGAAGCAAACTACATCGACGGTGTTCTAGAGGGAGCGGACGAGTCCACCATGGACGCTCTCAATGGCGGCGGTAATGGTAGCGGCGAAGCTGATGCGCTGTATGATCAAGCAGTCGCGATCGTCTTGGAAAATAAACGTGCTTCAATCTCACTCGTACAACGCCATCTACGCATTGGTTATAACCGGGCAGCACGCTTACTCGAAGATATGGAGAAAGCTGGCCTAGTCTCGAAGATGGGCGGTAATGGTAATCGTGAGATTTTGGTCTCGCGTCCTTCTGAGTAATATTTGTTTAATCAAAACCCATTCTTTTCTGTGAAGTTCATTCATTATTTCCTTGCTTTACTCCTAGGCACGTTTAATTCGGTCGCCTTCTCTCAAGATGGTCGCCCGAATGGCGTGGAGCAATTACGCCAATTTGTGAAGACCGTGCAATCCGCGCAAGGCGAGTTTGCGCAGCAGCAGATGCGTTCCCCAAAACCGAATGAGCCACAAGATAAACCCAAATTAGTTCGTCAGACCTCTGGACAATTTATCTTTCAAAGACCCGGTAAGTTCGTGTGGGATACGCAAAAGCCGTACGAGCAAAAACTAATTGCCGATGGCAAACAGCTTTTGATGTGGGATAAGGATCTTAACCAACTTACGATTCGGTCGGCTAATCAGGCCTTAGCAGCATCGCCGGCTGCCATTTTGTTTGGTGAAAGTGCGCTCGATGCACAATTTGATCTCGAGGATGGGGGTACGAAAACCGATTTACAGTGGGTTAACCTAAAACCTAAGGCAAAAGTAGGACAGGGTGATTTGCCTTACACCAAAATTGCGATCGGGATGGGCGGGGGTTTGCCAAAAGCCTTAGAGTTGACCGATGGCTTTGGCAGCATTGTTCTGGTGGTCTTTGGCCAGATGCAAATCAACCCCAAGATTGAGCCGAGCCGTTTTCAGTTCAAAGCCCCACCGGGGGCAGAGGTCTTGCGACTAAACTAATGGTTTAGACCAATAAGGAATACCATGCTGGATCCCCAACTGTTACGTAAGGACTTAGAGAGTGTCAAAACCCGCTTAGAAACGCGTAAGTTTGAGCTTGATACTGTTTTATTTATCCAACTCGAGACCGAACGCAAGGAGTTGCAAGGGCGCACCGAAGAGTTGCAGGCTAAGCGTAACCAACTTGCCAAAGTAATTGGTATGAAAAAAGGTAAAGGTGAAAATGCGGATGCCGAGTTAGCCGAATCTGTCGGCGTCAATAAAGAGTTAGAAGGAAGCGCAACACGCTTAAATGCCTTGCAAGTGCAAATTCAGGACTTTCTACTGGGTATCCCAAACCTTCCTGATGACAGCGTTCCGGCGGGCAAAACTGCGGATGAGAACAAAGAAATTAAAGTGTGGAGTAAGCCAACACATTTTGAATTCACACCGAAGGATCACGTTGATTTAGGAACTCCTATCGGCCTCGATTTTGACTCTGCTACCAAAATTAGTGGGGCGCGCTTTGTGGTTCTCAAAGGGAATGCTGCTAAATTGCATCGTGCTTTAGCACAGTTTATGTTGGATATACATACTGTCCAGCACGGCTATCAAGAGATCTATGCACCCTATATTGTTAACGCAGACTCCATGCGTGGCACTGGACAGTTACCGAAGTTTGAGGCGGATCTTTTTAAGGTCCCAAGGAAGATGGGTGGGGAGCATCCCGATGATGGTGGTGAGCGTATCGAGAACTTCTACCTTATTCCAACGGCTGAAGTACCAGTTACCAATCTGGTGCGCAATGAAATTATCAACGCAGACCACCTCCCTCTGAAATACGTAGCGCACACTCCCTGTTTTCGTTCAGAGGCGGGTAGTTACGGGCGTGATGTACGGGGCATGATCCGACAACATCAGTTTGATAAGGTGGAGTTAGTACATATCAGTAAACCCGAGAACTCGATGCAAGCACTAGAAGAGTTGACCGCTCACGCCGAGAAAATCTTGGAGCTTCTTGAGCTACCCTATCGCAGAATGCTCTTGTGCACCGGTGATATGGGCTTTGGTAGTACCAAAACCTATGACTTGGAGGTTTGGATCCCATCGCAAAATGCCTATCGTGAGATTAGCTCCTGCTCCAATATGGGTGACTTTCAAGCTAGACGAATGCAAGCCCGCTATAAAGTTGGACAGAATAAGCCGGAGCTCTTACATACCCTCAATGGTTCAGGGCTTGCTGTTGGAAGAACTGGTGTCGCTATTTTGGAAAACTTCCAACAAGCAGATGGCAGCATCAAGATCCCCAAGGTGCTACAGCCCTATATGGGCGGCTTAGAGGTGATTCGATCTATTACTTAAAGTAGTATTGCTTTGATTTTTACTTTTTGAGTATTCTTGGCCAAGACTTTATCGAGCGTCACAATGGATTTAGATTTAGCGTCAAGAGCTGCTGATAGGTGTAATGCATCTCCGGCTCTTAGATTCGATTCTGCATCTAAAGTCAATAAGCCGGCGGAGTAAAACACATTCGGTTTGATAGAAAAAAGCTCAATATCGTTGCTGCAAATTTTTTCAAAGAGTTTCCATGCACCCTTACTCTGTTGATGAGAAATTTGATCAGTACGTTCTTTGATCGCTAATGCGCTAGCGAATTCAGTAAAGGTCCAGGCGGAGGTCACTAGTTTGGCGCTGACTTTTTCGTACCATATTTCGACCGCTTTGCTCTTATTTTCTCGGGTACAAAGAGAAACAAAAACACTGGTATCAACGTAGATCATCAGTAGCGGGAGCTATTGCGCATGGAATTAATGACTGATTTGGTCAAGGGCATAGAGTCACGAAGGTTTTGAAGTTCTCGGATCAGGGATTTACGATCCGTTTTGTTAAATCGTAAAGCAATGGCGCCATCTGGAGTCATAGTGGCGCTAACAGAATCCCCTTCTTTGAGATGCGCCTCTTTCAGTAATTCACTAGGGATACGAAGGGCAAGGCTATTGCCCCATTTAGAGATTTGAATATTCATATAGTTAATCTATTCCACAAAGATGTATATCTATTATTGTATCTATATATTAGATGAACATAAAATTCTGGTTAATACTTCTTTTAGATTGAGCACAGGGGCTAGGTATAATTCAATGTGAGTCGGAGAGGTGGCAGAGTGGTCGAATGTACCTGACTCGAAATCAGGCGTAGGTGCAAGCCTACCGTGGGTTCGAATCCCACCCTCTCCGCCAGTACTCCAGTGACGCCTCAAAATGCTTTGGTATAGCGCAGGGCAAGTCGTCGACTTTCCATAAAGCCATTCATGGTGGCGATGTCATTACCGTATTGCAATGTGAAGCGCCCAACGATAGTGTGAGCCACACCGCTTAAGAAATAGCGTTGTGTTACTACTGTATTGTTGCGCTCAACACCATTAAATGCAGTTTCACCACCCGTGACATAGACATAGGTAGCTGCTACGGTATAGGTCTGATTAATCTTATAAATAGGTCCAAGTTGGGTGCTGTACACAGGTTTTTGTGTGAGCTGAACATTGGAGGACGAGGAGCAAGTTGCAGCACATTGACTGTTAGCTCCAAACCACATCGTGTCAAAAGCAATCGCCCCATCTATATTTGTAGTCAAAGGCCTTTGGTAGCCCATCTGCAAGGCGGTACTGTAGCGGTTGCTCCCAACATTGAGAGGTTTTGTATTGCTGTACTCACCAGTTGGCAAGGACAGATAGGCGGCGACCCCAAAGTAGGTGCGTGTCATATTATTAGCATAAGGCCAAACTGCCGTTGCAATAGTAGTATCAGTCATTCCTTTGCTCATTGGGTAAGTAGAAATAGAGCCGTCTGGAGATAGGGCGCTGGCACCCGTTTGAACATAGGAAATGGCTGGCAAGGAACCAATAGTGTAAGTGTGACCGAAGCGAAAAAGAGCCGAGTTGTTCTCTAAATTAGGTGAGCCACCAGTAGCAAGACCATTGAGATAGAAATTATTGTTCTGACTATTGATATACGAAACAGTAACTGCAGTTCGTCCTGGAGCGGGGGCAACAATATCATTGGGCTGTAAGTCGATACCCCAAACATTTTGATGGGTAGCTACTAAAATAATGGTGAGTAAGTGGCGATATCGCTTTTGCATCCTGAGATCTTACAAGAGATAATTTGAATCCGTTACGATGCATATATGAAACTTCTTTTATCCGTATATTTCTTTATTTTTGCGACGATTCAGCTTGGCCTATTGATTGGTATTTCGCATTACATCGGACCAAAGAGTCAATCTAAACCAAATCCCTACTGGCTTACTGCCCTCGTAATTAATATTGTTGGATTAATTTTATTTGCCATTGGTATTTTGTTGACTGCAGATATACAGAAACCCCCAGGAATATTCACGTTTGCTAACGTTTTATTTTATGCAGCAGCAATTTTTCAGGGAGCCTTCTTTTACTCTCTTAGCAAGTCGATAACTCGACGACTCTGGTGGGGCTTATCCATTTCAATTGTGTTGTTTGGGATCATTTTTGAGTATCTACGACTATTCGTCAGCTTTGAGGCCAGAACAGTTTTTGCGGTCTCTGTATATGCAGTGGTGTTTATTTGGCAAATTCGGGAAGCATTCTTAATCAATCAAAAGCTGAAATTACAACAATTACGCTATTTTCAGTATGCAGCTATTGGTGAGGCTTTCTTTCTGTTGCCCAGATTAATTGTCTTGCTGGGTACTGATAATCCCATTCGCTCCATGGATGAGTTACCTCTTTTACTCATCCTTTTTACTTTGGGCCAAATCCTAATGAACACCATTTCCTTTATAGCTATTTGGGGGTATTGGTCAGAGCGTTTAGCACTTGAGAATAGTAAAACCGAAACAGAAAATGAGACCTTTAAAAAAGTACTCGCAGAGCGTGAAACTCTGATTGCTTCATTATTAAGAGCAAATAAAACAAGCTCTACGGGCGCTCTATCAGCCTCAATTGCGCATGAAATTAATCAGCCTTTAGGTGCGATTCAGATTAATAGTGAGTTTTTGCAGAGGAAATTACAAGACGAAAACCTGGATCGTGAGTTGATTACGCGGATTGCTAAAGATATTGTTAAAGATAATATGCGAGCAGCTCGGATTATTCATACTCTAAAAGCGATCTTTACAGAAAAATATGCTGCAATTTCTGATTCTAATTCTGTAATCGAGGTTATAAATAGTGTGCTGCTTCTGTCTAGATCTGACCTCAATCAGAAAGGTATTCAGGTAGAGCTTGAGATAGAAAATAATCTACAAATACCCATGAGTTATGGGGAGGCGCAGCAATTATTTATCAATCTATTTAATAATTCAATACAGGCCTTAGATGTTCTGCAAATGCCCACAAAAATCATTCGTATTGTTGGTAGGCAAAAAGGGGATATTACTGAGATTTGGGTTGAGGATAATGGCCAAGGCGTAGCGCTTGATCAGCAGAGTGGCTTATTTGATTTATTTACTAGTACTAAGCGAGAGGGCATGGGCTTAGGCTTGTGGTTATGCAATTACATCGTGACACGCCACGGCGGTTGTATTCAATATGCGAGTCAGCAAGATACTGGTGCAGCATTTAAGCTTACTTTTACAGCTTCGAACTAAATACACACTTTGTTAAGTTAATTCATTTTTTTGTATCGTGTCATCCCGCTAAGCGCTTCTTCAGACTCAAAGTCTGCTTTAAAGATACTATTTTTATCAAACAGATAGGATCGATAAATGCCAGAACTCCAACTCATTTTTAAGCGAATGATGCGGTATGAGCCATCGCTGAGGTCATCCAAAATCTTCTTAGTTTGTTCAATCTGATTCTTTTGATCCTCATTGGGATTAGCAAGGCCGCCAGTATATTTTTCAAAGTTACTTAGTAGAGCGGTTTTACTCACTGTCTTGCTGTAATAAAAAATCGGCTCCATAGGGTTCTCGGATGGTTCGCTACCAAGCCATCTGAAGGGCAATTCTGTTTTTGTTTCTAAATTCGTGATCACGAAGGAATCTTCAGTGATCTGGATTTGTGTATTGCCATCAACCCATTTCCCAAGCCACCGTTTATTAAGAGGCTCTGAAGCCACTAGGGGTGGTTTAGCAACCACCACAGCAGGGCCGCTAGTATCTTCATTGGCTTGAGGTTTGATAGTGGGTTCGATTGTTTCCTGTTGATTTTGCTTGACGTAATAAATTGCAGCTCCAACTAACCCTATTACTACCAAAATAAGTGCAATGAGGCGATGATTTGTGTCTGCCGATTTTGGTGCTGAGCTTCGAGCAACATTCGATTTCTCTACTGCGATGGGTTTTGCAATATGTGCAGCAGGGAGTGGAGCAGAAAATGGCGGCGGAGTGGCGGCTGATCCAGTAGAGGCTGGAACTGTTGGGGTTGGAGAGCTGGCTTGTGAAGGCGTTACTACAGGTTCGGTGCGGTTTAGTATCGTGTTCTCATTCGGGCGACTAAAGCTGGTTGGCGGGGCTGTTAAATGGGGTTTGGTGCGAACCGGATTGGCCTCGGTATTAGTATTAGAGCTTGCCCCTTTATAAAAGGCGCCAAAACCTATTAATCCAAGACTGGCAATCGATTGCGCGATTAGACCCAAAAATAGGGGATCTCCATCAGCAAGAGCCTCAGGGGGATTGTTTTTAGCAAAATTGACCCACTCATGGATCAAATAAATAGCCCAATTAATTCCGCTAATAATGGAACCTGCTTTTAATAATTTTACGAATTCCATACGATTGACCTCGATCTAAGGATGTTGCTTGGTTTTAGCACGAATTTGAAGCAAGATTGGGTAATAATAGCAAATAGCAAATTTACCCTTTTTAATAAATCCCATTTTTAATCCTTGCCGAATCACTTTGGTGGGACAAAGCATCCGATGATGGTTTAATTTGAATACGGTATGAATAAAGCGATCCCCAAAACAATTATCAAAGAACTCCAGGAGTCGCAATGCATGTTCTTTTGGTCCAAGAAATGGACTTTCCCTAGCTCCTTGGTTGACTCTAATGAGGCTTGGGCAATCACCAAACAAGTTTATTTCAGAAATGTTCGCAAGCATCGAGCGTTGGCATTTGCATTGCCATACATCGTGATTGAAATTCCTCTTGCGAAGGATAAAAACAGGGCACGTATTTTATTAAGCTATGCAGCCGATATCACCTTAATGATTGGCGCGATGGACCATTTCATTAAGGTCGAAAAAGGAATCAATGCATGGCTTGAAAAACCTGATCGCGCCTGGAACCGCGATGTCATCACCTCGGTATGTAAACGCATTATCAATGTCGATGCGATTGCAGGCGATATTGTTTTACTTCGATATCATGAGCCCTATCATAAGAAATTAGCGGGTAAGTGGGAAGTATTGGAGTAGGGCTATTCCCCCTAGTTTAATTAAGCCTTACCGGTTGATCATGAAAGCCTCAAAGAGTACTGCCTGAATCGGTAAATCGTCCGTCGTAATCTCAAAAGGTAGGGAGGCTATTTGAGCATCATCACTCGATTTGCTTATCGTTGGATTAAATTGATTTTTGTACAAGGTCGTTAATTCAGGATCTAGAAGGTCGTTCGCAAAGAGTAAGACCTGTTGCGTAAATGCATTTCTTCCAAAGGCTGAACGTAAGTCTTGGGCAGGAATAGAAGAAAGCAGGGTATTAGTTTTGTGTTCGATGAGCGGTAATATACTTTTTACAGAACTCGCAACCGAGCTATTCTGAACTTTTAGAACAATCTCTGCTGTTACATAGGTCCGAAACTTACCATCATGCACATTCACTTGGATTCGGTTGTAATGATTACTGGTTAATTTAACGTAATGGTTATCGAGCGGATTTTTCTCACGATACACGCGCGCTTTTATTATTTTGTTTTCAAGCTTATTCGCCTCAATCTCGGCAAGCTCTTTTTCATAAGTAAGTTGCTGGTAATAAAAAAATCCACCAACGGAAAGGATTAGCAGTAAGACCGCAGAAATTACTATCAGGATCTTTTTGTTAATCTTTGAGGGTGTTAGCTTAGGCATCGTCTTGAGGGGCGTGATTATGCTTAGTGTGGTCAGAAAAGCTCATTCTACTGGCTTTAAAGCTTTCTTCAATTCTTGCGCAGATGTGCCGGGGGGATGCGTAAAAGCTCACGGTATTTGGCAACTGTTCTGCGGGCAACCACAAACCCCTGACTAGCCAGTAAATTAGTGATCTGATTATCGGAAATTGGTTTTTTAGGAGCCTCGTCTAAGATAATCTGCTTAATCAGGGATTGAACTGCAGTGGCTGATACCGCTTGACCCTTTTCAGAACTGAGTTGTGCACTAAAAAAATACTTGAATTCAAAGATGCCAGCGGGACAGGCTAGGTATTTGTTATTCGTGACACGTGAGATGGTCGATTCATGCATACCAATGGCAGCCGCTATTTCTCGTAGGACAAGGGGCCTCATGGCAATATTGCCTTGGTGAAAGAAATTTTGTTGGCGCTCGACGATGGCCTCAGCAACTTTCAGAATTGTTTCCTCACGCTGCTCAATGTTCTTAATGAGCCAGCGGGCTTCTAGCATTTTTTGATGAAGAGCTAAATTATTTTTCTTCGCATTATTTTCTTTCAGAATGCGACTGTATTCTTGATTGAGTGTCAGGCGAGGCTTGATTGCTTGATTGGAGTGCACCACCCACTTACCCTTAGGATTAAGTTTAATAAACACATCAGGACTTATCCATTGCTCAATATTGGCCTCAAATTGTTCACCCGGATTATGCTGTAGCGTTTTGATATGAGTTACTGCTTCCATGATTTTGGCTTCGGGTTGTTTAAAGATCTGCCGTAATTTGCCCCAGTCCTTTTGCGCAATCTTACTCAGGTGGTGCTGGGCTAAGTTCAGTGCCAGCTGTAATTTTTCTGAGTTGTCAGCATCAAACTGCATTTGCCGTTGTATTTGTAGGCAAAGACATTCTGCGAGAGAATGTGCACCAATGCCAGCCGGATCTAATGTTTGAAGCTCTGTCAGCGCAGCTTTTAGTTGCGTCAAGGCCATTGCTTTTGTGATCTTTAGCTCCACATGAATCTCGCTAGCCAAATCTTCTAGAGTCTCGGGCAAATAACCGCGGTCATCGAGGCAGCCCGCTAGATAAATCACCAATTGTTTGACGTGTGCGTCGATATGTAATGACTGAATCTGCTCCTCTAGATCATTGAGAAGAGATTTCACTTGGACTTGTTGTTCATGCCGAGTATCCCAATCTTCGTCGTCATCGCGCGATGGGGCGCTCGACACCCAATTGGCCTGAATCATGTCTATTTTTTCATTGGGTTCTGTATCGTCTTTTAATTGATCCGGCGGGGAGTATTCCAGCATCGGATTTTCTTCTGCAGCCTTGGCGAGTTCTTCTTCGAGTTCTGCGGAGGAGATTTGAAGCAGTTGGATCGATCGCTGCAACTGCGGGGTGAGCGCAAGATGCTGGCCAAACTGGGTTTTCAGGGCGATCTTCATGGATTTATTCTAGAAGAAAGCGGATGGACATTACGACATCAATGCCCAAAAAGGAGGAATGACTGCAAGACGTACTTCGGGTAAGGAATCTTTCAGAGGTATGAGGGAGCAATTGAGCGCATTGCAATCCCAAATACTTAATATGTTGGCTTGCTAATGACCTTAAGATCACCCGTTAAGTGAGCGCCTTTTTCAACACTAATCTGTGCATATTCGATCGTGCCGGTAATTTTGCCTGTTGCGTACACCGTTAAATGATCGGTGACGGAGAGTCCTTGCGTGATTTCACCACGAACCTCGACGGTCTCAGCATTCACCTTACCGTTAATCACCCCAGAGGAATCTACCATGACTTGTTTGGTGGTTAGTTCGCCCTCTACAAGACCCGCAATTGCTGCCATGTCTGGAACATCAAAAGTACCTTTGATAATGACACCCTCGCCAACGTATAGAGAACCTGGTTTAATGTTGTCAGCCATTTTTTGTCCTTTTAAGGCAATTTGTAAGAATGGCTTGATTCTACAAAATTATTGAAAGGTAAATCAATTACTTAGTCATTAATCTGCAAATTAGGTTCATTTCTCAAGGGGCATGACCAAAACGCTCAAATTACTATTTAAGTGAATGTTTACTAACTTTTACAATTGATCACTAGTTCGGTCCTATTGGGCCATATTTATTATAAGCAATTGTTTTTATTGAGTTTTTAAAAGAAGTTTGTCAATTAATTAACATTCGGTCAGGATATAGCCGTTATCTATACTTACCAGGGCACAACAGGTAAACATTATGGCAACCCATTTCATTTCAGAATCACGCATTCGCAGCCAACGTTTTTATACGGTGATGCGGGAGAGCAAAATTCGGTTTTATACAACCAGCGTGGCTGCAGCACGGTATTGGATCAAAAACTGCTCTGAGGCGCCTCCTTTAGCGCTTAATGGCGCCGAGATGGCAACGGAAGTAAGTGCTGAAGTAAGCCCCACCGGGGATAGTGCCACAGCCAGTCAGGATCCGCAAAGCAAGCCGGCAGAAGAGCCACCTGCGGCTAAAGTGTAGTGAGCCAGAATTTAGCTAAGTTCTCTTTATTTACTGGGACTTAGGATAGACCGTGTTCTTTTGAACGTCGTCGACATTCCAGGATTTGGTCATGTCACCGGTTGGCCCAAAGAGGGTCAAAAATAGCAAAATACCGATTACTCCAAGAGCAACGGCCAGTATGAGGAATAGGTTTTTACTCTTCTTTTCATCATCGCTTTTGATGGTGATGGGTCGAGCTGGGGGATTAAATTTTTCAGGAAAAGCGGATTCAATCGCTGTATTTGCCTTTTTGACATGCGAGTAAATCAGGGCCTCGTCCTTTTCTTCCTCGATCGCACGCAAAGCCTCTAGATAGGAGCGATGAGCAGATTCAATCAGTTTGGCCGTATGCAGGTATTGCTCGTGCCTGGAAAAATGTTCGGGCTTCATGGGGAAGAACTTATAATTCCTTTAAGCTATATGCCATCTAGGCGCCATATTGAATTGCCTTACCGAATTGCGGTACCTGAGTGGCTGATCATGACTATTGTATGTTAACCAAAAAAAACCATATTTCCTCAATAAATTATCTAGCGAGTGCTCAGGGCTTTCATCTTGCCCCAGCAGGCTTGGTGATCGCTCAGTTCGTATGTGGCCTATTGATATGGGCGGGGATAGTCCAGGCCCAACCGATGATGGCTGATCTAAAGCCCATTTTGGATACTAAAAGTCATAGTATTTATATGTACCAAAGTTCAATTAAAAATTTACCCCCAGACTGGAAAAAGGTTTGGGTTCTAACCAATTTTTACCAAGATCCGAGTCAGGCAGCATTGACCGTGCTATCAACTCGCCGAAACGTTCTATTTGACTGCCGTAAAAATCGGTTTTCGACCTTAGCGTTGATTAAATATGGCCAAGCAAATGCCCTGGGTAAACCTGTTTTGCAAACTGACTCTGGATTTGATCTAAAAGAGCGGGAGATTCCTGAGGGATCCGCTATGGAAATCATCAAAGGCCTAGTGTGTTCATAATAGAGGGTTATGTCACCCAATTAAGTCTATGAAATTTACGATTAGCCCACCCGAGACTCCAAGCATCATCGATCCAAATTGGAAGATCGATGCCCGTTTTGTTGGCAAGACGATTGAGCGAGAATCAGAGCGCAATCCCTTTGGGGGGTTATATCCGCTCGGTGGCGAAGTCTCTGGCGTGCCCGTAGAGGTTCTGCGTATTGATCCAGCTCAGGGCTTGTTGCTCAAGTTACATGGTGGCAGTGCAGCAGAGTTATTGGGCAATGACCATATTGCGGTCTTGTGTGGCCCTAATGGCAAGATGCAGTTTATGACCCGCATTCTAAAGATCAATGAAAAAGGGGAATTAATCGGCTCTATGCCAACAGACTTGATTCTCATTCAGCGCCGTAAACAATTTAGAACGCTTGGCCCGATGGATGAAGACCTTTATTTTGTCTTGAGCTTAGGCGCAGGTCAGGAGTTATTGACCAAAGTAGTGGATATTAGTGCGCAAGGAATTCAGCTCGATATTCGTTTAGATGCAACCCAAGTTGATATTGGACGGTATTGGCATGGTGGTTTCTTCGAGCGCTTGAAATCGCGTTCGGGCCCCATTGATTTAATTATCCGAAACAATCGCCCTGGTATGGCTATGGACAGAGTGCGGGTTGGCTGTGAACTCTATGAACCCAATGCTAGGGTCTTAAAAGAAATGGAGAGCACCCGAAGTGCGATTGAGAACGCGCGGGTCGCATCAAAACTCAATCGCTGGTATCTTGGCGCTTCTTGGTACGATTAAGTTCGATTCAGATTATGGCTGCGGCCACTCAACTCCAGCTTCATACCCTTAGTCAAGATGAAATTGAGAATCTCGTCTTTCTCGATTCGCTTTGCAAGTTACCGAATCGCCGTTTCTTAGAGCAGCGCATCCCTGAGTTACTTAGCAGCCTAGAAGGGGCGGCCCTGTTTTGCTTTATAGACATTGATCACTTCAAACAGGCTAATCAAGCAGGGCACGCATTTGGCGATGCATTGCTAGCTGCTTTCTCTCAGCGCTTACTATCGGTCTTACGTGCCGATGATGTCATTGCACGCTTTGGGGGCGATGAGTTTGTTTTGATAATACGTGGACTTCATCCTGAATCCTTATCAAGCCAAGGGACTATTATTTGTGAGCGCTTACTTGAGGAAATGCGCAAGCCCTTTCAAATCCAGGAAACGCAGTATCAAGTGACGATGAGCATCGGCTGTTGCCCCATTTACTTACCCAGTACACAAAGCCTTGACGAATGGATTACCAAAGCAGACTTTGCTTTAAGAGAGGCTAAGTTACGAGGCGGTAACACGCTGGTGATGCATGCGGCACAGAGTGTGATGTCTCATCCATCCCATTCGATAGCCAGTTCAGGGCACGCTGCACTGCAAAAAGATGCTCAGGGACGCGTGCTGGGAGCAGAAATGATGTTGCCACACGATCTAAGCCATTTAGATCACTGGTTTGCTTATCTTGAGATATTGCACAAGCGCTTTCAAACCAATTTGGGAGATCAGCAAAATAATTTTTGCTTATCCATTGACCTGCCATTGTCCTTATCCCTCAATCATCCGCGCTTTAGCCAAGACCTTTTACAGGGGCTCCATCAACTTACGAGCACGCATCGTCTCAATCCTAAGGCAATCTGTTTGGAAATCGATGAGCATTGGCTATTTCAAAGCACTGCTCTTTTAAGAGATGTATTGACTCAGATTAGGGCTGCCAATTATCTGCTCTGCTTGGATCACTATGGTCGAGCGCAATCTCGCTTGCATAGCCAAAGTGAATACTCCTTTGATCGCGTCAAGATAGCAGCCAGTTTGTGTGAGCAACTGACGCACGAGCCAAAGGCAGTGACCCAAATCCGTGCAATTTTGGCGGTTGCCCAAGCATTAGGACAGACCCCCATAGCACTATTGCCCGCCATGCAGGAGGCTCCCCTAGATCTGCTGCAAGCCCTTGCTTGCCCCAACTATCAGGAGCCTTTTACAGAGGGCTAGAGCCTATTGTGAGGCCTTCATGCCACCCCTAAATGGGCAGTCTAGAATAGGGCAATGGAGCATGGATAATGCATGGGGCATTCGTTAAACTAAAGGTTTAGGTAGTGAATATATGTTGGCATTCTTTCAAAATATGACCGTGGGAAAGTGGATCGTGGTGGTTTGTGCCATCCTTTTTTGCTTTGTCACCATCATTTTTTTAAGAGACTTGCTAACTAAGAAAAAAGAAGAGCCAAAGCCGATCTCACCTGAAGAGAGCGAAAAAGCAAAATTAGAACCGGTTTTGCTGGGTAGCTTGCAAAAAACACATCAGCTAGAAGATGTGATTAATCAAAAAATAACAAGTATGAAGTTAGATCTGATGGCCGAACGCCTCAGAATTACCTCGACGGCCGAGGTTCTCAAAAACCTAGCGGTAGAGAAACATTTTCCGGAGACCTTGTACCAAATTTATTTTGAGACCCGAGCGTTTCCTAAAAAGTCCCCAGAGGCACAAGAAACTGATCTAGAGTGGCATCGTCAGGCAGGCATTACAGACTTATCGGTCGAGCCGATTGTGGCGGAGGATGGCATCCTAATTCGCTTTACTCTGCAAGAGCATCAGTATGTATTGACGGCGATTCATCATCGGTTTGCCAGAACCTATTTTGTGGAGCTCACCCTAAAAGATGCTGATGACGTGAAATTATTGGTTGCTCGGGTCAAGGCCAATGAATCAACCGGTCGCGAGATCCTTGAAAAAGCAGTTATCGAGATGCGCTCAGGCGATTGGATTGATGATCTTGCTAGCTGTCGTTTACTGATGGACAAACGCAAAACGGAGGTACAGCTCTTGGCCGAACACCGCGAAGTCGAGACCCTCAAGAGCCGTTTTATTCTGAATCAAGCGATTCGTAAAAAATAAGTAAAGATTACTTCACGTATGCCTAATGAATCGAAGCGGTCTATCCATGGTTGGTTCTTGGGCTTTGCCAGCATCTTGCTCGTCATTGCTCTTGGCGTTTTATTTAATGCAGCGGGAGATTTAACCGAGGCAGCGGTCAACTTTAGGAACTTGACCGTAAAGCAACCTCGCTTTGCAGATTTCGTGGGACCGCAACGCTATGAGATGCTGATGAAAAAAATCAGCAAGCGTCCACCCAATAATTTGAATGAAAAAACACCCGTGGCTGAACCCGTGAAATCGCCAACGCCAGTGGGTGATCAACGGCTTGAGCTTGATCCTGCCGTGCAAAAAGCATTTGAGTTTTTTGCTGATTATGAAAATAAACTATCAAAACCCAGCTTGCAAATTATTAAACCAGTGGTGGCTGCACTAGAGCCCGGCTCCTTTGCAGAACTCTCTGGGGTCAAGGTCGGTGACACCATCCTTTCCGTTGGCGAGACTAAGCTTGAGTCGGTGATGGGTTTTTATAGCGCCTTGAGTGAAAAACCACTCTCTGAGTTAGCGATGCGCGTGTCGCGTGACAAACGGGAACTCAATTTATTCTTACGGGGATCTAAAGGCTCAATCTTTACAGGTAATAACACCGGAATTAAGTTTGCCTTGCCACAAGACGTAATCTTTATTACCGACCCAGATGCCAAAAAGCTAGCAGAGCAATATAAGACTGATTTTATGAGCACGATTCCATCGGATTGGCGAACCGATGCAGCCAATAACCTAATGCAATTGGCGCAACAACTCAGTAATTTAGGCAAAGAAATGGTTGACCTAAATAGCGCTAAGCCAATCCGCGTGAAATCCAGCGATTTGATTGCTTGGCAACACAAACGTTGGACCGAGAGTTTGGAGGATTACTTTGGACAGCGCCGTATTTTAGAGAATAAAGTAATCGATATATTGAGCAGTTTAGGAGATGCGGCAAGCGGTTTTGTGGCGGCACTTTTATTGTTTGGCATCGCTCTGTTATCTTATCTATATAGTAGGTCTTCTAGGCAGAAAAGTTCAGCATGAGCACCCCGCTTTCAGAGTACTGGCTTGGCGTTGAGATCAATGGACAGCATTGTGCGATCTCAGCTCGGCAAATTTATGCCAGCTTTATTTGCAAACAGCCTTTGCAGTCTGCGAATGTCTTGCGGCTTGACGGCATTGTGGTGCATGAAGGGGAGCCAGTTTATTTAAAACCCCATCACGTACTGTTAAAGCCAGTGCAGGCAGCGCTCACACAAGGCGCTTGGAGTCGAGATTGTGAGGATCCGAGTTGGGTGATTGTGCTCAAGGAGCGTGGGCGTATGGGCCTTGGATTTAGGGTCCACAAAATTGCTGGACCTTTTCATGTGGCCATGAATGAGGGAGCTAATTCGGTTCACTATGGTGGTTTAGATTACTCGATCGTTAAAGTACTGACAAATTAAGAGCGTGGATAGTCAAATGGAAAATACCAATACACAGGGCAAAACAAGCCAAGACGATAGTGTTAAAGACACGGTTTTTATTTCGCCAAAACCCGCACACGCTTGGCCCATTCTGAGTTTCGTATTTTTGATTATTTCCATCCTCACCGGAATGGCTGCATTTTTAGCTGAGCGTCATTGGATCAATGAAGATCGGTATGCCAATGAGATCTCGGTTGAGCAAGCGATTGCCATCAAACTTCCATTTGTCTTGAAGGATCTCGCTGATCAAATTAACCGGCCACATCCCTTTGATACCGCATGGTTTGCAAGTCTTAAGAAATCCGATAAAGATCTCAAGCAATTCTTAGACCAAGTTCAGGTCATTAACAAGACCCGAGAAGCGCCAAAATCAGTTGCTATTGCGCCAGTTGCCCCTGCTAAGGAAGCCCCAAAGGATGCTACTAAAGAAACTCCAAAGGAGACCCCAAAGGAGGCAGTAAAAGAAGTGGATGTGACGCCTTTGCAAAGACCAGATTCGTTCTTTGGTGCGCTCGACGGCTTGGCGCATTCTTTATTTAGTTCATTGGAAGAAGCCTTCAATCCCTCCCCCAAAGAAGCCATCACAGTCGTTCCTGATCCTAAGAGCATTCCAGTGTTACAGAATGCTGGCGATGTGATTGCATTAGCCGCGAAAGTGGATGGCTCCATCACAAGCCTAACGAACCAAGAGATTGAGCTCAACAACATTAAACTCCTAGCCCAAATCTTGGTCCCCTTTGTCGCGCCTGCGGGCTTATTGGACCCTACCAAGACTCCTGAAGATTCTCCGCTTTACAAGATGGCCATGAGTGCTGATGCATTCATTAAAGCGAGTAAGGCGTGGCATATTAATTTGACCGACGCTGCAATCATTGCGGAGTTGAACAAAACGCTTGCTGAGACCATTGATCAGCGTAATCTTCTAGACGCTGCGGTTCTTAAACCAGCGCCTGGTGCAAAGCCAAACCCCAAAGCTATTGAGTTAACGACCAAGTTGCGAGCCACCATTTGGCAAACCAGGGCTCAGCCGAGTTTGCGGGCTTTGCAAGACTTTAATAAGCAAGTGATCGCAGTACGTACGGCTACTGCAGACTCTAAAAATATTCGGTTCGCAGCTCAAAAGAGCGGCCTACAGCCACCTGCTCTTAATGATGCCTACGGCAATCTGCCATCGATCTTATTGCTCATTAGCGTGTTGTCTTCACTCCTAGCCTTGCTGAGTGCATTTTTGGTCAGTCGCTTCAAGAAGATGTTGGTTTATACCGACAGCACACCCAAATCATCCATCGCTCAGCGCTGGACCAATAATCAAGTGGATCGCAAAGCGGAGCGTTTGACCTCCAAACGGCACCAAGCCTTTAAAGACGAGTTGCATAAAGAGCTCGATGGCCTCAGTGAGCGCTTTCATATGGTCAACGAGTTAGGCATTAAGTTAAGACAGTCGATTTCAATGCTCAGTCGTCAGGCGAGCGAGGTCGGCCACCCGCCGGAGCTAGAAACAGATTCAAGCATTGAAGCGATTGAAGTACCCGAGCAGATTCAGGAGGCATTTGCTGCCCTAAAGCAGCAGGGTATCCGTCTTTACTTGGCCATTCTCGATAATCACTCGGGTAAGCAATTAGCAGCCGAGACCGAAAAACTGAATGGCCTTATCGAGGAAGTGGAGTCGACCGTGACCCAGACCGAGGGGCTTGTCAAAGAACTGCATGATCAACTAGATCAACGGATGCGCAAAACTCAATCGGCCATCTCAAGCTCAGGCTCCTTACAAATCTTTGAACAAGATGCTAATCGGGTCATGCAAGCGGCCGATGAATGGAAAAAAGAGTTAGAACAATTAGGTGAATCTGTTTCTGAGTTGAAGAAGTGGATTGATCACCATGGCTGAAGAGCGCCCATTATTTCTGGTGGACATTGACCGAGCCCTCGAGGGCTTGGCGATCGCTCAATCGCAGGATCTTGGTAATTTTGATAGTTTGATCATGCATTGCGTTGACCTCGCAAATGCCCTAGACGGCGCGCGAATGGTCGAGCTGAGTAATTTTGCAACTGAACTGAGTCAGCAACTAAAGGTTCATCGCCCCACGAGTTCACAAACCGAGCTAGATAGTAAAAATGGCAAAGAGTTGGTCTTGCTGATTAATGATCTGGTTGAGATTGTGCGCTCTGAGACCGAGAACGTATCACCTGGATCGGAAGGTCAGGATGGAGGCTCAAACACGCAAGACCTGACCCAACTAGAGATCCAGAAAAAAGAGTTCTGGAAACAATTACTGCGCTTTAATAAACAGAGTATTGCGCATTCCCTATCCGAGGTACACGCTAGCTTAGGCAATGTGCACGTGGCAGTCGACTCCTTGAAGTATCGAGCTATTGCACAAAACAATCTGGTCGACCCTATCATTGACTATCCGACCTCTAGCGACATTATTAATAAACGCTTAGACCAAACCATTCAGGATCTCGATGCGATCTTCAAACCCTTTTTAAATCCAATTACGAATTCAGGGGATACTATTGCCTCCTTGAATGCAGCATTCAATACCCCGGTAAGTCCGACGGAGATCAACGATATGAGTTCGCTGGATAAATCAGTTGCTACTGAGTTTATTGATCACCATGCCCAGTACACCTTTCAGAGGCGTACTAGCTTAAATCGATTGCAAGCCGTGCGCATGACCGCACAAAAAGCCAAGGGCTGGAGCCGCAGTGAAATCGACCATCTACTCTGTGATCAGCAAGATGATTTGGTGCGTGTTGGGCAGCAATCCCTTAAGAAACGATTTGAGGGCTTGACCGATGAGTTATTAATTGATGAAGTGTATGCCGACCCTGATATTGCTCAGACCTTGGTGACCTGCCTCAGCATTTTGCCCCCATGCCCCAGTATTTTTGCGGTCGAGCAGGGCTCAATGGTATTTGTGGATCTCGACGCGGTGACCCCAACCGAAGATCAAGTGGTGGCAGTCGGCGGCATGTTGGCATCGATTGCTGGCAGTATTGAGGTGATGGACAAGGGGATTCGTATTAGTTGTCCATCAAGCCTCATTCGCATGCCGATTGTTAACTTCATCCGTCATGACGAGTTGTATGCGATTCCTGCGGTTCAGTATATTTCTTACGACACAATCGTCCAGTCTGAGAAAAATATCTGGGATCAGCTGGGCGAGATTGAAGACCCCAAGATCCAACTAAAGCTGCGGGTAGGTAATCAAAGCTATGAGATCTATGCCCATGAGTTTATTGGCATGCAAACCATGAACATCCATTTAGAACTGCCCCATTCCCTTGCAAAACCAGCATGGCTGGGCGGCGTTGCCTTGGATGGGGCTAGCCGAGCCCATTATTGGGTAGCGATTGACCGTTTTACACGATGAGCTGCATTTACTCCGTACGACTTCATCTTGTAATCCTCTTGGGGCTTGTCTGGTGCCTCCCCAGTAACGCGCAAAATCAAGCACAAAACCAAGTCAATACCACCCAAAATCAGGCTCTCCAGGCCCCCGGCATTCCCTTGGAGGTACAAAACAATATCCGGCGTTTTATTCAACGGAGCCCAACGGTATCGGGCTTTCGGACCGAAGTTGATTTTCTGGACCCCTCACTAAACCTGCCAGCCTGCCCAGGGGGCACGATTGAGGTCTTATCAGCCCCCAATGTCCGTTTATGGGGGCGCAGCCTGATTCAACTGCGCTGCCTAAAGTCTGCCTGGCTTTATAACGTGCCCTTAATGGTGCGGGTCTATGGGGACTATGTGGTCTCCACCCGGTATTTACAGGCCGGTAACCGGCTCTCCAGCTCAGATATGCGCATTATTAATGGAGATCTAACCAGCGTACCGGATGACGTTATCCGCACCCCTAGGGATGCGGATGATCGGGTCTTAACCCGCCCCATTCAAATGGGGATGCCAATTGGGCTAAACGATTTACGAGAAACTGCCGTTATCAAAGTAGGAGATCCTGTCACCATCCTTTTAAAGGGACGGGATTTTCAGGTAACGGGTACTGGAACTGCCCAAACCCAAGGCATGATTAGTGATATGGTGCGGGTGCGGTTAAACGACGGACAGGTCTTGCAGGGTAAGGTCATTCGGCCTGGTGTTGTTGAAATCACCCTAGAGCGTTAAAGTAGAGGGTGTAGGTAGTGAGCTAAGGTAAATGCAGTAAAAAAGGATAACGATGAAGATTAACGACAGTACACCGCTAATTCCGTCTGGCAAAGAGCCTGGCAGGGTGGATGTCGCCCAAAAATCGCCTTTGCCTGCTGCTGCCGATCCCAAAGCCGCCGCCTTAAAAGGCCCCGGTGTTAGTTTAGATATCAGCCTCACTGCCAAATTGGCGGAGATCAAAGAAGAGCTCAAAACTGATAAAACGACCGATAAACTTCTCTTGGATAAGATCCGAGCGAAGATTGATGCGGGTGAGTTTGAGATTGACTACCAAAAGATTGCCAACGGCATGATGGGTGATACGATCGCTGCGCTTGGTAGTAAAGTTCGCTCCAAGTAATACCCCCCAATTTGTTTGACTTGAAGCAGTAACGGGCTTAGCGTATGCTATCGCCAACGAAACGGATCCCACAACGCTATGACCTTTGCTGAACTCCAGTCGCTTCTCGAACAAATTGCTAGTGCCGTTGCTAAGTTGCGACAGACCTTAGAGACCAATAACATGGACGCCTTACCCGAGGCGCTTGAGCAAACGCGCGTGGCACTCGAGTTAATCAACGGCTACCCTGATGGTCCTGAGAAACTGAAATCCGATATCAACCAATATCCCGAAGAGCAAAAGCAGATCTTGCATGGTCTTTTAGATCAGGCTTCGGTCGATCATCAAATCAATGGCGACCTGATTCGATTGGCGATGCAGCGCAGTGCCGCAATGCAATCCTTCATTGCCCAGCAAGCTCCTGGGGCAACCTATGGCAGTGATGGGGAAGTACCCGGTGCCGTGGGTGGTGTGCTGTCGCGTAAGGTTTAGGTAAAACCCAAAGCGATCATTACGCTAAGCAATCTTCAGCTTCGCTCGAATGCGGATCATGCCTTGGGTGTGGATCTGGCTAATTCGTCCCGCAGTGAGGTTCATGACCTGGGCAATTTCTCGGTAGGACAAATCCTCTTGGTAATGCAGTGCCATTACCAAACGTTCGTTCTCGGGTAAGCCTTCTAAGATCGAGGCAATGCGATCGGCAAACTGACGCATCGAGGCCGCTTGCATCGGATCCGAATCCAGATCAGCGGGGAGCATGTCTTCGGATAAATCATCTAAAGGCATCAAATTGACCATGGTACCCATGACCGCGTGATACTCATCAAGACTAATCTCGCAGGCATCGGCAATCTCAATCTCGGAGGGATGGCGTCCTAACGTTTGCTCTAAGGAACGTGTTTTCTTTTCCAGGTTAACCAGTTCGTCGCGCTGGTTGCGCGGCAGGATGTCATTGCGCCGACAGGCATCGTAAATCGCCCCCCGAATCCGAGTGCGGGCATAGACCTCAAAATTGAGATTAGGTTGTGGCTCATAACGCTTTAAGGCATCGAGTAAACCGGTTAAACCCTCTTGGACTAAATCATTCACTTCCACATTGGGGGGCAAGCGCGACGCAATTTGGTAGGCAATACGCTTTACCAAAGGCAAATGCGTATTAATGGCATCGTTTAGGTCTTGCGCCTGATAAGCAGCGGGATTGCGAGGAGGCATTCAAAGTCAGTCATGAAAACAGTAAACAAATAATACGGCACAAATCAGTCTAAGCCGTTATTTTTGCTGAAATCGTCTTAAAGAAGTCGACCGGTAAAACAAATTCGCTGACAGGGCCTGCGACGGGTACGCTAATCTCATTGTCTTCAGGATCAACCACAATGCGACTGGCCATAAAGGCCTTAATCCAGCCGGCAAAGTGCAAGGCTTGACGCAAAGCGGATTGCGAGGCATCGGCTAGTTTCTGAAAAGCCGCTTGACCTTCTTCTTCAGACTCTCCGCCAATCATTAAGACTGGATAGCTTTCATCACTTTGTAAGACCGCCATCTCGCGCACCATGGCCAAGGCACGGCTTAAGGAAGCGTGATCGGTCGAGCTCACCACAAAACGTTTGATCTGCTTGCCATAAAACGACAAGATATTGGCATTGGGATCATTGGTGGGAAGTAAGATGTAATCAATACTTAAACCTGCATTTAAAAGACGCTCATCGAGGGTGGGTAACTTAATCTGATGACGATCATTCATAGAGCGTACTTTGGTAGCGGTGGCATACCAAAAGTGATCGTCAATGGCACGCACGGCCTTCATTAAATCCACGCCATTATTAAAGGCTTGGGCTAAATCGTAGCGGGTGGGGTATAAAAAGCCGGACATGGTTCTGCGCTCGGATAAACCAAACTCATCGACCAATAAAGTTTTATGCCCACTGTTTTTGAGGGCATGTGCAATGCCATGACCTAGATGAATGGTGGTGTCGGAGTCGAGGGAGCTCGCTAAGCAAACCACACAGCTAGACTCTGCCCCAAAAATAGTGCGCAGACCCTCTGCTTGATCAACCCCAGGTTGTGTAACGCTCTCAGCCATTAGGAGGTTTTGATCCAGTCACCCAAGTTATTGGAGAAGATCGCTGGGATCTGCTCATCGCTGTAAGACAGATCGTCCGAGAAGGCCCGCGCTTGGATGGCACGATGGCTTAAATAATCTAAATCCGGCAAGCTTAAGTCTTCTGGGACGCGCTGGCCATTGGAGATAAAGAGTAGGGGCATGTCATGCCGAATAATGCTATCGACAACCGGAGCAATATGCGCTGCTTCATCGATCTTGGTGATCACTGCCGCCTCAATCTTACCCACCCCATTACTCTGAGCAGCTTGGTTATGCAGTTTAATCACCTCTTCTTGCGTGCGTAAATCCGTGGTGGAGCTCATCACCAAGATCCGTACCGCAGTTTGGGAGCCATCTTGCAAGGTTTTGGATTGCTCGAGCATGAGGGTGTCGCGTTGGCTCACACCGGCGGTATCGAGTAAGACAATTTTACGACCCGAGAGCTCCTTGAGCTTGGAAGAGAGGTCTTCGCCATCGCGCAAGGAAGTTACGGTTAATCCCAAGATCTTGGCAAAGACCTTGAGTTGCTCTTGTGCACCAATACGATAGGTGTCGGTAGTTAATAATGTGACCTGATTACGGCCATAGCGCAAGACACAGCGCGCCGCAATTTTGGCAACCGTGGTGGTCTTACCCACTCCAGTCGGACCAATGAAGGCAAAGACCCCGCCCTTATCAAACATCGCAAAGGCATCCACCGTTTTGACCATCTCTTTAATTTGATCACGCGCACTTTGCAAGAGGGTGGAGAGGTCCGAGGTCTCTGGCAGTTTGCGGGTAATGTCAGCACACAGTTGTGGAGAAAAGCCAGTGTTGAGAAGATGCTTAATCACTTCGGTGAGGTGAGTTTTCTCCTGCTGTAAATTGCCCCAGAAGTTACCTGCCACATGAGACTGCAACAAGTTCTTCACTTCACTAATTTCAGTGAGGAGTTTCTCAACCCGAGGTGAGTTGGCTAACTCCGCAATGCTCTTGGGCGAGGCACTCGCCGATTCAGCACCATGATTAGCATGTGCGCCATTCAACGGTTTTCTGCGGGAGGTGATGCTTTCCCCGTCTCCCGCAAATTTGGCTTCACTTGCGGGTACGCGTTGGGAAGACTCAAAGAAGCTGGGTTTAAAGCTATCAGAGTTAAGACCCGCTGAGGAAATCTTCGGAAACTCGACCTTCTTAAAGCCACCCGCATTATCCGTGGAGGCCAAGTTAACTGGCTTTGGGATAGCCCGGTTTCCCAGGTCACGCCCCAAGCGAGAATTACTACTAAACGTGGGGGCAATTTCTACTTCGGGATCCAATTGCCGGGGGCGATTTCCTTTGTTTGTCGGATCAGCGGCGGACGATAAATTGGCTAAGTCCTCAGGGGTAATCGCAACAATCTCCACCCCATTTTTGGTATCGCTGGTCGACAAAATCATGGCGTCGGCACCCATTTCCAGCCGCACCTTTTTTAAGGCTTCTGCGGTATTTAAAGCGGTAAATTTTTGGGGACCCATATGAACTCCGTTATACAGGGATTTTAGTTGGTTTGGCCTGCCTGACTACATATTACTCGGTAAAAGCTCAGGTTGGCACTGGGAGGGAGTTCGCCCAAGGCCAGCACGATTGCTTGGGGGCAAACCCGCTTGGCAATCTTGGCAAAGGTCATGCGGGTACGGGTGCCGCTCACAATCACAGGGGGTAAATTATTGGCTTCCATCTCTTGCACACCCTTAATGACCTCTTCCCCAAAAAGACGTGCCAGTGAGGGCTCAATTACACCGTCGGGTGCTACCGCACCCGCACCAATTGATTGCTCGATTAAGCGCTCAAACTCGGGCTGAATGCCAAGAACCTGGAAGCTCGGACCTTCACCTAAAGTCTCTTGCACAATCGTGCGACGCAGGGCATAACGAATGAAGGGCATCACCTCGATGGGATTGCTCAGTTTGTCGGGATGCTCGCTCGCGACCTCAATGATGGTGCGCAAATCCTTGATGGGTACGTTTTCATCAAGGAGCATTTGCAAGATGCGCTGCAAGTTAGCCACCGTCACCACTTTCGGAATCACATCTTCTACCAATTTCGGATAGCTCATCTTGAAATGATCTAAGAGATCTTGAGTTTCTTGACGACCCAGCAGCTCGCTGGAATGTTCACGAATCAAATGATCCAGATGCGTGGCGAGAACCACGGCTGGTTCTACGACGGTGCAGCCTTTGGTAATGGCATCGTCGCGTTGATTGCGCTCAATCCACACCGCAGGCATACCAAAGGTCGGATCCTTGACTGCAATCCCGCTAATCACCTCTGCACCGGCTGGTTGAATCGCCAAGAGGCGATCAGGTAAGCATTGACCACGACCTACTTCAGCGCCGTAGAGTAAGACCCGGTAGTTCTCCGCAGGCAGTTGTAAGTTATCCCGAATATGCACCGACGGAATTAAGAACCCGACCTCGGTCACAAATTTGCGCCGAATGGCTTTAATGCGCTTGATAAGATCACTCTCGTCACCGCGATCCACCAGCGGTATTAATCGATAAGCTAACTCCAAACAGAGGGGCTCCACAATTGGTACATCTTTCCACTCTAACTCTTCACTACCGGTGGCTGGAGCTCTCGCGGCAATCGCCGCCTCCGCTTCTCGTTTGATGGTCTTCTGATGCGCGAGATACGCCAGCCCCCCAAACAAGATCGCAAAGGTAATGAAGATAAAGTGCGGCATTCCGGGAATGACACCCAATACACCCAGTACACCTGCAACCACAGCGAGTGCATTGCTATTAGCCTGAAACTGCTTGGACACCTGTCCCGAGAAATCATCTTCGGTCGCAACGCGCGTCACCAAGATACCGGCAGCAGTGGAGATGATGAGTGCTGGGATTTGCGCCACCAAGCCATCACCAATCGTGAGGGCTGCAAAGGTGGATAGTGCTTTACCAAAAGCCATATCGTGTTGGAACACACCAACCATGACACCGCCCACAAGATTGATGACCAAAATCATGATGCCGGCGATCGCATCCCCCCGCACAAACTTCGAGGCACCGTCCATGGAACCAAAGAAGTCGGCTTCTTGCGCCACGTCCGCGCGCCGTGTCTTGGCTTCATTTTGCTGAATAATCCCCGCATTAAGATCCGCATCGATTGCCATTTGCTTACCAGGCATCGAGTCCAAGGCAAAACGGGCGGATACTTCAGCCACACGTCCAGAGCCTTTGGTGATCACCACAAAGTTAATGATGGTGATCACAATAAAGATCACGATACCAACAGCAAAGTTGCCACCAATTAAGAACACACCAAAGGCTTCAATCACCTTACCCGCTGCATCGGTGCCTTGGTGACCCTCCATCAAGACCACGCGAGTCGATGCAACGTTGAGCGATAAGCGTAAGAGGGTGGTGAGTAGTAGTACTGTTGGGAAGGCAACGAAGTCTTTAAAGGTCTTGATATTGATCGCCGTAAAAAGAACGATGATCGATAAGGCAATATTGAAGGTAAAGAGAACGTCTAATAAAACAGCTGGTAATGGCACCAGCATCATGACTAAGACGAGTAAAACGAGGATGGGTATAGCGCCCTGGGCAGATGGACTTGGTAGCTTCGCTGTTTCGATACCCAATATATTCATAAAATATAGGTATTAACCCTTAAATTAATCAATAAACAGACCCAAAAAACTAAAAAAAGTACTAAATCTAGCAATAAATGCAAAATTTGCCCTAAATATACCCACATGCCGGCAAAATGTAAACAACTTAGGCAATATTTGCCGACAAGATGGTGATTTTCTTAGGGAAAATGCTAAGAACAAGCGTTAAAAGGTTAGGGATTACTACGTCAGAAGACCATATAGATATTAAATAGGCCAATAGTTGCCAGTAGCCGAGTCAGATCTTTTAATGCGCTATCAAACCACCTTGGAGCGCAGATTGTCTTCGGCCATCGGCGAACTCTTGGCCTTGCAGCGGGCCAAAAAGCCCGAATTGGGCACTTAAAAGGCTAAAACCACCCGCATCCCAACCTATAGATTGGCTAACGGGAAAGACTTTTGCACAGTCAAAGCAGGTCAAAACGTAGCGCTAGACTATATAAAAAATCAATAAAAACAATAAGTTATGGATTTTTATGCCATAGTCTTATGACTAGCCTAAAGAATAGAACCAAATTGTTCTAAACAATCTCCCAAAGGCTGCCGTTAATACACATACCAGGACGAAAACCTTGTTGGTTAGTCCTTAAAACGGTTTACTAGGAGAAAAAATGCCTACAGTTATCAATACCAACCTTGCTTCGTTATTTGCTCAAAATAGCTTGGCTAATGCGCAAA
>DAIODQ010000001.1:0-333537 GCA_036746715.1 Polynucleobacter sp. | reverse complement strand
ATGCTCTTTGATAAACGCGTACTTCACTCGGACACTTTGGCAAAGTACGCGGCGGCCTTTTTTAGGATATCGCGCTCTTCGGTCGTTCGTCTAAGCTCGGCTTTGAGTTTGGTCATCTCAGCTTGCAAAGCTTTGACATCTTCTATCGGCTGCTCATCTGGCCCCTTGAGCTTTCGAGCCCAGGTATACAGCAGGCCCACAGGCACCCCCAAGCGACTGGATACCTCAACTGCAGAATGCCCTTTATCTAATATCTGCTTGACCGCCTCTGATTTGAACTCAGCGGTGTATTTGGTTCGCTTCATAAACACTCCCTCGACTCATTGTTGACAATATTAACTGTCTACCGAATCGGGGGAATGCCAAATATAATTTATTTAACGAAAGTAGTTAATTTCCGTAGATACCTAAACGAAGAGAAACTTCTTTGTAGCGGGAAGAAACTTGAGCAAGAATATCATCAGGAATTGAAGGTGGTGGAGCAACTTTATTCCATTTTTTTCCTACAAATAGAGTTGATTCAAGCCAATCTCTTAAAAACTGTTTATCCAAAGATGGTGGGGGGGAGCCAGGCTGATAAGTCTCTGCTGGCCAATAGCGAGAAGAATCAGGCGTTAAAACTTCGTCCATCAAGACCAATTGATCATTACCATCTAAACCAAACTCAAATTTGGTATCGGCTAAAATCATACCCTTCTCAAGGGAAATTTTTGCAGCAGCTAAATACAGCTCAATACTAATATCTTTAATTTGTGATGCAAGCTTTTGGCCAAGCCGATTTTCAACTTCAGCATATGTAATATTCTCGTCATGAGAGCCGCTGGCTTCTTTTGAAGCGGGCGTAAACAAAGGCTCTGCAAGCTTATCCCCGATTTGTAAATTCGTATATAGCCAGTGCCCTGATAAAGTACCTTGTGACTGATACTCTTTCCATGCACTTCCAGCGAGATATCCTCTCACAACAGCTTCAATCAGTATTGGCTTTAGTTTCTTAACCACTACTGCTCGTTTATCGACCTGAATCATTTCAAGTGGTTTGACAACTGATCTTGGGTCAATTCCAGTTAAGTGATTAGGAATTATTTGGCTAAGTTGAGAAAACCAAAAATTAGAGATGCGAGTTAGTATTGCACCTTTATTAGGTACGGCCTCGTGCATAACAACATCGTAAGCCGATAGTCGATCTGTTGCTATCATCAATAAATAATCATTTCCAAGCGCATAGAGATCGCGCACTTTTCCTCTTGCTACTAATGGCAATGATTCAATGCTGCTCGAGATTAATGCATTCATAACTGCCTTCGCATTATTTGGTTACTTTAACGAATAATCATTTGATAAATATATGCTAAACTTATTTAGCGTTTGATATATAAGCAATAACCCTGATAAGACATGGAGACAGCATGGTTGCGAAGTTAATAGATGGAAATGCATTATCAAAAAAAATTCGTGGTGAAATATTCGATCGAACAAAGAAAATTACTGCGTCAAAAGGACAAAAACCTGGGCTAGCAGTGGTCTTAGTTGGAGATAATCCCGCAAGTCAAGTTTATGTATCTAGCAAAGTCAAGGCTTGCGGTGAGGTTGGCTTTCATTCTGTTCTAGAACGCTACCCAGCCACATATTCAGAACAGGATCTTCTAAAACGGATCGACGCCCTAAATAACGACCCTGCGATAAACGGGATCTTAGTTCAGCTCCCCTTACCGAATCATATTAATTCCAAAAAGGTGTTGGAGGCTATTGCCCCAGAAAAAGACGTAGATGGCTTTCATATTGCTAATGCAGGCGCCTTGATGGTTGGCTCCCCGGAGTTTATTCCATGCACTCCTTATGGCTGTATGAAGATGTTAGAAAGCATTAATTACCCAATAACTGGTGCCAAAGCAGTCATTGTTGGAGCATCTAATATTGTCGGCAAACCCATGGCGATGCTCTTGCTTTTGGCGGGCGCAACAATTACGGTCTGTAATAGCAAAACCCGCAACTTAAGTGAGCATACAAAAAATGCTGATATCTTAGTAGTAGCTACGGGAAAGCCAAAAATGATTACTGGCGATATGGTTAAGCAAGGTGCCGTTGTTATCGACGTTGGAATTAATCGACTTCCTGATGGAAAATTATGTGGTGACGTTGATTTTGATAGCGCCAAAGAAGTGGCGGGCTATATAACCCCCGTGCCTGGCGGGGTTGGTCCTATGACCATTACGATGTTACTGATGAATACTCTTGAGGCGGCGGAGCGAGAGTAGCAATGGGCCATTACATGGCCCATTGTATTTAACGAATTAGTAAGCCGGATGGGACTTTATTGTTTCGCCAGTATTCGCTAGCTGCTGCTGCACCACTTCCTGGTTTAACCTTAATGCCACAATCGAGCATCGCCATCTCAGCACCGGCAATTCCTGCCATTAGATGGACTTCATTCATATCACCTAAGTGCCCCAAACGAAATAGTTTGCCTGCAACCTTCGATAATCCCGCCCCCAGAGAGACGTTATAGCGCTTGTATGCTTGACTAATCACATCTGCGCCATTAAAGCCCTCGGGTACCATTACTGCTGAAACAGTATCGGAGTACCACTTCGGTTCTTTGGCGCATAGTTTTAATTGCCACCCCTCTAAGACAGCTGCTCGAACACCGGAGGCTAAGAAGTGATGGCGCGCAATAATGTTATCAAGGCCCTCTTCTTCGATCAATTTTAAGGACTCAATCAAACCATACATTAATGGAATTGCCGGTGTATAAGGAAAGTATCCCGCTGGGTTTGAGGCAAGCATGTCCTTAAGATCAAAGTAACAGCGCTTTAATTTAGCCTGCCCATGAAGTGCCAATGCCTTTGGGCTGGCACACAGAACTCCCAGGCCCGGTGGAAGCATCATCCCTTTTTGGGAACCTGATACGGCCATATCCACTTTCCAGTCATCAAACCGAAAATCAATCGAGCCTAAGGAAGAGACGCAATCAACGAATAATAAAGCAGGATGTTTGGCATCATCCAAAGCCTTGCGGACCGCAGCTACATCTGATGCAACACCTGTTGCTGTTTCATTGTGGCAGGCCAATACTGCTTTAATTTGATGATTACTATCTTTGCGCAATATTTCTGCATACTGCTCGATGGGTATTCCGGTACCCCACTCAACGTCTAGAGAAGTTACATCAAGCCCAAAACGTTGGCACATATCAACCCATAAATAACTAAATTGGCCAAAATTACTCGCTAGAACTTTATCACCGGGACTTAAGGTATTTGTAATGGCAGCTTCCCAGCATCCCGTACCGGATGAGGGAAAAATAAATGGGGTTCCAGCTTCCGTACGAAATAATTTTTTTAATCCTGGAATAATTTGCTTCAGCAACTGAGGAAATTTTGGCGAACGATGATCTTCCATTTGCACCACCATCGATCGCATAACCCGATCGGGCACATTAGTAGGTCCAGGTACAAATACAAAATTACGTCCAGCCATCAAAGTCTCCTAAATAAAATAATAATAAAAAATAAGAATTGGGTAATACCTTATGCACCGTAAACGGGGAACGCTTTAGTCAATGCAGATACTTTTTCACGGACGCGAGCAATGTTAGCGGCATCATGCGGATTCTCAAGGACATCTGCGATATAAGTAGCAGTCAGTCGTGCCTCGTTCTCTTTAAAACCCCTCGTGGTCATGGCTGGAGACCCTAAGCGAATACCGCTAGTAACCATTGGCTTCTCAGGATCCTTTGGAATACCATTCTTATTGCAAGTGATGTGAGCCTCACCCAAAACAGATTCAGCAACTTTTCCAGTAATTCCCTTGGAGCGAAGATCGACAAGCATTACATGGCTCTCAGTGCGCCCACTTACAATCCGAAGGCCTCGCTCAATAAGTGTTTTGGCAAGAACGTCAGCATTTTTAAGTACTTGTTGTTGATAAAGCTTAAACTCGGGTTGCAATGCCTCATGAAATGCCACTCCTTTTGCTGCAATAACATGCATTAAAGGCCCGCCTTGAATCCCGGGAAAAACAGCTGAATTAATCTTTTTAGCCATCTCCTCATCGTTCATTAAAATAATGCCGCCACGGGGCCCGCGCAAGCTTTTGTGCGTGGTCGACGTTACAACATCGGCATAAGGAACCGGATTTGGGTATACCCCTCCCGCAATGAGTCCGGAGTAATGAGCCATATCAACCAGAAAATAAGCGCCAATGGATTTCGCCACCTTAGCAAATCTTTCCCAATCGATTTTTAGAGAATAAGCAGATGCTCCAGCAATGATTAGTTTTGGCTTTTTCTCAAGAGCAATTCGCTCCATTTGGTCATAATCAATTTCTTCTTTGTCATTTAGGCCGTAACTATGTACATTGAACCATTTACCGCTCATATTTAAATGCATACCATGCGTTAGGTGACCACCCTCTGCTAACGACATTCCTAAGATCGTGTCGCCTGGATTAAGCAATGCAAAGAACACAGCTTGATTAGCTTGTGACCCAGAATTGGCTTGCACATTAACAAAATTGGCTGAATATAATTTTTTTAAACGATCAATACATAATTGCTCCGCAATATCAACAAACTCACAACCACCGTAATACCGTTTTCCTGGATAGCCCTCGGCGTATTTATTAGTTAGATGTGAACCCTGAGCTTGCATGACTGCAGGACTTGCATAATTCTCAGAAGCAATCAACTCTATGTGGTCTTGCTGACGTTGGCGCTCTTTCTCAAAAGCAGACCACATATCTGGATCGACGGTATTCATTAATTGACTGTAGGAAAAGGCTGGTTTTGAATTGTTCATGGAATTACAAACCTTGATTGAATGATTGAAAACAATTTATCGTGTGATAACTGCAATACTCTAAATCTTACTATGCAAGCTCAAAGTCTGCTGTATCAATATTTAATTTTGCATTGCACAATAATATTGCAATGCAATATTAATTAATCATTATAAAACCCTATGATAAATAAGAACTTAAAAGGGATCCAATTTATTTGAACTTATTTTGCTATTTCAATTAAATCATGATCTAAGGGTTTTGGATAATCAAAATTGTATAAAAATGAGTTGACTTTATTTATCACAAGATCAAAATGAACCTACCTTATAAATGAAAGGTCTAGTATGAATAACGCAGATAAATTAAAACAATCACAGACAGTAGTTAAAGCCGCAAGCAAAGAATTATCAGCAAACTCTTCAATATCTCATAACCCAAAAAGACGTGCCTTATTAGGTAGGACGCTTGCATATGCCGGCGCTGCTAGTGCTGCAGGTCTTGGTGCAGGTAATGCCTTAGCGCAATCCTTGCCAATTCCTGAGTCAAACAGAACCATGGGACGAACCATCCCACCAGAAGACTATGGCATGCCCTCAAAATATGAAGGTAAGGTCAAGCGGCGAAGAACCGATGTTTTTGTAAACCGTCAAAATTTTTCGGATTGGAGTATGACCCCACTTGCCCAGCAGCTGGGAACGGTCACCCCGAACGGTCTTATCTTTGAACGCCATCACAATGGTATTCCTGATATCAATCCTGATCATCACAAATTTGTTATTCACGGGTTAGTGCATCAACCGCTTGAATTTTCGATGTCAGATTTGATGAAATATCCATCCGTCTCAAAGTTCCATTTTATGGAATGCTCAGGCAACGGTCTTACTGACTGGCTAAAACCCTCCTCGAAAACAGTCCAACAAACCCATGGCTTGCTATCGGCTGCGCAATGGACTGGTGTCCCTGTTAGCACCCTTTTGGATGAAGCTGGTTTACTAAAAGAGGCTAAATGGGGCCTAGCTGAGGGTGCCGATGGATCCGCCCATGCACGCAGCATTCCAATTCAAAAACTGCTTGATGATGCACTGCTAGTCTATGCATCGAATGGAGAGATGTTGCGACCCGAAAATGGGTATCCACTTCGACTCTTTATTCCGGGCTGGGAGGGTAACGTATGCGTTAAGTGGATACGCCGCATTAAATTAGGTGATGAGCCTTGGCATATTCGAAGCGAAACTGCCCGCTATACCGATCCAATGCCAGATGGAAAATGGCGTCAGTTCAGTATGGAAATGGAGGCAAAGTCAGTTGTGACCTCACCTTCTGGTGGAATGAACATTCGACCAGGCATCATTGAGATTCAAGGTTTTGCTTGGTCGGGTAACGGCAAAGTTAGAACAGTTGATGTAACGCTCGACGGCGGACGTACTTGGCGTGAAGCGCGCGTTGAAGAGCCTGTTCTTGATAAGTCTTTAACCCGTTTCCGTTATGAATTTAAATGGGATGGCTCGCCAATGTCGATTGCCTCAAGAGTTGTAGATAGCACTGGCTATGTTCAACCCACTGTGGACGACATTAAGAAAGTACGGGCTATTGTTGGATTCGTTCAACACAATAATGCAATTCAACCATGGGCTGTCAGCTCTTCTGGGGAGGTTACAAATGCACAATTTGGCTAAATCAATCATTGCAATATCGGCTGTTGTTCTAGTTGGGGGTTGCGCTACTCAATCTAAAAAAGCCTCCGTAGATATTCCAAAACTTGGCAAACCAATCTCTGAACAAACAGTTGCCCTATGGAATATTGATGTTCGCACAAAGGATGGCTTAGGTTTACCGGGTGGCTCAGGAACTGTTGCGCAAGGTAAAGTGGTTTACGAAAAGCAATGTGCCTCTTGCCATGGTCCTGATGCAAAAGGTGGGCCTGTATTTGGCACAATGGTTGGGGGAATTGGCTCTATGACGCAGAACCCTCGTATTCTTACCCCCGGCAGCATGTACCCGTACGCAGCAATATTATTTGACTATACGCGTCGCGCCATGCCGATGAATGCGCCCCAATCACTGACCAATGATGAGGTTTATGCTGTAACTGCATATATCTACAACCTCAATGGCTTAGTTCCTGCGGATGCAATTGTCGATTCAAAATACTTAGCAGCAATGAAGATGCCTAATCGAGATGCTTTTATTACGGATACCCGACCCGATGTCAAGGCAGAACGTTGTATGAGCAATTGCAAACCAATTAACACAAAACTTTAAGGTTTGTCATTACGATAAAACGGTAAGTTAATTATCTCCACTGGCTCTAACTCTCGAGTTAGAGCTTTTTTTTTGCCACTTTTCAGAATACTGTAGTCATAAAATCCCAACCCAATATCACATTGCATTCTTGGCGAATAGCAGCGACTAGTAGGAAGTACAGAATTCTTTAAATCAGCTGTTAACTCAGAATCCAGATGTGGCTGCATACTTAAAAATGATAAGCCAACCAGTCTTTCAAGGGAAGGTTTGACTTCTTTAGAAAAGCGCTCATAGCCAAGTTCGGATAGCAAGCGCGGTTGCTGCAACTCGTTAGCAAATAATAAGAAACCGGCCTCAATACGCAAGCTATTTGCCGCAACAAAGCCACACTCACGTATGTCTGTATTCGCACTTAGTAATTTCAGCCATAGGAATTTTGCAATCTCCTTAGGAACAAATAACTCGTACCCCAATTCACCAGTATATCCAAGTCGTGCAATTCGAATAGATGTATTAAAAAATGGGATGTCGTTAAATGTAAAGAAATTTGGCAGCGCACATTCTTGACAGCCTAATGTATTGATAAGAGTTTGCTTGCTTTGCGGACCTTGAATAGCCAGTATATTGTATTGCGATGTTTTCTCTGTTATTTCTATATCTACGTTATATTGATTAACAAATTGAGTAAATTGATCTTTAATGGGGCGACCTGCAATTAACCAAAAACGATCATGATCTAGACGCCAAATCGTAATATCAAGTTCTGTGCGCCCATGGGCATCAAGAATGAAGCTGTACAAAATACTATTAATTGCTTGGGTACGAAGTATGCGGCACTGAAATGCTTCTAATACATCTATTACATTCTTACCTGCTACTTCAATCGTATGCATAAAAGAAAAGTCAAACAATCCACTATAGCGACGTACTGCCCAATACTCCCCTTCCCAATCGCCAAAATGAGCGGGTACGGTAATGCCGGGGGCAAGGTCTAAATACTCTAAGGATCTAGTTTTAAAGTAATCGCACAGGGTTTGCATTAAATTAAAAAGCTTGACATATAAAGGCCAACTGCAATACATAAAAAGGCAGCTATCTTGCGTAACTTATCAAGGCTAACGCGATGCGCAAGTTGCACCCCAATATAGATACCAATTAGTTCAAATAATAGTATAAAAAGAGCCCAGTCAAAGCGAATTACGTCATTCAAAAAGTTAGCAGCTGAACCTGATCCCGCAGAAATGATTTGTAATACTTGAGAAGCACCAATTGTCAGCAATGGATTGAATTTAAATGCCAACATTAGTGGTACGGAAAATAATGGTCCCCCTGCCCCAGATAATCCCGAGCCAAAACCAGCGATTACTCCAACAAAAAAGAGTAAAACAAAATTTCGGATATTAAGCGTAAATAGCTTTCCAGAATCCGGGATTCCTTTGGGCGGCGCGCGCAATGCAAATACACCGGCAATTACAACTAAAACCCCAATAACCCCTCTTAATAATGTTTCTTCAATACGAATATTTGATTCGGCGCCAATATAACTAAAAATTATTGCCCCCAAACAAACTGGTAATGTCGCGCCCCAGTGGATTGAGCCCTTCTTTTGAAACAAATACGCTCCCAAAATCCCTGTGAATAGAAATGTAAACAAGGCTGTAGCGCTAGCCTCATGGGTATTCATTCCAGCAAAGAATATAAATGCAGGAATCAATAAAATACCTCCAACCCCCACTGTGCCAATAAACGTTCCTGCAACCAATGCTGTAATTGCCAGAAGTATTGAGTCCAATTTAACTTTCCAAAGGATTGTATGTAAACAACTTTAATGCAAAAGAGGGCTTTAAAGCCCTCTTTTACTAAGTCAAATTAATTTACAAGGCTACCAATTGACCATTTTTTTAAACTTATCTAACTCTTCTGGGGACATAAATACAGTGTGCTCTTTGCCAGGATACTGACGTGTTTTGACGTCATGCATGTACTCTTTGTATCCCTTTTCAAGGATAGGCACCAAGTCACAGTAAATTTTTGAATGTCGTGGGACATGTTTCTCATAGAGGTGGAACAAGTCCGACCCAATAATATGCACGCCATCTGATGTGCTGCCAGAACCTAAACTAATAACCGGAACATCAAGGGTCTCAGCTAAATACTGACTTACTTCAGTGGTGCAAACCTCTGTCATAATTGAGAAACAACCTGCCTGAACGAATGCCTTGGCATCTTCAACCAATTCTTTAGCACGCTGGGCAGTCTTTCCTTGAGCTGAAAATCCGCCTAATTGAGGCATTCTCATTGGACATATTCCAATGTGGCCTTGTACAGGAATTCCCGCCTTAATAATTGCCTCAATATTACGTGCATGATGAATATTACCTTCGCACTTCATTACTTCAGCTCCTGCTTTTGCAACATATTGCGCTGCATTATCAACCGCTTGTTGCTCAGATAGGTGAAAGCTCATATAGGGCATATCAACCATGCGCAAACCATACTGGGAGCCGCGCTTAACAGCCTGCGCCATAAACATTACTTCCTCAAATGAAACTGAGGTTGTTGATTCATGGCCAAAGAGAACCATCCCGCCTGTATCACTAACACATAAAATATCGATGCCTAGACGGTCTGCAATAATGGCGTTTTCGTAGTCATAAACAGCCAACTGCACGATAGGCTCTTTATTTTTCTTCTTCTCCATCAGCATGGGAATGGTTACTTTTTTTCTTTTTACTGGTGCGTCAGACATAAAAAATCTCCTATATAAAAACAAACATAAAAAAACATCTAGATTATCGGTTTACTACTTAAGCCAGTAAACCAGAAAAAATAAATGAGGCCATACTTAAAAACATAAAAATATAACTCGCTTTTCCAAGGCGGGAAGTCCAGCTTGGGTGGATCGCTTTTGAGAATACCATTGGTATCAAAGAGCAAACTCCACCTATGACAGCAAACGAAATAAATAATTCTCTACTAATAAAAAAAGATAAGATATCACTCATCAAGACGAACTTAGGAGGATACTCTCTTCGAGTAAGCGTCAATAAAATCGGCAGCAGCTTTACTGCCACTGCGGAATGACTTCATTGCCTCTTCATGTAGAATTTTTAGAGCTTTCATTTTAATTGCATTTGCTTGGTCTAACTCAAATATATTAGACAAACGACGCGGTTTTGGAATATCCACATCAATTACTGCAGCTACTCGTGTTGGAATATTAGTCATAATAATTAAGCGATCCGCTAAGAAAATCGCTTCATCGATATCTGTGGTTACAAAGAAATTTGTCGCTTTATTTTCTTCATATAAATTTGCATAATATTCCCACATTAACTCTTTCGTCATTTCATCGAGTCCCCGGAATGGCTCATCCAACACCATTACCTCGGGTTGATTAATTAAGGCACGTGCCAACTCACAACGACGTTGCATACCGCCAGAGAGCTGGTTAGGAAATTTCTTCTTAAATTGATTTAAGCCAACCTTATCAATTAAGAAATTAGCTAGGTCTCTATTTTTAGAATTATCTTCCCCAACCGCGCGTGGACCATAAAGAATATTGTCTTCAGTGGTCATCCAAGGAAATAAGGCAGACTCCTGAAAAATTACAAGCCTATCCTTCCCAGGACCGTCCACTGGACGCCCATCAATGGTTATTGCTCCAGAGCTGGGCTTTTCAAATCCTGCAATTAATCGGATTAATGTACTCTTTCCACATCCCGATGGTCCAATCATCACTGTCAAGACACCTGGGGTAATTTCAAGCGAGCAATCTTTAATAACTTCTTTATAGTTATCGTCAGTACCATAGGATTTACATACTGACTTTAGCTCGATATGGCCAGCCACAATTTTTGATTTTTCAGTCATGATTTACTATCGTCTTGTCCAGGGGGTGAAATATTCACCAATTGATCGAATTAACGCACTAGATATATAACCAGCAATACCAATTGATATCATGCCGACAACAATTTGCTGATAGGAGCCGCCTAAATAAGAATTCCATATAAAGAATCCAAGGCCGCCGCCACTTCCACCCGATTGGGATCCGCCACCTGAAATCATTTCAGCGGCAACAACTACCTCCCATGTAATTCCCATTCCTACCGCAGCACCTACCGCAATCGATGGAACAGTTCCAGGCAATACAATTCGTTTGAAAATATCCCACTGACTGGATCCCATCGATTTTGCTGCTTGGAAGTATCGTTGGTCAATTGACTGCGCTCCACCCAACACATTAATCACAATGGTATAAAAGGCACCCAGAAATGTTACAAAAGCAATTGACATCTCCGCTGTTGGCCAAAAAATGATGGATGCGGGCACCCAAGCTAAAGGTGGAATTGGACGCAAAACCTCAAAAGTCGGGAACATAATACCGTAAGCAGTTCTATTTACTGCCAAAATTAATCCGAATGGTATTCCGATTAGCATCGCAAATAAAAACCCGGAGAATACTCGTTTAGCACTCAAGTACCAACTAGACCAGTAACCAGCATCATCTAGCAGGGGTATCCATGCCTGTATGACAGAGGTAGGCGCGGGGATTTTGCCGATCCATGGAACCTGAACACCAAACCATAGATGAAAACGTGAGCATACTTCCCAGAATAATAAAAATATTATGACTGCAATAATTCCCCTTCGAGTAGAGGAGGCTGTGAGGTATTTTTTAATTGAACGTATCATGATTAGCCCTCCCTCTCACCGGCAGCAAACGATTTTTTGGCTTCTTCATGTACGGCCTCACTAGTTTCCTCCATCAACTCACGGAATCGCTTATCAGTAACCACACTATAGCTTCGTGGATAGGGGATATCGACCGTTAATACTTTTTTTGGCTTACATGGTCGACTTGTCATAATAGCTACCTTATTTCCGAGAAATAAAGCTTCCTGTAAGTCATGTGTAATAAAGAAAATGGTTACTTTATTTTTATAGTAAATGTCTAAAAGCGATTCGTGCATTACTGATTTCGTCAGTGAGTCGAGTGCTCTGTACGGCTCATCCAAGAGCAAAACAGCGGGATCATTCATAAGGGCACGCACAATCTCAACGCGGCGACGCACACCCGATGAAAGCTCTCCTGGAAAATTATTTTCCGTACCAGAAAGTCCTGCATCTGCCATCATTGACCGTGCCTTATCCTGCGCTTCGGCTGCAGACAGCTTACCTTGCATAACCGGCCCGAAGGTTACGTTATCAATAACATTTTTCCAAGGGAAAAGTGCTCCATTTTGGAAAACAACAATACGGTCGGAGCCAGGACTTGCCTTTGGTTTTCCAGGGCCACATAACATTTCCCCGTCCAAGTGTATGCTGCCCCCGTTAATGCTATGAAATCCAGCGATTGCATTTAATAAGGTTGTCTTTCCACAGCCAGATGGTCCAACAATCATACAAATCTCACCTGCGGCAATTTCCAACGAGCAATGATCAACTGCCATTACGGCAGCACCTTCTGGATCATAAATCTTGACTACATCCTTAATGCTTATTTGTCCACGTGTCTTCATATTGTTTATATTATTTAATTAACTATTTGACATTGCAATTTCGCGCATGCGCCATTGCATCAAACGATTACCAATCATCCTAACCATAGCGCTTGTTGAGTATCCAACAAAACCTAATGTAACCATTCCAATAATGATTGTTGGATAGCGAACATTAGTGTATGAATTGTTGATTACGTAGCCAAGGCCGTATTGACCCGATACCATTTCTGCAGCAACTAAGGAAAACCAACATACTCCGATAGAAATCTGTAGTCCAGTAAAAATAAACGGCATCGCACCAGGTATCACCACATTTGTAAATACCTGTCGGTCATTTGCACCTAAACACTGTGCCGCTCTAAAATACGATTCATCAATAGACTCAACGCCCAACATTGTATTTAGCGTGGTAACAAAAAATGAGGCAAGGAATGCTAAGAATATAACTGGCGTCTCAAGTCCAGTAAACATAATGATTGCAAGTGGTACCCAAGCCAAAATAGGGATGGGCCGCAACATTTCAAAAACTGGAAAAACATACTCCCGAACTTTGGTAGACCAGCCCATGAATAAACCTAGAGGTACACCAAGGATGGTTGCTAAGGCAAATGCTACAAATACTCTAACGCAGCTTGCAAAAATATGGGTATAGTATTCAGCGGTATAAATCGATAGCCCATACACTGGATCAGGATTAAGCCATTCTTTTAAAACAGTGAAAAACCCTGGCATTTGTGAAAAGCGTGGCAGCCTCCAAACATCGACTGCGAAATGCCAAAAGGCTAGGAATGCTATAAACCCAACCAGCATTAAATAGAGTCTTGAGCCAAATAACACGCTCAATAATTTGTTTTGTTTTATTGCAAATGATGCATTAGTAGATATTGCCATTACAAATTTGTCTCCAAGTTATCTCTAATTTTTTGGTACTACTAATAAAGCATTTGATAAATAAGTGGTCAAAAAAATCCCCAACGTGGTTGGGGAAATTTTATAACTAAATTAATTTGGCAAAGGATTCAACACAGGCACTGAACCAATTGGCGCTTTAAGATTTTTAGCTTGTAAAGCCTTATCTGCAAATTCAGAAACAATTGCATCTGGTCTTAATGTAGCAACATTGATTGTCTTGATTTCCCGCAAGAATGTTGTCGCATTCGTAATCAAACCTCTTGATTCTGGGGTAAATGTAAATGGCAATGAAAAGCGGATTTTACTTCCCACTTGATCAGGATAACTTCCATATAACGCACGCGCCATCGTTGCTCTTGTGAAACCGGTTGTTTGCGCCATTGCAATATCGATAATCTCTTTGGCATTTTTAGGATCGGCCATAAATAGTTGAGCATCAAGTTCTGCATTCAACCATGCTTGTGCAACATCTGGGCGGGCCTTAATTAGGTCAGCTCGCATTGCCATAAATCCACCGTCACTAATTCCAACTGAATAACCAGATGCAACACGTTTTGCCAGTCCCTCTTCTACCAAACGAGAAGCAGTTGGCTCCCAAATTGCCGCGGCATCAATTTTCTTAGCACGGAAGTTGCTGGTAATAACTTCAATATTTTGATTGAGATAGGCCTCTGGTTTTACGTTTTGTTTAAGAAGAGTTTCTTGCACAAAACGATCAGTACATGCTCCCTTAGGGGCTGCAATTGTTTTACCGTTCATCCACTTAATCGCTTCTATCGGACTCTTGAAAGCTGGCGCATCCATCGAGGTGAGTACGATATTGCATTGATCATTGCCTAAACCAAGAACTGCCACCAAACGAATATCAGCAACCTCAGGCTTTGTGGTTGATACGATTGCGGGCATATCACCCATGTACCCAATATGCTGTTTAGCTGCAAGCATATTGTTAACAATGATGCTTCCCTGCAGACCAATTTGGAACTCTACTGTTGATCCTTTTGGCAAATACTTTTCATAAAACTTTTTACCACGCATGACTAAACCAGACCATGCTTCTGTGTAGTAGGGTTGATAACCGATAACCAAGTTAACTGGTCCGCCAACCTTACCATAATCAACTGATTGAGCCTGAACGCCAGCTGACCCTAAACCAAACATGACTGCGGTTGCAGCGGCAAATGTAATTCCTCTTCTCACACGATTGACAAACATATCGTCTCCTTAATAGATTTTATTGATATAACAATCGAAACACGAAGGCTTTATTTAAATTAATAACCTATAAATACCTTTATAAAGGTAGATTAAGCTACTGTCTACAATTTCAACTAAGGACTATCCCTACGTTCATTTTTTTAAGTGCAATTCATCAGAATTAACTTGAATAGGCTTACTAACAAGAGGGGCTTCTGCTAGGCCTTGGGGCTCCCCTGTGGCAATGTCCCATTGCCATAGATGCTGGTGGCAGGTAAAAGTTTTACCGTCATACATACCCTCTGATAAGCACACTTCCTGATGAGGGCATATGCCGTCGTATGCATAAAACTCACCTTCCGACTGTGCTACCAAAATCTTTTCACCATCTACCTCAAAAACCTTAAAACCATTAGGTTGTATATCCGTTTTTTTACAAATAAAAATTGTTGTCATGAAAATCTCTTCTAAAACATTTAGTTAACCAAATTTGTCGTACAAAATCTCACCTGCGGGTAATTTTGCCTGCAGCAGCAAAGCCCTAAGGGCTCCGTCAACCAAGGGAGGAGGTCCGGCCAAATACGCCCTAATTTGAGGCGTCTTCCAGGAATCCATTTGACGCATTGCAACTTCATGCACAAAGCCTTGATCAAAGTCGATAAATTCATGTGCATCGATATAGTCGGCTGACCCAGCTTTGTCAGAAAAGGCTATGACGACCCGTATAGAACCTGCAGAATCCCTCACTAAATGAGTGAGTTCATCCATAAAGAAAACATCCTCTTGTGTTCGAACGCCAAAAAATAAAGAGGCGGAATTTGTTGAATTTTTTTTCTTAGAAAAAGCCTCTAATATAGACATCATACTAGCAATGCCAGTTCCGCCAGCAATGCAAACTAAGTCGCGGGAGATATTTTCATCAAAAACTGCTTTACCAATTGGACCAAATACTCGGACAGATTGATCAAGCAACTGATCAAGCCCATTGGAATCAAATAAAAAATTTGATAACTCACCTCCTGGCTTCATCTTAATAACAAAATCAACGCAATCCGTTACGCCCGACACAAAGTTTGTCATTGACCAAGCTCGACCACCTTGAACGTCTGAAAATTCAATCACCATAAATTGCCCAGGCAGGAAACAAATTTCATGCTGCAATTTGATGCTTAGAGACATCACACCAGGGGCAAGATTTTTAAAGGATTTAATTTTTCCATCCATCCATGTGGCGGAAGAAAAAGGTAATGCACTTTTCACAAGCTTTGATTTAACTTCTAATTTTAAATTGCTTGTGGCAATACACTGACACATTAGAAGTTCATCTGCATTCTTCAAATTTTTTCTGGCAGGGGCTTCTGACCAAGCCCACTCGAAACTACCCTCAATGCATTTTGCCTTACAAGAGCCGCACGTTCCAGTAGCACATTCATAAGGTAACTCGGGACTAGATTTCAGGCCCGCATACAGGATGCGCTCATTATCTGGCGACTGAAAAGTGATATTTGTACCAGTACCAGATAGCTCTATCTTCATAAAATAATCATTTTTTGGTACAGCTATCTAAAATGGAATGTGGTGTCCGAATCCAAACATTCTGGTTTCTAACTGTATATCCCGATCCAATAATTTAAGAGTGCCGCCCTCTTCTCGAATCTTATCTTTGATTTTGCCAACTGCAAATAGTTCGGAGGCGCCCCCATCTAGGGTTGTACGGAATACTTGTAAAAAAGTAAGAGTACTCCAATCCCCGTTAGATTCCTGATTGATCAAATAAACATTTCCTAAGCGGGATAGACGAGAATGGTCGCTATTATGTTTAGGCAAGTTTTCAAAGAGGAGTTTTAATGAATCACGCGATTCCTCAAGCCAAGTCATCTGTTTTCTGATTTCCGGACTGTAGGCGCCAATTTTATAGTTAAAAGAAGAGTGACATAAGTCAATGTACCCTGAAAAGTTAAGGTCATCTAAGGTCAAAAAACTTTTATAGATCAGCTCTGTAATCTGCTCTCTCATGAATAGTAAATCCTAATTTTATTATTTGATTATGCTGCTTTAGAAAGTTTATTATCTCCGAGCGGATTGAAAGCTGGTCGATTCATTTTCTTGCTCCACTCAGCATAAAAATGACGCATTCCAACTTCATCATGGATCGTTGAATTCTCCTCGCGCCCATGAATAACCCATTTACTATCGGTGCCCTCGCGCATTGCTCTGCCTTGACCATGAACTCCCAAAAGATCCTCGTGAAGATTTCTGCCAAATGGGCCCCAAATGAAATTATGATCACGAATTCGTTCGGCTCGTTGCTCTGGTGTATCGCTCTTTAAACCAAGCCCGCGAAACTCAATGACTAATTTATTGGGTCCAAGAGGAATGGCGGTGTCCATTCGCAGTACTGAAGTACGTAGATTAAAAGTCATACCTGGGAAGATATCGATCAAAACCCAGCCGCCAGGTGCTAAACCAGGCCAGCCGACTGATCGAGCCTTACTGCCCGCATAGGCATCGTATTTAATTTCCATAGAGCCAACGGATGCGTGTCCATTTGGATAACCCGTATATTTACGATCAAAATACCCGGGCTGAATCATTCCAGTGGCTCGATTAAAGTAATGCATGTAATCGTGATAAAACTCACTGTTTGTATCATGCCAAAGTTTGTAATTCGTATCTACAATCGCTTTGTGATAATGAAAAACCTCCAAAGGCATTGAGAGTTGCTCTTCCAACATATTCATGGAATCTCCGATGTAGTCCTTAAGGCTCATCGCATCATCATCAATATTGACCCATACAAAACCACCGTAGCCAATCTCCGTTTTTACTTCTCTTAAGGAGGCGTCTTCGCAGGTGTAGCGATCTTGGTAACCTTGCTTACCCCGAGAAATCTCTAGACAATTTCCTTTGGTGTCGAACATCCAATTGTGGAAAATGCAGGTTATCCGCTTTGCATTACCAACTGGATCGTATAAAAGAGTATTGCCGCGATGAGGACAAATATTATAAAAAGAGCGAATCTTCTGGTCTTCGCCCTTCACAATAATTAATGGGGCTCCACCTGGATGGGAGAAGGTTCTGTAATCATACGCACCTGGAAGTTCAGTCTCATGGCACGCAATAATCCAACTTTTGTTAAAAATCTTTTCTTGCTCTTCTTTAAATAAACTTTCATCCGTATAAATACGACTGTCTACGAAATGACTAGTTGGAAATGGGGGAGTTTGAATCCACTCTTTAGCACTCTTTGACATAGTAAGCTCCTAAAAAATAATTTATCTTAAAACAAACCGACAACTTTGCCGTCTACATAATCAATTTTGTCTGCTGATGGTACCTTAGGCAAACCAGGCATCGTCATAATATCTCCACAAACCATTACAACAAACTGAGCTCCAGCAGCTAATCGAACTTCTCGAATGGTAATAACGTGATTTTCAGGCGCACCGCGTAATTTCGGATCGGTTGAGAAAGAACTTTGAGTTTTTGCAACACATACGGGGTAATGACCATACCCTTGTTCTTGTAAATTCTGAATTTGCGTACGAATTTTTGAATCTGCGACTACCTCACTGGCACGATATACTTTTTTCGATATCTTATTGATCTTATCCCATAGAGTATCACTGTCATCGTAAACAAATTGCATCTTCTTATCAGTCGTTTCGCAGAGTTCGACTACCACCTTGGCGAGTTCTGCGGCCCCTTTGCCGCCATCACCCCAATGGGATGCCAAAACAATCTTTACGCCAAGTTTTTCCATGCGCTGACGAATCATTTCAATTTCTGCAGGAGTATCACTGGTAAATTTGTTAATAGAAACGACGCATGGCAAACTGTAGACATTGGTTATATTCTCCACATGACGCTCAAGATTTACTAAACCTTTGTCTAACGCTTCAAGATTTTCCGTTGTCAAAGTAGTTAAGTCCGCGCCACCGTGATATTTCATTGCTCTTACTGTAACGACAATGACCGCTGCAGATGGTTTTAAGCCCGACTTTCGACACTTAATATCAATAAACTTCTCTGCACCCAAATCCGCACCAAATCCAGCTTCAGTAACAACATAGTCTGCCAACTTCAATGCCGCTTGGGTTGCGATAACAGAATTACAGCCGTGCGCTATGTTCGCAAATGGTCCGCCATGAACAAAGGCAGGGTTATTTTCAAGCGTTTGAACCAAATTAGGCGCTAAGGCATCCTTCAATAAAACCGTCATTGCACCATGGGCGTTGAGCTGTTTAGCTAAGACAGGTTTTTGATCACGCGTATACCCAATAACAATTTCACCAAGGCGTTTCTTGAGATCCTCGATCGACGTAGCCAGGCAAAAGATTGCCATGATTTCAGACGCAACCACAATATCAAAGCCATCCTCACGCGGATAGCCATTTCCTGGACCACCAAGGCCGGCCGTAATTTGGCGAAGTGCGCGATCATTCATATCAACCACACGCTTCCACTGAATCCGTCTTACATCAATGCCAAGTAGATTGCCGTGATAAATATGATTGTCAATTAAAGCGGCTAACAAATTATTTGCAAGCGCAATTGCAGAAAAATCTCCCGTAAAGTGAAGGTTAATGTCTTCCATGGGAACAATTTGCGCATGGCCTCCGCCAGCTGCTCCGCCCTTAACCCCAAAAACAGGGCCTAAGGATGGCTCTCTCAAGCAAATCATCGCTTTCTTGCCAATGTAATTTAAACCGTCGCCAAGTCCAACGGTGGTTGTGGTTTTACCCTCCCCTGCTGGCGTGGGACTAATGGCAGTTACTAAAATTAACTTTCCATCCTTACGGTCTTTTAGTTTTTCTAGATACGCCAAAGATACTTTAGATTTGTAATGGCCATAAGGGATCAGTTCGTCCTCCGGTATTCCTAAACGGTCTTTAGCAATTTGAACAATTTTTTGCATTTTTGCTTTTTGAGCAATTTCAATATCACTTAACATTTGATCCCCAAGTTTTATAATTTTCTAAACAAAACGTTACATCTATTTTTTCTAAAGCTCGAACGAAATAATTTTATTTAATCTTAATTAATCTTTTGATTAATAGTTACTATACAGCAAAATTTTGCGATTAGCGCTATTAATAATCACTTATTTAATAGGTAAAAACCATTAAATTTGGTATTTCATTAGATAAGTACAATGGTGGAAATGATACTCAGTCAAAATAATGCCCAAAATAAACTCAAATAAGAAGCCAAGGCAATCGGATACCCCTCAAAAATCGGGGGAACGTCTGCAAACGAGGCTCTCACCCAGCGCACGTCGGTCCCTAATTCTTCAGGGGGCGATTGAGTATTTTGCCGAAGTAGGCTTTACCGGTAAAACAAGAGAGCTCTCAGAACGACTGGGGATCACTCAGCCCTTGCTATATAGATACTTCCCCTCCAAAGAGGTGCTCATGGAGGAGGTATTTGAAATTGTTTTCCTAGATTCTTGGCGACCAGGGTGGGATCGTCTTCTGAGTAATCAGACGATTCCACTTCAGGAACGCTTAATCGAGTTTTATCAAGAGTACTTTGAAGATAGCTTTTCAAGACGTTGGATTAGGGTTTACCTTTATTCGGGTCTAGCCGGAACCGGGTTGAACCAAAAATATTTAAAAATGATTCGGCAAAGGCTAATTGACCCCATTTGCCTGTCTTTACGCGCTATTTATGTCCCTAAGAAGAATTGGGGCCCTGTCTCCGACGATGAAAGAGAGTTTGTTTGGATGCTTCATGGTAGTTTTTTTGCGTACGCAATGAGAAAGTATATTTTCAACTATGAGGCTAAAGTAAATTTTAAGGAATACCTCACGCATGCAATTGAAAACTTCCTAGACGGTGCTAAGGCAAATTATCCAAAACTAAAACCCAGCTAGGTTTCTAGATCGATATTAGGGTTTTTACTAATCCTTAAATCCGTCATTTTTTATTGAAACCTCTATCAGAGAGTTTGCACATATTCAAATTTTTGAAAATTTGTGTATTCTTGGAAGGAATCAATTTATCAGAAACTAAATAAATATGTTTAATCCTTTTTCCTCCGCTCCCGTTCATGATCCAATCGGCAAAATCAAGCCCACTGACGAGATAAAGAAAACTACTTGCTATATGTGTGCATGCCGCTGCGGCATCCGCGCACATCTTCGGGACGGTGAGCTGGTTTACATTGATGGAAATCCTGACCATCCCTTAAATCAAGGGGTGATATGTGCCAAGGGCTCAGCGGGAATCATGAAACAAAAGTCTCCGGCGCGCATTACAGAACCCCTTTTAAGAAAGAAAAACAGTCCGCGCGGCTCCAATGAATTTGAGATTATTAGCTGGGAGACTGCATTCAATTTGCTAACAGAGCGCTTATCTAAAATCCGCGCCACTGACCCGAAAAAGTTTGCGCTATTTACTGGTCGCGATCAAATGCAGGCTTTGACAGGCTTATTTGCCCGTCAATTTGGCACACCGAATTACGCTGCCCATGGCGGCTTTTGTTCAGTCAATATGGCCGCAGGAATGATTTACACCATCGGTGGAAGTTTTTGGGAGTTTGGTGGTCCGGATCTAGATCACTCCAAACTCTTTATCATGATTGGCACGGCTGAGGATCATCACAGCAATCCAATGAAGATTGCACTCTCAAAATTTAAACGCTCAGGCGGACGATTCATCTCTATCAACCCAGTCCGGACCGGCTATTCTGCAATTGCTGATGAATGGATACCCATTAAGCCCGGCACTGATGGTGCGCTTTTTATGGCACTAATGCACGAACTAATTGCAAAAAATAAATTCGATGCACCTTTTTTACAAAAATATACAAACTCAGGCCAGTTGGTTTGTCTTGATGAGGGTCCAGAAGAAGGATTATTTTTATTTGATCCGAGCTCAGAGCAAATTAATGCCGACCTTCCTCACAATAAATACATTTGGGATACCAACACAAATAGTGCTCAGCCATGCTACGCCAAAGGAGTAATGCCATCCCTTCAGGGTGAGTACATTATGGGACCGGGGCCCCATGAGGGAAAGCGAGTGGCGCCAGCATTTGAGTTGTTGCGTCGTCAAGTTAAAAACACCTCGCCAGATTGGGCGGCGGCAATCACTGGAATTTCGGCATCTAGAATTGTTAAGCTGGCCGAAGAAATTGGGCAAGCCGCCTTTGATCAAGCGTTTACCCTCCCGATTCCGTGGACTGATGCATGGGGAGAAAAACACACTTCTGTCATTGGTAGGCCGGTGGCTTTTCATGCGATGCGGGGTCTTTCCGCCCATTCAAATGGGTTTCAAACCGTAAGAGGCTTGGCGGTATTAATGTCCTTGCTTGGCACCATCGACCGCCCTGGAGGATTTAGACACAAGGCTCCTTATCCAAGGCAAACCCCACCAAACGTTAAGCCACCCTCTTCCGATGCCGATATTAAGCCTAATACCCCCTTAGGTAAAGCGCCACTTGGTTGGCCAACACAGCCTGAGGATCTCTCCTTAAGTGAGGATGGAACACCACTACGAATTGATAAGGCGTACTCTTGGGAGCATCCGTTAGCAGCCCATGGCTTAATGCATAACGTAATTACCAATGCAGTAAAAGGTGATCCTTACACCATTGATACCTTAATGATTTTCATGGCCAATATGTCCTGGAATTCAACAATGAATACTACTGAGGTACGAAATCTTCTGAATGAGAAAAATGCAGATGGTGAATACAAAATACCATTTTTAGTAGTTTGCGATGCTTTTCAATCTGAGATGGTTAATTTTGCGGATTTAGTGTTACCCGACACCACATATCTTGAGCGCCACGATGTCATGAGTATGCTAGATCGGCCCATTTCAGAATTTGATGGCCCAGTTGACTCTGTCCGCATTCCAGTCTTGCCACCCACCGGAAATTGCAAACCCTTCCAAGAGGTGATTGTTGAACTTGCTTCTCGCCTAAAGTTCCCAGCCTTTACCACCCCAGAGGGCGGGCGAAAGTTTTCTGGATATACAGACTTTATTACCAAGTTTCAAACCGCCCCAGATTCAGGTATTGGATTTTTATCGGGCTGGCGAGGTGTAAATGGTGAAAAAAGTTTGCGTGGTGAGCCCAATCAAAATCAGTGGGAGCAATACGAAAAAAATAACTGTGTTTTCCAATTCAAAATGCCAACTGAACATCACTACATGCGAAATTGGAATAGAGGATATTTGGATTTTGCAAAAGAGAATGCTCTGAGACAAAAAAATGATCCGATCATGCTATCGATCTACTCGGATATCTTGCAAAAATTTAGGTTAGCGGCAAAGGGGCAACGCAAAGGACGAACACCTCCTGAGCATTTAAAAAAGCGAATTATCAAATATTTTGATCCCTTACCAATGTGGTATCCGCCGCTCGAGGAAGACGTTACTGATTTAAATCAATTTCCATTAAATGCGATTACTCAAAGGCCCATGGCAATGTATCACTCATGGGATTCTCAGAATGCTTGGCTTCGTCAGATACATAGTCATAACTATTTATTTATCAATACCAAAACTGCCCAATCTCATGGAATTGATGATGGCGCCTGGATGCTCATTGAATCTCAATGGGGCAAAGTGAAATGTATGGCACGCCATTCAGAAGCAGTGGATCCCGGCACCGTATGGACCTGGAATGCAATTGGAAAGGCAGAGTCAGCATGGAGCCTAGATGCTAAAGCAGATGAATCCAAAAAAGGCTTTTTGTTAAATCATCTCATTACAGAAGAATTACCATTTGGGCAATTTAGAGTAAGCAACTCTGACCCCATAACAGGTCAGGCAGGTTGGTACGATGTTCGCGTCAAAATATCGCCCGCAGATAAAGAAGCGTATGAAGAAACTTTGCCTCAATTTAAAGCGTATTCTGTGCCCGGCATGATTATTAAGAAATAAGGTCTTTCTGAAATATGAAAACAAATAAACAACTTGCTTTAGTAATTGACTTAAATGTATGTGTGGGATGTCATGCTTGCGTTACATCCTGTAAGGAATGGAATACACAAGGCTCGGCCGGCCCCCTTACAGATTTGCACGCCTACGGGGAAAGCCCAACGGGTACATTTTTTAATCGTGTACAAACGTATGAAACGGGCTCATTCCCCAATACTGAAACAATTCACTTTCCAAAGTCATGCCTTCATTGTGAAGATCCCCCCTGCGTACCAGTTTGCCCAACTGGAGCAAGCTATAAACGAGCAGAAGATGGCATCGTATTAGTAGACTACGATAAATGCATCGGCTGCAAGTATTGTTCATGGGCGTGTCCTTATGGTGCACGTGAACTTGACGAAGAACGCCAGGTAATGACAAAGTGCACTCTATGCGTTGATCGAATTTACAGTGAAACCTTGCCCATCTCAGAGCGCAAACCAGCTTGCGTTTTAGCGTGCCCTACCAATGCGCGTCTTTTTGGAGATGTTCATGATCCGGAATCTGAGGCTAGCAAGGCTATTGCCGAACGGGGTGGATATGCCCTCATGCCAGAATGGGAAACAATTCCAGCGAATCATTATCTCCCACGTTCAATTACCGAAATAATTGCTGCTGTAAAGGATGAGAACTGATGCAACCAAATTTCTCCTTAGTTTTTTTTACAACATTGGCCGGGATGTCGCAAGGCTTACTTTTTTACATAGCGATCTTCAAGTCGCAATTTAATCTCCTCAGCAATTCATTCTTAACTAATCTTGCTCTCCCAGTAAGCTTTGGCTTATTAATAGTGAGTCTACTTGCTTCCTTTTTTCATTTAGGCCACCCAGAACGTGCTTGGCGAGCAGCTCATATGTGGAGAACCTCTTGGTTGTCTCGTGAAGTCATCGTTCTTCCTCTTTTTATAACGACTGTTATATTGGCATGGTATTTTTCTGCGCAAGATAAATCATTCTCGATCATTTGGTTAGCGATTGTTATCCTTGCATTTTTATTATGGATTTGCACTGCTCAAATTTATCAATGCATTAAATTTATTCAGGAGTGGGCCCATCCTTTGACATTTATTAACTTTCTAGTTTTAGGCCTTACATCCGGATGGCTTCTGTTTGGCTCTCTCATTTGGCTTTGGTCGGATGCTATTGAAAACGCATACGTAAAACTAATTCCTGCCATTGGTGTAGCACTTTTATTTATTGCACTGACCATTAAATTAACGATATGGAAAAGGAATCGGGGTCTTAAGCCAAAGTCAAATCTAAATTCGGCGATCGGCATTCCAAATACAAAAATACGTCAAACATCGATGGGGTTGATGGGGGGCAGTTTTAATACTCGAGAATTCTTTCATAATCAGACAAATCTTGTGCTGGATAACCTCCGAAAAATTATTCTTTTTGGAGCATATCTTTTTCCGATTTTAATTCTTGTGTATGCTCTACAAAGCTCTACTTTTAGTGCTGTATTCATTGCATTGATTGTTCATTTAATTGGTCTGATGTGTGAGCGATGGATGTTTTTTGCTGAAGCCAATCATCCTCAAAATCTTTACTACCAACGAATTTCTTAATTAGAGTTAACTCTTCAATGAAGAACTGTAATTTGTGTAACGTCTAAGCTCAGGAATTAAACCGCCTCTAGAATCATCCTTCTTGCAACTGTTTCTGCAATCAGCATCACTGGAGAGTTGGTGTTGCCGGATGTAATACAAGGCATGGCAGAGGCGTCTATCACGCGTAAGCGCGCTACACCCCTCACCCGACATTCTGAATCTAAAACAGTGTTGAGATTTTCTGCTCTGCCAGATTGATCGACCTTACCCATCGCACAGGTACTCACCGGATGAAAGATGGTGGTGCCCAAGTCTCTAGCTGCCCCTTCCAAATCCTGATCACTTTGAATATTCAAACCCGGTAATACCTCTTTGGGTTGATAGAATTTCAATGCCCTGCTCGCCATAATCTGACGGGTTATTTTGAGACTATTCACAGCCACTGCGAGATCATCTGGGGTCGACAAGTAATTACACTGAATCGTTGGCTGATCTAAGGCATTTGCAGTGGCCGCTCGCACCCAACCCCGACTGCTTGGACGTAGATTGCAAACGCTCGGCGTGATGGCATTGAATGCATGGAGGGGCTCACCAAATTTAGGGAGCGATAGCGGTTGCACATGCCACTCGATATTTGCACTCGTTTGACTTGGATCGCTCTTAGTAAATGCACCCAAGGTAGATGGTGGCATGGTGAGGGGACCCGTACGCTTGAGGAGATACTCAAGGCCCATACCAATCCGAGTGAATAAGTTCTTATAGAGAGTGTTGACCGTTTTGCAGTTCTCTACCTGATATACGGTGCGGATTTGTAAGTGGTCTTGCAAGTTCTCGCCTACTCCCGGCAACTCCACTTGGGTTTGCACCCCAATACTCTCAAGGTGGGATCGGGATCCTATTCCGGAGACTTGCAGTAAATGGGGGGAGCCAATCGACCCAGCCGCGAGGATCACTTGATCGCTGGCATGGATGGTCTTTTTGCTTCCAGCGTGCAAGACCAAAAGACTGGCAATCTCATGCTGAGCGCCATGCCAGGCTTTTTGCGTAAAACGGCTTTGATTAATGGTTTGTGTGGTAATGGGCTTAAGATTTAAGTGGAGAACTTGCGCTTTGGTAAAGATGGTCAAGTTCTTACGGTGTCGGATTGGATGCAAATAAGCATCTGCCATCGACCAACGTACACCCCGCTGTTGGGTCATCTGAAAGTATGCACAACCCTCGTTATTGCCTCGATTGAATTCTTCTATCTTCGGAATCCCTTGCTCGTGAGCAGCCTCACGCCATGCATCCAAAATATGCCACTGCACCCGCGGGCGCTCTACCCGCATCTCACCACCATCGCCATGCCACGGATTGGCACCAGCGTAATAGTTCTCTAAAGATTTATAGGTCTCCAATGTGGTGGGCCATTGCCAGATGGGATCACCGGTCATCTCGGACCAGCGCGCATAATCACTGGCTTGGCCCCGCATATAAATCATGGCATTAATCGACGATGAGCCACCAATCACTTTGCCTCTTGCGTAATGAATGGAGCGCTGGTTTAAACCGGGATCGGCCTGGGTCTTAAAGCACCAATCCGTCCGGGGGTTGGCGATGGTGAACAAATACCCCACGGGGATCTTAATCCAGAACCAATCATCTTCGCCGCCTGCTTCGAGTAGTAGAACGCGGTGCTTAGGATCAACTGAGAGCCGGTTCGCTAATAAACAACCGGCACTACCTGCCCCAACAATAATGGTGTCAAACTCCAGAACGGGTAAAGACGTATTCATTTAAGGTCTTATATTAAATGATCCCCGTGATTACTTAATGCTCATCCGCAATCGAATTACTAAGAATTCCAATCCCTTCGATCTCCACTTCGCAAATATCTCCAGGCTTCATGAACACAGGCGGAGTTCTAGCATAGCCAACACCTGCAGGAGTTCCAGTAATAACCACATCACCAGGCTCTAAGGTCATGCATTCGGTGATGAGCACAATGGTCTCGGCAACGCCCCATAGAAAATCCTTGGTATTGGCATTCTGCATGAGCTGTCCATTTAAACGAGACTGAATTTGTAAACCGCTTGCACCTATTGGTAACTCATCAGGGGTAACAAGCCATGGGCCAAAGGCACCTGTTTGGTCAAAGTTTTTACCAATGGTCCATTGGGTTGACTTACGTTGATAATCACGCACGCTACCATCATTGAAAATGCTATATCCCACTACATGCTCGAGAGCGTTTTCAAGCGAACAATGCTTAGCTCGCTTACCCATCACAAAGGCCAACTCTGCTTCGTAATCCAGCTTTGCCGATGCCTTTGGACGAATGATAGGAGCTTGGTGTGCTGTGAGAGAACTTGGGCCGCGCATAAAGAAGCTCGGATAGTCTGGTCTGGCATGGCCACCCTCTTTGGCATGATCAGCATAATTGAGACCCAAACAAATAATTTTTTCGGGGCGATGAATTAAGGGTGTGAAGCGGATATCACTCAGATTATGAATAACAGCCTGTGGATTGAGCAAGGCTCTGCGTGCTTGGGTGAGCTCAGGGTCACGCTGAATAAGCCCTAATAGATCTATAGGGATATTGGGATCAGTGGCACATAAATCGATGTATTGAGATGAGTCTTTTCCTGAAAGAGCACCAAGGGAGTGATGGCCCTGCTGGTCTTGAAAGCTAAATAAGCGCATAGGATCGTCTTGATAAAGTGATAACAGTAGACTAGTTTAGCGTTTAACTTGCTTTATAGACAACAGTCTGATTTCTGCCTGCGACTTTAGCCTGATACATCGCATAGTCCGCTTGTTTGAAGTATTTATCAGCCAAAATGGAATGAATCATATCCAACTCCGTCTCGGGATGCAGGACAGCAATACCGTTGCTAATGGTGATCCGGATAGGTTCACGATTGACCTTGGCAACCACATGTCGCTCAACCCCAATGCGTATCCGCTCAGCAATTTCATGTGCATCATACTCATTGGTATTGGGTAGAATCACCAAAAACTCCTCTCCACCAACACGACCGAGTAAATCGATATCACGACAAATACCATGGCTAAATTGCACGAGATTTTTGAGAACAATATCGCCAACTGAATGACCATATCGATCATTCACAAACTTAAAATGATCAATATCAAACATAATCAATGCTAAAGGTTGCTGATTTCGAAAAGAACGGCTGATTTCTTGCTCTAAACGGTGCATGATCTCTTGTCTTCGAATAGCACCTGTCATGGCATCAGTCTTTGCATCTCGTTCGTAAATATCACTCTGGACTTCGATGATCGAAAACGCTCTTACCAGGTAATACATACCTGCCATGAGAAGTCCAGAAATACAAGCAGTGATTAAGGCCTCAACTTCATTTAAGACCAAGCTCTGAAAGCCACCAATCAGCGGATAAAGCCGTCGGAATACCATGATGGCAAATCCAAGCATTAATAGTAAGCATGGAATCCGATAAACCACTGCTCTTCGAAAAAGTTGGTATGAGAAATAAACTGCCGTTATTTGAAACAACAATGAAAAAATATAGAGACATACTGCAAAGGAATTTGTCATTAGCCCGAAGTCATTAACTTGCGAAATTCATCTTGCTCCAATAACTCGCATGCCGCTTGACTCATTTGTGCATCCAAGCGAATCCCCGCCTCTAACTTCACTTGCTCGATAGCCTTATCTAAACCGAGTCCTGGGCGATACGGCCGGTGCGATGTCATTGCCTCAATCGTGTCGGCAATACCTAATACTCTTGCCTCTGGAATAATGGCATCACCCTTGAGGCCACGCGGATAGCCGCTACCGTCCAAACGTTCATGATGCTGCCTAACCGCCTCTGCAATCGGCCAAGAAAATGGCACATCTTTTAAGATCTCATATCCAGTGTTAGGATGCTCTCTAATTAGGGTCATCTCTGTTTCACTCAGTTGAGATGGTTTGGTTAAGATCTCAGCTGGTGTTGCGATCTTCCCCATATCGTGCACTAGGGCCGCTAAGTAAAGCCCCTTAATTTTTTCTTCATCCCAGCCTAATTTTCGAGCAATTGCTTCCGATAGTAGAGCAACCTTTTTTTGATGGCCCGCCGTATAAGGATCTCGCCATTCCATCGTCCTGGATATTGCCTCAATTGTGGCGTGCAAAGAATCGACGAGCTGTCGATGGACCTGCTCGCGTTGGGTGATCTCATTATCGAGTTGATGCTGCTTTTCAATGCCAACCAAACCAAATCCTATTTCTTTGGCTAAACTCTCAAATAAAACGGTCTCTGTGTTACCGAAAGCATCTGGTAAATTGGCATATACCGTTAAGGCGCCTAATACTTGAGGATCATGATCTCTAATTGGTACAGCAATGACAGACCGAATTCCATACGGTCTAGCACGCTCCCGCCACGGCAAAAAACGGGGGTCTTTTTCGACATCATTAATTAAAACTGGAAGGCCAGATTGAATGCATTCTCCAGTTGGTCCTTGGCCTTCAGGTGTATCCGTCGACCATTTAATATCAATACCCTTGGCGTATTCAGCTGCGGCGCCATGCGCACCAATCACTGAAACCGTTTTTAGGGGATCGTGATTAGCAAGCCCAACCCAAGCCAATACATAAGGAGGTTGGTTAATAATGGCATTGCAGACCCCCTCAATTAGATCGTCTCGATTGGTAGATCGTACTAGGGCTGAAGAAGCCTTCGCATGAGCCAATAATGCCCAGTTTTGCTTTTGGAGATCGTTTTCGTTGAGCATGTCTTTTGAATACTGCCTAAGTAATAAACGAATCATACTCCGTAGGCTTGAATAAAAAAAATAGGTATAAAATTCATAAGCTATTATTAGTAGTAAATTACTTCAACGCAATATATAGGAATCTATTTAATGTTATTGCGAGCTTATGCCTTATATTTCAATTAAAGCCAAATTTGTAATTTGCCTAACTGTGGCATTTACGTGGATGGCGTTTTCTATCTGGCTTTCTCTGCCGTGGTATGAAGATCTCTCAAGAGAGATTGGTTGGCCTTTTGCTATTTTCTTTATTTCCTTTATTGCGATTGTTCCAGGGTTTATAAACGCTTTTGTAATTTGTTCATTACTACTTGATAAACGACCAGAAATCCTTCGCGAGCAGCACTACCCGCCCATCACGATCTTAGTTGCTGCTTATAACGAGGCGGCAGATATCGCGACTACCCTGAAAAGCATTTTCTTGGAGGATTATCCAAATACAGTTCATGTGATTGTGATTAACGATGGCTCCAAGGATGAGACTGTCAGCATTGTGCGAAGTTTTATGAGTGAACATCAAAATCTCAGCTTGATTGATCTTAATCAAAACGGTGGTAAAGCTAATGCACTCAATCATGGTTTAGAGCAATGCTCAACTGACATTGTGATTACCATTGATGCCGACTCCTATCTTTGGAAGGATGCTTTAAGAAATCTGGTGGGTCGCTATTTATCGGATCCAGCAAATACCAAAGCAGTTGCTGGTGAGATATTGATTCGTAACTCCAGAGAGAACTGGATTACCAAAGCACAAGAATGGGATTATTTTTTAGGCATTGCTTCGGTCAAGCGCATCCAGTCCTTATTTCAAGGAACATTAGTAGCGCAAGGAGCATTCTCGTTGTATGACCGTAAAACCCTTGTAGAGCTTGGTGGTTGGCCCAACAAGGTGGGCGAAGATATTGTGCTGACCTGGAAAATCCTCATGGCGGGATACCGTGTTGGTCATGCAGAAAATGCATGCGCCTTTACCAATTGTCCGAATACTTTTATGAAGTTTGTAAATCAACGCCGCCGTTGGTCTCGTGGTTTGATTGAATCCTTTAAAGAAAATTGGCCAATCCTCTTCAAGAAACGTCAAAGCACCATGTATATTTGGTGGAATACATTGTTTCCCTTGATTGACGTAGCGTATACCGTTGGTTTTATTCCTGGATTGGTCTTGGCCTGCTTTGGGATTTATTGGATAGTCGGCCCCATGACCATTGCTCTCATCCCGATGGCTTTTATCCTAAATATCGTGATGTACAGCCGGGGTAAGGCAATGTTTGTGCACGAACACTTATCCATCCGCAAGAACTATCTCGGTTTTATCTTTTACATCCTAGCCTACGGTATTGTTTTACAACCCGCCTGTGTTTGGGGCTATATCAGTGAAATCTTTAATCTTCGAAAACATTGGGGCACCAAATGAGGCTCGTTCTATTCGGCGTATTACTCAGTTGTGCCCTTCCCATTCTGGCTCAAGAATTAAAAACTTCGCCCCAATATGCTGTTTCAATTCCGGAGGTGTATGTCTCATCCGATAGCGAAGGATTTCTAACGAATAAATACAAGGCTAGCATTTATCCCTTCTATAAAAATGCAGAGAACTATACGGGCCTGCAATATCAACACAATTACTTTAGTCAAAATAACTGGAATTCGACCGCTGAACAGTACACCTTAGTAACAAAAGCGATTAACCCAAGAAATGGCCTAGGCTATAACGTCAATGTGGGTTACAACCTTGAGGGAGGCTATAAATTACTGACCACCGATAGTAATTACTCCATGATGCTGACCGATACAACACGTGCTGAGATCATGGTGTCTCGCGATCGTGTTGAAACACAAGGCTCCCTGAGTAATGGTATTTACTACACCATGGGTGGGGCAAGTATTGAACAGAGGATTATTGAGCGCTTAAGTGTTGTTATTTTAGGAGGAAATTTCTATTTCTCGGATACCAATACACGTCCAACATTTCGAGCCAAAGTCATCTACGATCTCATACCTGACTATGGCATCACTGCTCAATTACGCTATCGACAATACCGCGATACCAATACCAACGTTGCTAATAATTACTTTAATCCCAATAGCTATAACGAATCCATGGTTGCCCTTGGAATGCGCAAACGCATCGAGGGTTGGATGATCAACGGCACTGCGGGTGTAGGACAACAAAGTATTGATCAAGGCCCAAGCACCACTACCCAGCTATACGAGCTCGCTGTAACCAGTCCAGTAAATGCGAAAGATGTTTACTTTCGAACTAAGGCGGGTTATGGTAAGTCTGCTGGTTTTTTAGGCCCCAATTATTTCTACCGCTACTTCATGGGTGAACTGATTTTTCCTTTTTAAGAATTGAGCCCCAACGATGAATGACGATATTGAAAAAATTTATGCCAAACTAGTCGCCCACGAGACCGAGATCATTAATCTTCGCAAAGGTTACATGATTGTGAATGAACGCTACACCAAAGCCCTGGCCTCACTCAAAGAGTTAACAACTAGCGCTGCTGAGGCAGCCAAGAAAGCCTGTCAGGCTGCCGAGAAGGCCAAAATTGCAACTGAGCGATGTGCCAATGCCGCTAAAGAAGCAGCCGCACAATCGGTTATTACAGCAGCTGAGGCTGCTGCCGATGCCGCCACATTTTCGGCAGAAGCTGCAATGGAAGCTGCGGCCGCTGCATCAGCCGCTTCAGCAGCTGCATCAGCAGCCGTTGCTCATCAAGCAGAGGCCTCATCACTACAAGCCTCAGCAGAAGCTGCGGCAGCAACCAAACGAGCATCGGAAGCTGCAGCGGATGCTGTCAAGATGGCCAATGCAGCGGCGGCAACCGCAAAAGCATTAAGAAACTGATAAGTTCCTTTTTAATACTGTAGATGCTCTTTCTGAAGATCGTCTAGAGTATCCACATCCACCATGAATGCGTCTTGCTGGGTTTCATAAAAACAGACTCGCTTGGGATGTTGGTCTAACCATTGCCGAGGGGTCTGCACTGGGGTATTGAGGATTTCGAGGACCGCTCTACGCCGCATCACGATTGGATTGCCGCGTTGTCCTTGGCAAAGCGGTACTAAGGCATCAATTTCATCTCCTTGGCCTTCAAGAGCATCGATCAATAGCTCTAGTGATGTTTGAGTAATTCTCGGTTGATCGACTAAAGCAATCAGTAGAAGATCAAAATTAGTATGGAGAGACTCCAGTCCTAGCCGCACTGATGAGGCATGTCCCTCTTCTGCTTGCTGATTAATTGCTACCCGTGAATACTGCTCTGCTAGGGGCTTAATCTGGTCCGCATAAAAACCCAAGACGCTGATCGATTCGATGGAATTTAATGCGGATGCCTCTTGCCAAAACCGTTGAATCAAGGGGATTCCCTCTTTTTTTAAGAGGGCCTTAGGGACATTACCAAGACGATTTCCCTGTCCGGCTGCCAGCAGGAGAATAGCCAGTCTCGATGGATTTACTTTCATACTGTGTTATTTGCAATCCGCAACTTGAATAACTCTACAATAGCACTGACCTCATTATCATGAACAGCACCGATTACATTGTCCTAAAGACCGCCCTGTCCTGGTTACACGAAGGTAAGCGTATTGCCATTGCCACCGTAGTACAAACCTGGGGCTCCTCCCCTAGACCCGTTGGCTCATGGCTAGCCATTCGTGAAGACGGACAGGTGGTTGGCTCCGTATCCGGTGGTTGCGTTGAGGATGATTTAATTAGGCGCGTACAAACAGAGATCTTGACCCGCAATACTCCTGAGCTGGTAATTTATGGTGTTAGTAAAGAAGAGGCGGCACGCTTTGGTCTCCCATGTGGCGGTACCTTGCGCCTTCTGGTTGAACCGAGTCCCGAGCAAGCAGTACTCGAAGAAATCCTCAAGGGGATTGAAAGCCATCAAATTATTTTGCGTCGCGTTGATCTTGGTTCCGGTAAATCCACGCTTTACCCAGGATCTCGAGAAGATGGTTTCTCCTTCGGGGAATCTGAAATGCAAACCTCCTATGGTCCACGCTGGCGCATGTTCGTGATTGGCGCAGGACAACTCTCTTTATATGTTGCTAATTTTGCACTTGCTTCAGATTTTGATGTGATTGTGATCGACCCCCGGGAGGAATATACCGAAGGTCTTCATCAAGATGGAATCCAGTTCATCAAAGGGATGCCTGACGATGTCATGCAAGAACTAGGAATTGACTCCCACACTGCGATTGTGGCTCTCACGCACGACCCCAAGATTGATGATCTTGCCCTGATCGACGCCCTGCAATCAAACGCCTTTTATGTTGGAGCGCTGGGTAGCTATACCAATACATTAAAGCGCAAAGAACGCCTTCGTGAATTTAATGTTTCTACAGAGCAACTCGAGCGCCTACATGGTCCGGTCGGCCTAGAAATTGGTGCTTTAACGCCACCAGAGATTGCAGTGTCGGTGATGGCAGAAGTGATTGCAGTAAAGCATGGTAAGCGGGCCTAAGGCCGAACTGCAGGACTCTCAATCCGCATGCCATTGGCCCGCTGCATCAAATAAAGCTCGATTTGGCTTAGTTCCAAAGATCCATAGGCATATTGCTCAGCCCGCACTCCCGACATGCAATTGCGTAATCTACGCTGCAAGGATCCAACGCTCTGCCATTCCAAGCGATAGATCGGATACCCAGTCGGATGGGCTTGTGGAATAACACTGCCTGCCAGCTTTAAGCCTGCCCGCTCATCATGACACTGGGCACAGGATAGATTGAGTTGCCCCATCCTCTGAAAGTAGAGCAACTTTCCCTTTTGGAGGTCTGGCTCAAGGGCAGAGTCACGCGATGCTGCAATTGCAAGTCCTCTAGATTGATAGGCAATCAGTGTGCTCAATGACAATAGAGGCTTAGACTCGTAGGCAAGAGTTGGCAATTGTTGGCGCGTAGTACGACATTGATTAATTTGTCCTTCGAGATTGAGTAATTTGCCTTGAACGCGCTTGGGGAATGTGGCGGAGACTCCTTTCATGGATTGCCTCACATCCCGATGACAATCCACGCAAGCTTTATTGCTCGGATTATTACGATCCGCCCACAGAGCCTCACCATCCATGATCCAAAACATCGCTGGATTAAGGTTCATATCATTTTGCATCGTCTGATTAGAGGGAGACATCAATGCATAGGCTGATATTCTGGAATCAGCGTAGGAAAAAATTGGAGCGGATAGTAATAAGCCCAATAAAGCAAGTAGTCCAAACAATCTCATAGCACGGTGATAGTGTGCTTCACAATCGTAAGGTAGTTATCATCACCTATCCATTTGAACTCTAGGCTTCCAGATTGCTCTGCTTTGGCATAGAAGATAAATAGCGGATTTGAGCCAATACCCGGATGAAGCTCGGACCTAAAGACTTCCTTGCCATTATAGGTACACACAAACTCCCGAATAATGTCACGGGCAACTCTCACGCCCTGCTCGGTATGCCGAAACCCAGACTCCATCTCGTGCTGAACGATGGCGCGGATTTCAAAAACCTCGCCCCGTTTTGCTGTTTTGGGAAGCGTAACGACTGCGCGAGAAGAACGACTCATATCATCTCCGTGCAGGCAGAAAGCGTCACCACCGTATCCACACTGGTGCGCCAAAAGGAGTCATCACTCATTTGTGCCAAAGCCCAGACCTTTTGCGAGTCGGCTAATCGGATTCGGGTACTGACTTCTGCTTTACCCGATAGTGGTGTGAAATAACAACTAACAACATTGGGCAATGGATTTGCCTCAGCAATCACGTGGATGGCTTTAACGTAATCGTTTTGCGTCATTGGGCTTTGGACGGCAATCTTAATGGCCACCAAATTACCGTTTTCAACCAAGGGGGGTAACTCAAAGTAAATACGCCCCGTGTTCACAGGACGATTACCCACAATCCTTTGCATCGCTTGTATCGCTTCGCTCGGGGTCGCGCTGGCGCTCTGCCATGGGCTTAATGAAAGCGCAGTCAGTGAGGTGATAAAGATACGCCGCTGGTTCATGGTGTTTTGATGGTTAATAAATAAGCAATGACATCTTCAATCTCTTGGGCACTTAATACAGTCTTCCCTGCAAATGGTGGAGCTACCCGCTGCAAGTGATCGATTCTAAAGTAGGCGGGCATGATTGTATTGGCATTGGTTTTAGAGGGATCTACTAAACGAGCACGTAGTTGTGCCGCCGATAGATTAGCAACGCTAAGTTTTAAATCGGGTGCAAGATTACCCTGAAAACGTTCTTCTGGAAACGGTCCAGCGTGGCACAGGATGCATAAGCCGGTCTGCCGGCTGGTGACGATTGTGCGGCCCTTGATGGGGTCTCCAGGTTGACCGCTCAATGAACTTGGGATGCCATCGCCATCCCAAATAATTTGCGCTTGAGAGGATGTGGGAAGCGCTAGCAGCGCACTAATCGCTAGCGCAATCCCAAGCCGCATACCTTAAACGAGCGTAATACCGCTATTTTTCAGTGGTACTGTGCGGATCCGCTTACCTGTAGCCTTGTAGTAGGCATTGAGAACAGCAGGCGCTGCCACTGAAATCGTTGGCTCACCAATACCGCCCCACTCCTTACCGCCACCCTGAATAATGATGGTCTCCACTGGAGGCATTTGCTTTAAGCGAATCGACCCAAAGGTGTCGAAGTTGGTCTGCTCAATCCGACCATTCTTGACCGTGCACTCTTCCTCAAACAGGGCGGATAAGCCATACACGAAGGAGCCTGATACTTGACGCTCAATTTGTGCAGGATTAACCGCATAGCCAGGATCGGTTGCTGCAACAATCCGATGAATCTTGATCTTGTTGCCATCGGTAACCGATAACTCACAGGCTGCCGCCACAAAACTACCAAAGGATTTCTGTTGGGCAATGCCACGGAATACTCCTGCAGGCGCAGGCTTGGTCCAACCAATCCGATCCGCTACCGCATTAAGCACCGCAAGGTTGCGTGGATAGTTCGCGGAATACTTGCGCCGGAACTCGACTGGATCCATTCCTGCATACTCGGCAAGCTCATCCATAAAGCACTCCATGAACACCGCGTTCTGATTAATATTCACGCCTCTCCAGAATCCAGGAGGTACATGAGTATTACGCATCGCATGATCAATCGTGAGGTTGGGGAAGTCATAGCTAATGCCGTGCTCGCCACCCTTCGCTACCCCCTGAAATACGAGTGGATCCATTCCTTTGTTTTGCGCAACCACTGCTGGACGAACTGCAGCCAAGATCGATTGCCCTGACAAACGCATGTGTAAACCCGTCAGGTTTTTCTTGCTATCAAAAGTACCCGACATTTTGCACATCATGATGGGGTGATAGCGGCCTTGGGTCATATCCTCTTCACGCGTCCAGATCAACTTAATCGGCGTTCCTGGCATTTGCTTCGCAATGTTCACAACCTGCGTGGTGTAGTCTTGGAACGCGCCGCGACGACCAAAGCCACCTCCTAGATTGACCTTGATCACATCACACTTATCGGCAGTTAAACCAGAGGCAGCAATCACCGCAGCCAAGGAGGCCTCGCCGTCTTGAGTTGGTACCCAAGCACGGCAACTGTCTGGAGTCCATACCGCGGTTGCATTCATTGGCTCCAGCGGTGCATGGTTTAAGAACGGATAGAAGAACTGGGCTTCAATCGTTTTAGAGGAATCTGCAGCTGCTTTCTTGTAGTCGCCGTTGGCATTTCCTACAAAGGTTTGCTCTGCTTTTAAGCCTTCTTCCAAGCGTTTCAGAATATCGGCTTGCTGTACGTTTGCATTAGGACCCTCATCCCATACGATTGGCAAACGATCCATGGCTGTTTTTGCTTGCCAAAATGTATCTGCAATCACTGCAACGGCTGAATCACCAACCTGTACCACCTTTTTAACGCCCTTCATGCCAGCAACTTTGCTCGCATCAAAGCTCTTGAGCTTTCCTCCAAATACAGGGCTATCCTTAATGGTTGCATTGAGCATGCCAGGCAACTTGAGGTCGATCGCGTACACCTGTTTACCAGTAACTTTGTCAGCTAAGCTATCCAAGCGATCCATCGGCTTACCGATTACCTTCCAACGCTTTGGATCTTTGAGCTCAATGCCTTTGGCATCGGGTACGGGTAACTTAGCAGCCGCAGCGGCTACCTTACCAAAACTCGTTGAGCGGCCGCTCGCTTGATGTGTAATGATGCTATTGACTGCCAAGCATTCGACTGCAGGTACACCCCACTGATTAGCAGCCGCCTGAACCAACATAATGCGGGCAGCAGCACCGCCCTTACGGACATAGTCTTCTGAGGTACGGATACCACGACTGCCGCCGGTCGAGAATGACCCCCAAACGCCCTTGCGTTTTAGACTCTCACCCGGTGTTGGGTAATCAATCGTAATTTTTTTCCAATCACACTCTAGCTCTTCTGCAACCAATTGCGCTAAGCCAGTAATAGTACCCTGACCCATTTCAGAGCGGACCACTCTAATTACTACAGTATCGTTTGGCTGAATCACAACCCAAACACCAATTTCTGGGGCACTGGCTGTTTGCGCATGAGCAGTGCCAATGACATTCGGGAACTCTAAGCCAATAGCTAAGCCCGTTGTAATAGCGGATGTGCCAACAATAAATTGGCGACGAGATAAATTAGGTACGCGTGCATTCATGATCGTTTCTCCTTATGCCTTCGCTGCTGCATGAATTGCGGCACGAACTTCTTGGAAGGTGCCGCAACGGCAGATATTGGTGACAGCCGCATCAATATCGGCATCGCTGGGCTTAGGATTTTTGCGCAGTAAGGCGGTGGCTGCCATGATCATGCCAGTTTGGCAGTAGCCGCATTGGGGGGCCTGTTTATCCACCCACGCTTGCTGTAATTTACTTAATTTACCGCCTACGGAGAGACTCTCAACGGTTTCGATCTTCTTGCCCTCGGCCGCACTCACTGGCAAGGCACAAGAACGAATCGCTGCTCCATCGAGCAATACGGTACAAGAACCACATTGCGCTATTCCACAACCGTATTTAGTACCTGTTAAGCCAACTTGCTCACGAATTGCCCAAAGTAAGGGGGTATTTGGATCAACATCTACTGTGCGTACTTTTCCATTGATGGTCAGTTTTGCCATTAGGGTCTCCTCATTAATGAATATTTTTAGTCCAGGCTCATAAAAGCCATTTTTATTGAAAATTCATACAAATCATAAACGAATTACCCCAAAGATGAATAAGGTTTTTGCCTCATTCGCTCGATACCATACAGACCATGAGATTTATTTGTTATATGTCAGAAAGTGATTGAATTTATTGACTATTTTCTTCACATCCTAATTTATGGAGAGCTACACACTTTCTTGACTTCCTCGATAATGGGATAAACCAATTATATAAACTCAATGCCAAAGCCCACCTCTACCCGCCACCTGATTGTGGTGCTTGGCGACCAACTCAATTTAGACTCCAGCGCCTTTAAGGGCTTTGATCCAAAAAGTGATTGTGTTTGGATGGCTGAGGTTCATGAAGAATCAACCCATATTTGGTCCTCCAAGCAGCGGATTGCACTCTTTATTAGTGCCATGCGGCATTTTGCTAAAGAGCTAGAGAAGGCTAAGGTTCCCTTGCACTACAGTACCTTGGAAGATTCTGAAAATACCCAATCGCTTGATGGCGAGTTACTCCGAGCCATTAAGATGCTCAAACCTCAAACTCTCATCATGACCGCTCCGGGTGACTGGCGCGTACTTGAGAAGATTAAAGGTGTTGCCAAGCAGACGAACACACCGCTAGAGATTCGGGAGGACGACTATTTCTTTTCTACCGTTCGTGAATTTGCCCAACATAGCAAGGGCCGCAAACAGATCCGCTTAGAGTATTGGTATCGGGAGCTTCGCAAAAAACATAACATTCTGATGGAAGGCAATCAACCCATCGGGGGTGAATGGAACTACGATCACGATAATCGCAGCGCCTTTGGTAAAGAAGGACCGCCACACATTCCAGAACCTTTTCGATTTAAAGCGGATGCAATTACCAAAGACGTCATTCAACTAGTTAACACCCGCTTTGCAGATCATCCAGGAGAGTTGGCACCTACCCCCGAAGGATTTGGATGGCCGGTACGGCGCGCCGATGCACTCTTAGTGCTCACTGATTTTATGAAGAATCGCTTACCACTGTATGGTCAGTTTCAAGATGCAATGTGGACTAACGAAGCTTGGTTATTTCATGCGCATATTGCAAGCGCCCTCAATCTGAAATTACTTTCTGCACAAGAAGTGGTGGACACAGCCCAGACCGAGTTCTTAAAAGGGCGAGCGCCCATTGCAGCCGTTGAGGGCTTTATCCGACAAATATTAGGTTGGCGTGAATACGTCCGAGGTATTTACTGGACCCAAATGCCCAGCTATCTAGAGCGTAACGCCTTGTCTGCCGACACCCCGCTACCAGCTTTCTTTTGGACAGGCAAGACTTCAATGAACTGTCTTCAACAAACGATTACACAAAGCTTACGCACGGGATATGCCCACCATATTCAGCGCTTGATGGTGACAGGTTTATATACCCTGCTATTGGGCGTTCAACCCAAAGAGGTGCACGCTTGGTATTTAAGTATGTACGTCGATGCGGTCGAATGGGTTGAGCTCCCCAACGTGATTGGCATGAGCCAGTTTGCCGATGGCGGTCTCATGGCTAGCAAGCCCTATGTTGCGAGCGGTAAATACATCGATCGTATGAGTAATTATTGCAAGACCTGCATCTACAAACCAGATCAAACGCATGGCAAGGATGCTTGCCCAATGACTACTCTCTATTGGGAGTTTTTGATGCGCCATGAATCAAGCATGGGTAAAAATCCACGAATGGTGATGCAAGTTCGTAATCTAAATCGCATGAGTGACGAAGCGAAGCAAGCAATCAACACTCAAGCTAAAGAGTACCGTAAGGCATTAATCAGCAAGTAGTGAGACTATTTTGTAGCGCCCATCACTACTCATCAGCTTCAGTGTGTACTCTTCAACGAAGATCGCATCACTTAATTTTGGGAAATAAAAGTCACGCGACTTACCGCGAGGCTCATCGGCAACAAAGACGAGTTCCTTTACCAGATCAATTTTTGTTATTCGGTACATACATACTGATCACTGGGCTACGCTAAGCGAAGATTATTATTAAAATAACAAGATGCTCTTTAAGCATCCCGATCTACTTTCACACGTTCAAGGAAAAAATGCAAGCAGGGACTCCCCTTAGTTATCAGCTAGAAGTGGATGATGGCACTATCTGGTTTAAGAACCAAAACACTACCATTGGCTACTGCCGTTATGCCTCTAATGGCGATATTGAATATATTTACGTCCATCCGATGTACCGTCTAATGGGCTTTGGCAAAGCCCTGATTGACCAAGCTCGTATACAGACCGGGCAAATGGGACATCCCCAAGAGCCGATCTCACCCATGGGCAAGCGTTTCTTCGCAGCCCTTGAGCAACGCCCTTCATGATTATTTTTAATGAACGTCATTAAAAGAATCTATATATTTAGTACGCTGATCTTTTTGTTCAGCAGTACTTTTGGCTCTCCCGCAGTTGCTCAGGTCCTTACAAAAAAAGTTGATCCGCTAAGACCTATTATTGAGATAAAGACCCAAAAGACTCTTACGGTTGAAGAACTCATCGAAAAACTAAAGCGAGCCAATTACATATTACTTGGAGAGTTTCATGACAACGCCAGTCATCACCAACTGCGGGGTGATTTAATTCTGAGGCTAAATCAATCTAAGCAAACAGTGGTTGTGGAATATCTACTGGCTGGTAAAGAAGTTCAATTCCTAGGATCGACCTTAGAGTCATTACACGCTGCTGGTTTTAATTCTAAAGCATGGTCTTGGTCGATCTACGGTCCTCTCTTTGAACAACTTCGTATTAGTCAGCGACCCATCGTTGGCAGCAATCTCGATCGCTCAATTTCAAAGACGATCTTCTCTGGCGCAAATAATCCGATTCCGATTTCATTAAAAGAAGATTATCAAAAAAGTCTTTTATCAGCGCCAGCCATGGCTGCGCTTGAGCAAGATCTTATCGAGGGTCACTGTGGCAAGTTACCGTCTGCCTATTTAAAACCAATGATGCTAGTGCAACGCCTGACAGATATCTCCATGGCTCGGGTTTTAGTAGAGCGCTCTTCTGGAATTCTATTAGCTGGCAATGGCCATATACGCAATGATTACGGTGTTCCACAGGTCCTCAAGGCGATTGCTCCTCATCAATCCGTCGTTAATGTCGCCTTTACCGAAGATGATGGTCTTGACTCAAAGACCGTTGCTAACTATCGGGATCGTTATGATTACGTTTGGCTTACCAAACCCATTGAGCGCAAGGACCCCTGTGTCGATTTACAGTTTGGAAAACCGAGTTCATGATGCCCCGCATTGAATCCATCTCGGCCGGCGTCGTTGTGCCATTATGGGTCCGCGAGGATGGTGAATTACGCTCAGTCATGTCGGGAATCAAAAAGTCTGCGATTAGCACTCTCGCTAATCCTTCTGCCGTCGCAATTACGGCAAGTGGGATTACATCTGATGAACAAGCCGATCATTTGGCCCACGGTGGAATCGAAAAGGCGCTGTATGCATACCCCATTGAACACTATCCTCATTGGACTGATTATCTTAGTCAGGCTAAGAAGACCGCAATGGACCTCCCGCACGGCTATTTTGGTGAGAACCTCACCATTAGTGGTTTAACGGAAGACTCCGTATTTGTCGGCGATCGTTGGCAAGTGGGTGGTATTGAATGCGTAGTGGTGAAGTTGAGGACGCCTTGCTATAAGTTTACTGCTCGAACGGGAGTAAATACGGTTGGCAAAGAAATGGTTCGCACTGGCCGCAGTGGTTGGTATCTTCGTATCATCAGTCTTGGCACGATTTGTGCGGGTGATGCAATTACAGTGATTCCAGGGCCTCGAGAAACAAGCATCTCAGAGCAGAATCAGGCATTACTCAAAAGCCAATCCTAAGATTAAATCGGAGTTGATTTTGAATGGCTTACTCGTTTTGCCAGTCGCAGAAAGAATGGCCCAATCAGCCCAGAGATCGTATGCCGATACTTCGCAAAGAATCGATACGAGAGGTTCCAGATTGGTCTTAGTAAGGGTTGTGAGAATAGCCAAGCTAAAAAAGGTAAGTTGGCACGGCGATAGGCCTCTGCAAAAACAGGTACTCCATGTATTGCCGCTTGCCCCTCTAATTGTCCATACATACGGGCTAAAGCTTGCTCACAACTTACACCGACTGATTGGGGGTCATACTCAGGACCATTAATATCCACAAAATGCAATAAGCCTTGGTGATTGCGTGAACCAAGATACACAATCTCTGCCTGACATAAAGGGCATGCGCCGTCATAGAACAGTGTTAAAGGTTTTAGAGCAAGGTGCGCAGGACTCATACGTTTTACAGATACACTCATACTTATTGATAATCGTCTATTGTCCTTGAAATGCGCCTTCTTTACATTTGGAGTGCTGGTCTCGTTCTGACTGCCTGTGGTCAAGCAGACTATAGTACCTGGAATTGCTATGCGGATGGTCAATCCGATCGCAAGGTGGTGATGGTTCTTCAAGATTCGACGATGAAGATTGGAGATCAGCGACTAACTTACTGCGGCGGCTTAGGTCTTGTTACCTATTTTGATCGCTCCTGTAAATCAGAGATCAAAGACTCCAGGGCACAGCTGATTCCGAGCCAATCGCTATTAAGTCTTGATAAGCAGCAATACCGGTGTGAGAAGCTCTAAATTATTGGGTGCGCTTGAGAACGATTTGAGCGGTCATCCTGCCTGAGAACACAAGATCCATCTCCAGTCCGTCTTGCGAATGTTGGATACGAACACCATCCTGACTAGCAGGCTTAGTTTCCTCCACTGCAAAGAGTTGATTGGGCCAAGCGAATTTCATATTAGCACTCATGGGTAAATAACCATCAAATAAACGGCGCATTAGAGGTCCGGCATTGAGCTGATACATTCCATTCCCTAGAGAGTCTAATGCACGCGATTGCAAATCAATGCAAATTGAGCCACCCTTTTGCACCTCACTGAGAATCACTTGGTTATTTCGTACCTCCGCCATAGCGATGCCATCTAAACTTCGGACTTGAATATCTTTAATGCGATCCTTATTGAAAAGAATGACAACCTTACGGATAGGATCTAATTGCTTATGGCAGGTCTGTATCTCGACTACACCGGACTCTAGGCTAGCCTTACTAATTGTTACCTTTGATTCATAGGTATATGCACTAGGATCAGGTCGATTTTTTAAATAACGAATTTGTCCTTCGCCCACCACATCGGAGATCTCTAATGCATTTGCAATACCCGAAAAAAAGAAAAGGCATACACCGAGATGTATGCCTAAGCACTTTCGTGATGAGTAAATCACATCAAGGCTGCGATAAGTTAATAAACTTTTTTACGAAGACGCTCATCACGTTTATCAATCATCAATTGCAGAAACCACTCACCACGCTTCATGGGGGATTGCATCATATTATTGATGAACGCCTGAAAGCACTTTGCTAGATTCTGATTACTCATGATCGCTCCCTAAATTTAATGATTTCTATTGTAATTTGTTTGCCACTGATGAGCTTAAACTAGGCCTAGGCCCTTGCCAGCAGCAAATCGACCAATAGTTTTAGCCTGCCCAAAGCCAGCTTGCTGCAGGAGTTGAATGACCGCCTGTTCAGCCTGCGGAGCGCAAGAAATTAATAAACCACCACTCGTTTGCGGATCTGTGATGAGGTGTTGTTGCCATTCCTTCATAGTAGATGACAGATTAATTTCGTGACCATACGCCTGCCAATTACGAGTCGATGCGCCTGTATAGATATCTGCCTTTGCAAGCTCTACTGCTTCGGCAACAAGTGGTATTTGGTCCCACTGAAGCTCGGCCCGTAAATGTGCACCTCGAGCCATTTCAAGTAAGTGTCCTGCTAGCCCAAAGCCAGTCACATCGGTTAAAGCATGTACATCAGCCATTTTTGCTAAGGCCACCCCTGGTTTATTAAGTTGCGTAGTGAGAGCAATCATTTGCTCATACCCCGATGCTGATAAGCGCTCTTTCTTTAAACCTGCGCTCAGGATACCAACCCCGATCGGTTTGCTGACGATAATGCAATCGCCCTCCTGGGCATCACTATTCCGTTTTAAGTTATTCGGATCCACAATCCCGATCACAACTAAGCCATAGATCGGCTCGACGCTATCGATCGAATGGCCACCGGCAATCGGAATCCCAGCTGATTGACAAACAGACTCACCGCCTGCAGTTATTTTTTGAATGGTGTCTAGGGGTAGGACTTGAATTGGCATTCCCAACAGAGCAAGTGCAAACAATGGCTGCCCGCCCATGGCATACACGTCGGAGATCGCATTGGTCGCTGCAATTCGTCCAAAATCAAAGGGATCATCCACAATTGGCATGAAAAAATCAGTGGTTGCCACAATCGCTTGCCGATCATTAATTTGATAGACCGCCGCATCCTCATTATTTTCAGAACCTGCCAATAAAGACTGTGAGATTGTTTTAAAAGGGGAATCCTTCAAAATATCACTTAGGATACCGGGGGCGATTTTGCAACCGCAACCGCCGCCATGGGATAGGGACGTTAGTCGACCGTTATAAGTAGGGGTAGTGGAATTCACCATTTAATCTCAATAAAAACTACTGTTTTTGAAAGAACTTCTTGATATTACTAACTGCATCCTTACCTAATTGTTGCGCACTATCGCTTGCGTTGCGCAACGTATCAGTAGCAACATCAAGGTAAGCTGCAACACTCTTTATGGCAGCCTGTTTAACAGCAGGAACAATCGCATTCACAATCTTACTAACTGCTTCTTGCGTACCAGAACCATTCTTACCAGTATCGATATCAACAATATGAATGGCATCTAACTTTAAATTAACTGTTGTGCTAACAATACGAGTATCTCGATACGATAAATTAGCCCCCTCAATATCAAACTTCTTGATCAGGATTCTGGGCTGTTGGCGGTCCTTATCCGTCTTACCTTTTGGACCTCCCACCTTCTCTGAACTCTGTTGCTCTTTGGTAGACCGAGCAACATTATCTTGGAGTGCCGATAAATTATCTGTTTGTTTGGTCTTGATGTAATAGACCATCGGACTATTGAGCAAAATACGATCAATCACGACTGAATCTAGTTTAGATTCTTTGGAGTTCAATGCAATCTCGATCAACCCTGCTTTAAATGCTATCGGATCATCAAAACCCGGTGGATTTGCAATCTCAAGATTTTTAATCGTGGCAGTAGTCTGGCGCAAACTAATATTAACTTCCCCAACGCTCACTTTGGTTCCCAGTGACTCCGACCCATACTTCTCAATCGCAGTCTTCACATACGCATCAATCTTACCTGAGCTGTAATAGGCTACGCCGAGGACGATGGCCGCTAGAATAACAATTGAAATAATGATCATCTTGAGAATTTTCATGGTTAGACTCTAGTAAGCATGTATTTTATTTCTGTACTTCCCGAATCTTCATGGCCAGAATGCTTAATGCAAAGGCCAAGGTTAAAGCATTGGTCACAATTAGCGGCATACTATTAATCACAAGGCCATAGACCAGCCACAAGGCGACGCCACTCGCAAACATGGTGTACATCCCCACCGAAATACCAGATAAATCCTTGGTTCTCCAGGACTTAATCGCCTGAACTAAAAAGGAGAATGTCGTTAGGCAGGCCGCTAAGTAGCCAATGATGTCAACATGAAGCGCCATGGGATCTTAGCGGATCTAAAAACTTCTAGCCTACTTTAACTAATTCGACCAATGGCACAACTCACAAACGATTTTGCAGTTGCAATGCCTTTATCGAGTCCAGCCACTGATCCTTTTTCTGGATAGCCCATGCCCAATAACTTCGCCACAATCTTTGGGCGAAGCTTTGTATCGGCTTCCAAGACAACTGCTTTCTGAGCATGGTCGACAATTACACCAGCGACTCCCCTAATCGACATCAAACCCTTCACAATCGTGTTCTCACAACCACCGCACTTCAGGTTCTCAATTTCTACACTCATTTGGTTTGCCATCATTTTCTCCTTGAGAAAGTCGTTCTCCCTTTATTTTAGGTCTTTATTGATTTTTTAGCTGTTTGGCGAGATCCAGAAAATCGCAAGCATGGAAGTCTGTCCAACTCTCACGATGCAAATCGTCTCTGGAGTGCTTGGGGCCAAACTCCAATGGCCGCTCAATAAATGCTGTTTGCAAGCCACAGGCATGGGCAGCTTGGAGATCGTCCTTGTGAGAGGCAACCAACATCACCTCGTTGGGCTCTAGATCAAAGATATTACAAACCCCTAAATAGGTTTCTGGATCAGGCTTGTAGTGCCGAAATACCTCTGCCGATAAGATTAGATCCCATGGCAAATTTGCGTTCTTCGCCATATTGGCTAAGAGCCCTAAATTACCATTGGAGAGCGTCACGATCGTGTGATCCTGCTTTAAGAGATTTAGGCCTTTCACCGTATCTGGCCATGGATGCAAGCGGTGCCATACGAGATTTAAATGCCTTTTCTGAGATTCGGTGAGCCTGTCGATACCGAACTCTTTTAAAACTTGGTCGAGGATGATGCGGTGTAAATCATCAATTCGGGTCCACCCAAGCTCCCCAGAGCGCACTCTCGCCATGGCAGGCTTATATCCACTTCGCCAGCGACTGGTTAATGAAATGGCATCGATCTCCGGAATCAGGCTAGCAAGCTCCGCAGTAATCGAGCCATGCCAATCGACAACCGTCCCAAATACATCAAACGCCAATACTTTAGGTTTCATATCCAGTAATCCGTCAGAATTAAGCAATAATCCATAATAGACAAAAAATACCTCTTACCTCACTAAATAACCCTGAATACCATACCCCATGCCTATCATTACCAATATTGAAGACCTGCGCGTTTTACATCAAAAACGTACTCCCAAAATGTTTTATGACTATGCCGACTCCGGTTCGTGGACCGAGTCGACCTATCGCGCCAATGAATCGGATTTTCAGAAGATCAAATTACGGCAACGGGTGGCGGTCAATATGCTCAATCGGACCACCAAAACCAAAATGATTGGTCAAGACGTTGCAATGCCTGTGGCATTGGCACCCACTGGCTTAACGGGCATGCAGTACGCCGACGGAGAGATCCTTGCTGCCCAAGCCGCAGAAAAATTTGGGGTGCCATTCTGCTTATCGACCATGAGTATTTGCTCGATTGAAGATGTTGCCGAACGCACTACAAAACCATTTTGGTTTCAGCTCTACGTCATGAAAGACCGTGGCTTTATTGAGCGCCTAATTGAACGTGCGCGGGCAGCAAAATGCTCAGCGTTAGTTCTCACATTGGATCTTCAGATTTTAGGTCAACGCCATAAAGACATTAAGAATGGCTTAAGTGCTCCACCAAAGCTGACCATTCCCAATATTCTGAACATGATGACCAAGCCACGTTGGTGCATGGGAATGCTACAAACTCCCCGTCGCACCTTCCGTAATATTGTTGGGCATGCTACTGGTGTTGGCAATATGTCTTCACTATCTTCATGGACCGCTGAGCAATTTGATCCAGGACTCAATTGGGGTGATGTCGAGTGGATTAAAAAACTTTGGGGTGGCAAGCTCATTATCAAGGGCATCTTAGATCCTGACGATGCCCATGCTGCGGCACAATCGGGTGCCGATGCTCTCATTGTGTCGAATCATGGTGGTCGTCAACTTGACGGCGCTGTATCGAGTATCAAAGCACTACCCGGTATCGTCGATGCAGCGGGTAAGGATATTGAGGTGTGGATGGATGGCGGTATTCGGTCAGGCCAAGATGTCCTCAAAGCGTGGGCTTTGGGTGCCAAGGGAACAATGATTGGTCGCTCCTTTTTATATGGCTTAGGTGCCATGGGTGGCCCTGGTGTTACTAAATGCTTAGAGATTATTCATAAGGAGCTAGATCTCACCATGGCATTTACAGGCCATCGTGATATTCAGGATGTGACGAAAGATATCTTGTATCCGGGGACTTACTAGCTTCTAATGCATCAGGGAGATGGCACATACGTTTCGCACATGTCGAGCTCCCGAACGAATATCACTTAACGCCCTAAAGGAAACCGGTCCCTCTTGAGGGTCTAAAGACTTGCCATCTTGCCGGGTAATAATCAATATCTGTGCACCTGCTGGACTATTAAATACCTCTCCCCAGCTAAAACTGGCACGATAGCCATCATTGGCAACAACCTCTATGCGCGTATTGCGCAAAGCGCGGCTAGGAACTGTCTCTAAGCCATTTTTAAGTAAGAAGTCTCTCAGTAACACGCCGCTCCATTGCGTCCCCTGAGATTCCACCGCACTGGTTGATCCCGATACCTGATTGCGTCGTTCAGTTCTTACTTGGGTTTGCGGCAATTGATTTAAGCTGGCAAGATCAAACAGAACTGGTCTGATCGCAAAAAGACGTAAGGCGAGTACGTCTTTGTCCTTAAAAATAATCGACGAATCAACGGGACAGTTTTGTCCAAGCGCGGGTGTAAATATGGATAAGGCGCCTACAGTCAGTAAAAATTGCTTCAACACTATTTGGCAACCATCACATCCGATGCCTTAATGATTGCCCAAACCGAATCCCCAACCTTTAATTGCAAATCATCAACCGCTTCGTTCGTGATTGAAGCAGTAACGATATGACCGCCAACATCAATTTTCAAATGGGAGGTTGTTTGGCCCTTTTTAATCTCTTTTAAGGTTCCTGGAATTTGATTGCGAGCACTTAATGAAACGTTTAACTTCATAGTTGCCTCCTGACGTTAGTAGACATACTGCTTGGCATATACCGCATCGTTATACAGTGGCTCTAAATACTTTTGCTTGCCGTAATCGCGAATAATTTTTTGACCTGTATCGGAAGCCACAAAATCAATAAACTTAGCAGCGGTTACCTGACCAGGGCTAGCTCCTTGCGGCGCTACTAGGGCATCATAGGTATTGACTAAAAACTTATCGCCTCGATACAACACTTGTAGATTCGGTGCAATGGATTTCTCAGCAACCCAGGTACTACTATCGCTCATGAAATAAGCGTTTTCAGCATTCGCCCTCTTGAGAGATGCAGTCATAAAGTCTTTGGTAACGATATACCAATTACCCTCAGGAACGATCCCCGCCTTTTTCCAGATGTCCATTTCTTTTACATGCGTTCCAGAGTTATCGCCCCTAGAAATGAAATTAGCCTTGGCATTTGCTATCTTGGCATACGCATCAGCCCCGCTAGAAGCAGTCTTGATTTTTGCGGGATCTGATTTGGGGCCAACAATGTAAAACTCATTGGATCCAATTAACGTGCGTTTGGTCGCCCAACCCTCTGCAACCGCGTTGGCAACAGCTGCAGGGGCATGAACCATAATCATGTCGACCTGTTTATTTTTCAGAAGGTTCATGGAGGCGCCACTACCTGCTTTAATCCAGATCATTTTGGCATTCGCGCGTTTGTCAAACTCTTCACCAAGGGCTTGCAATAAACCTAACTCTCCAGGACTTCCAGTGGCAAGAGTAAAGGTGTTAGCTCCACTGCCATAGCTGGCTTCCACTTTTAGGTTCTGTTGAGCATGCACAAGTGATCCACTAATTAAGAGGAATGCAATACCAATAAATTGCTTCAGCTTAAACAGTCGCATTATTATTTCGCATTAGGGAAAAAGGACTGCTCACCAGCAACCTTGTAGGATGCGATGCTATCTTGACCTTCTTTGGAGATAATCCAATCAATAAATGCTTGGCCTTCTGCTTTCTTCACCTTTGGGTGCTTCGCAGAACTCACGAGCATCACGCCATATTGATTGAAGAGTTTTGGGTCGCCCTGAACCAGAATGGTGAGATCACCACGGTTCTTAAAGGTCAGCCAGGTAGCGCGATCTGACAAGATATATCCATTCATGCCAGATGCAGTATTGAGCGCTGGACCCATTCCAGAACCAGTCTCTTTGTACCAAGGCATATTGGCAGACACTTCTACACCAGCGCCCTTCCAATAACGCAACTCAGCAGCATGGGTGCCACTCTTGTCACCGCGTGATATAAAACTTGCTTTGCTATCTGCAATTTTCTTGAGAGCCACTTGAATATCTTTACCACCAGCAACCTTGGCCGGATCGCTCTTAGGTCCAAGAAGTATGAAGTCGTTGTACATCACTTCAATGCGTTTATCTGCAAAACCATCGGCAACGAACTTCTCTTCAGCCACTTTGTCATGCACAAAGACAACGTCAGCGTCACCACGACGACCAATATCAAGAGCCTGACCAGTGCCTACGGCGACCACCTTGACCTGAATCCCTGTTTTCTTTTCAAAGGGAGGCAAGATATGCCCAAAGAGTCCTGACTGTTCAGTCGATGTGGTTGAAGAAAGGACAATACTCTTTTGAGCATAGGCCTGACCTAGAAGGGTGGCTGATAACAAGGATGCTAGAAGTAATTTGTGTAAGATTTTCATGATGGGAATGTGCTTGGGTTAAAAACTCGTATCATGCATAGAAGATATGATTTAATCAATATGCAAAAATATTCATATGAAACTAGTGATCCAACCCATCCTGCTCCTTAAAGCCCCTAACTACCATCAGAAAAGCTTGGATCTTAGCCATATTGGCAATCTGCTTAAAAGTGTCGAGCAAGGTCGCACGTTAGCCTCTGCGGCTAAGGATCTAAATATCTCCTATCGAACTGTATGGAATGAATTGCAAGAGGCAGAACAAGAACTGGGCTGTCGCTTTCTTGATCGCATTAAAGGCCATGGCTCCAAACTAACCCCTGCCGGTAGGTTACTCATCCATTCACTTGATCGACTTGATCTTCAGCTATCGGATGAATTGCAACGCCTTGCTGACGATATCGGCACCAAATTAGCCAATCACATCCAAAAGAAGTTCAACACCTTAATTTTTTGCAGCAGTAATGACCCCTTAATTGAATACATTAGCCCCAAGTTTGAGGAGATCACCTTCGAGACCATGGGCTCGGGTCAGGCCTTAGATCGATTGCTAGAAGATAAAGCCAATATTGCAGGTTTTCATATATCGGACCCCCAAGAGATTAAAGGTATCCAGGATCATTTACAACGCCGTGGCCTCGTTGCCATTCCCTTAATGCAACGCATTCAAGGGCTTATTCTTGCAAAGGGTAATCCCTTGAAGATTAAATCCGTACGTGATCTTGCAAGGCCAGAAGTGCGCTTTATCAATCGTCAAAAAGGTGCTGGTACCCGTTTGTTGTTAGACCGACTGATTGAACGCGAAGGACTCAAGACTAGACAAATTAAAGGCTATGCTCATGAAGAATTTACCCACAATGCCATTGCGACCAGTATTTTGGCTGGGCAAGCGGACGCTGGGATGGGACTGCAATTTATCGCCAAAGAATTTAGTCTAAGTTTTATCCCGCTTGAAACAGAGACTTTTTATCTAGCCATGAAGCCTGAGCTCAGAAAAAACAAGACCATTATTAGTTTTATAAAGAGTATTCAGAACCGCTCAAACAAAACAGCCGGCTATAAAGCATTAACCTAAGTCACTTAATACACAAATGGAATTAACTTCTTAGTCGTTATTTTGTACTCGGCATACTCAGAAAACTTTTCTGTTAACCAGATCTCTTCTTGTCTAGATTTAAGATCAAAGAAAATTAGCAAGATGATGGCGAGCACCAAGGTATAGAGGGTTTGCTCTATTCCAGCCCACCCAAAGCACACTAAGATCACCCCAAAATAAATGGGGTGCCTTACAAATCGATATAGCCCAGTCCGAATTAGCTCACCATTCTGTTTGGGTTTGGGTAGCGGTGTCAAATTAGGTCCCAGTAATATTGCCGCCCAAATTGCGATGGCAATACCCAAGTAAAAGAGAATTTGACCAGTCAACCACAGGCCTTGATTGACCTTGGTTGGCAACCCCAATAGATCCTTTGGCCCAAAGAACAAGGCGATCAATAAAATTGCCTGAACCAGCACATAGAGTTCACCGCGCGATTGTTTGGAGCTCATGGGCTTTGGGTATCCAGTTCCCGCAATACTTGGAATATCTCCCGATAGGCCTTCGGAGGCTTGTTCGATTCTTTCTCTTTACGTGCATTGCGGATTAAGGTTCTCAGATTTTGCACATCCAAGCTTGGATGCTGAGCAATCAATTCGGTAAGCACCTCATCATTACTAAGTAAGCGTTCTCGCAAACGTTCCATGCGGTGTAAATGAGCGGTTTCTACCCTTCCAGGTCCTTCAATCACATCGATCTGCTTGCGAATAGCTGCAATCTCATCCTCGCTTAGCAAACGCATGAGTTTTCCTAAGTACTGTTTATGCCGACGAATCCCACCAAAGGTCTTAATCTTGGCAGTCTCTAATAGCGCACTGCGCAAACCGTCTTCCATTGGAACTGTTTTTAGTGACTCTAGGCTAAAGCCAGCTAGGGTCTCAGCTAACTTTTGGCGCTCGCTCATCTGGCGCTTGAGTTCTGACTTACTTGGACCCGTATCTTCATCAGGATCGATTTGATCTAATTTACCCATATGCCTATTCTACTGAAGCTGGGTTTGCGGTATAGAATCATCAGAACTTATTTAGTTCAAGACAGGCTCTATGGAATACCAAGACTATTACAAAATACTCGGCGTTGAGCGTGGCGCCAGCCCCGAAGAAATTAAGCAGGCCTATCGTAAGCTCGCTCGCAAATACCACCCTGATGTTAGCAAAGAAGCAGACGCTGAGAAGCGTTTTAAAGAAATTGGGGAAGCCTATGCCGTTCTCAAAGACGCTGAGAAGAAAGCTGCTTACGATCAAATGGGGAGCAATTGGTCACAAGGTCAAGGCTTTACCCCTCCACCAAACTGGGACTCCGGTTATGAGTTCCGTGGCGATGGTAACAGCCAAGATCATAGCGAGTTCTTTGAGTCGATCTTTGGGCAAAGAGCGGCACGCGGTGAAGCAAGAAACACGCAGTTCAACTTACCTGGTGAGGACCATCACGCCAAGATTGAAATCGATCTGCGGGATTCTTATTTAGGTGCAGAGCGGAGCATTAGCTTAACGATGCCCACCATGGATCCGAATGGTCGCATGCGGATGCAAGCTCGAACTCTTGAGGTGAAGATCCCTCAAGGAATCCGTAGCGGTCAGCATTTACGTCTTGCCGGACAAGGTAGCCCAGGATTTGGTTCTGGTAAGGCGGGTGATCTCTACTTAGAGATCGCAATTAAAACAGATCCTATTTTTAAGATCGATGGCAAAGATGTGCATGTTGATTTAGCCCTCTCCCCTTGGGAGGCTGCTTTAGGAAGCAGTGTGGCGCTGCCTACCCCAACAGGCAAAGTAGAGCTCAATATTCCGCCTAATACGATGGCAGGGAAAAAGCTGCGCCTGAAGGGTAAAGGTATTCCGGGTAAGGATCCAGGAGACCTTTATGCAGTAATTCGTCTTGTGACCCCCGCAGCCAATACCGATGCGGAGAAAGAAGCTTACAAAACGATGTCTCAAGTATTTACATTTAATCCCCGTGAAAACATGCAAGGATATTCATCATGACAACAGGTTCATCTTTATTACAAGGCATTGTGGTTGAAGAAGAGCTTCACCTCTCGATTACTGAAATTTGTCAGGCCTGCTCAATTGAAGAGGAGCACATCCATGCTTGGGTATCTGAGGGCGTACTTGAACCCCAAGGCAGAATCTACACAGAATGGCGTTTTAGCGGTCAGTCTCTGCGCCGCGCCAAAATTGCTAGTCGGTTGGTTCGGGATTTAGAGCTCAATACTCCTGGGGTTGCCTTAGCACTTGATCTCCTCGAGGAGATCGAAGGCTTACGTCGTCAACTCCAGAGCCAAACCTAAGCTTATTGCAATACTGCTTGAGCGGCTAATATGCCGCTGCCTTTTAACGGAATACCAAAGCGGTTCATACCCATCTCACAACCGCTGATGGCTGCCAGTAGCGACAGCTCGTTGCAATCTCCCAAATGACCAATCCGGAACAACTGTCCTTTTGCCTTACCAAGACCGGTACCAAGAGACAAGTTATAGCGCTCAAATATCAACTTACGCAGAGCATCTGCATCAACACCTTGCGGGGTTCTTACCCCAGTGAGCACCGGAGAATACACTGCAGGATCTTTACACTGCACTTCTAAACCCCATGCCTCAACGGCAGCGCGACATGCTTTTGCTAAATGCTGATGACGCGCAAATACATGATCTAAACCCTCTGCCAAAATCATGTCAATCGCTTCATGCAAACCATACAGTAAGTTAGTTGCTGGAGTTGATGGCCAATAGCCGGTCTTATTAGATTCGAGAATCTCATCCCAAGCCCAATAGGCCTTGGGCAATGTCGCCTTCTTGCTAGCCTCGATTGCTTTAGGTGAGATTGCATTAAAGCCAATACCCGGTGGCAACATTAATCCTTTTTGGGAACCGCTAACGGTTACGTCAACACCCCACTCATCGTGGCGATAGTCAGCAGACGCCAATCCTGAGATCGTATCTACCATCAATAAGGCTGGATGCTTTGCTGCATCGATGGCTTTACGAACGGCAGCGATATTAGAGGTCACCCCGGTCGAGGTCTCGTTATGAACAACACAGACTGCTTTAATTTGATGATTGGTATCTGCCTTGAGACGCTCTTCAATCTTGGCCGCATCGACTCCATGGCGCCAACCCTCTGCTCCAGGCATACCAATGAACTCGGTCTTAATCCCCAAACGATTTGCCAATTTATTCCATAAAGTTGCAAAGTGTCCGGTCTCGTACATCAAGACCAAATCGCCCGCTGAGAGAGTATTAACAAGAGCACCTTCCCATGCACCTGTGCCAGAGCTAGGATAAATAATGACCGGGTGCTTGGTCTTGAAGATGGTTTGCATTCCCGATAATAGTTTGAGACCAAGCTCTCCAAACTCAGGGCCGCGATGATCAATGGTTTGATAACTGATTGCCCGCAAGACACGAGCTGGAACGGGGCTTGGCCCAGGGATGTGTAAGAAATGTCTACCGGAAGGATGTTGATCTAGTTTTAGCATGAGGCTTTAAAGAGACTGGGATTATTAAAAATATAAAGTTCTATTTATACCAGTTCCCGATGGCTCTCGCCTTGACCTAGGTTAGGAATTGATTAAGCCTAATCTGCTTACAAGTTCCTTATGGTCAGGACTTTTTTCTTTTGTAAACTGGACTAGATTCCCACTATTAGCCCCTCTTTTAAAAGGATTTATATGCGATATGTTGCGGTTATTGGTACAGGCATGATGGCCACAGGAATTGCTGCTGGCTTTATCGAAGCAGGTCTCGCCGTCACGATTTTGGGGCGATCTCCGGATAAGGCCAAAGCCTGTTTAGATGCTGCCATCGGCTTAGTTCAAGCCGAGGGGAATGCTAAGCACCGTTATGGACTGATTGATCAATGGAATGACTGGGACGATTGCATCTGGGTGATCGAAACCATTGCCGAGGATCTTGTACTCAAGCAAGCTCTCTTTCGCTCCCTCGATGAGCGGATTCCGTCTCACATTCCGATTGGCAGTAATAGCTCAGCCTATCCAATTACCAAAATTGCCGAAGACCTAAAGACAGCCAATCGCATGATGGGTGCCCATTACTTTATGCCCGCTGAGGTTGTCCCATTGGTTGAAATTGTGATGGGTGAAAAAACAGATATTGTGTACGCCCAAGAAGTTTATGCATTGTATAAATCAGCGAATAAGAAGCCAGTTCTGGTTAAGAAAGATATTCCAGGTTTTCTGGCAAACAGAATTCAGCATGCCCTCATGCGGGAGGCTCTTCATCTGATTGATTCAGGGATTGCATCCCCAGAAGATGTGGATGATGCGGTGCGCTATAGTTTTGGCTTTCGCTACGCTGCCGTTGGACCCATTATCCAAAAAGAGCTCTCGGGTTGGGATGTGAACTGCAATGCAGCTAAAGAAATTTATCCATCCCTCTGCAATACCAGTGTGATGCCTCAATCCATCTTGGGGATGGTGAAGGCTGGTCATTCTGGGGTAAAGACGATGCAAGGATATTGGCAGTGGTCCCCAGAAAAAGTAAAGGCGCTTAAAGCAATTTACTCGAAGCGCCTGAAAGCTGCATTTGCAGTCTTGAAGATGGAATCGTAATTACTTTGCAGTAATTTTATTCATGGCGGTCTCGAGGTGATTAATTGCTCGCTCAATATGCAAGAGCTTCTCAAGACCAAAGAGCCCGAGGCGGAATGTGCGGAACTCAGGACTTTCCCCCACTTGCAATGGCACACCTGCGGCCGTTTGCATACCAACATCGATAAACTTTTTACCAGATTGCATGTCTGGGTCAGTGGTGTAGCTGACGACCACGCATGGTGCCTGATAACCAGCAGCAGCTACACTGGGGAAGCCTTTAGAAACCATCAAGGCTCTTACTTTAGAGCCTAATAGTATCTGCTGTTGCATTAAATAATCAAAGCCATGTGACTGGGTCTCCTTCATAGCATTGCGTAAGATCTTGAGCGCATCGGTTGGCATGGTGGTGTGATACACGTGCGCACCCTTCTCATAGGTCTCCATAATCTGGAGCCATTTTTTGAGATCAATCGAGAAGCTATTGCTTTGAGTATTCTCAATCTTCTGACGGGCACGCTCGCTCATGCCAATCAAAGCGCAACAGGGCGAACTACTCCACCCCTTTTGAGGTGCACTGATCACCACATCAATCTTGCTTGCCTTCATATCCACCCACATTGCACCTGATGCAATACAGTCGAGAACAAATAAGCCATCTACAGACTCAACTGCATCACCAATCGCTCGAAGATACTCAGGGGGGAGAATGATTCCGGCGGAGGTCTCTACGTGCGGAGCAAACACAACCTCAGGTTTCTCTTTCTTAATATAGGCCACCACCTCTTCAATGGGGGGAGGTGCATAAGGTCCTTGGGCGCTGACTTCTTTCTGACGACCTTTTATAATGTGAATATCTTTCGTGAACTGCTCGAGATCAAAAATTTGAGTCCAACGGTAACTAAACCAACCATTCCGAATAATTAGGCATTTTTTACCAGGGGCAAACTGACGCGCAACGGCCTCCATGCCGTAAGTACCACTCCCTGGAATAACCACTGTGGAATGAGCTTTGTATACGTCTTTGAGGATTGCCGAGATATCAGTAATCACCTTCTTAAACTCAGCAGACATGTGATTTAGGGAGCGATCGGTATAGACCACCGAGAATTCAAGTAAACCATCGGGGTCTACATTGGGAAGCAAGCCTGGCATGCAAAATCCTTATTGGGAGAAGTAAATAAATCAATATATGATGTGAACCATTATTCTAATTGTTTTTAGGGATTAGCCTCGGATGCCGTTAGAAACAAACAATCACCCAACTGGCTCACTGAAACATACCCTTTATAAGGTGATTTTTGAGTCAGACACCGATGCGGGAAGGACCTTTGATCGAGTCTTAATCTATTTAATCCTGCTTTCTTTGGTAGTGGTGGTGCTAGATAGTGTGCAAAGTATTTCTCGCCAATATCACTCCCTACTCTCCCTATTGGAGTGGGGTTTCACCTTAATCTTCACTGCGGAGTATATTGCCCGTCTGTATTGTGCCCATCATCCCAAAAAATATGCTCTCAGTTTTTTTGGCATCATCGATTTAATTGCTGTTTTACCAACCTATCTAGCCCTCTTTTTCCCTGAACTACATGCCTTAATTGATGTTCGGGTACTGCGCTTGTTACGTATCTTTCGGATCTTTAAGCTCACCGGTTTTTTAACAGAGTACACCCATTTAGCCAACGCATTAGCAGCTAGTCGACGCAAGATTATGGTGTTCCTATCAGTTGTTTTAATGGTTGTGATGGTCATGGGTACTCTGATGTACGTAGTTGAGGGTCCTGAGCATGGTTTTACGAGCATCCCGATTAGTATTTATTGGGCGATCACCACCATGACCACAGTTGGCTTTGGGGATATAACCCCGAAGACTGATCTTGGCAAACTGATTGCCTCCATGATGATGTTGATGGGCTGGGGAACACTTGCTGTACCAACGGGTATAGTCACTGCTGAAATGAGTGTCCGCAGCCATAAACCAGAATCTGAAAATACGACTTGTCCTAATTGTCTGGCAGATAACTTATCCATGAGTGATAAATACTGCAAACAATGTGGTTTTGAATTGCCTAATGAACGTCAGCGGTAGTGACGATCATAGATTGATTAGCCTGTATTGCGCAGTCCAGAAGCAATCCCATTAATCGATAAATGAATACCGCGCTGGACCCGTTCATCCGTATGGCCAGCGCGATAGCGTCGCACCAGCTCCACCTGAATATGGTGCAAGGGATCGATATAGGGGAAGCGGTGACGAATCGAGCGAGCCAAGATAGGATTATTAGCTAAGCGCTGCTTCTCACCAGTAATACGAGTGATTGCATGCACCGTCTTATCCCATTCAGCGCAAAGCGCAGTAAAAATCTTCTTGCGTAAGCGCACATCGTCAACCAGCTCACTGTAGAGCGCTGCTAAATCAAGATCCGCTTTCGATAAAGCCATATCCATATTTGATAACAAGGTGCGAAAGAATGGCCACTGGCGATACATCTTTTGTAGCAGGGCTAAGGCAGCTTTTTGCTTAGCGGGACTGGATTGATGCAATAGAGAATCAACTGCAGATCCAAAACCAAACCAACCGGGTAACGTTAAGCGGCATTGTCCCCAACTAAAGCCCCACGGAATTGCTCGCAGATCCTCGATCCGCTGACTAGCCTTACGTGATGCTGGCCGCGAACCAATATTAAGTCCTGCGATTTCTCGAATGGGGGTTGCTTGAAAGAAAAACTCTGCAAAGCCATCGGTCTCATAGATCAGAGCTCGGTATGCATCCATACTCGCTTGCGAGATTTGAGCGGCGGTCTCTAAAAATATCTTGCTTGCTGGTTTAGTTGGCTGTAAGAGTGTTGCCTCAAGGGTGGCAGCAATGAGCGCTTCGAGGTTTTGTCGTCCAATCGCAGGGTTGGAATATTTAGATCCAATCACTTCCCCCTGTTCGGTCAAACGGATTTGGCCACGCACTGTTCCTGGAGGTTGTGCCAAAATTGCTTCATAGCTGGGCCCGCCGCCACGACCCACCGTACCGCCTCGCCCATGAAATAAGCGTAGTTGGATATTATGGCTATTGGCTAAGCGCTCAAATAAATCCACCAGCGCAATCTCGGCACAATACAACTCCCAATTACTCGTAAAGATCCCGCCATCTTTATTGCTATCGGAGTAGCCCAGCATAATGTCTTGCTCACCACCCGACCGTTTTACCAAATGAGCAATGCCTGGTAAGGCATAAAAATCCGACATGATGGGAGCTGCATTACGCAGATCGCCAATGGTCTCAAACAAAGGGACCGTGATCAAATCAATTCTTGATTTTGTATCTAAAGTACCGTGCATGAGTCCTACTTCTTTTTGGAGCAACATGACCTCGAGAAGATCGCTGACGGTCTCAGTGTGACTAATGATGTAGTGCCGTATGGCATCGCTTCCAAAGCGCTCTCTGAGTTCTTTGGCTAAGGTAACTATTTTGAGTTCGGCTAAGGTGTGGCTCGAGTAATTAGCCCCAATCACTCTCAAGGGCCTAGCTTCATTTAACAATTGCAACAAGATCGCCTGCTTCGATAGTTCATTCAGGGTAGAGTAATCATTCTCAATGTTTGCTACCAAGAGAAGCTCGTGGATTACCTCTTCATGCTTATCAGAACTTTGGCGCAAATCAACGGTCGCCAAATGAAATCCAAATACCTCCACCGAGCGAATGAGTGGTCGTAAGCGTTGATTGACAAGAGCCTGTGCTGAATGGGAGCGAAGAGAATGCTCAATGATTTTGAGGTCTTCCAAAAACTCATGGGCGCTGGTATAGGGATTTTGTGGTGGCACTGCATGGCGTGCCGCATCTCCACCCGTTAAGTTCTTTAGTGTGGCGGCGAGGCGGGAGTAAATTCCGGTGAGTGCGCGACGATAGGGTTCGTCCATGCGATGTTCGTTAATGTCGGGTGAGCGTCCTGCCAACTCTTGCATGGGCTTTGGAAAGTCAACCAATAAAGCGGATAGGGATAGCTCCGTTCCTAAGTAATGCACCTCCGTTAAGTAGTGGCGCAAGATCATATCCGCTTGACGTCTGAGTGCATAGTCCAAAGTCTCAGCAGTCACATTGGGGTTTCCATCACGATCCCCTCCGGTCCATTGCCCCATCTTCAAAAAGGAGGTAACTGGCTGGTTTCCTAAACGATCCTCCAGTTGGGCATAGAGCTTCGGAATCTCTCTCAAGAAAGTAGCTTCATAGTAACTAAGCGCGTTCTCGATTTCATCGACGACCTTAAGCTTAGTCACCCGCAATAAGCGGGTTTGCCAGAGCTGAATCACCCTTGCCTTCATCAGTGACTCGTTATCGGCTAATTCGCGTTCACAAAGGACATCTTTCTTGAGATGAAAAGCCTTGGCGCGATCTTTAATTTGATCTCGGGTCTGGAGTAATTGAGCAATGCTGCGCTCTGCGTCCAAGATACTCTTGCGCTGTACTTCGGTTGGATGTGCGGTTAATACCGGGGAAAGATGGCTATGGGCCAAGGTCTTTGATATTGCTTGGTTGGTAATCCCAGCTGCCCGAATCCGCTCGAGAGCAAGATCAATACTTCCCTCTTGTTTAGTGGCAAGGCGCTCTTGGGCTGCTTGCCGACGCAATTGATGTCGATCCTCAGCAAGGTTTGCTAGATGACTAAAGTAGGTAAAGGCCCGAATCACCTTCACCGACTCATCTGCGCTCAACCCCTTTAAAAGCTTCTTGAGTGATTTATTAGCTTGCTCGTCACTATGCCGATGAAAACGCACCGATAGGGTTCTAATCGTCTCAATCAGATCAAAAACATCAACTCCCTCCTGCTCCCGAATAACATCACCCAGGATTCGCCCAAGCAGGCGAATGTCTTCAACTAAAGCAGAATCCGGATCTTGCTTTTTGGATCTTGTAGCAGGGTTCCTAGCCAATGATTTATGCCGCCATCAAGGCTTCGGCTGCATTGAGCATCTGCACCGAGTAGCCCCACTCATTGTCATACCAGGACAAGACCTTTACCAACTTACCATCTGCCGATACTCGGGTTTGCGAAGCATCATAGATACTGGCGCGGGGATCATGATTAAAGTCAATCGAGACCAATGGCAAGGTGTTAAATCCAAGAATCCCTTTGAGTTCATTCTCGCTGGCACTCTTGAGAACGCTATTAATCTCATCCACCGTGGTAGAGCGCTTAGCCATAAAAGTTAGATCTACCACTGACACATTAATGGTGGGTACGCGCATCGCAAAACCATCAAATCGCCCTGCTAGTTCAGGCAGTACCAAGCCAATCGCCTTGGCTGCACCCGTTTTGGTTGGGATCATACTGCTCACCGCCGAGCGTGCTCTGCGTTTATCTTTGTGATATACGTCGGTTAAGACCTGGTCATTCGTAAAGGCATGAATAGTGGTCATGAGGCCTGATTCAATCCCGATCTTCTCTAAAAGCGGCTTGACCAAGGGGGCTAGGCAATTCGTGGTGCAGCTTGCATTGGAAACCACGACATCGCTTGGCTTCAGAACCTTCTCGTTGACACCATACACAATGGTGGCGTCGACATCTTTGTCACCAGGAGCCGAGATAAGAACCTTCTTAGCTCCCTGCTGAATATGCACCATCGCCTTCTCTTTAGACGTAAATTTACCGGAGCACTCTAGAACAAGGTCGACTCCCTCTTTGCCCCATGGGGTTTCCAAAGGATTGCGGGTTGAGTACATCCGAATGCGATCGCCATTCACGACCATGTAATCACCATCGACGGTCACGGTTCCCGGAAAACGCCCGTGAGCAGAGTCGTATTGCGTAAGGTGGGCATTGATATCAATATCTCCCATGGCATTAATCGCCACAATATTGATATCACGCTTCTTATTTTGCATTGCCTCTTCATACAGCGCTCGCAACACCATGCGTCCGATACGGCCATAGCCATTAATTGCAACTCGGATGGTCATCTCTTCTTCCTCTTTACTCTGTTAACGAATATTGCTTTACTGAATTACAGCCTTCAGTTCGCCTTTGGCATAGCGTGTTGCCATCTTTTCCAAGGGGATCACCTTAATCTTGCTCGCTTGTCCTGCGCAGCCAAAAGACTTAAAACGGGCTTCACAAATCCCTTTGGCAGCGGCCGTAGCAACCTTTAAGAATGCTCGAGGATCAAACTCTTCGGGGTGTTGGGTAAAGAACTGACGGATCGCACCGGTCATTGCCAAACGAATATCGGTATCAATATTAATTTTGCGCACACCATGTTTGATGCCTTCCACAATCTCTTCGACTGGGACACCATAGGTCTCTTTAATCTTGCCGCCATTTTGTCGAATGATCTCCAGCCATTCCTGGGGAACGCTTGATGAACCATGCATGACCAAATGCGTGTTCGGGATACGTTGATTAATGGCTTTAATACGATCAATCGCCAAGATATCGCCTGTCGGTGGACGTGTGAACTTATACGCACCATGACTGGTACCGATGGCGATGGCCAATGCATCCACCTGGGTCTTGGCCACGAAGTCAGCGGCCTCATCGGGATCGGTTAATAGTTGCGAGTGATCCAAGACTCCTTCAGCACCACTGCCGTCCTCATCACCGGCTTGGCCGGTTTCCAAGGAACCAAGACAGCCAAGCTCGCCCTCAACGGATACACCAACAGCATGGGCCATATCAACCACTCGACGGGTCACATCTACGTTATAGGCAAAGTCCGCAGGCGTTTTAGCATCCTCTTTTAGAGAACCGTCCATCATGACACTCGAGAAGCCACTACGAATCGATGCTTGGCAAACCGCTGGGGAGGCGCCATGATCTTGGTGCATACAGATTGGAATATGCGGGTACTGCTCTACAGCTGCCTCTACGAGCATGCGCAAAAAGGGCTCTCCTGCATATTTACGAGCGCCAGCAGAAGCTTGCAAAATCACCGGGCTGTCTAATTGATCCGCTGCCTGCATGATGGCGTGGATTTGCTCCATATTATTGACATTAAATGCCGGCAGGCCGTAATGGTGTTCTGCTGCGTGATCCAATAACTGTCTTAATGAAATTAATGCCATTCTTTTTTTCCTCTATCCCAAACTCTCGTTATACAAGTTCCACAATCCGCTCAACCGTCACACCCAATGCTTTGTATACAGCGGCGGCTGGGGCAGACTCACCAAAGCGATTAATACCGACAACTGCGCCATCCAGACCAACATATTTCCACCACAGGTCGGGGTGACCCGCTTCGATCGCAATGCGTTTGATACCACTTGGTAACACCTTTTCTTGCCAGCTCGGATCTTGCCGATCAAATACCGAGGTACACGGCATGGAGACCACCCGTACCGACTTACCTTTAGCGCGAAGACTTTCTTGGGCTTGCATTGCTAAACCAACTTCAGAGCCAGTCGCGATTAAGACCGCATCAGGCTTACCTTCGCAATCCGACAAGACATAGCCTCCTCGCATCACAGCGGCTTCACTGATGTTATTACTGAGTTGTGGCAAGTTTTGTCGAGACAAGAACAAAGCGCTCGGCCCATCGGTGCGCTCAATCGCTGCAGTCCAAGCAATCGCCGTTTCAAAGCCATCGCAAGGACGCCACAGATCGAGATGAGGAATAAGACGCAGACTCGCTGCATGCTCTATCGGTTGATGCGTGGGACCATCTTCACCCAGACCAATCGAGTCATGGGTTAAAACATAAATAACCCGTTGCTTCATCAGCGCACTCATCCGAATTGCATTACGCGCATAGTCGGAGAACACGGCAAAGGTGCCTCCATATGGAATAAATCCCTTATGCAATGCCACTCCGTTCATGATGGCGCTCATGCCAAACTCGCGCACGCCATACGAGATGTAGTTAGCGGCTTGATCGGTCTTGTGATGCCAAGTAACACTGGTCTTTGCTGCGGTCAGATTGGAGCCCGTTAAATCAGCCGATCCACCAAGAAGTTCTGGTAATGCGGGCACCAAGATATCTAAAGTTTGTTGAGAGGATTTACGACTGGCGGTTGGTGCTTCTATTACCTTCATGCTGGCAAACAGTTGGGCTTTAGTGGCAGTCCAGCTAGCAGGCAACTCGTCTCGCGCACACCGCAGAAGTTCTTTGGCTAGCTCCGGAAATGCTGCTTGGTACTGTGTCAACTGCTCATTCCATTGGGCCTGTTTTGCTTTGCCGCTCTCTACTGCATCCCAAGCAGTCTTAATCGGCGCAGGGATCTCAAAGGGACCATACTTCCAACCCAACGCTTCGCGGGTTGCAGCAGCCTCTTTCTCGCCTAAGGGTGCGCCATGAACATCATGCGTACCTGCCATATTCGGTGCACCCCAACCAATGGTGGTTTTACAGATGATCAGAGTCGGTTTGGCGGTTTCAGATTTAGCAGTGGTCGTGGCGGCATTTACCGCCTGAGCATCGTGCCCATCAATTGGGCCAATGACATTCCAGCCATAGGCTTTAAACCGACTTGCTGTATCGTCTTTGAACCAACCATCGACATGACCATCAATCGAAATGCCGTTGTCATCATAGAAACAAATGAGCTTGTTGAGTCCCCAAACACCTGCGAGAGAACAAACCTCATGACTAATACCCTCCATCAAGCAACCATCGCCTAAGAAGGTATAGGTATGGTGATCGATGATCGTATGTCCTGGACGATTAAAGCGCTTAGCAAGAAGCGATTCGGCAAGAGCCATGCCAACTGCATTTGCTAGACCCTGGCCTAATGGTCCGGTGGTGGTCTCAACCCCTGGCGTAATGTCCACCTCGGGATGTCCAGCAGTAATGCTGTGCAACTGCCTAAAGTTTTTGATATCCTCAATTGAGACTGCGTAACCCGTCAAATGCAACAGAGCGTAGATCAACATCGAACCATGGCCATTAGAAAGTACAAAGCGATCCCGATTGATCCAATGTGGATCTGCTGGATTATGGTTTAAATGATGGCGCCAGAGCACCTCGGCAATATCCGCCATACCCATCGGAGCTCCGGGGTGACCCGATTTTGATTTCTCGACCGCATCGATGGCTAAGAAACGAATCGCATTGGCTAACTCTCTACTCGTCATTTGTGTTGTACTCATATCCATAATTAATTTGTTCGATCGAACTCGCGATGGTATTGCTCTACGCGCTCGACTTCATTGCGCGATCCTAAAATCACAGGAACCCGCTGATGAATACTCTCGGGCTTTAGATCCAAGATCCGCTGACGTCCTGTGGATCCCAAACCGCCCGCCTGCTCCACCACGAAACTCATAGGATTAGCTTCATACATTAGGCGCAGACGTCCGGGCTTACTTAAATCTTTTGTATCTTTGGGATACATGAATATGCCACCGCGCATGAGGATGCGATGCACATCCGCAACCATACTAGCAATCCAACGCATATTGAAGTCGCGACCACGCACATCGGTCTTGCCCTTTTTGCATTCACTAATGTAGCGCGCAACAGGCACTTCCCAAAATCGCTCATTACTTGCATTAATTGCAAACTCACTGGTGTCTGCGGGGATCTGGATATTGGGATGGGTGAGGATGAACTCACCGGAGCTGGCATCTAAAGTAAATCCTTGGGTCCCCTTCCCGATGCTCAAGACGAGCATGGTAGATGGTCCATACACCGCATAACCAGCAGCAATTTGTTTTCTGCCGGATTGCAAATAGTCCATTAACTCGGGGGGCCGATCTTTTGGAGCATCCAGAATGGAAAAGATGGTACCCACGGAGACGTTGACATCAATATTGGATGAACCATCTAAGGGATCAAATAAACTCAGAAAAGGTCCACCACTTTTATTGGTAATGGGTGCATCATTTTCTTCGGAGGCGATACCGGCAACTAGCTTGCCCGAGCGAAAGGTCTGAATCAAGATCTCATCAGAGAGAACATCGAGTTTCTTTTGGGTCTCGCCCTGCACATTTTGACTGGATAAATTACCCAAGACGCCTGCTAAGGCACCTTGCGACGTTAACAACGCAATTTCTTTGACGGCGGTCGCAATGTCGTGGATGAGTCTTCCTAAATCCCGATGAATAGATTGATCGGCAGCCAGTTGCTGGCTTAAATGATCAGAAAGTCTGATTCTCCCTGCTTCCATGGGTGGGGGTCTTTAGGTTCTTGAATGAAAATTCTATTTTCTCAGATATTGAGTTACCACCCCGATATTTCCTGATTAGCCTACTTTGAGCCCTTTTTGGCTTTGTACTTTGCAATTTCCTCTTTTAAATCTCGGTATTCCTCACACGAGAAGAAACAGACCTTGTTTAAACGAGCCAGCATTTGCTCTGCGCCTGGAAGATCATTTTTCATTAGAAAGAGTTCGCCGTAGTATTCCAAAGCGCCCCTATGTTTTGGATCTATCTTTAGGGCTGCTTGGTAATAACGCTCTGCGGCATTTAAATCAGGCGGGGATTTCTTACGTTGGGCATAACCGAGAAGATTATTCCAGTCCGCCGAGTTTGGTTCATTGGCTGCTAATAATGTTTTGATTGCGCCATCATAGTTTTTTTCCTTAATTTCTCTCTGGGCGTCACCCTGCCACGCTGGGCCTGAAGACGACGGAGTGGTATCTGCCGCATAGGAGAATGATGCGCTAGCAACAAAAAGCACAGCAATAAGATGTTTTATTTTGATCATGGTTTACTCCCAAGCTATTTTGTGATGATCCCATTATGTCTCTGATTAGCGCTATTTGCTTAAGCCCAGAGAATGGGTAAGATAGGAATCATGAAGAGCCTCAAAGAGTATCTTTTTTTGATCCCCTATGTGCTAGCTGTTTGCCTTGGCCTAAAGTTTGGCTATGACTTTGGCATGCAGATCAGCGGGCCTCTCATGGCCGTCATCACTGCCATCATTGGAGCGGTGTTTTGCTCCATCATCGTGGAATCGTTTCTGGGTAAGAAACGCCGGGGCAATACCGAGTAACTACTTACGGCGATTCATATTCCGAATCGCAACCATTGCACCAATTGCCACAATCAAAATTGCAATCACATATCCTGCAGCCATTTCACTCTCCTCTTATAGGTTAATCAATAGTACTTTAACTTGTCTGTAACTTACGTTCTGGCAACTTGCTTTTGATCAGAGGCGCCATCGCAATGATGGTTGCCAGTAGTAAAATCATTTCAATGAAATACACTGCAACATAGCCGGTGCTGGGATCAGCCAAGCTCTCTCCCAGGCTATTTCGCATCGCAAAGTAGTTCACAATATCCCGAATAATTCCACCAAGCGCTACTGCCACTCCGGCGCCGGTTGCCTGTACTGCGCCCCACGCTCCCAATGCCAATCCGCGTTGCTCGGGAGGTGCAAGGTTCATGGTTGCAGTGAGCGTGCCATGACCAAAGAGACCACCCCCAAAGCCAATTAAGAAAACTCCGAAACTAAATAAGTAGGCCGAGGCCATCGGCGCAGCAACAATCACAGCCATAAATGCGGGCAGGCCTACCATTGCCCCAATACTGGCCATCCGAAAAGGATCGGCCCCTTTACTCAAAATTCGGGATGCCAATCCAAAACCAAATAGCCCGCCACATGCTAAAGCAGCCGTCAGGTAGGTGGTAGAGCTAACGCTCAATTTCAATATCTCCCCACCATAGGGCTCCAGCAAGACATCTTCCATCGTAAACGCCATCGTGCCGAGTCCCACCGCCAATAAACGACGTAGCGCATGTTCACCTTGGCAAAAGAGATCCCACGATTGCTTAAAGGTCGGTTGATCTGGGTTCTTAAAGCGTCTGCTGCGATCACGTGTTTCCTGTTTCCATAGCGCAATCACATTCAAAATCATGGTGGTGATTGCGCATCCCTGAATCACTTGAATCAAGCGTCCTGGTGTAAATTCTTCAAGGACCATCCCAAAGATAAAGGCGCTCACAATCATTCCGAGTAGGAGCATCACGTACATGAGTCCCACCACTTTAGGTTGCGATTCTTGTGGCGCTAAATCCGTAGCGAGTGCAAGGCCTACGGTCTGGGTAATATGAACTCCCGCACCCACTAGCAAGAACGCTAAGGCCGCAGAGGCTTGCCCAATCCATGCGGGAGCACTGGCCGATTGACCACCGCCCGATAGAACCAATAATGCAAATGGCATGACGGCTAACCCACCAAATTGCACTAGGGTGCCCATCCACATATAGGGGACCCGACGCCATCCCAGTTCGGAGCGATGCGTATCCGAACGAAACCCAATTAAGGCCCGAAATGGGGCAAACACAAGGGGCAGGGAGACCATCACAGCCACGAGGGATGCTGGTACACCAAGCTCAACAATCATGACCCGATTTAAGGTCCCAATCAGAAGCACCAAAGCCATGCCAACGGAAACCTGAAAGAGTGAAAGTCGGAGTAATCGAGAAAGCGGTAAATCAGGAGTGGCGGCGTCCGCAAAAGGCAAAAACCTTGGACCTAAGTTGGTCCATGATTGCACCAGTTTTTGACTAAGGCGTTTCATAATTGAATCTCACCATCAGTATCATCTGTTGTCAAGACTCCGTCTCTAAAAGTAAAAAGTCCGAGACCCGCCGACCTCGGACTAGTGAAAAATTAAAGTACTTTACTTCTTCGCTGATGGTGCCGCTGGTGCCGCTGATGCTGATGCTGAAGCTGTTGCTGCAGCATTGCCGTTCAAGAATGCTTTCACCCACGTTGTATTGTTGAGAATCATTGTATGAACAGCGAATGAGCCAACTGCGCAAGCGCCCAAAAATAATGGGATGCCTACCGAAGGCTTTACTACACACCACATTTTTCCGTAAATCATTTTTTTATCTCCTTATTTCAGCCAAGGCGAGTAAATGTACGCAAGTAAATGGGCAAGTGCTGCGATCATGCCAAAAAACTGCGTGCCTTGAATTAGATTACGGTGCAACTCTTCAGATTCGGCCTCAGTTAACCCTGTGGGCCATACCTTATTTGGGTCTGACATAGTTTTCTCCCCTTGAAAGACACCCTACTGCTCGTGCTCCACCCGCACGCGGGTTTTATGACACCCTCTGCCACAAAATCGAAATAACATACATTTCCTAAGTGTAATTCTAAATTTACATAAATCTTTGTCAACAAAAATATACAAAATGAGTGCTTTTTAAAAATAATTTCTAGCAATAAAAATATTTACTATAGGAATCAACAAGTTAATAAAGTAAAAAAGCCTCCATTTGGAGGCTTTAGAGAACTAAAAATGAGATTTTTCTAGATATATTCCGCCACTTCGACCAAATTTCCATCCGGATCCCGCAAATAAACCGACCGAATTGGGCCTAAAGCACCCCGTCTTTGGACTGGTCCTGTGTCAATTGGAACCCCAATTTTTTGCAGATGGGCTATAAATTCATCCAAGGGAACTTTAGAGATTAAACAAAAATCACCTGCGCCAATGGTTGGTACTCTAGCTTTTGTAGGTGTTTCTGTTTGTTTATCTTGTAAATTAATTTTGTATTGCCCAAACAAGAGCGCATAACGGGGCTGCCCCTCGGGTCCCTTAAAGAACTCGCGCTCAAACCCTAAGGTCTGTTCATAAAACTGAGTAGTTTTCTCAATATCAGTAACAGTGAGTACGAGATGATCAACGCGGTCAATGAATGCAGTCATAGGATTAGTTTAATTATGATAGGTAATTAGAAACAAATAAAAACAATTTATAACCAGCTTTACTAGTTATCCACCGCCCCGACGAGTATAAAGATCAAAACGTTGAATAATGGTTGTTGCTTCATCATGCATTAAATCGCTTAATTCAATACTAAGCTCTAATTGTGGGATCCGTAATAGGGAAACTTGATGGTCTGGTTTAGTTTTTCCAATAAGACGAATCAGGGGGTTAGGAGTATCACGATATTGCAAGCCATCTACATCCAGTATTGAATAGTCATAATAAGAGCCAAGAGCTTCTGGTAGCCAACGAATTAAGTCTTCAACATTGCATCCCATCAGCCGCTTGAATACCATTACCCACCTGCAACGGGAGGACAAAGTGCAAGAGCATCATTTTCTTTTAAGACCGTAGTATCACGTTTCTCTGGGGAAATAAAGTGGCCATTAAGTAAAACAAGATGGATTGATTTAATCGGAAGTTGTTGTTGTTCAATGACTTGGGAGATGGTACTACCCTCGGAAAGTTCTACCTGAAATTCATTTCGGTTTGCATGCTTTGGCAAATAATGTGAGAGGCTCGCAAAGAGCTTTAAGGTAATCTGCATTCTACTTACGCGACCCAGTTAGCTTGCGCTTGAGCCTGCGCCAAATATGCATCCATGATGCGCAATGGATCATGCAATAACTTCTCTTTCCAATCCCCCAGCGCAACCCGCGTCTGAATCAAGCCACGAATCGCTCCTACATGATCGGTCATGCCTAAACTAGTTGCACCGATCAATCGATCCTGATCAAATTCAAGGCGAATATACTGATACTGATCTGGATTACAGCGCTCAACATGCTGACCTCCCTGAATGCCTGACCACTGTCCAAAAGAACTTGAGATAAGGCCCAAGGTATCAAGGACGTTCACTTGTAAGCTTCCTACAGCAGTGGCATGACCACCTGCCATATTGCATGCTGCAATACTGGCTTGATCTGCTGCATTAGGCTGTATCGCATTAATAATGCGCTCTCCAGTACAAAAATCGATACTCTCCGTTACATCACCTGCAGCATAGATATCAGGATGAGAGGTTTGCATTTGTTCATTGACCAAAATGCCTGCTTGTATTTGCAAGCCAGAGTTTTTTAAGAACTCAATATTAGGCTTTACCCCCGTTGCTGAAATGACGAGATCAACTTCAATGACTTCACCATTGGAGAGTTTTACGAGCAAGCCAGATTGCGACTGGGTTATTGACTGCACTTTAGTGTTGGTGTGGACTGCAATTCCTTTTTCTTCAACCCATTTCTTAATGAGGTTTCCTGCTACTTCAGTCATCATGCGCGGTACCATCCGATCGCCCATCTCGACCACGGTTAATTTTACGTTCTTACTCGCTAGGGCCTCCAGTATGATGCAGCCAATGAAACCAGCGCCCATTTGTAAGACACGTGCTCCTGGTTTGGCTAGCTTCTGAATGGCCCTTGCATCCTCCAAGGTCCAACATGGATGTACGCCTGGTAAGTCAATCCCAGGAATGGGGGGGCGCACGGGAACCGACCCCGTGGCAATTAATAATTTATCAAAGTGAATTGAATCAGAGCCCCCTAAGTTAAGGCTTTTATTCTTGATATCCAGGGAATGTGCTTTGACCTTTTTTAATTGAATCCCTAGTTTCGAAAAATGATCCTTAGATTTACGAAGATAAGTTCCCTCTTCGCTGATATTTCCCACAAGCAAATAAGGAATCGCCATGCGTGAGTAAGGAGGGGCATCTTCACTACCAATCAGAACAATCTCATCACTAGGTCGTAAACGACGAATACCTTCAGCTGCAATGACACCAGCGGGGCCGTTACCCAAAATAAGGTGCTTCATCCGCTTTATAAACCTAGTCGTTTACGAGTCTCTGTACTTAATCGACCCTCATTATCCCAACCGCGTACTTTGTAGTACTCGGGTAACATTTTGTCCAAGCCGCTTACCGTTCCTTTTCCGGGACCGGTCTTTGCAGCTTCAGTCATTAAACGTTTTGGTAGCTTATCGTCTTTATTGGTAAAACCTGCGCGGTTATTGAAGTCACGTTCCATATTCCAAATTCGCTCTCCAATCGTGTTGAGGTTTTCAACGGTGAATTCATCACCACATGCTGCTTGTAATTGAGGAGCGACATCGGCTAGGGTCCAAGCAAAGCTCGTGAATATACAAATTCCGGCCGAATCAAATGCTGCCGTAGCATCTTGAAATGCCTTCACTAGTTCGGGTTTGCCATTGGTCTCTGCTGGGTCTGTTTTGACTGGGATCCCCAAGACCTCAGAGGCAATCGTGTAACCACGGAGGTGGCATGCGCCGCGATTCGAGGTTGCATATGCCAGACCAATACCTTGAATCACGCGGCCATCATATGCAGGGAACTCTTGTCCTTTCACGCTCATGGATAAATCGGGTTGACCGTATTTCTTAGTGAGTCTAGCCGACCCTAAACCAATTTCTTTACCAAAGCCCTCACCCCTTGCCGTTATCTCGGCAAAATGGCAAAGAGCCTTGGCAGACCCAAACGGCGCTTCCATGCCAATTTGTTCTTTCGTTAAGGCGCCCATCTCATACATTTCCATGACTGCACCAACTGTGGCACCAAATGTAATCGGATCAATACCATCTTCGTTGCAGACCATATTGGCGAATTGCAATGCCTCTAAATCATTGACTCCATTAGCAGCTCCAAGTGCCCAAGCAGCTTCATATTCCAATCCACCCGATGCATTGATGTATTGGGGTTTGTTTTGTATTGAGAAATGCGTGTCATCGATTTTCGAGATACGGCCACAGGCAATCGTACAACCAAAGCATGCTTGATTCGTAACCAACTGCGCTTTACCATCAGAAGCACGCGGAGTTGCCATTGCTTCCGCAGAAATATCCTTAGCGCCCTCAAACTGAACATCCTGGTGATTGCGCGTCGGTAGAGCGCCAACCTCATTAATAACGTTCATTAATACTTGGGTTCCATAGGTTGGTAAGCCTTCACCGGTTACCGCATGACCCGCTAGTACTGCCTTGGCTGCAGCGCTCGCTTTCATGAAGGCTTTAGGATCTTTCAGATTGCCCACGCCCTTTGTTCCCCGAACGGCAATGGCCTTCAGGTTTTTGCTTCCCATGACCGCCCCAACACCCGAACGACCTGCCGCCCGATGCAAATCATTTACTACCGATGCAAATAAAACTTGCTTCTCGCCAGAGCGTCCAATACAGGAAACCCGCATTTGTGGATCTTGATGTTTAGCCTTGATAGCTGGCTCAGTTTCCCAGACTGTTTTTCCCCAAATATAGGAGGCATCCAGTAACTTTGCATCATCATTTTCAATGACCAAATAAACGGGTTTTGGTGACTTCCCTTCAAAAATAACCATATCCCATCCAGCCATCTTCAGCTCTGCGCCCCAATACCCACCTGAGTTAGAACAGGCAATCGCACCGGTCAATGGGCCTTTAGTGACTACGGTGTAACGACCGCCGGTCGAAGCCATGGTTCCAGTGAGCGGTCCAGTCGCCCAAATAATTTTGTTTTCCGGTGAGAGCGGATCGACCTTAGGATCAATCTCTTCTACCAGGTACTTGGAGGCTAAGCCACGCGAACCCAAATACTCTTTAGCCCATTGCATATTTAAGGGCTCAGATTGACATGTGCCCTTACTTAAATTTACTCGCAGAATTTTTCCAGACCAAGACATGATGATTCCTTATTTACGCTGATGGTTGATTGCCGAGCTTATCTGCCCAGGCTCGCATTTTGTCTAAGCCAGTCCAATCAGCATCGACATAGGTGATAGCCCCTGTGGGACACGAGGTAGCGCAGGCAGGATCGCCACCACACAAATCACACTTCTGGACTTTGCCCGTATCCTGTACATAGTTGACCGTACCAAATGGGCAGGAGATGGTGCAAACCTTGCAGCCCACGCAAACATCCTCAATCACAACCTTTGCACCAGTGGTCGCATCAATGCGGATGGCATCTACCGGACACGCTTTTAAACACCATGCTTCATCGCATTGGGTACAGGTGTATGGCACTTTCTTACCAGTCTCATGAAAATCAAATACCTTAATACGGGACTTAGAAGTATTAAAGACCCCGTAATTCTCGTAACTACACGCCATCTCGCACTGCAAACAGCCTGTGCATTTATCCGCATTAATTAATAGTGACTTCTGCATGAAAGAGCCCCCGTACCGTAAATGATTTTTTTACATGTCTAGGTCTATATTAAGGACAAGGGTTTCTAATAAGAGTTAGTGGAAACCCTTAATGAGCTTACTAATTGCTATTGCTTGCCTATCGCCGTTGCACACACATAGGCCGATGACCAAGCCCATTGGAAATTATGGCCGCCGAGATGCCCTGTGACATCCACGCATTCGCCAATAAAGAATAAATTGGGATGCTGTTTAGACATCATCGTTTTACCATCCAAAGCCTTAGTATCGACACCGCCCAACATCACTTCGGCTTTTTTCCAACCCAATGTACCGGCGGGCTTGGCTTCCGCATGCGTGAGATAGTTTCTCAGACGCTCGCGATCCTTTTTTGAGATCTCTGCCCAATTGCGCTGACTCATATCAAATTGCTCTGCAATGAGCTTGGCAAAACGCTGGGGCAAAAGATCTGCTAATAAAGAATCCACCGGTCGTGTATTTGCATCAGGGCTTGTGAATACTGCTGCATCATCTTGTTTGCCAAGCCAATTAATATGAATCGTCTCCCCTTCAATCCAATAACTACTCGCTTGCAATACAGCCGGGCCAGACAGTCCTTTGTGCGTCAGTAATAAATCCTCTTCAAACTGATATGTGCCATAACGCTTCCCTTTTTGTCCAGACGCTATGGTCACCGGAATACTCACCCCTGACAAATCACTCATCTGCAAAAACTCACCCGCTGTAAATGAGAGGGGAACTAGTGCCGGACGAACTGGATTGACGGGGATGTCAAATTGTTTAGCGACGTTTAGCGCATAGTCACTAGCACCGATCGCGGGTACAGGTAAACCACCCGTCGCAATCACTAAGTGTCGTGTCTTTTGACTGCCTTGGCTTGTTGCTAACTCCCAAGTATTCTGACTATGGGAGATGGCTGTAACAGTCACCGGGTTTAGTATCTGAACGCCGCCTTGCTGACATTCAGAGAACAGCATCTGAATGATGTCCTTAGCGGATTCATCACAAAATAACTGCCCTTGGTGTTTCTCATGAAATGGGATGCGATAGTGTTTCACTAAATCAATAAAGTCTTTTGAGGAATAACGCGCAAGAGGACTTTTAACAAAATGAGGATTAAGCGAGAGAAAATGGTTGGGTGCGCTGTGAAGATTGGTGAAATTACATCGTCCGCCACCGCTAATCCGAATCTTTTCGCCTAAGACACTCGCATGATCGAGAACCAGAACTTTTTTACCAAGCTGCCCTGCGATACCGGCGCAGAATAATCCTGCCGCACCACCACCGATAATAAGCACATCCCAGATCACGCCGGATGATCACTTCCCAGAGTCAAGTGATCTCCGCGATTTAGGGCATTGCGGACATAATCAATACTAGTTCGCAGGGTATAAAAATCGCTGGCTGCACGTTTAGGAATTTTTAGGGCTAACGCTTTACGTTCCATTTCGGCTAGCTTTACTAGGTACTCTGGTAACTTCTCTGGATCATAAGAGACGAGCAATTGATTCTCAAAAAACTTAAGCTCACCATAAATTCGGTTGAGTTTTGACTGGATCCGACGTAAGCGATAGCCGGGCAATGAAATCAAAATTGGATATGCCACTGCAAAAAATGGAACTAAAGTAAAAAACATACGGTGTATAAACTCGGCAATCCAGAATGGTAAATAATCCATCAAGATCGGCAGACCGCGTTGATGAAACTGCTGGGCAATCGGACTTTCAGGGAACTCAGAATTTTTAAAGCTTGGGAACTCGCCACGCTTTGCAAAGAAAGACTCTTTGCCATTTATTTCTTGTGCAGCCCTCAAAAACAGAAACTGAATCGCTGGATGCATGCGGTCATCAATCAATAAATTCGTGACCGTTGCAATCATCCTATTATCCTCAGGAGGAAAGTTGCGCGCCAAGTTAAATGCGCCCATAGGAACCATTAGCTCCTCTAAATAATGAATGTTCTTGGTGTAAGCCGCAGCCCGCAGAAAGTCAAATAATTTGACATCGGGATCATTCAGTAAGGCCTGAACATTTTTAGAGCGCAGACCATCAACCATAATTACAACGTCCACCTCGCCTTTTTTGAGGGCTGCTACAGCTTCATCATTATGTAAGGGCAACAAAAAGGGATGATTTTCTATTTGATTGACACGCAATATTTTCATGGCCTGCACATGGGTACCACTTCCCTCAGGACCAATTGCAATTCGTGCTTTAGGTAGCTTAGTTTTATCGAGTCGGCCATCTTTGAACAAACTGCCTTTATAGAAAAACCAAATCGGCTCGTAGTCAACGCTACCGAGAGACTCTACGCCAGGAACTATTTTATTGTGCAAGGATCCGCCCTGAACAAAAGCGGCTTGGACGGGATCTTTTCTGTCTGATAAGCGTTGGATATTTTCCTGGGAACCGCTTGTAGGTAGCAACTCAATCGCAACCTGATGTTTTTTGAAATACTCAACATACTTAGATGCCAACTGCTCATAGGATCCACCTGCAGACCCTGAAGCCATCATGATTGTTTTGGGTGGTGGAGGATTCCAATAATAAATAAGCCCAAAGATCAAAATCAGAAGTAATAAGAGAAACGGCCATGTTTCCTTAAGAAAGCTAAGGCCATCGTTCCATTTGTCGTAGGCAGTCTCAACTAAGGCAAGTACTGTGTCTTTAGCGTCTTCTTTGAAACTAGCCATCGATCAACCCACTATTTTTTCTTGGCCGTATTCATTCCCAACAATGGATACGCCGGACAGAACCGGAAGAAACCAGTGATCAGAGGCACAATTCCAACCCAACCCCATGGTCCAATAACCCCACTGATAGCCAAAATGATTAATAAACTTCCTGCCGTAATGCGCAAGATGCGATCTGTATTTCCAACGTTACATTGCATCATAACCTCCTTTATAAAACCCATCTACTTACAATAATTTTGATACAACAAAGCCATGACCGACATGGCGATTTGGCTGGATGCTGAGTAGTAAATTTGTTTACCTTCGCGCCTTGTCTTCACCAATTTTTTCTTGCGAAGTACCGTCAACTGCTGAGATAAAGTCGGCTGATGAATCTCGAGTAACTCTTCAAGCTCACTGACACAGCGTTCACCTTGATTGATCTCGCACAACAACATCATACGATCACGATTACCAAGTACCTTCATCAAATCAACCGCTTGATCTGCGGACTTACGCATTCGCTTTAAATTGATATCGATCACCATGAGTCCTCCCTATAAAACATCTAAGGGAATTTTTAGATACGACTTACCATTACTTTCAACAGGCGGGCGATGCCCTGCGCGGACATTAACCTGGATAGATGGCAATATCAAAACGGGCATTTCCAATGTTTTGTCACGTTTGTTGCGCATCTCAACAAACTGCTCTTCGCTGATGCCATCATGAATATGAATATTCTTTTTCTTCTGCTCACCCACTGTTGTCTCATTAGCAATGGGCCGTCCAGCAGGTGGATAGTCATGGCACATGAATAGACGAGTGCTATCCGGATAGGCTAAGATTTTTTGCATCGACTGATACAGGGTATGGGCACTGCCGCCTGGAAAATCACAGCGGGCGGTACCAACATCAGGCATGAATAGCGTGTCACCTACAAAAATCGCATCTCCAATTTGATAAGCCATGCATGCTGGAGTGTGGCCCGGCACAAATAAAGCATGGATAGATAGATTGCCAAACGGCAAATCTTTACCCTCCTCGATTAAATAATCAAATTGCGATCCATCCACTTTGAACTCAGGCTCTAAGTTAAAGATCCCCTTGAAGACCTTTTGCACTTCCTGAATATGATGACCAATTGCGATCTTGCCGCCTAATTGATGTTGTATGTAGGGAGCAGCACTTAAATGGTCGGCATGGGCATGGCTTTCAAGGATCCATTCCAGTTGCAAATGATTTTTCTGAATAAAAGCGATGACCTCATCGGCCGATGTCGTACTGGTTCTGCCGGATTTTGGGTCGTAGTTCATGACCGAATCAATCACCACACAAGGTGCGCTTGGTTTCTCATAAACCACATAGGTGAATGTCCATGTTCCTGGGTCAAAAAAAGATTTGATCTCGGGCTTAAGCATGATTTCTCCTGAATTGCTTAATAATATGTATTATTATATAATATTTTAAAATTAATTAAATTGCAAGACAGTTAGAGAAAGTCCTCATAAACGGATGACAGCCCCACTCATAGAAATATTTACAGGCGCGACCTCGATTGCCATTGCGCTTGGGATAGGGATTGGCTTGATCATGGCCATTACTGGCGCGGGTGGCGGCATTCTATCGGTTCCCCTTTTGGTCTTTGTGCTTCATCTACAAATGCTTGAGGCAAGTCCAATTGGGCTACTTGCGGTCACGGTCTCTTCGGGCGTTGGGGCTTTGATTGCCTTGCGCGCCGGCCATTTACGCTACCGTGCTGCCATATTATTAGCAAGCGCCGGCCTTCTCCTTTCACCAATCGGAGTCTGGTTAGCCCATCAAATTCCGAATCAGCCCTTAATGATTATTTTTGCTGCTGTACTTTGCTATGTGGCAATACGGACTTGGATTGATACTTATAAGAATATGCGTGGTATCGCGATCAAACCTCCGAAGGCAGTCCCCTGCTGCCTTGATTTATCGATTGGAAGATTAATTTGGACAGTGCCTTGCGCGCGCGCATTAATTGGTTCGGGTGCATTGGCAGGTTTCTTATCCGGCTTACTGGGAGTAGGGGGTGGTTTTGTGATTGTGCCGGCTTTAAAGAAAATTAGTGATCTACCAGTCCATTCGATTGTGGCTACTTCATTAGGAGTGTTATGCCTCATATCCTTGGGTGGTGTTGCTAGCTCCGGCATTGCAGGTGCCATCAATTGGCTTATTGCACTGCCCTTTGCGGGTGGCGCCGTGATTGGTATGCTTGCAGGCAGATTGATTGCGCCTCATTTAAGTAGCAACCTTACTCAATTTGTATTTGCGTCTCTTTCCTTTGGGGTCGCGGTTAGTTTATGTATAAAGGCTCTGATAGGATAAGCATTGAGGAGTCAAGCTTTTAAACACAAAGGGCTGCCAATGGCAGCCCTATCAATCGCAAGGAAACAAAAGCTATTTAACCAATAAAACGGGTTGCTTGGCAGATCCCAGCACACGTTGAGCAACCGAGCCAATCAAAAGATCCAGTAGGCCACCGCGACCTTTGGCACCCATCACGATCAAATCAAACTTCTCTTTATTAGCAGTGGCAACAATTTCTTGGGCAATATGACCACGCTTGATAATCATGCTGTGCTTAATCCCTGCAGTATCCAAAATCTTTTGAGCAGCCTTTAGCTCTTTCTCGCTAATCTCACGCAGATAATCATCTACTACACTTTTGCTAACAAATTGCTTCACATGATTCAGTCCAAAATCATCATGTACGCTAATCAGAGTAACCGAGCACTTATTCCGCATATTGCTGACTAGTTGAACAACATGTTTGGCGGCATTTAATGAGGTCTTTGAGCCATCGATCGGTAGTAGTATTTTCATGCAGATCCCTTTTATCTCTTTAATAATTACATTTGTTGATTTAGTGTAACCACTCTATTATGGACATTTATTGACGTATATCAAACCCAAGGCATAAAAAAGCCCCTAATTTACTTATGCATATTCAATTTTTGGGCGCAAGCCACGAGGTAACTGGCTCTAAATACCTCATCCAGGGTAAGGCAGCAGGAATTGAGCACTGTTTTTTAGTCGATTACGGCATGTTTCAAGGTGGGCGTGAGGCAGACGATAAAAACCTGGCCCCCCTCCCAATTGATCCAGATAAGCTGGACTTTGTCATTCTCACCCATGCTCATATTGACCATAGTGGTCTGCTACCGCGTTTATGTGCTCAAGGTTTCAAAGGCAATATTTACTGCACCCCCGCTACCGCAGCGCTCCTGAAGATCATGCTACTTGATAGCGCACATCTGCAAGAGGCAGATTATGAACGCGCTCTTCGTAAACAGTTGCAAGGGCGTTGGAAGGGAGACTTACCGACCCCTCTTTACAGCACCATCCAAGCGATTGATTGTTTAGGTCAACTCAAAACAGTCCCTTTTCACCAGCCCTTTAGCCCTGCCAATGGAATCCGTATTGAATTTTTTGATGCGGGTCATATATTAGGATCCGCAATTGCTGCGGTTGATATTGAGCAGCAAAGTAAACACTACCAGCGCACTATTTTCTCTGGAGATCTCGGCATGTTTGATCGTCCTCTAGGTAATAATCCTGAGCTACTTCAGTATGCGGACAATATTGTGATTGAATCAACCTATGGAGATCGACTGCATCGCAAACTAAGTGATACCGAAGATGAGTTGGTTAGTATTCTGACCAATACCCTCAAACATAATGGCAATGTCATTATTCCGGCATTTGCGGTTGGGCGTACGCAAGAGATTATTTTTCTGTTGATCGATTTAATTCGACGCAAACGCCTGCCTCACCTTAATATTTGGGTAGACTCACCGATGGCAACTGCTGTGACCCAACTTACCGAAGAGCATTTATCAGAATTAGATGATGCGGCGCGCGCCGTGTATGCCTGGTATCAACAAAATACGAGTAAACTGGATTTACGCTTTGTGGCCGACGTAGAAGAATCCAAAGCACTCAATCGCATTAAAGGGGGTGCCATCATTATTTCTGCAAGCGGTATGTGTGAGGCTGGACGCATTGTTCATCACCTCAAGTGGAACCTACCTCACCGTAATAATGCAATTGTGATTACTGGCTTTCAAGCAGGAGGCACGCTTGGTAGACGCTTGGTTGATCAAGCAAAGCTCATTCATTTATTTGGTAAGGAGGTTCCTGTAAAAGCCTCAGTCCATACCATCGGCGGTTTATCGGCTCATGCAGATCAATCGGGCTTAATTCGTTGGCTTAAGGGGTTTGCAACACCTCCCAAGCATGTTTATATTACGCATGGAGAGATAAACGCCTCACGTATATTGCTTGAAACGATACAGACCCAATTAGGTTGGGAGCATCTAACCATTCCACAAATGAACACGACTTTCCCCTTATAAATGCCAAGACCGCTTGATGCGCTCGCACTCGCGTCCCGTCTGCGACGGGCTCCTGATGCACATAAAGGAGATGCTGGCAAAGTTTTGTTGATTGGCGGGTCTGCAGGAATGGCGGGCGCTATTCTGCTATCGGGCTATGGTGCGCTTTATGGCGGCGCCGGTTGGGTTGTGATCGGCATGCTGGACCCTAAGTGTGCGCACGCATTAGCAGATCGACCCGAGCTAATGCTTCACGATATTAGTGACAGCGCAAATCCATCACAATGGCTCTCTGCAATCAAACCAGATTGCGTTGCGATTGGACCGGGATTGGGTCAGGGTCAGCGGGCTGATGAGTTCTTGTCTTCCGCCATCGACAGCCCTGTACCACTGGTGATAGATGCGGATGCAATAAACATTCTTGCGGGGTCTCCTACCCTACAAGCAAAATTACGGGGTCGTGAAGCACCCTTTGTATTAACGCCCCATCCTGGAGAAGCAGCTCGCTTACTTCATCGTTCTAGTGAATCTATTCAAGCAAACCGACTGGGATCTCTGCAAGAACTCATTCGACTTTATCCAGGCATCATTATTTTGAAAGGCCACCATACGCTCTTAGGTTCTGCGTCTTCGGAGTCTTTAGAGTGTCAAGAGGGTAATGCTGCGATGGCGAGTGGCGGCATGGGGGATGTCTTAACCGGACTGATTGCAGCACTGGCTGCTCAAGGTGTACGCCACAATATCAGCCTGTGGGAGGCAGCGTGTCTTGGCGTGCAATTGCATGCCAAAGCATCCGATCAATTAGTGAGTGCAGGCATTGGCCCAATTGGTTTAACAGCGCTTGAGCTAGCGCAAAGACTGGCCGAAGAAATTCGGTGTTTAATCAATCAAGGCTAGTGCCAAATACCCCACTGGTCGCTGGGTGGTGACTTTTGATTCCAGTTCACGGGATAGCGCACTTGTCCTATCCCCAAACGCGACCATAGATAGGTAGTTAATGCCAAGACCAAGACTCCAGCAAATACATGAGTCCAAATATCCACAAATCCTGCATGCGCAGATATCATAATCAGAGGATTTGCACCTGCTGGAGGATGCACGGTTTTTGTCAGGATCAATACAGCAATTGTGATTAAGACAGCAATGACCATGACCCAAATGGCATCCCCAAATAGCTGATAACAAATCACACCAATGAATGCAGATATTAAGTGCCCTCCAAACAGAGCACGGGGTTGAGTCGGGGGAAAAGTGGTAAGCCCAAATAGAAACAATGTAGACCCACCCAAAGATGCTAATAAGAGTGTGGAATCGGCTGGACGGACTACATGCAGAGCCAGCGCTAGGGCGATACTTGCGCCTGTCAAGACCCAAAGAAGCCGAAGAATGGTCTGTTTCACGAAAACAGTGTAACGCATGGGGGTATTGAGTTTTGAGGTCGGTATATAGTGAGACTCTGAAAGTTTCATGTGCAAACACTATTTAACTACCTAGCGCTGTCAATACTGCGGATATTCTCGGTACTGCCCTACTCTTGGATTGTGTTTACCGGAGATAAACTTGGCTGGATCATTGCGCATATTCCTAGCGAGCGTAATCGTGTAGTCCAGATTAATTTGCGTCTCTGCTTTCCAACGCTGTCAGACTCGGAGCGAGATGCCTTAGCGCTCGATCACTGGCGTCTATTTGCCCGCAGTGTTCTTGAGCGCAGTCGCATTTGGCTGGGCAATCCAGTCCAAATTGCCGAGATGGTAGAGATCGACTCTGAGATTACCCTAGGAGATCAAAAGCCCCGTATCTTAGTGAATCCGCACTTTGTTGGCATTGAAGGCGGTATGGCACTGTGCGCCCTCTCTGAAAAAATGAATTGGCAACGCGGTGTAACGCTTTACCAAAAGATGAAGAACCCTTTTTTTGATCGCAAGATCATTGAATGGCGCAGTCGCTTTGGGGGTAGATCCATTCCAAGACAAGGTCATCTCACGGAGACTCTAAGAGAAATTAAGAAAGGTAATTTTGTCTTTATTGCTCCCGATATTGATCTTGGCATTAAAGACTCGGTATTCGTACCCTTCTTTGGTATTGAGACCAATACGATTACAGCTATCTCGCGCTTAGCTAGCATGACTGGCGCAGAGGTCTGCATCATGAAAACAACCCTAAAGCCTGACCGTTCTGGCTACATTTGCCATATTAGTAAGCCCATTGTTAATTTTCCGACCAAGGATCCCATTGCAGATACTGCGAGGCTCAATCGTTATTTTGAAGATGAAATTCGCTTACGCCCTGCTGAATACTATTGGGTTCACAAACGTTTTAAAAATCGCCCGACCGGAGAAGCCAAGATCTACTAGTGTCAAAATAGAGTCTTCTGGGAGACTCTCGTATGAAAAACTACATTAACGCCAATCAAATCAAGATGGCCTATCAAATGGATGGGTCAGAAAATGGTCCTGTCGTCATGATGAGTAACAGTCTCATGTCTAGCCTTGAGATGTGGGACAGCACTATTCATGCGCTGACCGATCGCTATCGCGTGATTCGCTATGACACTCGCGGTCATGGTCAAACTCAAGTGACCGAAGGTCCTTACAGCATTGCTCTATTAGCACACGATCTAGTTTCTCTAATGGATGCTCTGCATATTTCAAAAGCGCATTTGGTTGGGCTCTCGATGGGAGGGATGATCTGCCAATATATTGGTGCCAATTATCCCGATCGCGCTCTGTCTCTCAGTCTTTGTGATACGGCCAGCGAGATGCCTCCGCGCAGTTTGTGGGAGGAACGTTTTGCGATTGCTCGTGCACAAGGTATCGCGGGTCTGGTCGATGGCACGATCAAGCGCTGGTTTTTGAGTGACTTCATTCAACGTGAGCCACAACAGATTGAACATGTGAAGCACATGATCTTGGGTACTCCAGTAGATGGTTATCTGGCCTGCGCTAGTGCTGTACGCGATATGGCTCAGTCCACCATGCTACTCAAGATCAAAGCTCCCACCATGGTGTTGGTCGGCAAACAAGATCCTGCTTGCACCGTAGATCAAGCGACGGTCTTGCATCGTCTGATACCGCACTCCTCCATGGTGGTCCTTGATCAAGCGGCACACCTTGCTAATATCGAACAGCCACTGGCATTTAACAAAGCTTTACGGGGATTCTTGGACTCTGTGGCATAGCAAGAGCAGCTACCATGCTCTGATACCAATCGATTTGCCCATGCACTTCATGAGGCAAATACGCATCAAGTCATTTGGGGTACAAACTGGCCCCTAGGCTTTATCAATTCTAAGCGCATAAAGAAAAAGCCCGCTACTGCGGGCTTTTGCTAGAGCAGTTCTGTATTACAGACCCATATTTTGCTGCGCCACCATGAGGTAAAGCATGGGGATCGACAGGATTGTATTAATCCGCGAGGTCAACATTGCGGTACGAGCAGATTTAGCTTTTAGATCAGCGTCCACGACCACAATACCTAGGGCACGCTTTTGGTTAGGCCAAATAATGAACCAGACATTAAATGCCATGATCAGCGCAATCCACATACCCAAGCCAATCGCCAAGAATGGTTGTTGTAAGGTAAAAGCTTTATGCGCATAGCCATTCAAAATCGCCAGGATAATTCCGGTAAGAACGGTTGCCATGGCAGCGAAACGGAACCAGAACAAGGCAGTTGGGGCAATGACTTTACCAATCGCTGGTTTTTGCTCATCGGGGATCTTTGGCATGGATGGAATTTGCACGAAATTGAAATACCACAACAAACCAATCCACATGACTCCTGAGATCACATGGAGGTAGCGGAATAAAAAGGCCACCCAACCTGGACTTCCCACATTGGAACCAAATAAAACCACAATTAATAGAGTCAGGACAAAGCCAGCCAGCACTGTACGGCCAAGAGAGGTCAAGATTGACGACATGTATATCTCCTAAATAGGTACAAAACCTTGCAACTATAAACCATCTGCCCTATGTTTGCCTTGATGGACATCCCCATTCTGAAAGGTTTAAGATTATTCCCATGCAAAGACTCTATATTCAAGAGGTGGTCACTCGCGACGGCTTTCAGGCTGAGAGTAGCTTCATACCAAGCGCAGACAAAATTGCCCTGATTAACCGCTTGAGCCAAGCTGGCTACGCCAAGATTGAGGTGACCTCGTTTACTAGCCCTAAGGCGATCCCCATGCTCGCTGACGCTCAAGAAGTAATGCGTAAGATTGATCGAGTACCAGGTGTGGAGTACACCGTCTTGATCCCCAATCTCAAGGGTGCTGAACGTGCGCTAGAGGTTGGTGTGGATGAGTTCAATTTAGTCATGTCAGTGAGTGAGATCCATAATCAATCCAATCTGCGCATGACGCGAGTGGATTCTGCAACAGCACTGGGTGATGTTATTCGTATAGCGCATGATGCAAAGGTGGCAGTCAATGTCTCTCTATCCACCAGTTTTGGTTGCCCCATGAGTGGCATGACCCCACAATCTGAGCTAATGCACTGGATTGATCATTTTGCCAATGAAGGTGTGCGTGGCATCAGTATCTGCGATACCACTGGAATGGCAAACCCGCAGCATGTCAAGGAAGTTTGCGAACAGGCGCAGTCTAAATATCCAGCGATGGAATGGACTTTGCATTTTCATAATACGCGGGGCATGGGTTTAGCGAATGCTTTAGCGGCTGTAGAAGTTGGTATTAATCGCTTTGATTCTTCCTTGGGAGGACTTGGTGGTTGCCCATATGCCCCAGGAGCAACGGGCAATGTCTGTACCGAAGAGCTCGTGCATATGTTTGATCTAATGGGCTACAACACCAATATCAATTTAGATCTCTTATTGGAATGCTCTGCTCAACTCCGTGATCTAGTTGGCAGAGCACTACCTAGCCAACTCTTGTTGGCAGGTAAAGTAGACCGTATCTACGAAACGGTTTGCCAAAGTTAGTTTATTTCTTGGCTGCTTGCACTTTTGCTAAGTACTCGGCAATCCGATGCTTGATATCGGGAACTGAACCCGATTGCACGAGGTCGTATAAATCGACTGCGCGAGTATCCCGTTTGCATGCTTGAAGAGCGATCGCTCTGGCATCCGGAGGAATCTCCAAAATATGCTCGAGTACCTGCGCTTCGTAGGCATGCCAATCGGTTGCCTCAAGTACTGCGGTCAAGATACCAAACTCCTTTGCCTGATGAGCATCAATCCGTCTGGGGTTCCCAATTAACTGCTGTGCGCGATCTGAACCTACAGATTCAGCAAGGCGACGTGAGCCAAGAATTAATCCAAAACGTGCCCCTGGGAACATCATCCGCATATCCTCTGAGCCAACACGATGGCGGCAAGCCAAGAGGAGGTCGGCGCCTGCACCAATTGTTTGTCCGTGCGCAAACGCCATCGTATCGAATGGGGCGTGAGCAATCGCTTGTAGCATTTGTTCAATCCGCACAAAGTGCAAGAGTAAGTCACCTGCGCTAGCATCATCCAAGTTCGAGAAATCAAAGCCTGCGCAGAAGCCCTGCCCCGCCCCCTTAAGAATTAATAGTCGGGTACCATCGAGTTCAGACTCTTTAGTTACTTGAAGAATCTCATTGGCGAGCTCATAACTAATGGCATTTCGTTTCTCGGGACGATTAAGCGTAACGCGTTTGATATGCCCGGAATGCTCTACCTGAATTGTGTTCATCTTTACCCCACTAACTCGTCATTATGCTCACCCAAGCGGGGTGGTCGCTTTGCAATACCTGCATTCTTACCATTGAACTTCACTGGGCTCACTACGGTCTTCGTTTGATGGCCGTTGGCCATTTCTAAGAGCTGTACCCATTCCATGGCAACTGTCTGGGGATCGCTCAAAACAGCAGAGTACTGATTGATAGGGCAGCACGGTATCCCTGATTTACTAAACGCCTCAATCCAATAGGCAGCAGTATTCGTTTGCAAGATCACTTCTATCAAGTCTTTTAAAGCAACTTGATTTTTTGCACGCAGTGCGGTTGTACTAAAGCGCTCGTCGCTTAAGAGCGCATCACTTTTTAGAATATGACAAACACTTTCCCACAAGGCTTGGGTACCAGCTGCCATCACTAGATAATCATCGTTTGCTTTAAAGGCTTGATACGGTGCATTACGCGGATGGGCCGATCCCAGCTTGACAGGATCTTTACCAACACCAAAATACTCCGAGGTTTGTAGGGCTGCAATTGCTAACGATGTTCCCATCATGGGCACATCAATATGAACACCCTGTCCAGTAAGCTGCACATGGCGCAATTGCGCGCAGATACTCATTGCGCCATATAAGCCCGCCGTGAAATCGGCTACCGGTACACCGCACTTCACGGGAGCGCCGCCTGCTTCACCGGTCACACTCATAATCCCGCTCATGGCTTGGATCGTGACATCAAACCCGCCTTCATTGGCCCTTGGTCCTGTTTGTCCGTATGCCGAGATTGAGCAATAAATAAGCTTAGGATTAAGTTTCAAGGCCGAGTCAAAATCCAGACCCAAGCGCTTCATTACTCCAGGGCGGTTGTTCTCAATCAGGACATCGGCTTTTGCAATAAGCTCCTTCGCTTTAGCATTGTCTTTGGGATTTTTAAGATCAAGAGTAATCGAACGCTTATTCCGATTGAGCGAGGCAAAGTTTTCACTGAGACGATCATTCTCGGGACCGGTATGAGGTGGCCAAGCTCTGAGAGTATCGCCTGCTCCAGGGCTCTCAAGCTTAATAACATCTGCTCCTAGGTCCCCCATCAGCATTCCACAAAAGGGGCCTGCAGCAACATTGCAAATCTCAATGACGCAAACGCCATGGAGTGGGCTTAATACAGATGCAGTAGTCGGCATGTTCGGGAGCATTCTATTCAATGGAATGCTTTATTCTAACGATCTCTTAGTAATAGCTCAGAGGTTGGGTCTTGCCTTTAAAGATACGGTACGAAAAGAGTGTATAGGCCAGGATCGTTGGCAATACAACTATAGCTCCCCAAAAGATAATCCAAAGTGATGGTGTGGAGGCCGCAGCTTGCCAAGCAGTCATTTTGCCAACAATGAGATATGGAAATAAGCTATAGGCAATCCCAAAGAAAGAAATCCAAAAAAGAGCTACGGTTGCCGCAAACGGTAACCACTCGCGTTGCTTAGAATGCTGCTTCAGGTTTTGTACCGAACGATCAATCACAAAAAATAAGATTGCGGTAGCAATCGGCACTGGAGAGAGCCACAACATATTGGGGTAACTAAACCAGCGGTTCATAATCTCGGCACTGAAATACGGAGTTGCTGCGGAGATCAAGGCAATGCCTAAACCCGTTAACCACAAACTACCCCGAGCCCAAGTCAGCGCCCGTTGTTGCAACTCGCCTTCGGTCTTCATGATGAGCCACGTGGACCCCAACAAGGCATACCCTGCTGGGAGGCAGATCCCAACCAATCCTGCAAAGAGCCATCCTATCGGTCCAGACTCAAAACCAATAATATGACGGCCAATCATGACGCCCTGCGCAACGGCTGTAATGAGGCTACCCAAATAAAACAGAAAGTTCCACAAGGGCTTCTGGGCCAAATTGACCTTGGCCCTGAAATCAAAGGACACGCCCCGCAGAATTAATCCGGCCAACATAATAGCAACTGGCAAATACAGTTCGGTCAAAATAATGCCGTGTGCAAACGGAAAGGCAACCAGTAAGATGCCCACCCCCAACACCAGCCAGGTCTCATTCGCATCCCAAAAAGGGCCGATGGAAGAGATCATCACATCCTTATCGCTATCTCCCGCTCGATTGAGCAAAATACCAACGCCCAAATCATAGCCATCCAGTACCACATAGGAGAGCATGGCAAAACCCATGGCTCCCAAGAAAAAGAGCGGCAACCAGACCGCGGGATTTGACCAATCAGTAGGCATACGATTCCTTGTTAAACACTCAGAGCGGATTGCGCTGCATTGCTAGTTGGTACTTCTGCAGCCTTCTGATCGGCTTGACGGGCCATATAGAAAATAGCCCAAATATAAGCAATGATGAGACTCACATATAAGAATAGATACATCATTAGGCTACTAAATACCATTCCACCCGGTAACTTTGTGACCGCCTCAGCCGTTGTTAACACGCCATGAACCAAGTATGGCTGACGACCAATTTCGGTGACATACCAACCCGCTACCACGGCGACCCATCCTGAAAAGCTCATCCAAACGAATACATGTGCCAACCAATTTGGCAGGTCTTCACTCTTCCTTAGGCGCCACCAACCATACCAAGAAATTGCTAGCATGAGAACGCCAACGCCGACCATGATCCGAAACGCAAAGAACACGGGCTTTACGGGTGGGGTCTTATCGAAATCCTTGAGGCCCTTTACTTCTCCATTCCAATCGTGGGTGAGATAAAAGGACGCTAATTTAGGAATTGCAATCTCAAAATGATTGGATTGGGTTTTCTCATCAGGAATAGCAAATATCACTGCGGGAACGCCCTTACCCGTTTCCCAAATCCCCTCCATCGCTGCTAACTTAGCAGGCTGATACTTTAGGGTGTTTAAGCCATGCATATCACCCAAAAATATTTGGATGGGGGTCAAGATCGCTGCTGCAACAATCGCTAACTTCAATACCTTACGATTAGCTTGTGAGCGGCTACCTTGCAAATAGCGATAAGCGGATAAACCTGCCAGCAAGAAAAATACTGTCAGGAATGAAGCGGTCATCATATGCGCCAAGCGATAGGGCATCGATGGATTAAACACAATTTCCATCCAGTTCACGGCATGGGCTTGGCCATTAATCATCTCAAAACCTTGTGGTGTTTGCATCCACGAATTAAGAACAATGATCCAAAAGGCAGACAAACTAGTACCAAATGCCACCAAGAATGTTGCTAAGGTATGGACTCTGGCAGAAACGCGTTTTGCGCCAAAGAGCATGATGCCCAAAAAGGTTGCCTCTAAGAAAAAAGCGGTGAGCACTTCGTAGGCTAATAAAGGTCCCGCTATATTACCAACGGTCTCCATATAGCCTGGCCAATTGGTACCGAACTGAAAGCTCATCGTAATGCCACTCACTACACCCAATGCAAATGAAAGTGCAAATACCTTGACCCAAAATTGGTAGGCCTCTTGCCAATAAGTATCACCGGTGCGATTGAACTTGATCTTGAAGTAAAACAGGACCCAACCCAGTGCAATTGTGATGGTCGGAAATAAGATATGGAAAGTGATATTTGCCGCAAACTGGATGCGACTTAACATGATAGGATCAAACATTAGAGCTCCAAGTGGGCCGTCTATACCCCTTATTTTATAGACTTTCTCAAAAATTACAGTTTCTGAATAGTTGACCAAAATACATATAATTGAATGCACCTTAGACCTAGGCCTCATATGAAAACCACTATCTCAAATACGGACAACATTGCGCCATTACGGCATTTTGTGACCCAAATGACCCACTTAATTGGTCAATCTCTTGAGGAGTCTTTTGTGCGCCCCAAAGCTAAAGTTCTTCTCAAAGAGCTGATTGCGTCGGATGACTGGTTGCCTGAGTTTTGCACCGTGCCACACCCGCAGTTCTACCAACAATATTTACTCTATGCCGATCCACTCGAGCGATTTTCGGTAGTTAGTTTCGTATGGGGCCCGGGACAAGCGACCCCGATTCATGATCATATGGTGTGGGGTCTGATTGGGATGCTACGTGGTTCAGAAAAAGGGCAACGCTATGAACGAGATGCTGATGGGTCATTAAAGCCCGTAGGTCATGAAGAGGCTTTAATGCCTGGTGATATTGACGAGGTCAGCCCAACGATTGGCGATATTCATATTGTGAAGAATGCCTTTGCCGATAAAACCTCGATTAGCATTCATGTTTACGGTGGCAATATTGGTGGTGTGAGGCGTCACGTTTACGACCCTAGCTCTGGAGCAATCAAAAACTTTGTTTCGGGCTATTCCTCTACGCAAGTACCAAACCTTTGGGATCGATCCGCTGAGATTCGTGCGCAACTGAGTTAATGCAATTTAACGTGTGGTTCTGTGCGACGCGTAATCATCCGCGCCAGAGTATCAAGACTAACCTTTGCCCAGCCATGCAACGCTAGTTCGTGCATCTTATATAAAGAGAGATACATTAGCTTAGCAAAGCCACCCTCAATCATGAGGTTGCCGCCAATGAGGCCGCCCATCATGCTGCCCACGGTACTGTATTTACCGAGTGATACGAGAGAACCAAAATCCCGATAGCGATAAGGCTTCAGCGCTTTATTGGCCATGCGTAGCTGAATTTGTTTAAAGAGATGCGAGGCCTGTTGATGAGCAGCTTGAGCACGGGGTGGCACAAAACCACCCTTCCCATCATTGGCCTCAGGCCATGGGCACGCAGCACAATCACCCATGGCAAAAATATTAGGATCTCTACTCGTTTGCAAGGTTGGTAAAACTACTAGCTGATTAATACGGTTGGTTTCTAAGCCCGCAATCTCTTTTAAGAAATCAGGCGCCTTGACACCCGCTGCCCACACAATTAACTCAGCAGGCAAATGACTACCATCCGCAAAGCGGACTTCATTAGGCACAACCTCAGCAACTTTCTTATTCGTAATGACCTCGACACCCATGCGCTCTAACAGTGTCGTAGTAGCAAGCGATAGACGTAGCGGTAAGGCTGGGAGAATGCGTGGAGCTGCCTCAATCACACTCACTTTTAGATCTTTATTAGGGTCCACGCGGTCTAAACCATATGAGACCACCTCACGCGTCGTGCGATATAACTCCGCAGCGAGCTCTACTCCAGTTGCTCCAGCACCAATAATGGCAACATGCAATTGATCTGGTGCTAAGGGACTCGTTTGTGCCTGCGCCCGAATAATGGCATTGAGCATTTTGGTATGAAAGTGCTTCGCATCATTTTGAGATTCCAAACGCAGAGCAAATTGCTCTACACCAGGCGTCGCAAAATCATTACTCAGACTACCGATGGAGAGAATCAGTGTGTCGTACGGGACGGTACGTTGTGGCGTAATCTCAATTCCTTGATCATCACAATAAGGAGCGACCAACACCTCTTGACGCTTACGATCCAGGCCAATCATCTCGCCAATCCGATATGTGAAATGATGCCAATGGGCTTGAGCGATATAGTCCACTTCATGATCACCCAGATCCATACTGCCCGCAGCAATCTCATGCAGCTTTGGTTTCCAAATGTGGGTTCGATTCTTATCAATCAGCGTAATCGATAGCTCTCCTGTTCGTCCTTTGCGCGGGCCATAACGATCGCCCAAGCGAGTTGCTAACTCTAGACCACCAGCACCACCGCCCACAATTACTATTCGATGCATATGCTCTTTTTTATTCTTATTGTTATTTGAAGCGTAAGCGTTATTGTGCAGTCCAACCACCATCCATATTCCAGGCAGCGCCTCTCACCTCAGAGGCATCCGGTCCACATAAGAAGACTGCGAGAGCGGCTAATTGTTCTGGTTTAACAAACTCGCCAGATGGCTGTTTCTCAGAAACCAAAGCATGCTTTGCAGCGTCATTAGAAATTCCTTCACGTTCGGCACGGGCATCCACCTGCTTTTGTACCAATGGTGTCAATACCCAACCCGGGCAAATCGCATTACAGGTCACACCGGTGTTTGCGGTCTCTAATGCAACCACTTTGGTTAAGCCAATGATGCCGTGCTTCGCTGCCACATAGGCAGCCTTTTGCATGGAGGCTACCAAGCCATGGACCGAGGCAATATTAATGATCCGCCCCCAATTGCGTTGTTTCATGCCAGGAAGCGCTAAACGCGAAGCGTGAAACGCTGAACTTAAATTAATCGCAATCACCGCATCCCAGCGATCGACTGGAAAATCTTCTACATTGGCAACGTGCTGAATGCCCGCATTATTTACCAAGATATCAATCGAGCCAAAGCGTTGCTCACAGGCGGTAATCATTTGAGCAATCTCATCGGGCTTACTCATGTCGGCGCCGTGATAATCGACCGCGACTCCATAAGCCCTCACCGCTGCAATGGCAGTCTCTTTATCGCCAAAACCGTTCATCATCACATTGGTACCTGCCGCCGCCATTGCTTTAGCCATTGCCAAACCGATTCCGCTAGTGGATCCAGTAACGAGTGCTGTTTTTCCTTTTAAGATCATTTTTTTATCCTTGAATTACCAACTCAAACTATTATCATATTCTTAAAGGCCAATGAACCTTCCTAATTCTTGCCAAAAAGATGTTGGTATCTCGGTGAGTAGCCACGTTAGGGTGATGTAGCGCAGTAATTTTCCAATCGCCATGTAAATCAAGCATTGCAACCAATTAAAGCGAAGCCAACCGGCAACTAGACACAAAGGGTCGCCTATCGCAGGCAACCATGACAGCAGTAACATTGGCGGCCCCTTCTGTTCTAACCAAGCCTGTGCTCGAGAATTCGTTTCGCCTTTAAGTGATTCATAGGCATTTCGTGCCAAGAGTCCCAGCCACCAATTGATCATTCCCCCGATCGTATTACCTAGTGTGGCAACTGCAATTGCTAACCAGTAGTCTTGCGGATTAAGACTCACATAAGCAAATAACACTGGCTCAGAACCCATGGGGATTAAGGTTGCTGAAACAGTTGCTACGATAAATACAGCAGGCAGACCCACTGTGGGCATTCCAAACCAATGCAACAGGGTTTGAATCGCTGCTTCCATTAATTCAGGACGCCAGTCTCTTTTAGGGCTTTAATTTGCTCGTCACCCAAGCCAATCGATTGAAGAATCGTCTGCGTATGCTCTCCCAATGTGGGCGCGCGACAACGAATGGCGCCTGGATTATTGGATAACTTCGGAATAATTCCGGGCATCTCTACTTTTAGGCCATCTGCACTCTCAACCGTCTCGATCACGCCACGGGCACGATAGTGTGGATCCTCTGCAATATCCTTTGCTGTATAAATACGCCCTGCCGGTACTGCAATTCCTTGTAAAGCGTTCAAGGCCCGATCAATGGATTGGGTTTGTGTCCACTGCCCGATGATCTGATCGATCTCCCCGGCACGTTTTGCTCGCCCATCATTTCTGGCTAAGTCAGGATCATTGGCTAAATCCGATCGTCCAATGAACTCCATGAGGCGCTTAAATAAAGAATCCCCATTGGCTGCAATCAAGATGTATTGTCCATCTGCGCAAGGGTAAGCATTGGATGGGGCTATGCCTGGTAATGCGCCTCCAGCCGGTTGACGTACCACTCCAAACACATGGTATTCAGGTAATAGGCTCTCGGTTAAATTAAACACTGCCTCGTATAAAGCCACATCAATCATTTGTCCTTTGCCACCTCTAGCATCGCGCTCATAGAGCGCTAGCAATACACCAAGGGCACCATGTAAACCAGCGATCGTATCACCCAAGGACAAACCGGCGCGTGCTGGCACGTCCCCCGGGTGACCTGTGAGATAGCGCAGGCCTGCAGTTGCCTCCGCAATTGCCGCAAAGCCGGGCTCATCCCGCCGTGGTCCATCTTGACCATAACCAGAAACGCGCAACATGATCAACTTAGGATTGAGCTGATGCAACTCATCCCAACCCATCCCCCACTTCTCCATGGTGCCCGGTCGAAAGTTCTCAATCAGCACATCGGCTTCTTTAGCCAAGCGACGAACGATGTCTTGTCCCTCTTTCACTCGCAAATCAATGCAGATGGATTGTTTATTGCGTGATTGAGCCTGCCACCATACCGAAGTGCCCTCATGAAGCATCCGCCACTTCCTCAAGGGATCACCATCTTGAGGGGATTCCACCTTAATAATCTCCGCCCCAAAATCCGCTAGAGTCTTAGCAGCAAAGGGTCCTGCGATTAACTGTCCAAGTTCTAAAACACGAATTCCGGAAAGAATTTGATGCATGGTATTCAGCCTATTAAGCAAATAAGTATCTAGCTTAAACTATTGGATTCTGATCAGTTTCTTTAAGGATTTCCCATGAAAAAATGGATTGTGGCACTCACTCTAGTGAGTTTCTTTCATACCAGTTATGCCTGTACTGCAGTGAACATTAAAGCCGTTGATGGCACCGTGATTGCTGGTAGGACTATGGAATGGGCCTTTGATATGAAATGGACCATTAATAGCATTCCGCAGGGGACTAAATTTCGTACTGCTGCTCCAGATGCATTAAAGCTTCCTCCGATCCAATTTATTACCAAATACGCAGTGCTAGGGGTATCACCGGGTGTCATTCCCGGAAGCCCTGCCCTATTAGAAGGACAAAATAGCGCTGGTCTTGCAATGAGCGGTAACTTTTTGCCAGGATATACCGAATACCAAACGGTTACCGCCAAAGATTTAGACTATGTCTCTATTTTAGATTTTGGAACGCTCGCCCTTGGTATGTTTGCCAACATTGCTGAGCTTAAAAAAGAATTGCCTCGCTATAAGGTTTGGTACGACGCTAGCCTACCATCGGGCCCCACCCCCCCATGGTTGCATTTTGTATTTACCGATCGCTCAGGGGCAAGCATCATCATTGAGTTTGTCAAAGGTCAAATGCGGATTCATGACAATGTCGCTAACGTCTTAACCAATGCCCCAACCTATGATTGGCACATTACCAATGCGCGGAATTATCTCTCCTTAAGTAATTTTGGACCAAGCTCGGTGATTGTGAACGGGCAGAATGTGACTGAGCTTGGTCAAGGCGGTGGTCTTGTGGGCTTGCCAGCAGATTACACACCCCCCTCCCGCTTCATCCGTGCTGCCTATCTTCGTCAGCTGAGTACACAACCTAGCTCGCGCGCAGAGGGAGTTCAATTGATTGGGCACATCTTAAATAATGTTGACATCCCCATTGGCGTTGCAGCGAGCAAGGATGGCAATAAGGTAGTTTCTGATTACACCCAATGGGTTGCCATTAAGGACCTCACCAATCAGCAGTGGCATGTCTCTAACTACATGAATCGCACCAGTTACGTAACACTTGATCTCAAAAAGATCTTTGATGCTGGTAAACCAGGATCTTGGTTGATTGATCAGTTGCCTTATCAAACGATGGATATCACCAATAAATTAATCAACTAAGTTCTTATGACTCACCCCATTCCAAAACCCGACCAATTTCAAGAGATGCGCGAGGCATTACGAGATTTATGTTCTCGCTATGACTCTGCTTACTGGCAACAAGTGGATCACGAACGTGGTTACCCAGAGGCCTTTGTTACAGCAATTACTGAGGCGGGTTGGTTAGCAGCTTTAATACCTGAACAGTATGGTGGCTCTGGCCTAGGTCTCGCAGAAGCCTCAGTAATCATGGAGGAAATTAATCTCTCAGGCGGTAATGCAGGCTCCTGCCATGGGCAGATGTATAACATGGGCACCTTGCTACGCCACGGCTCTGATCAGCAAAAGAAACTGTACCTCCCCAAAATTGCCTCAGGTCAACTTCGCCTACAAAGTATGGCGGTTACTGAACCAACTACAGGTACTGATACGACGAAGCTCAAAACTACTGCAGTTAAAAAAGGTGATCGCTATGTAATCAACGGGCAGAAGGTATGGATCTCTCGCATTCAGCATTCTGACTTAATGATTTTGCTAGCACGTACTACCCCACTTGCAGAGGTTAAGAAAAAGTCCGAGGGCATGTCCATCTTTATTGTTGATCTTCATCAGGCAATTGGTAAGGGGATGGAAGTTCGTCCGATTGCAAACATGGTGAATCATGAAACCAATGAGGTGTTCTTTGACAATCTTGAAATCCCTGCTGAGAACTTAATCGGTGTTGAGGGTCAAGGATTCAAATATATTCTGGATGGTCTTAATGCAGAACGTACTCTCATTGCGGCTGAGTGTATTGGTGATGCCTATTGGTTTATTGATCGCGCACGACGTTATGCTAATGATCGGGTGGTCTTTGATCGCCCCATCGGCATGAACCAAGGAATCCAGTTTCCGATTGCGGATAGCTACATCGAGACCGAAGCAGCCAATCTGATGCGCTTTAAGGCCTGTGAGCTTTTTGATCGTCATGAGCCCTGTGGTGCTGAATCGAATATGGCGAAGTATCTCGCTGCAAAGGCCTCGTGGGAAGCTGCGAATGTCTGTATGCAAACCCATGGAGGCTTTGGCTTTGCCTGTGAATACGATATCGAGCGTAAGTTTAGAGAAACTCGTCTCTACCAAGTGGCGCCAATCTCAACGAATCTGATTTATTCCTACGTTGCAGAGCATTTGCTTGGTTTGCCCCGTTCGTTCTAACTAGAGCTCCTTACGTATGCGTCCATTAGATGGCATCACAATCGTCGCCCTAGAGCACGTCATTGCCGCACCTTTTGCGACACGCCAACTTGCTGACTTAGGGGCACGCGTTATCAAGATTGAGCGTCCTGGCGCTGGTGACTTTGCCCGTCATTATGATGAACGGGCCAAGGGGATGTCATCGCACTTTACCTGGGTAAATCGCTCTAAAGAAAGTTTGACCCTCGATCTCAAGCAAGATGCTGCACTCTCGATCCTCAAAAAACTATTACAAACGGCCGATGTCTTTGTTCAAAATCTTGCCCCAGGTGCAGCAGCACGAATGGCTTTAAGCCCTGAAGCACTGCAAGCCATCAATCCACAATTGATCTATTGCAATCTATCAGGCTATGGTGAGGATGGTCCCTACCGAGATAAGAAAGCATACGACCTTCTTATTCAGAGTGAGGCGGGTCTCCTCTCCATTACGGGCACTCCGGATGAGCCAAGTAAAGCGGGTATCTCGATTGCGGATATTGCGGCAGGTATGTATACGTATACCAACATCATGGCAGCATTATTGCTGCGCCAGAAAACTGGCAAGGGGTCGGTGATTGATGTGTCTATGCTAGAAGCTCTTGGCGAGTGGATGGGGTATGCCATGTACTACAGTACCGATGGCGCATCACCTCCACCTCGAACTGGTGCTACCCACGCCACGATTTATCCCTATGGTCCATTTCAAGCAGGTGACGGTAAAACGATCATGCTGGGTTTGCAGAATGAACGGGAGTGGGAACTCTTTTGTGAAAAAGTTTTAGATCAACCCGCATTAGCCAAAGACCCGCGCTTTGAGAAGAACTTCAAACGCAACGAGAACCGAATTGAACTTAGAAAAATTATCCTAGATCGATTTGCTAACTTTACAAGTGAACAGGTTATTGCCAAGCTTGATGCGGCACAGATTGCGAATGCCTCTTTAAATGATATGCATCAGTTTTGGGATCATGAGCAACTTAAAGCTCGGCAACGCTGGGTATCGGTAGACTCCCCGAAGGGGCAAATGCCTGCCTTGCTTCCACCCGGAGTTAATAACGCCTATCAATACCGTATGGATAAGATACCCAGCGTGGGTGAGCATACGGTTGCCATTCTAAAAGAGCTGGGCTATCAAGACAATGAGATTGCTAATCTAAGGCAAATGCAGTCCATCTAATTTGTAGTTCTTACAATAGCGGTGAGGCCAAGTGTGCCGTATTCTCTAAAAGCTTACGCCACCTTGGTCTGCGCTCCCAGGTTCTTGCATTGATGGTGTCGGAGTGCTTGAGGTAACTGGATACTAGCTTCTTAAGCTCATTGCTAAATAGATCGTCATACACAATGAGGCTGATCTCAAAATTTAGACGCAGACTGCGCTGGTCAAAGTTGACCGACCCAAAGATGGCGATGCGGTTATCAATCAACAAGCTCTTAGTATGCAATAGTCCACCTTTGAATTCGGCAATCTCTACCCCTGCATTCAGTAATGTGCTGTAGAAACTTCGACTGCTCCACGCCACAAGAGTAGAGTCATTTAGCTTCGGAACAATCAGCTTTACCTTAACCCCGCGATGAGCGGCGGCCATTAAGGCTTGAACCAAGCCTTCATCAGGCACAAAGTATGGGGTTGTAATGATCAACTCTTCTCGGGCATCTATGATGGCTGAGAGCAAGACCTGATACAAAATATCATCACGGTTCACAGGACCTGAGGAGAACTCCTGTGCTAAAGCACTTCCTGCCGCTTTCGTATTGAGGCTCTCACGATCATTAAAGTGCACAACCCTTGGATTATCAACACTCCAATCATATAAAAAGGTGAGTTCAAACTGGGAGACCACCGGGCCCTGGATCCTGACCATGGCGTCAACCCACTCCCCTACTCCTGAGTCTTGCTTGAACGTGCGGGGATCTACTAAGTTCATGCTACCAGTCCATGCAATTTCCCCGTCGATAACAAAAATTTTGCGATGCAAACGAAGATCAGCCCGTCTGAACTGAAAACGTCCAAATTGAATGGGCAATGCCTCAGTCACCTCAATCTTGGCATCTGCAAAACGCTTTGGCCATGTAGACTTAAACCAATGCGAACTCCCTAATGAATCAAGAAGCACTCTACATTTAACACCGCGCTTAGCAGCTGCAATGAGTGCCTCACCCACCCGATCGGCATCGCCACCTAAGGCCCAAATATAAAACTCTAGGTGTAAGGATTGTTTTGCTTGATTCATTGCATCAATAAAATGCTGCAATATCTCTAGAGAGTTTGTAAATAGCTCGATGTGATTACCGGCTACGACAGGAACGCCATTTTTTGCTTGAGCTAAAAGACTGATAGCATGGGCATCCTCTTGTAATAAGGCTCGGTCCGGCTCATGCAATAGGCGCATGTCCTTACTAATCTTGGCATATTCCTTTTCCATCCGAATAATCTTATTGGTCAAGGTTCTGCCAACCGGTCTCTCACCAATCGTGAGATAAAGAATCAGGCCAATCGCTGGGAAGGTCACAATAATGAGTAGCCAAGAGATTGCAACACTCACTGGTCGTTGAATCCAAATAATCCGAAGAAAGAAAAGGATGGTAACAATCAGGTGCAGGATCAAAAACCATGGGATTGAATACCCCATTAAGCCCCCTGAGAATAAATGCAGCATCTTCGTATCCTATCCTAATGACCCAACTCGGCATAAATGGCGAGATGATCCGATAGCTTAGCCCATTCGGTGAGGATTTCTGCTTTTTGAATCACCAATCCCCTGACGTAAATACGATCCATGGGCAATATAGGTCTAATACTCGGAAAGGTCCTTGCAGGGGCGCCATACAGACTCTCAAAGACATCTACAAACCCAGCCTGCCCCATCGGCTTGCTAATCGTATTACGCCAATCATTAAAATCACCAGCAATGATCGTGGGATGATTGCCCGATAGATGTTCAATATGATGCAAGATGGTCGTAAGTTGGCGCTCCCGCCCTCGTTGGAGAAGGGCAAGGTGAACACAAAAACAATGAATGGTCTTCTGTCCCTCTAGCTCAATCGTGCTGTGTAATAAGCCACGTCTCTCAAACCGATACTCCGAGATATCGTAATTGATCCCTTTATGTAGAGGAAACTTTGACAAGATCGCATTACCATGATGACCATGTCGATACTCAGCATTCTTACCATAGTGCCAGTCTGGATAGATGCCATCAGCCAGAAAATGGGTGATCTCATGTCTTGGCCAACTGGCAAAGCGGCGCTGCCGTTGTACGTTCTCTTGCTGTAGCTCCTGAATGAAGATTAGATCGGGATGATGCGACCGTAATTTTTGGCGCAGACGATACACCGTAGAATCCACCTTTAGGGGAGAAAGCCCTTTATGCATATTGAGCGTGATCACGCGTAGTGCACCCATTGATTTAACGTAGATTCTGTTGGCGTTTCATGCGTGCATGATAGATTTCTGCTTGTACCAGTTCTTCACACTGCATACATTTATTGCAAATTGACGCTTCTTCCCGCAACTCTTCAATCGAATTAATCTCGTGATTTGCGAGATACTCACGCAAATCTTCATCCCAAATTTGATTACATAAACAGATGACGTCTGCCATAGTTGCAATGTGCGTAATTTAGTGCGCCTGTTCTTGCAATAAGGCAATTGCTTCGGGGACCGAGTTAACTACTTTCAGGTGGGTAAAGTGCTGCTCAATCAGAAACTCTTCTTTACGGACCTCATTGGCGAATGCAAGTAAGCCGTCATAGAACCCTTCAAGATTAACAAGAACAATGGGCTTGGTATACGCCCTGATGTGATTACCGGTCCAGACCTCAAATAACTCTTCAAAGGTACCAATCCCGCCTGGAAGAACCACAAAGGCATCAGAGAGCTCGATCATCATCTCCTTACGCTCAACCATGTTCTCCACCACATGGAGATCGTCAAGCCCTTCCAAGACTGGCTCAGCCTCTGTCAGAAAACCAGGAATAATACCTACCACCTTGCCCTGGCAAGAAAGCGCACCGCGTGCTACTTCCCCCATTAAGCCCCGTCCTCCGCCACCAAAAACGAGACGCCAACCAAGACCGGCAATTTGGCAACCCAGATCTTGTGCCGCAGAGGCCCAGTTGGGGTTCTTGCCGGGTCGCGAGCCACAAAAAACACATACTGTATATGCCATGACTCGATTGTGCCATTACTAACGCACCATACTCTTTGTGGCTTGTTAGAATCAATAGACTTCAATTTAAGACTGTCTAATCTAGCCCCCATGTACCAAGCTTTTATCGACGCATTCTCTTTGTTAGCCCAGTTTGACGCCACGATTATTCGGATCGTCATTACCTCTATTCAGGTTAGCTTAAGCGCCCTCATTCTAGGAACCCTTATTGGGCTTCCCTTGGGTGCATGGCTTGCCACCGAAGAGTTTGCTGGTAAGAAGGTAGCGATTGTGATCCTCAATAGCCTGATGGGAGTCCCTACGGTAATTGTTGGGGTTTTGGTCTACCTAATCCTCTCGCGCAGCGGTCCTTTTGGCGAATGGGGCTGGCTCTTTACGGTGAAAGGAATGATCGTCGCCCAGTTTTTTATTACCACCCCTCTCATTGCTGCATTGAGCCGTCAGATACTTGAAGATTCCTGGAGGATTCATCGGGAACCTTTCATGACCCTGCGTCTGCCGCCCCTTGCACGCCTTAAGTGGCTAATCTGGGATTGCCGATTCTCACTCACCATCGCCATCCTCGCGGGCTTTGCGAGAGCCATCTCCGAGGTGGGTGCAGTAATGATTGTGGGTGGCAATATTGATCGGGTGACCCGCACCATGACCACAGCCATTGCCCTAGAAACCAGTAAAGGTGATCTTGCTTTGGCGCTCTCTCTTGGGATTGTGCTTCTCGGCATTGTCTTACTGGCAAATATTTTCATATTTGTAGTGCGCCAAATTGCGGAGCGACGCTATGGATAAACTCCTCACACTGGATCAAATAAAGGTATTTGCCGACGGGCGTACGATCTTTCGTGCTGATCATATTGAAATTACGATGAATGGCATGATTGCCTTAGTTGGATCCAATGGGGCTGGCAAAACCACGCTATTGCGCCTGATCCATGGCTTAATAAAGCCCGCAACGGGATCCTGTCTTAGCCCCTTTGAAAGGCATGATAGTGCTTTGGTCCTGCACTACACTCCCATGCTCAAAGCCAGCGTACGCGAGCATCTAACGCTATTACGTGACACCAATCTCATGGTAAGTGATTCTGCCATTGATCAAGCACTTGCAAGCGTGGGCTTGGGCCATTTGGCAAATAATCCTGCCCAAAAACTATCCGCAGGAGAACGGCAAAAATTATGCTTTGCGAGAGCCCGCTTACAGAATCCAAAATTGGTGATGCTCGATGAGCCTACTGCTAATTTAGATCCAAATGCGAGTGATGATGTTGAGGCCATGATGACGCAATTGGCTCAAGAATCAAAGGTGGTGATCTTTGCCTCTCATAATATGGCCCAGGTCCAACGCTTAGCGAATACCGTTCTCTTTATGCACGATGGTCAGATCCTTGAAATGGGATCTCCAGAACAGTTCTTCAAAAACCCTCAGACCAAAGAGGGATCACAGTTCCTTGCCCGCGAATTTATTGCACAATAAGTGGATATCGTTATTAGGAGGTCATATGCGCTTGATCAGCAATAGCTTTAAGAATAATGAAGTGATCCCTGGAGAGTTTGCTTTTTGCATTCCCAATGATCGCGGGCATGTCTGTTTAGGTTCAAATCGCAACCCGCATTTACATTGGAACGATGTTCCGGCAGGTACCCAATCCTTTGCCATTATTTGTCATGATCCCGATGTTCCCTCCAAACCCGATGATGTGAACCAAGAGGGTAAAGCCGTACCAGCTTCTTTACCCCGCATTGATTTCTTTCACTGGGTTCTGGTCGATATCCCCAAGGATATTCGTGAGATCCCAGTGGGCACCCTCTCTTCAGAGGTGACCCCTAAAGGCAAACCAGGCCCCCAGACCCCAATCGGTGGTGCCCATGGCATTAATGACTATACCGCCTGGTTTTCAGGCGATGCTGAGATGAAGGGGAATTACTTTGGCTACGATGGCCCCTGCCCTCCCTGGAACGATAGTATTTGGCACCACTATATCTTCACCATCTATGCGTTAGATACACCTTCTCTGGCACTGGGTGGGACTTTTGATGGCAAAACTGCCTTGGCAGCACTACAGCGTCATATTTTGGGCAATGCTCAGATTACTGGGCGTTATACCCTCAATCCAGAACTTACATAGAAAAATCCCCAAGATAAAACTTGGGGATCTTGGTTTACTTAACTAGGCTTATTTCTTAGCGGGAGCGGCCGGAGGTGCTGGAGCTGGTGCAGCAGCGGTCACTGGGGCTACAAATGGTGGCGGCGCAACACACGGTGCAGGGTCTGGAGTGCCCGCTTTTTTGTATTTGATGGCAACCGCATTAATCGATTGGCAAAGTTGAAAATTTCCGACCGCGCCTGCATAAGCTGTTTTTGCACTTGCAAGCTTGGCTGCTTCTGCTTGTTGCGGGGTTGGCGGAGGAAGTGCAGCAAGGGCTACAGAACTTCCAAGTGCGCAAACAGCGCTAATCATTAGCTTTTTCATTAAATCAACCCTTTCCTAATTTGTTATACCAACGTTGATGATGCTCTTTAGCCCAAGTCTCGTCACAATTTCCAGTACGCATCCCATCCAGTGAGCCCTGCATACCGATTGAGCCAATGTACATATGTCCGAGCGCCATTGCTACCATCAGAATGGAGCCAACGTTATGAATAATATTAGCTATTTGCATCGTGCCACGGAAGTACTCAATTTGCATAAACGGCACAATCATATTTAGGACCCAACCCGAAGCAGAAACAATGGAGCCAAGGATTACTAGGAGGACCCAGAACAACATTTTTTCACCAGGATTGAAGAAATTAGCCGGGATATGCTTTCCTGTTAGCAAGCCACCCAAACCTTTAACCCATTCCCAATCGCCTTGCTCTGGAAGATTGCGTCTCACAAACAATATGAAGAAAACAAGAATGCTGACCGTAAACGCAGGTCCAACGAAGTTATGAATGTTCTTACAGGCTAGTAAAAATGGTCCGTATAGCCCAGGGCCCATTAGCGGTAACAAGAAATACTTGCCCCACAAAATTAATATTCCGGTAAGGGCAAGGGCCACAAAGGTGAAAGCCATAGTCCAATGGGTAATGCGCTCGAGCAAAGTAAAACGCTGAATCGTCTTACCCGACATTGGCTCATGCAACTTAATTGAACCCTTCAGAATAAATACAGCAACAATCGCACAAAATACAAACGTAAGCAGCCATGCACCGTAGACTGTAATTACACCATTCCGAATTAAGCGCCATTCTTGACCGGTTTTCTGGATCAATACGCCATTCTCGGCTCCAGGAATGGATGTGTAGTTGATGGTCTCGCTATTCACTGTTCTCCAAATAGGAGCATTGTTACCCGGTTGATTTTTACCGGCTTCAACCGCTGCTTGTGATGTTGCATTCGGGGCACGGCCGACATCCATGATGTTGACTGACTCCACTTTTTGGGGAGTGGGTGATTGTGCACCTTGCTGGGCAAAGCTTATGCCAGCCGTAGCAAGACCAACGGTCAAAAGCAAAACACGAGCAATATTGCTCAATGATGAGTTCATGAGGCTTCCTTCAAATCAATACGTGATGGAGTAATCGATTACTTGATGCGGCTGTATTCCGACTGAGACTGATTGCGCTTCGTAATTTCAGCATTCCAACTAGCTTGATCGCCTGGCTTCCAACCTTTTGCCATGAATCCGTTGTCAGCACCCATGTAAGGTGCTACATCCGGACGATTTGAGGCGCTCATGCCCGACTCATTGCAGCCTACCAAAAGGGAGGCCGCAACAAGGGAACCCACGAGGGCTAATTTCATGACTTACCTCCAGCTGGTTTAGCTGCAGGCGCTGGTGCGCTTGGCTTACCGTAAGCTGTTGCCCAACCGAACACATCGGCACCGGCATTTTTACCAGCAGCCATCCGTTTAACGACGCGGGTACGGAATACATCCGCAATCACATCACCGTCACCACCAATCAATGCTTTGGTAGAGCAAAGCTCAGCACATAGAGGCAACTTACCCTCAGCTAAACGATTGCGACCGTATTTCTCAAACTCAGCAACGCTACCGTTTTTCTCGGGACCGCCACTGCAGAATGTGCACTTGTCCATCTTGCCACGCAATCCAAAGGTTCCAGAACTTGGGAACTGAGGTGCACCAAATGGGCATGCATACGAGCAATAAGCGCAACCAATGCAGGTATCTTTGTTATGCAAAACAACGCCCTCATCAGTACGATAGAAGCAATCCACTGGGCAAACTGCCATGCAAGGCGCATCAGCGCAATGCATACAGGCTACCGAGATGGACTTCTCTGCACCAACAATGCCGTCATTAATTGTGACCACACGGCGACGATTTACACCCCAAGGAACTTCATTTTCATTCTTACATGCGGTGACGCATCCGTTGCATTCAATACACCGTTCTGCGTCGCAGATAAATTTCATTCTTGCCATTTTTGATCTCCTGACTATGCGGTGTTAATTAAGCGGCCTTTTCGATCTGACAGATCGTGGTCTTGGTTTCTTGCATCATCGTGACGCGGTCATAACCATAGGTCGTGGCAGTATTTACCGCTTCACCACGAACCACTGGGTATGCTCCTTTTGGATAGAAGTTGAGCAAGTCCTTACCTTCCCACCATCCCGAGAAATGGAATGGTACGAACGCAGTATCTGGTCCGACACGCTCAGTGACTAATGCGCGTACTTTGATCTTGGCGCCTGTTGGCGATTTAACCCAAACAAAGTCCCAGTTCTTAATACCGCGACGTGCTGCAGCGCTCGGATTAATCTCCACAAAGTTCTCTTGTTGTAGCTCTGCAAGCCATGGGTTCGAACGCGTCTCCTCGCCTCCACCCTCGTACTCCACCAAACGACCTGAGGTCAGAATGATTGGGAACTTCTCATAGAGTTTATCCGCTGTATTTTTCTCTTGAACAGTCTTAAAGAGTGTTGGCATTCTCCAGAAGGTCTTCACGTCGTCATGAGTTGGGTACTTTGCAACCATATCGGGACGTGTGCTGTATAGCGCCTCGCGGTGAATAGGAATGGCATCAGGGAAGTTCCACACCACGGCACGTGCTTTCGCATTACCGAATGGATGGCAACCATGGTTCTTCATCGTGACACGGATGATTCCACCAGACAGGTCGGTCTTCCAGTTTTTACCTTCAGCCGCTTTTTTCTCATCTTCGGTCAACTCATTCCACCAACCAAGTTTCTTGAGCATGACATGATCAACCTCAGGGTAGCCAGTCTTAATATCAGCACCCTTCGAGAATGAGCCATCAGCAGCTAACAGTGACTTACCATCTTTTTCAACACCGAAGTTGGCGCGGAAGTTACCACCGCCATCCATCACATGCTTACTGGTGTCATACAAATTGGGTGAGCCAGGATGCTTTAATGCCGCATTGCCGTAGCAAGGCCATGGCAAGCCAAAGTAATCTCCGGCAGTATCGTATCCAGTTACTGGATCTTTACCACCACGTGAACGCAATGTCTTCGGATCAAACACACTCATCATTCTCATGTGAGCTTTAAGGCGCTCTGGTGTCTGACCGGTATAACCAATCGTCCAAACTGCTTGATTAATCTCACGCAGGATCGATTCAATCTCTGGCTCTTTCCAGGTCTTGCCAGCAAACTTCGAATCCATCATCTTGAAGTTCTTAGACAGTTCTTTACCGAAACCAAGACGGTCAGCAAATGCTTGCATGAGGACGTGGTCAGGAACCGACTCAAATAACGGGTCGATTACCTTCTCGCGCCACTGAATTGAACGGTTAGATGCTGTGACCGAGCCAACGCACTCAAACTGAGTAGTGGTCGGCAATAAATAAACACCGCGATTTTTATTAACTGAATCGCCGGCAGCTGGTGGCATCGCTGCCATTGCCGCTGTGGCACTTGGATAGGGGTCAACTACGACGAGTAACTCTAATTTATCCATGGCACGCTTCATGTCCAAACCACGGGTTTGGGAATTTGGTGCATGGCCCCAGAAGAACACGCCTTTAACAGCCGTTGCTTGATCGACCATATCGTCTTTCTCAAGCACCGCATCAACCCAACGCGATACAGTAGTACCGGACTTCTCCATCATGTCAGGGGCATAACGACCCTTAATCCAGTCGTAATCCACACCCCAAACAGCAGCATAGTGTTTCCATGATCCAGCAGCAAGGCCATAGTAGCCTGGCAAGGAATCTGGGTTAGGACCAACGTCTGTTGCACCTTGAACGTTATCGTGACCACGGAAAATGTTTGCACCGCCGCCAGATACGCCGATATTACCTAAGGCTAACTGGAGGATGCACGATGCACGAACCATCGCATTGCCGATGGTATGTTGAGTTTGACCCATACACCAGACGATCGTACCTGGACGGCTCTTAGCCATGGTCTCAGCAACTTTTTTGACTTGCGCTTCTGGAACACCACAAGCTTCTTCAACGTTAGCTGGGGTCCACTTCTCCATCACTTCTTTACGAATGTCATCCATTCCAAAGACGCGATCATTAATGTATTTCTTATCTTCCCAGCCGTTGTTGAAGATGTGATACAGAACACCAAACAGGAAAGGAATATCAGTGCCCGAACGGATACGGACATATTGATCCGATTTTGCAGCGGTACGGGTATACCGTGGATCAACCACGATCACCTTACAGCCATTCTCTTTGGCATGCAGCAAATGCAACATCGATACAGGGTGAGCTTCTGCAGCATTGGAACCAATGTATAACGCTGCTTTGGAATTCATCATGTCGTTATAGCTATTGGTCATCGCGCCATAACCCCAGGTGTTTGCCACACCTGCAACTGTGGTGGAGTGGCAGATACGGGCCTGATGGTCAGTATTGTTAGTACCGTAGAAGGAAACAAACTTACGCAATAGATAAGCTTGCTCATTGTTGTACTTTGATGAACCAATAAAGAAGATTGAATCCGGTGTGAACTTAGTACGAAGTTCTTTCATCTTCGCAGAGATCTCATCGAGAGCTTGGTCCCAAGAAATCTTTTGATACTTGCCATCGACTAATTTCATGGGGGTACGTAAACGGTAATCACCATGACCATGCTCACGCAACGCTGCGCCCTTAGCGCAGGCACCGCCCATATTAATCGGCGACTCAAACACGGGATCTTGGCGAACCCAAACACCATTCTCAACGGTTGCATCGAAGGAGCAACCCACTGAACAGTGCGAGCAAATTGTGCGCTTAACTTCGATCTTGCCCTTCCCATCGAGCATTGCTGTTTTTGGATCTGCAGCATTCGCTTTTTGCAACATGTTCAATTGAGTGGCAGCGATACCTGCGCCAACGCCAATACCGGAACGCTTTAAAAAGGTTCGGCGATCCATCGTTGGCACAGCGGCACGAAGGCCGCGAGACAAGCTACCAATCAGTTGAGAAGGAACTTGGCTCGATGTTGAGTTTGATTTGCGGATTAAGCTCATTGTGAGACTCCTGCGAGAGTGCGTAATTAAATAAAGTTCAGAAAAAGAAAACGCTCAATTAAACGAGCGTTGTTTCGTAATACTTCTTGATATGTGCGGTCAGGTGATATCCATCCTTACTACCTGCTACTGCTGTGCTCACCTCTTGGACCAGTGCCTGTCCTAATGGTGTCTGGGACACAACGGCTGCTGCACCGACAGTAGCACCCGCACCAATGAAAAATTTACGACGGGAAGGTTTGGCGCTTTGATCAGCGTTTAGAGGCTTTTTGCTATCCATAAATATTCCTTTATACGAATATAGTTACAACGTTGCAATAAATTGAGTGTATTGGAATTACAGTATTTGTGTAAGGTTTTGCATATTTTTGTAGGCTAGGACTTACCCTTAAAGAAAGGGGGATCACGCTGATAGGAATTACCTAAATCATGTCAAAACTCTGTCCCTCGACCGCTAAAAACTCGCGTGTTAGGGCAGAAACTGATTTGTACAGATGAATTTCTTGATCTGCGTCAATTGCATCGCACAAATCATCGAACCAGGGACGAAGATGGTCATTGAAAAAGACCCTTTGATTAGTAAGGTTAGAAACCTCGACATCTTCTCCGGCAATCAAATAACGCATCACCTCAAACAAGGCAGCGATATGATCCTCGGTCTCGCTAATTGTGTCAGAGGTCTCCAGTCCAAATTGCTGGAGGGATCGTCTAATTTCTAAGAGAGGTTTTTCATGAAGATGGCCGGCCATATAAAAGGAGCCATACAAAAATACATTGGGCTTACCAACTCCTAAAAAACTGTTGTCATACTCTGCTTTCCAGTCTATTGCTTTGCTGTTTCTAGCGGCCTCTACCAATCTCATCCAAACGCCCTCGAGGGGGGCCTCGCCTGCTTGACCGCCCTCTTGTTTACCGGAGGCTACGATCTGATCCAACAGAGTTTGATTGGGTGGCTCAAAAAACAAAGTGGCCAAGAGGCCATACAAATCAGCGCGTGCCAGATCCTCAGCAAGGCCTTCTTTACTCAGTTCGGGTTTTTGGTCTACTTCGTTTTTAGTCATTTATTCGTTTACAACTCTTTTTTCATCATATCAACGACACGGCAATCGCTACACATCTTTAGGCGTTCTAGTGCCTCCCCAGAAAATGCTTGATGCGAGCCAATGCGCCCTAACATCAACTCCACCATCTTTAAAGTACCAAAGGCTTTGCCGCAACTAATGCAATGGAAGGGTTCGGTTTTATTGAGGGTTACTTTTTCTTTACGGTGCTCAATCGAGCGCAAGCGTGGGCTCAGCGTAATGGCACTCTCCGGACAGGTTTGCTCACACAATCCGCACTGCACACACTGTTTCTCAATAAAAGACAGCTGTGGCTCGTCAGGATTATCGAGTAATGCACCCTCGGGGCAAGCGCCGACACAGGACATGCACAATGTACAAGCATCTTTATTGACGATCAAACCGCCCAGTGGCGAATGAGCCGGTAATGGCACCCCTTCTGCAGGCAAGGCCTGTGGCGCAAATTGCAAAAGGTGCTCCAAACTAGTTTCCAAGGTCTCACGCTTTTGTAAAGAAAGCGCAAAACTTGCAGGGTTCGCAAGTAATTGGTGAGCCTTACGCTGGCGTAGTTCAGACATGACTTTGCTAACCGGCGCAATATCCTCACTGGAGTTTGCAGTGATGCACTGAATACGTTTGCTGTAACCCATCGCTACCAATATTGAGTTAGTCAGATCAACCTGTTCAGTAAGCGCTAATCGATAGCCAGGGTCCTCGTCACCGCTTAGTAGAAGTAACACTTCCCCAAATCCATACGCCAGAGATCCGAGCCATAAATCAATTCCGGTGGAAGCAATGTGCTCAACCGCTAATGGAATAACAAAGGCTGGCAGGCCGGTGGTTTCCTTGGCGCGCAAGCGGGCTGCGCGTCCGAGGTGATCTAAGAGAGCGGTACCAGCCTTTTGACTATGTATCAATAAACTTGGAGCGGCATCGCCGGCTTTCGTACTTTTTAGAGCGCCTAAATACGTTTGCGCCAAGGTCTTTACTTGTTTACCTTGGTAAGCAACGCTGGGGTAGTTGTAACGCATCGCGCCCGATGGGCAAACGGTCGCGCATGCCCCACAACCCATACATAAATTAGGATTAACTTCGACCTTACCTTGGCCATTTTTGAATGAGGACGTAATCGCTTTGGTCGAACACACATCGATACAAGCGGAACAGCCGACCTGCCCATTACGTCCGTGTGCACAAATTTTCTCGTTATACGAAAAGTATTTTGGTTTTTCAAACTCTCCGACCATACCGATCAATTGACTAGCGGCCATTGATTGTTCGAAGGGGTCCGAGCCGGGTGCAAAATAGCCCTGTGGTTTTTGACTAACGGTAATGCTAGGTATTTCTTGCAAATCTAAGATCAGATCGAACTCACCCTCGCGTGCCTGATCCTTACGCTCAAAATTAATTGCGCCAATACTGGCACATGCTGTGACACAGGCGCGATGAGACTTGCATTTATCTAGATCGATTTGAAAGGAAGCATCAATAGCATTTTCAGGACAAACAGAGACGCAAGCGCCACATCGTGTACACATCTCCGGATCAATTGGGTTCTTTAAATCCCACTTGGCTTTGAACTGTCCTAGATATCCGTCTAACTGAGTCACCTTCCCAGTGAAAGTTGGGTAGTCCCGTCCGGTTGGTAATGACCCAGGCTCAGTACATAAAACGCTGACCTGCAAGCTGTCACCTAATTTATTTGCCCATTGAAAGGCGCTCTTTCCGGGGCCAATCACCAGTACGCGACCCTCGCTCCTGTATTCAACGACCGGCACAGCATCGGGCTCTGTTAAATCGGATAGGGCCAGCAAGGCTTTAATCTTGGGCGTCGACTTATCTGCGTCTTGCGTCCAGCCCGCAAGTTCACGAATATTGACAAACTTTAAGGGGGCCATCAACGGTTTCTCGGCCTGGGTCGCGAGCTCAGAGAATAAGGCCCGCTCCTGTGTGCAAGCAACCACAATCGCCTCGGGCTCATTAAGCGCAGTGAGAAATTGACCCACCTCTTGCCGGCATAAAGCCGTATGAATAGGAAGGCCTAACTCCTTAGCATCTAAGGGCATGCTTCGATTACAGTCGCAAACGAGTTTTTTTGTCATTCAATTAGAAAATTAAGGATTGCAGTACTAAGTACTGGCATCAGGCTTAATTTGTTTCTCTCCAGTTTGCTGGTTTTGATTTTCAATTGAGTCAGAATCGCTAGATTCTATATCGATCCGTCGATAAGCGTGACGAGGGTTTGGATTAACGGTCACATTGTCATTGGGCGATGGCGCTGCTAGGGCCTCTTTGCTATCTGTCTCGAGTTGCGGATTCGCATCTGCAGCCAAATCTTTTTTGGCATCCTTAAACTCTGGGTAGAGCTCATCGGTGGTCTTAAAAATACCCAACATATCCGATTGCGCCATCCGTTTTAGCATCTCCATTGGTATTGGATCAGGCTTGGAATAATCATCAATATAAATATCCAGTCCGTCCATCACATTGAAGTGAGGATCACGAAACATTTTTTTCATGGCAGCCTGTTGGACTGCTGGGTCAACATCGGCTCGCATGAAGGCTGAAAAATCGGCTGCTTTAATATCAATCTTCTCAACATCCTCCATAGTGAGTGGTGGCACTTCTGGCGGAGCTGTTAAACCATCAGGTGTCTCTTGGGGTGAAGCTTGGGACGTGTCAGACTGAGAATCTGACTGGGCAGCTTTATCTACGCGATTGGGGACGGTCTGTGGAGGCTCATTCTTAAGAGGTTCTTCAATAACCCCTGCTTTCTTGCGGGCCCACCGATTTAAAAAATTAGATTGGGTCATTGGGGCTCTGCAGGACGGTTTGCGCCTTTGAATGAAGCGGGCCGAGCACGTTTCTTGGGCTCAGGTTTGTAGTTAGTTGTGACATATTCTGCTAAGTATGATTTCATCTCTGCTTGCAATGGTGCCGTATCGACCGACTCGCCACCATCAATTAAACGAGATGCTTCGTTGTAACTCATCATCAACCGATGTGGTACTGCAATGCCCGCACCATCTTCATTCATCACAGATGCCATTGAATTTGGTTCCAAGTAGTCTTGATAATCCACTTCCAGACGCCACATCACAAACCAACAAGGCTCGGGTGCAGTGATATTTAGAAAATAGCCCTCTGCCTCATCGGCAAAGAACTGAAAATCAAAACCTGCAAACAACCAAGACTCGCCTTCATCATCTCTCTCCAGAAAGCGACCTACAACTTTACGATTTTGCTCGGTACCAGCAAGTTCTAGGGTTTTACCAAACTGACCGATGTCAGGAATCACCTCAATGGGTTTCCAACGATAGTTTTGCCATGGGTTATCAATCTTTTGTTTGCGGATAACGATGGCAAAACGCATGATGAGCTTATTCCTAAGTTTTTTGTACAACGATACTGGGGAACTTGCTACTCATATCTTTGGCTAGGTTGGCAACCCGAATCGCTACTTGCCGCGCAATCCCTTTGTAGATGGCGCTGATTGCACCATCGGGATCTGCTACAACCGTTGGCCTGCCTGAATCGGCCTGCTCCCGAATCGATAAGTTCAATGGCAAGGCACCCAAGAAGTCAACGCCATAGTCTTGGCACATCTTTTTGCCACCGCCTTCACCAAAAATATGCTCTTCATGATTACACTTCGGACAAACATAGGTGCTCATGTTTTCAATAATGCCGATGATGGGGATGCCGACCTTCTCAAACATCTTCAAACCCTTACGGGCATCCAGCAGAGCGATATCTTGCGGGGTGGTCACAATCACAGATCCAGTCACTGGTACTTTTTGCGACAGGGTTAGCTGAATATCGCCAGTACCCGGTGGCATGTCGACAATCAAATAATCCAAATCGCGCCAACGAGTTTGTCGCAGTAATTGTTCTAAGGCAGAAGTAACCATGGGGCCACGCCACACCATAGGATTATCAGCCTCGATTAAAAATCCAATTGAGCTCGCCTGAATCCCATGTCCCTCCATCGGCTCAATGGTGTTCTCCGCCAAAGACTCTGGACGACCTGTGATACCCAGCATCATCGGTTGGCTGGGGCCATAAATATCGGCATCCAAAATACCGACTTGCGCACCTTCTGCAGCCAACGCTAATGCCAAATTGACTGCTGTAGTTGATTTACCCACACCACCCTTGCCACTGGCAACTGCAATGATATTTTTGACACCCGGTAACAGTTTGACGCCACGCTGAACCGAGTGGGCAACGATGTCAGTTGTAATCGCAACGCTCACATTCTTAACACCCGGTAACTCACGAATTGCGGTAACCACTAATTTACGAATGAGATCAATCTGGCTCTTTGCGGGATAGCCTAATAGGATATCCAGCGATACATCCCCTTCATGCACTTTGATATTGCGTGCTGACTTAGCGCTGACAAAGTCAATTTGGGTGTTGGGATCTTTTACTGCCTTGAGTGCTTGTTGCACTGATTCAATACTGACCGACACTTCTGTCTCCTCAATAAGCCTTACGATGTATAGGGGTTAGCCAACTATCATAACTGGATTGGCCTAATTTTTCCGAAAGCACTCCAGAAAGATCTTGTTTGACTGAACTAATTAGCGGTATTTTCTGTATACGAGTTCAATATCGCCGTAATACGCCTTGGTCTGTGATTTCGTATTGTCTGTGTCAGTCATTAAAGCAATCCCGATTAAGTTGCCAGGTGCGTAGCCATAGGCTTTAATGTAATCCGCGGTGAGGTCACGTTGATGCATGCGCCATTGACCTAGGTTCTCTTTACCAGCATCAACAGCGATCAGCTTGACCCTCTCGGTGTAAGGATTGTTCTTGATTTGCTCCAACTGCCCTTTGGGGGACCAAACATACATTAAGGTGGCATAGGGCATTTCTTGGCCGCTCATAATTTGCGCCATCTCGGCAACCATTCGGTCTTTCAGTGATAGTTTCGAGCGATCACCATCAAACGCCACCATGACACGAAGTGGCGCATCGTCAGAATATTTGTCAAGGTTATCCGCTCGATCAAGGGGTGATACCGCCTTCCATTCCCATTTGAGCCATAGGTGTTGAGATGGACGTGGTTTGAGTTTGACTGCCAATCCAGAAGCAGATTGATTGGATTCAGCTTTTAGGACTGTGCGGCCTTGATATTGCTGCAGACGATAAGCCGTGTTCTTTTTATAGGGCGCAACCCGATAAAAACTCCACCCTTTAGGTAAAGTGCCATCCTCTTGCGCTGAGAACTTTTGTGGCTCTTCGCGCGGAACAAGTGGATCAAGCTTTTTGACCTCTGCGTGATCCTCATGCTCGGAATAGCTAGCGCAGGCCACAAGACCAGCAATTACAGCCCCCATCAGAATGAGATTGAAATATCGGCGCATAAGCTGATGCATTATCGTAGAGCTTTGCCTGTCTTGCATATGAATAAAAACTTGTGGTTTTTGACCTTAGCCCAAGGTCTGTATTTAACGAATAATGTCACTTTTATTGCCATTAATGGCTTAGTGGGTTTTGCGCTGGCCCCAGCCCCATGGATGGCGACTCTGCCAGTGATGGGCTATGTGGTCGGTAGCGCTATGGCAACCACCATCGTTGCCGGAATTCAAAAGCAACTGGGTCGTAAACGCTCCTTTCAAATTGCACTCATTGTTGCCTTTTTTGCGTCCTTACTCTGTACTTATGCCACGCTCGAGAAATACTTTTGGTTGCTTAATTTGGGAACGGTCATCGCGGGGTTTTATAACGCCAATGCCCAACTCTATCGTTTTGCCGCTGCAGAACTTGCTGATAAAACTGCAAAGGAGAAGGCCATCTCTTGGGTACTTGCAGGCGGTCTCTTGGGAGCGGTCTTAGGGCCTAATATGGCGAACTGGACGCGCGATTGGTTTATACAGCCATTTGCCGGCGCATACATCACCCTAGCAGTAGTTTCTGTGATTGCCCTCTGGGTTATCTCTCAAATACAGTTTCAAGAAAAAACTCCCGAGCAACATCAGGAACTAGGTCGCCCCCTGGCCGAGATCATGCGCCAACCACTTTTTATTGTCTGCACCCTCACGGCTGCATTAGCCTACGGCGTGATGAACTTGCTAATGGCAGCCACACCAATAGCCATGGAAGTGTGTGGCTTTAGTTTTGATAAAACCGCTTGGGTCTTGGAATGGCATGTAATCGGTATGTTTGCACCCGGTTTTTTTACTGGTAACTTGATTAAACGGATTGGGGTCATGTGGGTCCTGCGAATTGGCGCTGGCCTTAATCTGATTTGCGTAATGATTGCTCTCTCTGGTGTAAGTTTTACTCACTTTCTAGTGGCTCTTTTTCTGCTTGGAGTGGGCTGGAACTTTTTGTTTACCAGCAGTACTGCGTTAGCTCTTGAGTCTTATCGACCTGCTGAACGTGACAAAGCACAAGGGGCTATTAATTTCTTTGTATTTTTAGCCACCGCCCTCTCTGCTTTAAGCTCCGGCGTCTTAGTGACCACGCAAGGCTGGACCTTACTCAATTTAGGTTCCATTATTCCCATGAGCATTATTGTGCTGGCCTTAATTTGGCTTGGTATGCAACGTAAACAGACGGATGCTAAGCCCCACTAAAATAGAACGATGACCACAAAACCATTCCCCACCGTTGGCTTTATCGGTACCGGCATTATGGGTAAGAGCATGGCTCTTCATATCCTTAAAGCAGGATATCCCCTGAACGTGTTCAATCGTTCTAAAGAGAAAACAATTCCTCTCATTGAGCAAGGCGCAGTTTGGCATTCTTCTCCGCGGGAGGTGGCGGCGCATTCAGACATCATTATTACCATCATTGGCTACCCTAAAGATGTAGAAGAGGTATATCTAGGTGCCGATGGTATTTTGGCCGGAGCCAAAGCGGGATCGATTGCAATCGACATGACCACCTCAAGTCCAAGTTTGGCGGCTCGCATTGCTAAAGATGCTCTCCCAAAAAATATAGCCGTGCTTGATGCGCCAGTATCGGGTGGTGATATCGGTGCGCGGGATGCGCGACTATCGATTATGGTGGGCGGTGATGCAGATGCATTTAAACAGGTCTTCCCTATTTTGGAATGTATGGGCAATAACATTGCTCTTCTTGGCCCAGCAGGCTCGGGTCAGCATGCCAAACTTTGTAATCAAATTGTGATTGCTTCCACCATCATGGGGGTATGCGAAGGCATTCGGTATGCTCAGGAGTCGGGCTTAGATGCCACTGCGGTATTAAAAGTAATTGGCAGCGGTGCTGCTGGCGGCACACAGCTTAATGTTCAAGGTCCCCGCATGATCAAGGGAGACTTTGCACCAGGATTTATGGCAGAGCATTTTGTGAAAGATATTGGTCTTGCCATTGATTCTGCACAAGAAATGGGATTAAAGCTACCGGGGTTGGCACAAGCGAAGCGCTTATACCAATTGATGCTTGATCAGGGCATGGGTCGGGATGGCTATCACGCTCTCTATCAGTTGTATTTAGCCAACGACGTCTGAGGCGATCCTCTTTTCATGTCCGCTAACGCATCCAAGCAGTCGCCGTTTGCTTGGTCCCTTCTTTTGGTATTCCTAGGGACTGCCATTCATTTGGTCATGGGATTTAATACTGAGTTATCTGTCGATGAGGCCCACTATGCACTCTATGCTAACCATCTAGCTTGGAGTTATTTTGATCACCCTCCCTTAGTGGGCTGGATTCAATGGCCTCTAGTGGCTATTAATGCGCCTGATGGAATTTTACGTCTCATTCCAATCACCCTATGGATTATTTCTTGTTTCTTGGTGTATCACATTGCAGACCAGCTCGATGAGTACTGCACTCATCGCTCTCTGTTTATTAAAGCACCCACGCCCAATAATTCATCGTATGCAGGACTTGCTGCAGTTGCCATAATCGTTTTTGCGCCACTTCCGCATGTCCTTGCGGTTGGTTTGGTGCCCGACTCTTTATTGACACCTCTAAGTCTTGGCATTCTCTGGATGTCGCTGCAATGGCTAAAGCAAGATGGGCAACTCAGTTTTCATCAATGGATTGGTTTGGGTTTGCTATTTGGCTTGGCCGGTCTTAGCAAGTACACCGCTATTTTGTATGCCTTTGCCTTTGCCATTGCATGTCTTAGCGTTCCTCGTTTTAGTTTTTTAAGGCAATCGGGTTTTTACATTGCTATTGCAATCGCACTTCTGCTTATTAGCCCTGTGTTGTTCTGGAATACCCAACACGATTGGATCTCATTCAAGTACCAAATCGATCATGGCAGCGGTGGGGATTGGCTATGGCGCCGCCTTGCAGCTTTTTTAGGCTTACAACTTGTGGTGTTTGGTTTTTTACCGCTCCTCGGTTTATGGGCGTACTCACGCATGGTAGGTTCTGCAAAGCGCCCATTCGTTAGTATCTTGCTGGTGTTCTTTATTCTGCCATTTAGTATCTTCGCTATTTTGTCGGGGGGTGGAGGCTTGCCGCACTGGACCTCGCCTGCATGGTTCTGTTTGGCTCCGATTGCGGGTGTTGGCCTTGCACAATGGTGGCAAAGTGGTAAACGCTGGTTGATCACTCTTTGTTTAGCTGTGCAAGGCACCCTCGTCATCAGTGGGTTAACCTTGGTGATGACCGCAGGCTATCCGATTGCAAGTCAGTTCAAGACGAATCCCTTGGCCGATTTATACGGCTGGCGTTCTGCATCCACCCGCGCCAATCTCTTGGTCAATGAATTGAAGGCGAGTGGCATTGCAGTTCAAAATTGGACATTGGCTAGTCGGGTGGCATGGTACGCCAAGCCAACACCTATTTTTGTGTTGGATGATCGTCAGGATCAGTTTGATTTATGGTTTGGTAAGCTTCCTGAAGGATCAAATGTCATCTTACTGAACTGGTCTGAGATGTCATTTAAGGCCCCGGTGGGTGAAGGGCAATTTAGAATCTGTCGCCCCCTAGATCGTCTTCGAATCGCTCATTTGGGCCAAGCTTTGAGCCAATTTGAACTCAGTTATTGTCAAGGCTGGGGGGGAAAGTCAAAGCCAGAGCGCGAGGCATTATCCTTACGTCCATGAGCTCTCAATGGAAAGTAGTACTTAAACGCAGCTGGCCCACGATTCGGATTGTTCTCTCGATTGTTTTGCTATGGAAGGCCACGAGCGGTATTGATTGGCAAGCCCTGATTGAATCCGAGTTACAACTTCAGGCCCAGTGGTTAGTGGCAGGCGGTCTATGCATTACTGCGGCTTTTGTCTGTGGAGGTCTTCGCTGGGGCCTCTTCATGCAGCGTGCCGGCTTTCAAGGAAGCCTACTTGGGTATGTGGCTTTATATTTCTCGGGAGGTTTAATTAACCAGGGTCTGCCCAGTACGCTGGGTGGCGATAGCTACCGCGCTATTGCCGGTACTCACCTAACCCGCAGCGGGCAATTGAGTCATCAAAAAGAGCTGGCTGAAGAACTGAGCCATGCGGATGATCTCAAGCAGCAAAGTCCTAAATTGCGTTTGGGATTTTCCATGACGCTATTGGATCGAGTTGTAGGTCTCATGGGCAACAATATCTTAGGCGGTATCGGTCTTATTCTTGGTGGCGCCACCTTAGGTGCTTGGGGTATTGAGTTGGGGTATGTCGTGTTGGTTGGCATGCTCGGTATTGGTGCTCTCCTTGCTTTTGCTCTAAGCTACCAACCCTTGCTGCATTGGATTCAAAAACTTCTAGGGCGTTTTGATCTGCAGCCTGCGCTTTCAGGAATTCGTCTTGCCTTTGCATGGCCCAATAATATTGCGCAAAGCATATTTGCTGTGTCGATCCATTTCTTCAATATTTTGGCTTTAGGGTTTTGTCTCAAAGCGTATGGTGCCGATGTACCCACAGAGGCACTGATGATTGGTCTTCCCGCTTTAAGTCTTTTGCTCATGCTGCCAATTAGTATCTCTGGCTGGGGCTTGCGTGAAGCGACCCTAGCTTCTGTCCTAGCCCTATGGGGGGTTAATCCCTCACTCACGGTTTTAGGATCGATTAGCTATGGCGCGATCACCTTATTGTGCGTCTTGCCTGGCGCGTATAAATTGCTAAAACGGAGTTAAATGGTCGTGGGCATAAAATAGAGCCTACGTCACAAAGGATAAAAGCAGAATGGCAATTAGCGTCAATGCAATGCGTACCATTGATCACTGGGTTGGGGTGCCACTTTGCGCCATCGCTAGCCCAATTGTTGCTTTACTTGATCTACTTTCTAAGCCATTTGCTCGGTCGAGTGAACCCAAGAGGCTCCTCTTCATTGAGCTCTCTGAAATGGGTAGTGCCATTCTTGTTGATCCTGCGATGCGCAAAGCCCAAGCAAATGGGGCTGACATTTACTTCCTAATATTCAAGAGTAATGCTGCCAGTCTGGGTTTATTGAATACCGTTCAACCCAACCATATTTTTACGATTGATTCCTCTAGCTTGTGGAAGTTAGCTTTCGATACTCTGCGCTTCTTAGTGAAGGCACGTTTTTATCGGATTGATACAGTGATTGATCTAGAACTGTTCTCCCGCTTTACTGCCCTACTAACTGGATTGTGTGGTGCAAGACGTCGTGTTGGCTACGATATTTTCCATGGAGAGGGATTGTGGCGTGGCACGATGCTAACGCGCAAAGTGCATTACAACCCGCATATTCACATTGCGAAGAACTTTATATCACTCGTGCATGCAGCTTTTGCGAAAGAAGAGGAACAGCCCTTTAGCAAAATTACAATTCCCGATCAAGAGATTCAGCTTGCGCACGCTGTAATTGATCCGATGGTCAAACAACATCTGCAACTGCGCATCGAGAACCTGGCCCAACAGGCCATGATCCCATTTAAGCATGGACAGCAACGGATTATCTTAATTAACCCGAATGCGAGTGATTTGCTTCCGCAACGCCGTTGGGCCCCAGAACGCTTCTCAGAGCTAATTACTGCAACACATCAGCGCTGGCCCGAAGATCTCATTTTGATCACGGGCTCACCCGCAGAGCATACTTATGTTGAGGGGGTACGCTTAGCTGCCAAGGTAAAACATGCCATCAATTTTGCTGGTCACGTGCGCTTCTCGGAGCTACCGGCTCTCTATACACTGTCGCACGCAATGGTGACCAATGACTCAGGTCCTGGGCACTTCTCGTCCGTCACTGATTTGCATACTGTCGTGCTATTTGGTCCTGAGACCCCTGCTTTATATGGCTCACTTGGTAAATCAATTCCGATTACTGCCCAACTAGCCTGCTCGCCCTGCGTCAGCGCTGCTAACCATCGCAAGACCCCTTGCCAAGACAATGTTTGCATGAAAGCTATTTCGGTCTCTCATGTCCTAGATCGTCTTGCTGTTCAGATCACTGCGGCTGATCGCGCTCGGGCTTTATAAAGACTCTTGACCTATGAACTTTGGTCGCGCTTGGGCTTTACCCCTGATCCCACTATGTCTCTGGCTGACTTTACTGGCGAGCGGCAAAGAAGTTGAGGTCTTTCTTTGGCTCAATCAAGCGGCGCAAGTTCTTCCTAACTGGGCTTGGGCTTGGTTCACCTTTTTAGGCAATGGTTGGGGCATCTTTGCCCTGTGCTTCCCGTTAGTACTTTATGCACCTAGACAACTCTGCGCAGCTTTAATATCCGGCGCAATTGCCGCACTCATTAGTCTTACCCTAAAGCCCTTAATTGGCTTGCCCCGCCCTGCAGGGGTCTTGAGTGAAAATAGCTTTTATTTACTCGGCGATCCCTTGTTGCATCACGCCCTACCTTCAGGGCACACCCTAACTGTATTTTCTGTGGCAAGCGCGTTGTTCTTTTCTACCCCTCACCCCAAACGCAACCTATTCAGTGTTTTATTTGTCCTAGCAGTTCTTACAGGTATCTCTCGCAATGCCGTTGGTGCCCATTGGCCGGGGGATGTGTTGGTCGGTTCAGCATTAGGTATCTGGTGTGGCTTAATTGCAAGTCGCTGGGTACTAAGAATCAAAGATCACCAATTAAGTCCTACCGGTTTAATTGCACGAGTCATTGCAGTGGCTGGTTTTGGAGTCTTGTATGTTTTGCAAACCCGCGTGTTGGATTTTCCTCATAACCAAGCGCTGCAATATGTAGGTAGCGCCATTGTGTTGATAACGATTGTCTTATTTGTCTTGCGACAGAATAAGCCCCAATACAATGTTTAGTTATCGCCATGCATTTCATGCGGGCAATCATGCGGACGTCTTAAAACATCTCGTATTAATCCACAGCATTCGCTATCTGCAAGAGAAAGATGGTGGACTCATGTTGATTGATACCCATGCAGGTGCCGGACTTTATGCCTTACGAGAGGGCTATGCAACAGTGAGTCAAGAGGCGCTTACCGGAATTGATCGTATTATTGGTAATCAAGATCCTCAGACAAATTACTCTGAGCTTCAAGCATATATTGATCTTGTCAACAGTGTTAATCCGCCGGACCGAATTGATTTTTATCCTGGGTCACCATTCATTCTGGCAAAGCTATTACGATCCCAAGATCGTTTACGCCTCTTTGAGCTCCATTCGAGTGATATTGACCTATTGCAACAAAACATGAAGTCACTTCATCTAGATCGACAAATCGAGGTTCGCAAAGAAGATGGTTTTGCTGGACTGAAATCTTTACTACCACCGCCTAGCCGCAGAGGCTTAATCTTGATTGATCCTTCCTATGAAAACAAACAGGATTACTTCTCTTTAGAAACCTGTTTAGCTGAGGCATTAGAGCGTTTTGTAACTGGCTCCTATCTGATGTGGTACCCCATACTCAATCGCAATGAATCGCTGCAATTGCCTAAACGATTGAAAGCGATTGCCGAGCGCCACGGACGCTCTTGGACTCAAGCAGAGTTACGCATTACGAATGAACCAACAGAGCGTCGTCTTCAAGCCAGTGGCATGTTGATCATTAATCCTGTTTGGACATTAAAGGCCTACTTAGAGAAACTACTACCTATCCTACAAAATACCTTGGGGGAAGATGCCGGCGCCTCTTATCAGTTGCTCAGTAATCAAACATAACTTCGTTACGCCGTAAGAACGGAATGCTCCACGGTGGGTTGTAGCGCGCTAACTGTGGTTCACTCGTAGGCACAATGTTTTTGGCTTTTAACCATGTCCTTAGCTCTTGCGCCTTCTCTTGAGTCTTTTCTTCTGAATTAAATCCAGTATAGGTAATCACCGCTTTTTTCTGGGGAGGGATCTCTCTAAGCTTAACTTCAGGACTAGTGGGAGTTGGTAAGCTAGTCAATGTGTATTGACTAGGCATGACAAAAAACATGCGCCATTGATTGGAGTTTTTCTTTTGGGTCTCCATGGTCACGGGGGCGGTCATCGCAATCTTCTCGCTACCCCCTGTCTTTGGCTCCATCGTGACGGGTACGGTCATCGCAATCTTCTCACTACCTTGCGGGTCATCGGCTAGCTTGGTTTTGGGTTGGTTCTTGCCAAAGATGTATCCCGCAATGAGACGAAAGCCTTTACTGCCCGCATCACTCATATCACCATCCACATACACCTCGGCCACAATCATAGGTGCATACTGACGCAACTCAAAAGGTGGAGAACTTTCAACTACGGTATATTTTGGTTCCTCAAGGGCCATTACTGAGCTCGCAAATAAGAAACAGAGTCCCGCCAGAATAAACGAATGGGCACGATTTACCATTTTCCTTCCAATACAAAACCTTTGGTACTTGCTTGTAAGTTCACTTGAGCTCCCACTGGAAGTGTTAATTTATCTTTAATGTGGCCAAAAGGCAAACCGGTCAGAATCGGAATGGATTTCGGTATACGCCCACGAATCAGATCAATAGCAGCATCTAAGTTATAGCCACGATCGACCTCGTACAAACGGTATTGACTGAAATGTCCTAAAAGGATAGCGCGCTGTTTACCCAAAACCCCTGCCTCATGCAATTGCAGCAGCATGCGCTCAATGCGGTAGGGGTGCTCATTGATGTCCTCAATAAAAAGGATGCCGCTATTGACTTGTTTCTCGGTGGGGAAATACTCGGTTCCTAAAAGGGTTGTAAGCATACTCAAGTTTCCACCCCACAGCATGCCCTCAATGTTTTTGGATAAATCAACATCCCCTGCCCAACGCTGAATATCAGGCACTGCAATACTGAATCGACGACTCTCTACCGCGCTCTGAAAATGAGTCCAGGTAAATTGACTAGGAGTCTCGGGTTCACCAAACTCATTCAGGGGGCCAAAGTCATAATTAAACATGGGTCCAGCCAAACTAATCGCGCCCGTCTTCGCCAGCATCCCTAGCTGAAATCCTGTGAAATCACTATGTCCACAGATTTGCAAGCCTTGTTTTACTGCAATGGCAATTGCCTTCCAGTTGATCTGGTCTAGAAGACGATGTAAACCATATCCTCCGCGTACTGACATCACAATTTGACTAGGGTCAAGATTGGCGATCGCATTTAACTCATCCAAGCGTTCTGCATCGGTTCCCGCAAAACGTTCAAACACTCTCTGGGCACATTGACTATTGGAGACCACGACACCCTGCTGCTTTAGCCAAAGCAAGGCACTTTCTGGGCTTCGCAGATCAGGACTGGCGCCCGATGGAGCAATTAAATGGATCTTCATATACGCCGTTGTCTAAAAAACTCTCTGAGTAACTCACCACACTCCTCTGCTAATACCCCACCTTGCACCTCGGTCTGGTGATTAATCTGCTTTATTGAAAATACATTACCAACACTGCCAGCCATTCCGGTTTTGGGATCCGCCGTACCAAACACAACACGTTTTACTCTAGCATGAAGCATGGCACCACAACACATCGCGCAGGGCTCTAAGGTCACATAGAGGGTGGAGTCAGGGAGTCGGTAGTTCTCAAGCGATTTTGCAGCTTCCCGAATAGCCACCATCTCTGCATGGGCACTAGGGTCATGCAACGTGATGGGCTGATTAAATCCCCTCCCAATCACTTGCTCTTGGTGAACCAAGATCGCACCAACGGGGACCTCTCCTTGGGCACCAGCCAATCTAGCCTGCTCGATGGCAAAACGCATGAAGGTTTCGTCTTGAATGGATACCATCCGGTCTTAAGCACCCTGCGCATGATAGTCGGCCCAGCAATTTGGGGTCTCATACAAACGAACTGTTTTGAGCACAAGCTGTCCCTTGGTTTCTGCTGCAAAGATGGGGGCTAGGATATCAAAGGCAAACTTCACCAGATTCTCAACCGTGGGTACGTCATCCAGTACAACCGTTTTATGGTTGGGTAAACTTTCCAAGAAGTTCACCAAGACGACATCCTGTTTTGCAACTAGAAAGGCATGATCCCAAGGCTCGACTAAGTGCGTTAAGGCGATGCGCTTAATATCACCAAAGTCAATCACCATGCCATCATCTGCCTGTTCCCGAGATGCATGAACTGGACCCAAGACCGTTAACTCAAGCGCATAGCGATGTCCATGAAGATGCCGGCATTGTCCACCATGGTTTGGGATGCGATGTCCTGCATCAAACTCGAGACGGCGTGTAATTGTAAGGCGCTGCATTACTGAATTCCGATCATTTTGTGGGTTTGCACACTTAAGCGCCATAGGGGATGTTTTTGACACAACTCAACCGCATAGGCTGTATTTTCTCTCAATTGAGGTCCATCCATGGGTTGCAGATAGCGATGCCTAAAATCCATACCCTCAAAACGGTGTAGGCTTGCTTCAATAGGTTGATGCTCTCTCTGTGGAACAACTAGCTTGATTTCATCAGCCTGCTTCACAACTAATTCTGCATTAGCCTTAGGACTTAGGCATACCCAATCAATTCCGTCAGGAATCTTAATCGTGCCATTGGTCTCAATCGCAATCTCAAAATGACGTTGATGCAGCGCTTGAATCAATGGAGTATCTAATTGCAACAGAGGCTCACCCCCGGTCATGACCACATAACGATAGTGTTTTGTGCCCATGGCATCTTGCCAAGCAGCCTCAATGGTATTGGCTAGTTCATCGGCGCTCTCAAACTTTCCGCCGCCCACACCATCCGTACCAACAAAATCAGTGTCGCAAAATTGACAAATGGCTGTTGAGCGGTCTTCTTCTCGCCCAGACCAGAGGTTGCAGCCAGCAAAACGACAGAATATAGCTGCGCGCCCCGCTTGCGCACCTTCTCCTTGCAAAGTTGCAAAAAGTTCTTTAACCGAATACATGAATGACTACTTCCATGAGATGAGCTCCCAGCGCAAATAGTCTTCGAGGATGGAATCTGCCCAGCCAGAGCTACCTAACCAAAGATACTCACCAAAACTCTCTCGCAGTACCCAGCGTCCGATTTCAGGGGCAAACCAGACTTTTTCTCGTCGGTTACTAACCATTCGAAACCAATCGTCACTTTGAAAATTATCAGCAGTGTTCACAAAATATAGAGCGTCGAACTCACCAGCAATAGTTGTCACTCTATTCCATGACTTGGCCTGAATTCCTAAACCCCAATAAAAGTCATTTTCAGGATTACCGAGCACCTGATAGCGGGTTTGGTAGAAGTCAGACCATCTTGCGGAGAGTTGCTCAGGCCACAATGGTATTGGCTTTACAAATACTTGCGGTGGGGTCCAATGGGGATCTTGAACAATCTTTCCCCATGGTGCGTGTATTTCATCGGGCAATTTCCCTAATTTTTTGCCCTCTCGGGAAATGTGTACTCTTGGAACAATCTCAACAACGGTCTCGGTCAAGATATCGACCAGTTCGCCATTAAAAACATTTCTGACTTCATATACCCATTGTTGTCCAAGCGCTGGGGCACGAACCAAAGGGATAACTGCGGGGGTATCTATCTTTTTGATTGGGATCTGGCTCACAGAGCCAAGGCAGGCACTCAGTAATAGGGTGGATAGTAAAGCTAAGCCACCTAAGCCATACCGAGAAAATCTGGATACCTTTAATGACAACATAACTAATGATTCAATTCCACGCACTGAGCTGCCAAATGTGGCTACCCTCAAGATAGACGGCACCGACACCACCGACCATATAAGAACCAGACGATTCACGAGCAACCCAACGCCCAATTTCGGGTGCAAACCACAAGACTTCATGACGAATGCAGTCGTATTTATTTCCATCATCGCTTTGGAAATTAATCAGGTTCTGAAAACGCAGGCACGTAAACTCTCCCGCAGGTACTTTAAGTCTCTCCCAACCGGCTCCATACATATACAGTTGCCACCCGAAGGAGTTATCGGGATAGCCTGAAATCGAATAACGCGAGCTCACTTGTCTACTCCAATTGGCTTGCATTTGCTCTGGCCAGAATGGTACAGCCGGTGAGAAGTTAATGGTTCGACCCCAATGCGGATCAGTAATCACGTTGCCCCAAGGCCCTTGTATTTCACTCGCTAGAGTTGCGCCATCTTGATTGGTACGGGCAATCGTAATTCGCTGCCCCACTATCTCGACACGCTCCGTAATAACATCCGTCACCTTGCTCGTGAAGCCATCTCGTTTTAGATACGTCCACTGCTGCCCTAATTGTGGAGTTCGCACGATAGGGCTTTGTTTGGGTGCAGAAACGGGGATGCCCCGATCAAAGGTGGCAGTTGCGCAACCTAAGGGTGCCAAGGCGGCAGAACTAAGAACTAAGCGACGCAGAGGGTTCATGACAGTCTCCAAATATTAATTAATAAAGAAATTATTCCCACTCGATTGTTGAGGGAGGTTTACCGCTAATATCAAAAACAACACGATTGATACCGCGCACTTCATTGATGATGCGGTTGGACACTTTACCCAATAGCTCATGAGGTAGATGAGCCCAGTGCGCGGTCATGAAATCCTGCGTTTGTACGGCGCGCAAGGCCACCACATATTCGTATGTTCTTCCATCACCCATCACGCCTACTGATTTAACTGGCAGAAAAACTGCAAAGGCCTGGCTAGTAAGCGCATACCAGGATTGTTGAGTATTTGGATCAATCGTATTGCGGAGTTCTTCAATAAAGATGGCATCTGCACGTCGCAGAAGATCTGCAAATTCTGGTTTGACCTCGCCTAAAATTCGGACTCCAAGTCCTGGGCCTGGGAAGGGATGGCGATCAACCATTTCCTTGGGTAGGCCAAGCTCGATGCCAAGCGCGCGAACCTCGTCTTTAAATAGCTCTCTTAATGGCTCCAGGAGTTTGAGGTGCATATCTTCTGGGAGGCCGCCTACATTGTGATGGCTTTTTATAGTGTGAGCGTTATTTTTACCTTTTCCAGCTGATTCAATCACATCAGGGTAAATGGTTCCTTGTGCAAGCCACTTAGCATTCTTGATCTTGGCAGATTCTCTCTGAAATACTTCTACAAACTCTTTGCCAATAATCTTACGTTTTTGTTCGGGGTCGGTCACACCCTTCAGTTTTCCTAGGAACTCATTAGCTGCATCAACATGAATCACCTTCACCCCAAGATTACGAGCAAACATGTCCATGACCAACTTCGCCTCATTGAGTCGAAGCAATCCATGATCAACAAAAACACAAGTCAACTGATTCCCAATTGCACGATGAATGAGGGCTGCTGCAACACTAGAGTCTACGCCGCCGGATAAACCTAAAATAACCTCGTCTGAACCAACCTGTTCTTTAATCGTGTTAACAGCTTCCTGAATGTAATCGCCCATCACCCAATCAGAACGGCATTGACAAATGTCATGAACAAAGCGATTCAGAATCTCTTTGCCTTTGAGGGTATGGGTTACTTCTGGATGAAACTGAAGTCCGTAGAAATGTTTCTCTTCATTGGCCATGCCTGCAATGGGGCACGAAGGGGTCGAGGCTATCAACTTAAATTGAGAGGGTAGCTCAGTGACTGAGTCGCCATGACTCATCCAAACTTTCAGAATACCGTGCCCCTCTGCCGTCCGGTGGTCTTCAATATCCTTGAATAAATCACTGTGGCCACGCGCCCTCACCTCGGCATAGCCAAACTCACGAGCCTTGCCTAAAGACTCTGCAGAGGCAACCGTGCCACCAAGCTGAGTTGCCATCGTTTGCATGCCATAGCAGATACCAAATACAGGGACGCCTAGTTCAAAGACAATTTGTGGAGCACGAGGACTATCGTCATGGGTTACAGAGCTTGGTCCGCCAGAAAGAATAATTCCCTTACAGGATTGATCATGAACAAAGCGTTTGATTTTCTGAGGATCGCAGTCATATGGCCAGATCTCAGAATAGACTTTAGCTTCTCGAACGCGACGTGCGATCAATTGGGTAACTTGAGAACCAAAATCCAGAATCAGAATCTTATCGTGCACGGCTTTTGGATTCTTAATCGATGTGGTAATTGGGGGCTTCCTTCGTGATCTTTACATCATGGACATGCGACTCGCGCACTCCCGCAGAAGTAATCTCCACAAAACTTGCCTTCTCATGTAACTCCGCAATGGTCTTGCAACCGCAGTAACCCATTGAAGAACGAATGCCGCCTGTTAGCTGATGCAAGATGCTTAGCACGCTTCCCTTATATGGCACTTGACCTTCAATACCTTCTGGCACTAATTTATCGGCATTAGCGGCACTAATATCTTCTTGGAAGTAACGATCGGCGGCACCATCGGACATCGCGCCCAATGAACCCATACCACGGTAGCTTTTATAGGAACGTCCTTGATATAAAAATACTTCCCCTGGAGCCTCTTCAGTTCCCGCAAACATACCGCCCATCATCACTGAATGTGCGCCAGCCGCTAATGCTTTGGCAACATCCCCAGAATAACGGACACCGCCATCAGCAATCAGTGGGATACCAGTTCCTTTTAAAGCCTTCGCGACATTCACGACCGCAGTAATTTGGGGAACACCAACACCAGCCACAATCCGGGTGGTGCAAATTGAGCCTGGGCCAATACCAACCTTCACGCCGTCAGCACCATGATCTACCAATGCTTTAGCGGCTTCGCCAGTTGCGATATTGCCACCAATCACTTGTACCTGTGGATAGTGTTTCTTGACCCACTTAACTCGATCGAGAACGCCCTGACTATGTCCGTGGGCAGTATCCACCACAATAAGATCAACGCCAGCTTTTACCAACAACTCAACGCGCTCATCATTATCTGGACCAACACCAACGGCTGCTCCGACACGTAACTTACCCTCACTATCCTTGCAAGCATGAGGATGTTCGGTGGCCTTCATGATGTCTTTAACGGTCACTAAGCCTCTTAACTCAAAGGAGTCGTTGACAACCAGCACCCGCTCTAAGCGATGCTTATTCATTAAACGCTTTGCCTCTTCTAGGCTAGCACCTTCTTTAACCGTTACAAGACGATCACGTGGGGTCATTTTTACTTTTACAGGAGCATCAAGCTCTTCCTCAAAGCGCAGGTCACGATTGGTAATGATGCCGACTACTGTTTTTCCTTGCAGTACCGGAAATCCTGAGAACCCATGCTCTTTGGATAACTGAATCACTTGTTGCACAGTCATATCGGGATGAATTGTGATGGGATCCCGCAATACCCCAGACTCATAACGCTTCACTTTGGCGACCTCTTTTGCCTGCTCTGCAGGCTTAAGATTTTTATGAACAATTCCAATACCTCCTTCGGTTGCCATTGCAATTGCCAAACGTCCTTCCGTAACGGTATCCATAGCAGCCGATACCAAAGGAATATTGATGGTGATATCGCGGGTTAATTGGGTGACCAAATTAGTGTCACGCGGAAGGATGGCCGAATAAGCCGGCACGAGGAGCACATCATCGAACGTTAGTGCTTTTTGTATGAGTCGCATGCAAAACCCCTAGTCGCAAAATCAGATTATAAAGGTTCTCGGCTATTTACTCTTAAATCCCTGCTCGATCAACGCCTTAGCACTGCGATGTCGCTATTGCAGGGCCTATTTTGGGGCCTTTGCTTTTGCAGTTCGTGCGCTTGCCCGAAGCTGTGCCTTTGCTTTTAACTGACCGTCTTTATCTCGATTAGCTTTCTTGCGACGTGCCATTTTTGGATCAATTTGCAAGGGGGCATATAACTCGAGGCGATCACCCGCATAAATGGGGCTATCCCATTCTTTCCGTTTACCAAATACGCCGTAGCACCCCTTGCGACTAATGACCGGGTCATCCTTGCTTTGGGCAATTTGAAGAGATTGCAGCGCCCAGCCTACGGTTTGCAATCCTTCCTTGGGTACAGCAAGTTGATAGATCTGCAGTATAGGTGGATCGCCCCGAGCATCGCACAGAAGAATCTCAACGGTCTTGGAAGAATTAGCTGCCATACAGTTGATCTGCTCGTTTGACAAAACAATCCACAAAGGTGCCTGCGATATACGAAAACACTGGGCCAATCACCTTATCCAAAATGACATTCTTAAACTCCCAGTGCAAATTGAACTCAATCTTACAAGCGTCCTCGCGCAAGGCAATAAAACGCCACTGCCCTGTAAAACTCTTAAAGGGACCATCAACAAATTGCATGTCGATCGAATCGGGTCGAAGATTTGCATTACGCGTATGAAAATACTGCTCAATCCCTTTGAAGTGGATCTTTATTTTGGCATCCAGCACAGCCTCCGTTTGCTCATAAATATCCACACCACCGCACCAGGGTAAAAACTCGGGATAGCTCGCCACATCTGTTACCAAGTTGTACATGCGCTCGGCGGAGTGCCCAATTAAAACGGTCTTATTGACGTCTGCCATAATCAATACGATGAAACCTATAAAAACTTTAAACCATGAGTATCGTCGATAACAAAAAAGCCTTCTTTGACTATTTTATTGAAGAACGCTATGAGGCCGGTCTCGTCCTTGAGGGGTGGGAGGTTAAGGCCATTCGTGCGGGACGGGCTCAGATCAAAGAAGCATATGTCGTGGTGCGTAATGCAGAGATTTTTCTAATCGGATCGCACATCAGTCCACTCTCCTCCACTTCGACCCATGTGCATGCAGATCCAACACGCACTCGTAAATTACTCCTCAACGAGAGTGAAATCCGTAAGCTAATCGGCAAGGTAGAGCAACGTGGCTATACCTTGGTGCCGCTCAATATGCATTTCTCCAAAGGGCGGGTGAAATGCGAAATTGGATTAGCCCGCGGCAAGAAACAACACGACAAGCGCGAGGCCAGCAAAGAGAAAGATTGGGAGCGTGAGAAGGCGCGCATTGTGCGCGGCCAACTCAGCTAAGGATTATTTGCCAAAAACTCCCACGTCTGCACCACACTATCTGGGTTGAGGGAGATGGAGGTGATTCCTTTTTTGACCAACCATTTGGCAAAGTCTGGATGATCGGATGGACCCTGACCACAAATACCCACATACTTACCTTGCTTGACACACGCATCAATCGAGCGTTCGATCATAAATTCCACAGCGGGATCCCGTTCATCAAAATCAATTGCCAGTAACTCCATACCCGAATCACGATCCAAACCAAGGGTTAGTTGGGTCATATCATTTGAACCAATCGAAAACCCGTCAAAGTATTCGAGGAACTGGTCGGCCAAAATAGCATTAGACGGAATCTCGCACATCATGATGAGTCTGAGTCCGCTAACACCTCGCTTCAAACCTAAGGTTGCCATCATATCGATGACCCGTTTAGCCTGAGGAATCGTACGCACAAATGGCACCATGATCTCTACATTATCAAGACCCATATCCTCACGAACCCGCTTCATGGCCGCACACTCTAGAGCAAAAGCCTCACCAAAGTCCTCTGAGACATAACGCGATGCACCCCTAAAACCAAGCATCGGGTTCTCTTCATCGGGCTCATAGCGCGATCCACCAATGAGCTTTTTGTACTCATTGGACTTGAAATCTGATAATCGCACAATCACGGGTTTGGGATAAAAAGCTGCTGCAATCGTTGAGACCCCCTCCACCAATTTATCTTCATAAAAAGCTTTGGGGCTTGAATACCCGCGCGCAACACTTTCCACAGCTCGTTTTAGATCTGCATCAATATTGGGATACTCCAAGACGGCACGGGGATGAACACCAATGTAGTTATTGATAATGAACTCAAGACGGGCAAGGCCCACCCCCGCATTGGGCAGCTGACAGAAATCAAATGCTAATTGGGGATTGCCAATGTTCATCGTAATCTTTACAGGGATCTCTGGTAATACGCCTCGCTTCACCTCGGTGACTTCAGTCTCGATCAAGCCATCGTAGATCCGACCTTCATCACCTTCGGCGCAAGAGACAGTAACGACTGCACCATCCTGCAAGAGTTCTGTAGCGTTACTACAGCCTACGACTGCAGGAACCCCTAACTCCCTGGCAATAATGGCAGCATGACAGGTCCGTCCACCGCGATTGGTCACAATCGCAGAGGCCCGCTTCATCACCGGCTCCCAATTGGGGTCGGTCATGTCAGCAACTAAGACGTCACCGGGCTGCACCCGATCCATCTCGCTGGCATCCCGAATCACTCGCACTGGCCCACCACCAATCTTTTGTCCGATAGCACGCCCCGTAGTAATGACTCGAGAGTTTCCTTTAAGCCGATAGCGTAATTCGACCTGACCAGCAGACTGGCTCTTTACTGTCTCGGGGCGCGCCTGCAGAATATAGATCTTGCCGTCTTGGCCGTCTTTACCCCACTCGATATCCATGGGTCGACCATAATGATTTTCGATAATCACGGCATATTTTGCTAACTCGGTAATATCCTCATCCGAGATCGAGAAGCGATTACGCAGTTCTGGACTAACTTCAACGGTTTGCACACGCTCCTTCGAGCCCACTGGAGCAAATTGCATTTGGATTAACTTTGAACCCAAGGATCTGCGAATAATGGCCTTCTTACCTTTGGCTAGGGTCTCTTTAAATACATAAAACTCATCCGGATTTACAGCACCCTGCACCACGGTCTCACCGAGACCGTAACTGGAGGTAATGAAAACAACCCCCGGAAAACCCGACTCCGTATCTAAAGTAAACATCACCCCTGCTGCACCCGTATCTGAGCGCACCATGCGTTGTACACCCGCAGATAAGGCAACTTCTGCATGCGCAAAGCCTTTATGTACTCGATAGGAGATAGCCCTATCGTTATAGAGTGATGCAAAGACTTCCCGAATTTTATGGAGCACATCCTCAATGCCACTCACGTTGAGAAAGGTCTCTTGCTGACCTGCAAAGGAAGCATCTGGCAAGTCTTCAGCGGTAGCGGATGATCGCACTGCAAAAGATCCCTTGATAGAAGAATCTAAAGCCTTAAACGCTTCTCGGATCTCATTCTCTAATCGGGGTTGAAAAGACGCATTCTCAATCCAAGAACGAATCTCTGCGCCAGCCTCAGCAAGGGCACGGACATCGTCCACATTTAATTGGACAAGGCGTTCAGAAATCTTTCGATCGAGTTGATTATGTTGCAGAAAATCACGAAATGCGAGTGAGGTAGTGGCAAATCCAGTTGGCACTCGCACACCCATTGAAGCCAATTGTGAAATCATTTCACCCAAAGAGGAATTTTTACCACCCACCGACTCAACATCGCCGACGCGCAACTCCTCAAAAGGCAAAACATAGGCGTTTTGCTTATTTTGCATAGACATAAAGACTCTCGTAAAAGTAAAAAAATGGGTTAAGTGGCCTCTATAAAATCGGGCATACTTGAATAAATAGTATTGTATTCGCTGACCTTAATTGCCTATTTTTTAATCAATTAGAATTTCCCCATGCCCACCATAAATACCGATAATCCTCCAGTGTCACGTCTTGTTTATATCGTTTCAGATGGCACGGGCATCACGGCTGAGAACTTCAGTCAATCGATCTTGGCACAATTTGAGGCAAGCTTTAAACAAATACGAATTCCTTTTGTAGATACGGTTGATAAAGCACATGATGCCGTTATACAAATCAATGGTGCGGATCCTAAATACGGGCAGGCTATTGTCTTTACAACCTTAGTCAATCCTGAAGTTAATCAAGTGGTTGGTAAAGCGAATGCTCTGGTCTTGGATATGTTTCAGACCTTTGTAGCACCTCTAGAACAAACCCTTGGTATGCGCTCTACCCATGCTATTAATCGCCTTCACCATAATGCCGATACGGATGCATACAAGAATCGCATTGAGGCCATCAACTACTCACTAGCCCACGATGATGGTCAATCCAATCAAAATCTAGCCGATGCTAATGTCATCTTAGTGGGCGTATCACGCGTCGGCAAAACGCCAACTAGTTTGTATCTAGCCATGCAGTATGGCTTGAAAGCGGCGAATTACCCATTGATACCAGAGGATTTTGAGCGCGGACAACTCCCCAAAGACCTGCTACCCCATAAACAAAAAATTTATGGTCTCACCATTGATGCAGATCGTTTATGCGAGATACGCAATGAGCGTAGGCCAGGAAGTAATTACGCCAAACTAGAGAACTGCCGTTATGAGATTAATGAAGCAACTTCGATGATGCGCCGCGAGTCCATTCCATGGGTCTCTACTACGAGTAAATCCATTGAGGAGATTGCAACCACGATTTTGCAAGCAATTCGCTCCGATAAAACTATCCTAGGATAACGAATCCGATTAGCTAGATCGCACCCTCAGAGTTTCATATAAACAGACTGCGACAGCAGTTGCTACATTGAGTGACTCAACATCCGCATTTTGCGGAATCCGAACCTGCTGTGCTTGTGCTAATAAATCGCTTGAGACGCCTTGGCCTTCATTCCCAAAAATCCAGGCCACTGGCTTACTGAGTGTTTTACTGATTGAATATAAATCGTCTTTAGCATCCATGGTGGTAGCCAACAAAGATGATTCGATATTACATGCCACATCATTAGCGCTCCAACCCTCATAAAAATGGAGATGCCGATGTGCGCCCATAGCAGCACGTAGTACTTTGGGTGACCAAATGTGAGCAGTTCCAGTTGTGCAAATGACTTGCCTAAAATGGGTCGCCAAGGCAGTACGCAAGATCGTGCCGACGTTACCAGCATCTTGTATCGCATCCAAAATGAGCACATCCCCCTTAATTGTCTGATGACCTACTTTGGGTTGCTCTAACTTGATCAGGCCCATGATGTGGGGAGCATTCTCCAACTCACTAATCGAACTCCATAAGGTCTCATCTACCCAGTGGATTTTCGTATTAGGGCATTGTTCAAAATGACGCTCCATCAGAGTAGTGATTTCTGGATAGGTTTGGGCGCTTGGGCTTGTAATGAATGAATGAAGACGGGTGTCACCTAACCATGTTTGCATGACATGGATGCCATCGAGAACAGCCTGTTGTTGCTCTACTCTTGCCTTTTGCCCCTTACTTCCAGAAAGTTGCAATTGTCGAATACGCTTAAGTAAAGCGTTATCACGCGAATGAATGACCTCGTCTTTAGCCACGAATAAGATTCCGAACGGGTGAGAAAGTCTGGCGATGCTCCACACAGGGTCCATACTGTTTAAGCGCCTGCATATGGACTTCTGTGGGATAACCCATGTGCTGATTAAACCCATACTGGGGATACCGTAAGTGCAATGCATGCATTTGCCGATCACGCGTTACTTTGGCTATGATCGATGCTGCCGAGATCGCAGGCTCCTTAGCATCCCCTTTAATGATGGCCTCACTAGCAATTGGCAATTCTGGGCAGCGATTCCCATCAATTAATGCTTTACTAGGCCACTCACCCAAACCTTCCACCAAAGCCTCGACAGCTCGGCGCATGGCTAATAGAGTAGCTTGCAAAATATTGAGTTCATCAATCTCGCTGGGACTAGCTTCTCCAACACCCCAAGCTCTTGCCTTTTGCATAATTTCTTCATACAGCTGCTCACGGCGGGCGGGCGATAATTTTTTAGAATCTCGTAAGCCTGTAATCGGCTGATCAGGATCCAAGACTACTGCTCCAGCAACTACAGAGCCTACTAAAGGCCCCCTACCCGCTTCATCAACACCACAAATCCACAGAATGCTCATTGAACAACCCCAGATCGTCTTAGGGTTTGCTCAATCACTTGGGCAACCAATAAACCGGTAGGTCTTTTTAAACGAAGATGTAATTGTTCAAATCGGGCCTGTAGAGTCTGTACTGCTGCTGGACGGTCTAGCCAAGACAAAACCGCATTAGCTAGCGCCTCTGGCTTTGCCGCATCTTGTAAGAGCTCGGGCACAACAAACTCACCACTCAAGATATTAGGTAGCCCCACATATGGCAAATAACCCTGTCGCTTCATGATCTGCGCGGTTAACCAAGGTACCTTATACGAAATCACCATAGGCTTCTTCCAAAGAGCAGCTTGCAAAGTTGCTGTACCGCTAGCAATTAAGACGACATCAGCCGCAGCCAAAGCAAGATCAGCTTGACCATCTAACAATATCAGATCAATTTCTGGATGATCGATCAATAGATTAGTGCGAAGGGATTCAATTGCGGGTCGCAAATGCGGTGTAGCAATTGGTACGACAAAGTGGAGTTTCTGACCTGCAAGGCGCTTTGCTATGAGGGCGATTGTTTCGAAGAAAACAGGGCCAATTAATGCGATCTCGGATGAACGACTACCTGGTAAAACTGCAATTACGAGGCCCTCAAGGCCACCATTCATTTTTTTCTTAGCAGCTGCGGTATCAACAATTTCGGGGATTTCACTGGCCATGGGGTGTCCTACATAGCTTGCAGCAATACCCGCTTTCTCATAGATCTCAGGCTCAAACGGAAATAAGCATAAGACTCGATCAACCGCGCGTTTGATTTTCTTAATACGACTTCCACGCCATGCCCAGATCGAGGGAGAAACAAAATGAATCGTGGGGATCCCTGCTTCTTTTAAACGCAGCTCCACACCTAAATTAAAATCTGGGGCATCAATCCCCATAAAGAGATCGGGACGTTGAGCATCTAGTAATTGCGCAATGAGCTCAGACCGCAAGCGCAAAATGGCCGGCAACTGACTTAAGGCTTCAACATAACCTCGAACACTTAAGGTCTCCATCGGCCACAGTGACCGAAATCCCTCCGCCTGCATCGCCTTGCCACCGATACCGTACGCATCTAGCCCAGCCATCGATGGTATCTGATGGAGGGCACTAAAGATCGGGGCTGCGATTAGATCACCGGATGGCTCTCCCGCAACACAAGCCAGCTTAGGCAAGGGTCAACTACCGAATAATGCCGCGTGTTGATGCGGCTAGGAATTGATGAAACTGCGTGAGTGCCTCTTGAGTCTGCTGATCTGCACTCTTAGCGATCATTGCTTGGATTGCAAGCTTCGCCTCCTCAAAACTGAGGCCATCTTTATAAAGAACTTTATACGCAGCCCGTAGTTCCAACACACACTCTGGTGAATAGCCTCGTCGCTTTAAACCTTCCACATTAATACCATGCGGCTGAGCTTTATCACCAGCAGCCATCACAAAAGGTGGAATATCTTGTACCAAGGCAGATGCACCACCCAGCATCGCATGAGCGCCAATCCGAACAAACTGATGAACCCCCGTCATACCGCCCATAATGGCCCAGTCACCGACTTCTACATGGCCTGCAATTTGAGCATTACTCGAGAAAATAGTGTGATTGCCAATTTGACAATCATGCGCAATGTGGACATAGGCCATGATCCAGTTATCGTTGCCGATGCTAGTGATTCCCTTATCTTGAGAAGTTCCTGTATGAATCGTCGTGAACTCACGAATTGTATTGCGATCGCCGATGATTAATTGAGTAGGCTCACCTCGGTACTTCATGTCTTGGGGCTCGCCACCGATGGCAGCAAAATGGCCAATCCGATTCTCCTTGCCCAAGGTGGTATGTCCCTCCACGACGCTGTGTGAGCCGACTGTGCAACCCGAACCCATTGTGACGTGAGCACCAATCACTGCATAAGGACCAATCACCACGTCATCGGCTAGCTGTGCATTACTATCTACAATGGCAGATGCATGTATCGTGGCCATTAGCTACCCTTCTTGCGCACTGCGCAAGTGATGGCTGCCTCGGCTGCTAACTCATCATTGACTGTCGCCCTGACTTGAAACTTATAAATACCAGCCTTGCCACGCTCAAAGTTAGCATGCAACATCAATTGATCGCCAGGCAAGACAATCCGTTTGAAACGCGCACCATCAATACCAGCGAAGTAGTAAACATCTTCGGGATCGTGTGCCTCGGAGAAGGTCAGTAATGCTGCTGTTTGGGCCAAGGCTTCAATAATCAATACGCCTGGCATCACCGGATGGTCCGGGAAATGCCCCTGAAAAAAAGGTTCATTCATGGTTACATTTTTAAGCGCTTTGATCGTTTTCCCGGGCTCGATTTCTAGTACCCGATCGACCAATAAAAATGGGTAGCGATGGGGCAATAGCCGCAAAATTTTGTTGATATCAATCGCTGATGTCTGAGTCATAAACGCTTCCAATGTAGAAATGCTTCCTTGTTACCAATATCAAACTCTGTATCTTTGAATCTCTAAGACTTTGGATCCTTTTTTTCAAGGTCTCGTATCCGTTGTCGTATTTTATCCAGTCCGCGCAAGATAGCCGCATTCTTTTCCCAAAGGGCATGAGGCATCGATGGAAAGACGCCAGTCAAATGAGTGCCTGGTTCTAGTATCGAGCGGATGACTGCAGTGCCTCCTGAAACCGTAGTTCGGTCAGCAATTGTTAAATGACCTGCAAAATTAGCATTTCCACCAATCACACAATAGTTACCAATCGAGGTACTACCAGCAATCGCTGCACATCCTGCGATAACGGTATGCGCCCCAACGCTTACGTTGTGCGCAATCTGCACCTGATTATCGATTTTGCAACCATGGCCGATAATTGTATTAGCCATCGCACCTCGATCAATCGTGGTGCAGGCACCAATCTCAACATCATTACCAATACAAACAGCTCCTGTTTGTGGAATTTTGACCCATTCACCACCTTGGGCAGAAAAGTCGGGTGCAAAACCAAAGCCGTCAGCACCAATCACCGCACCACTATGAATAATGCAACGATCGCCAATCTCGCATGCCGAATAGATCGATACATTCGGATAAATCAGAGAGTCATCACCAATGACACTATTGGCGCCTAAGCTGATATGCGCAAGCAAGGTAACCCGCTCCCCCAAACGAACATTTGGGCCAATCTGGACAAAAGGGCCAATATGGCAAGAGCTCGGGATCACAGCACTAGGATCAACGACCGCCATTGGACTGATTCCAGGGGAATGGGTAGAAGAGTTTTCTTTGGCGAACCATTGCGCTATCCGCGCAAACGTTGCATATGGATTTTTAGAGAGGAAATACACTCGACTTGCAGAGTGCTTGCCCTGCTCTTGTAGATAGCTCAGATCAGCTTGGCTAACAATCAAAGCACCTGCTTGACTCTCGATCGCTGCTTGGCGGTAGAGTGGATTGGATAGAAATGAAATTTGATCGGCTTTGGCCGTTTCCAGCGGAGCGAGTCCTCTCAATCGGCAGGAACCGTCCCCCACCAAGCTCGCTTGAAATTGTTCGGCCAGCTCGATGGCGGTAGGCATAGGATTATTTAAGGTTGTTAAGAGCCTTAATCACTTCATCCGTTATATCAAGTCTGGGATTAAGGTATGCAGGAGATTCTTGAAAGATCACATCAATTTTTCGTTGTTCGGCAATTTGACGAAGAGCGACACTGGCCCGCTCCGCAATTTTTGCTCTTTCCTCTGCATTACGTTGAGCCGCATCATCATTGAGCTCACGATTTTTTCTTTGGAGGTCACGATCAAAGTCAGCCAACTCCCTCTGCTTACGAATGCGCTCTGCTTCTGGCATAACTGCCGCATCACGGTCTAGTTTCTCGGCAGTCGCCTTAATTTTTTGCGCACCATCTCTAATCTCATTTTGACGTTTAGCAAATTCATTTTGGAGTCTTGCCTGTGCTGCTTTAGCCATATTGGACTCAACAAAAATCTTTTCTGCATTCACAAAAGCGATGCGCGCTCCCGCGTCTTGGGCTGACGCTATTGAACCAAACAGAGCCATGATGGCAACCGTTCCTAATTTAGCCCAATTTATGATTGATACTTTTCTCATCTTTTCTATCCTTCGCTTTAAAACGCTGTACCCACTTGGAACTGCAATCTTTGAATATTATCGTTCGGTTGCGCATTAATTGGGATACCGTAACTAAATTTTAACGGTCCCAAAGGCGAGATCCATGATAAACCTACCCCGTAGGAATAACGCAACGATAAATTAATGTCCTGAAAGGCATTACCGCCATCGGCAAAGGTAAATAGTCGTAAGGTCTTATCTACCCCAGATCCTGGAACCGGGAAGGTATATTCCACGTTAGTAACGATCTTGGATTGGCCGCCAGTGGGTAAAAAGGTTCCAGTGATGGTATTAAAGTATTTTGGGCCCAAAGATCCTGGAGCATAACCCCTCACGGAGCCAATACCGCCCACAAAGTAGTTCTTGGTAATTGGATAGGGTTTATTACCATAAGATTCTCCATAACCAATCTCTCCATTGAAGGACAGAATGTTCCCCTTGGAGAAAGAATGATACTGCTGATATTGGGCGTTCAATTGATAGAACAATAGATTACCAAGGGGTGTGCCTACCTCACCAGACAATCTTTGCAGGGATCCTTTGGAAGGTATTAAGGCACTATCTCTACCATCGCGCGCCCAACCGACTGTTGCTGGGATATTATAGGTTTGTAGGCGACTAGGAATTGTTTGACCCCAATCTTGAACATACGTTTGATACGGCTGCGGAGTGTTTTGAGTTACATAAATATCAAAGAACTCCAAACCAGTGCCAAAGAACACCCGATCTACCTCTGTATAGGGAACTCCAAACTTTAGATTTGTACCAACTGATTTGATTTGGTAATCAGGATCACCAACGTAATACAGGGGCTTGCTCGAACGATAAAACAAATCGGTGTAACGACTAATTCCATCCTCGGTAAAGTAGGGATCGTATTGGGAAAGGGCCAAAGATTGGTTGATCTTACCAAGCGAGAAATTTAAGCCAATACTTGTTCCGGTTCCAAAGGCATTCTCTTGATTAATACCAGCGGTCAAGATTAACTTCTCGGTAGATGAAAATCCAGCACCAATCGAGATCGCTCCTGTTGGCTTTTCCTCTACCTTCACATTTACATCTACCTGATCTGGAGAGCCTGGGACATCTGCTGTGGTGATCTCGCTATCCTTCACATAGCCCGTTCGATTAATACGCTCTTTTGATAAGCGGATTTTTTCACTATCAAACCACGAGCTCTCAAACTGGCGCATCTCGCGCCGAATCACTAAATCACGCGTTTTTGCATTACCAGTAATTTCTACCTTGCGCACATAAACGCGCCGTCCAGCATCCACTACTAGAGTGATATCAACCTCACTAAGATCGCGGCGGATATCGGGCTGCGGGTTAATCACCGCAAAGGCATATCCATAAGAACCTAATTTTTCAGCAATTGCTTTGGTACTCTCAGCTAATTTAGCCGAGGAGAAGGTTTGACCTGATTTGACCGTTAGCAAAGATTGGAATTCCTTTTCTTTACCCAATAGCTCGCCGGCCAAACTAATATTCTTCACCGTAAATTTATTGCCCTCACGAATGCTGATGGTGAGGTAAATATCTTTCTTGTCCGGCGTAATGGAAACTTGTGTTGATTCAATTACAAACTCAAGATAGCCACGATTTAAGTAATAAGAACGAATGGTTTCTAAATCAGCAGTTAGTTTTTGCTTAGAATAGAGATTATCCTTAGAGTACCAGGACAACCATCCACCCGTTTGCAATTGCATCTCACCCCGCAAAGTGCTTTCACTAAAAGCTTTATTGCCGATAAAATTAATTTCTTTGATTTTGGCACTTGGGCCTTCATCAATATTAAAAAAGATAGCAACCTGATTGCGCGCTCCAGGCGTTACCGTTGTCACTACCTCAGCAGCAAATAAGCCTTTACTAACATATTGGCGCTTAAGCTCTTGCTCTGCTTTGTCGATAAGAGCTTTGTCGTAGAAACGGGCATCAGCCACACCAACTGTGCGCAAGGACTTTCGGACCACCTCTGGGTCAAATTCCTTCATCCCTGTGAACTCGATTCGTGAAATGGTTGGGCGTTCCTCCACAATCACAATTAATACATCACCTTGCGCCTGTATCTGTACATCGCGGAAGAAACCTGTGGCATACAAAGCCTTAATCGAATCCGCTGCTTTCTCACTCGTAAAGCGTTCGCCCACTTGAACGGGTAAGTAACTAAATACCGTTCCAGGCTCCACCCGTTGCAAACCCTCCACCCGAATATCTTTCACCACAAAAGGTTCTGCAGCATGCAAAGACTTTAGGGGGATGCCTACTAGCAAAACTAGGGACGCAAGCAAATAGATAGATCGCTTCAGCAGTATTGATAGGTAACTATTTGAACGTAGCATTAGGACGGAAAAAATCGTTGTAGGTCATTAAAAACAGCAAAGATAGTCAAGGCAATGATCAATATAAAACCGAATTTTTGAAAGATCCCTTGGAGCTCAATCGACAAGCGTTTTCCAGAGACCAGCTCCCATGCATCATACAGTAGCTGACCCCCATCGAGCATGGGTAAAGGAACTAGATTGAGTAAGCCAATACTGATACTCAGGAGCGCCAAAAAGGATAGGAAGGACTGCCAGCCAAATTGAGCTGACTTACCGGCCATATCTGCAATACTGATCGGGCCACTCAGTTGCTTTAGGGAGGTTGACCCCGTAATTAAGCCCACCATCATGCGGGTGGAAACCTTAGTGATCAACCATACCCGCTCCCCTGCATAAATCAAAGCCTCGATAGGATCTAGCTGTAACTCAAACCAAGTGGATGCTCCTTTGTCATCTTTACCCGGCATCGGCAAGATCCCTAAACGCGCAAATGGGTCTGAATCTGGCGTTAACCGTGGCAAATTCTTAGCACTCACTTGTACGATATGCCTCTCACCGGACTCTGATTCCAACTCCAAGGAAAAGCCCTCTTCAGCGGTGATGGCATCCAATAATCTCCAACGTAAATCATTCCAACTCACGATGGGCACAAATTCACTTGCGCCCTCTAGCTTCATTGCCAAGATCTCATCGCCAGCTTCCATATCCAATTGCGCGGCTAAGGTTTGCTGGGCCGGCGCCTTGATTTGAGCAGGTAGTTGCTGTACGCCGCTAATGTAAATCAATGCTAGTAGCAGAATCGCTAAAAGAAAATTTGCTAGAGGGCCGGCGGCCACAATAAAAGAACGCTGCCATAAAGGTTGGGTATCAAAGGCGTGCGCCCTATCCTCATCACTAATAGTTTGCTCGGTATCCCGCCCATCCAATAATTTGACATACCCGCCCAAGGGAATCGCAGCAATGACCCATTCAGTTTGTGACTTCGATTTAAAGGTCATTAGTGGTTTGCCAAAACCTACCGCGAAGCGAAGTACCTTCACCCCACATAAACGGGCTGCGCTGTAATGACCAAACTCATGAAAACTCACCAAAATACCGATGGTTACCAGAAAATAAAGAAGGGTTGAAAGAGCTTCCACGAACTAGGCCTCTTCCAACGAGATGGAGGCAAGCTCGCGTGCTTTACGATCAGATTCCAATACATCCTCAATCGATCGGGCCTGCCTGCTCTCCAGTTGATTGAGGGTAGCCTCAACCACTTGTGCAATGCGAAGATAAGGCAACTTGCCAGTCAAAAACGCAGCTACTGCGATTTCATTAGCGGCATTGAGTATGGTGGGACTTGTGCCACCCTGCTTACCCGCTGCAAATGCAAGCGCTAGAGAAGGAAAACGTTTGAAGTCAGGTTCCATAAAATGCAGTCCCGATAATTGCGTTAGATTGAGGGGGGCAACTCCTGCATCAATACGGTTGGGCCACGCTAGACCAAATGCAATCGGAGTCCGCATATCGGGCTGACCTAATTGCGCCATCACCGAACCATCGCGGTAGCGCACCATCGAATGAACCACACTCTCCGGATGAATCAATACTTTTATTTTCTCTACGGGAAGGCCAAATAACCAATGGGCCTCGATCACCTCTAAGCCTTTGTTCATCATCGTCGCCGAGTCTACTGAAATCTTTCGTCCCATCACCCAATTTGGATGCGCGCAGGCTTGGTCTGGGGTAACAGTAGCCAGGTCCTCCAATGGAGTATTTCGGAATGGCCCGCCAGAGGCAGTCAACCAGATCTCCTCAACACCCAGCAACTCTTTCATACTGGGGGTGTACTTTGCGCTCATAAACTGCGGAGGCAAGCATTGAAAAATAGCATTGTGTTCACTATCGATCGGGAGTAACTCTGCGCCACCCTCACGAGCTGCGTTCATAAATAGATCGCCCGACATGACCAAGGCTTCTTTATTGGCAAGCAATATGCGTTTTCCTAACTGGGCAGCGCGCAATGTGGGTAAGAGCCCTGCAGCACCAACGATGGCTGCCATGACCGTATCGCATTCACTCTCTGCTACAGCAGCAATTAGCCCTTCTTGGCCAAACAACACAGTGGTGGCAGAGCCCTTGTCTCGCAAAAGTGCAGAGAGGGCTTGAGCGTCTTTAGCGGTATTTAATACCGCAATAGCCGGTTTGAACTCCAAACACTGGAGAGCAAGCCGATCGATTTGTTGACCGGCCGTTAAAGCCATTACCTTAAATTGCTCTGGATGAGCTCGCACCACATCCAATGTGTTCATGCCGATCGATCCAGTCGATCCCAAAATACAGAGGTGGCGGGTCTTTATAGAATTGGTCATAGCAAGGTCAGGATAGCAAGGTTTATGCTCTTACCATGATGGAGAATAAAGTAGCTAATGGCATCACCGGCAATAAGGCATCCACCCGATCTAAAAATCCCCCGTGACCTGGTAACAAATGACTGCTATCTTTGACCTTGGCAAGGCGCTTTAATTGCGACTCAAAAAGGTCTCCCAGAACACTAAACAGAACTAATATTGTGGTCATCAATAGCATCGCTCCCCACCCCCATTTAGCCTGCCAAGTCCCAAAAAGGGTCTCGCTGGGTGGAAAATACGTACAACATAGAATTGCATATATAAGACAAAGTGCAAGGCCGCCAAACGCTCCCTCTTTCGACTTCCCAGGACTAATTTGGCTGGCCAGTTTATGCTTCCCAATAGCGCGCCCCACAAAGTAAGCACCAATATCTGCAAGCCAAACCAAGAGCATGGCGCTGAGCAACCAAAGGAGGCCAATTTCTCGTAAAACATCAAGTGATAGCCATGCAGCGGGCAAAATAATGAAACCAAGAACACTGAATACAAAACGCCAACGCGGCAAAGATAGATGCAAGCCTTGAGACAGAATGAATGGCATACCGAATAGCCAGAAAGCAAGCGCAATACTTAATAGTGCGATTTCAATTGAGGGTTCTGCACTAAGCCACAGAAGTATTACGATGACCGCACAAATTAAGGCATAGATGTAAGCAGACCGATTTGCATTGGGAGTAATCAAACGACTCCACTCCCATGCTGCTGCCACCAGCATCATAAAGAATAGCGTGGAGAGATAAACAGGGGGAAGTAGAAATAGCACTGGCAATAAAATTGCCAACATAATCAAAGCTGTTATGACGCGTGTCTTAAGCATCCAAAACTACACTGCGTCACTTAGGGGCATCGTGTTCGATTCGTCTGCAAGTTGTGCACTTGTGCGGCCAAAACGTCTCTCCCGTTGCGCATACCAAGCAAAGGCAGCTTGTAACTGCGTGGCATCAAAGTCTGGCCACAAAGTATCCGTGAAATACAGTTCTGTATATGCCAGTTGCCATAAGAGAAAATTACTCACTCGCTGTTCGCCACCGGTCCGAATAAACAAATCTGGTTCAGGTGCGTAGGCCATCGATAAATGCGGCAGAAGTACTGATTCTGTTAGGTCAGTAGCTTGCAAATGAGGATTAGCAATTAATGCTTTTTGCATCGCCTGCAAAATATCCCAGCGGCCACCATAGTTTGCTGCAATCGTCAGAGTTAAGCGCTTGCAGTCCTTAGTTTTATCTTCCGAGAACTCAACCATTTCAGTAATCGCACTTCCGAAGCGGCTGAGATCACCAATCATCTTCAAGCGGATATTGTTTTCAGCAAGACGAGCTACTTCTTTAGGCAAGGATTTGAGGAATAGCTTGGTCAGGAATCCCACCTCTTCTGGGGGTCTGCGCCAGTTCTCAGAGCTAAAGGCAAATAGAGTGAGGTATTGCACGTTTTGGCGTACGCACTCTTCAACGATTTTTCGGACTGCTTCGAGGCCTTCTGAGTGGCCAGCAACCCTGGGCATAAAACGTTTTGTGGCCCAACGCCCGTTGCCGTCCATGATGATGGCCACATGACGAGGAACATGTCCGACAGCGGGGATCTCAAGCGTAGAGCTTGTATTGACTTGGCTCATCAAGCGAACTCGCGACGGTTATACCGTCATGATTTCCTTGTCTTTCTCAACAACCAATTTATCAACATCCGCCACATTGCGGTCGGTCAGTTTCTGAATCTCATCTTGCGCACGACGCTCTTCATCCTCAGAGATCTCTTTATCTTTAACGAGGCGCTTGAGGTGCTCATTCGCATCACGACGAAGATTACGAATCGCTATCTTAGTCTCTTCGCCTTCAGACTTCACTACCTTCGTTAACTCCTTACGACGCTCTTCGGTCAACGGAGGCATTGGTACCCGAATCACAGCTCCTTGGGTGGCTGGATTTAAACCCAGATCAGAATCACGAATGGCTTTCTCAACCACCGCAACCATATTTTTTTCCCATGGGGTGACATTGATGGTTCTGGCATCCGCTAAACCAAGATTGGCGACTTGGGATATCGGTGTGGGATTGCCGTAGTAATCCACCATGATGTGTTCCAAAATTCCGGGGCTTGCGCGCCCTGTTCTAATTTTTGCGAGATTAGCTTTAAACGTCTCAATCGACTTCTGCATCTTTTGATCTGCATTGGTCTTTATTTGTGCAGCAGACATACCGCTCTCCTTTTTATACGTGTACTAGAGTACCTTCTGGCTCACCCCGCACAACGCTTAATAAAGCGCCGGGCTTGAGTATTGAAAATACCCGAATTGGTAATTTTCGATCACGACACAAAGCAAATGCAGTTGCATCCATTACTTGTAAATTTTTAATTAAGGCTTCATCAAAGGTGATGGTGGAATACAAGGTTGCATTGGGATCTTTATTAGGATCGCTGCTATAAATACCATCAACCTTAGTAGCCTTCAGCATAACCTCAACACCCATCTCAGCTGCACGGAGTGCCGCTGCAGTATCGGTTGTGAAGAATGGATTACCAGTGCCGGCAGCAAAGATAACCACCTTACCTTCTTTCATGGCGCGGATTGCACGGGGTCGAATGTAGGGCTCTACCACTTGATCCATGCGCAGGGCAGACTGAACGCGGGCCTCAACTCCTTTTTGACGAAGAGCGTCTTGCAAAGCCAGCGAGTTCATCATCGTGGCCAACATACCCATGTAATCGGCAGTGGCGCGGTCCATACCGGCCGCACCCCCTGCCACTCCACGGAATATATTACCGCCGCCAATCACAATCGCGATCTCCACACCAAGGCTTAGCACTTGAGCGATTTCAGTGACCATTGAATCAATTGTTTTAGGATTGATTCCATAGGCATCCTCACCCATTAGGGCCTCACCAGATAACTTCAGGAGAACGCGTTTGTATCCTGGCATAGGGCTTAAGCAGTCGCCTTTGCAGCAGCAACTTGGGCAGCAACCTCAGCAGCAAAATCATCTTGACGCTTCTCGATACCCTCGCCGACAACAAATAAGCTAAATGACTTGATGGTGGTATTGGCAGCTTTTAGCATCTGTTCCACTGTTTGCTTATCGTTCTTAACAAAAGCTTGATTTAGTAGCGATACTTCTTTCAGGTATTTTTGTACTGATCCCTCAACCATTTTTGCCGCAATCTCAGCAGGCTTACCAGACTCAATCGCCTTTTGTTCAGCAATTTTTCGCTCCATGGCAATATTATCTGCAGGCACATCAGCAGTTGATAACGATACAGGCTTCATGGCAGCAATATGCATTGCCACATCTTTAGCTGCAGTTGCATCACCCTCATACTCCACCATCACACCAATACGATTGCCATGGAGATAAGAAACCAATTGACCACCACCCGCAAAGCGCTTAAAGCGACGTGGGTTCATGTTCTCACCAATCTTGCCAATCAACTCAGCACGAATTACTTCAACCGTTTTACCATCCAAAGACAAAGCAGCTAGAGCACCAACATCGGTAGGATTTTTCTCGGCGACTAACTTGGCGCAACCATTACTAAATGCCAGAAAATCATCGTTCTTCGAAACGAAATCAGTTTCACAGTTCACTTCCAATAAAGCGCCATTGTTACCTTGAATATAGGAAACAATCACGCCCTCAGCCGTGACACGAGATGCTGCTTTACTTGCTTTGCTGCCTAACTTAACCCGCAGAATCTCTTCTGCTTTGGTCATATCGCCATCGGCTTCTGTCAAAGCTTTTTTACACTCCATCATAGGGGCGTCGGTCTTGGCGCGGAGTTCGCCAACCATCGCTGCGGTAATCGCGGGCATTAGTCTACCTTCCCTTCTTCAACAAACTCTTCTTCACCCTCTTTAACCGACTCAAGAACTTGTTGCACCGCATTTGCCTTACCTTCAAGAATTGCATCGGCAATCCCGCGAACATATAAGACAACTGCCTTACTGGAGTCATCATTACCAGGAACGATGTAATCAACGCCTTCTGGAGAGTGATTAGTATCCACAATAGCGATCACGGGAATACCCAATTTGTTCGCTTCGGTGATAGCAATCTTGTGATAACCAACGTCGACGATAAAAATGGCATCGGGTACACCATTGAGATCCTGAATCCCGCCGAGTGATTTTTGCAATTTATCGAGATCGCGCTCGTTCGTAAGGGCTTCTTTCTTCGAAAGTTTTTCCCAGTCGCCTGCTTCTTTAGCCGCGGTCATATCCTTTAAGCGCTTAATCGAACCTTTTACAGTTTTGAAGTTCGTTAAGGTACCGCCCAACCAACGGCTATCAACATAGGGCATACCAGCACGCGCCGCTTCCTCTGCAATAACCTCACGCGACTGGCGCTTGGTGCCGACAAAGAGAACGGTGCCACGGTTAGAGGCAACTTGACGGACAAATTTCAGGGCGTCCTGAAACATAGGCAAAGTCTTCTCTAAATTGATGATGTGTATTTTGTTGCGATGGCCAAAAATATAAGGGGCCATCTTGGGGGACCAGAAGCGAGTTTGGTGACCAAAATGGCACCCAGCTTCCAGCATTTCACGCATTGTCACTGACATTACAATCTCCTAAGGGTTGGTTCTAAGATCAAGTCCTGACTGCGCTTAAAAGCGCCACCCTGGATGGCTTGACCTGGGATTTCGCCCCCACGATGAGGACGATTAGTAAATTATACCTTAAATATCAGTCATCTAGTGAGTTCTATAGAAAGCCCAAGCAGAGATATTCAGCCATAATACGAGCTATGCACAGCATATTTACTGATGAAAAAGACCTACTGGGGATGCGTGAGGCTGGCCGGCTTGCCAGTGAGGTCTTGGATTACATCACGCCATTCATTAAGCCGGGGGTAAGCACTGGCGAATTAGACCGACTTTGTCATGTCTATATGAGGGATGTGCAAAAGACTATTCCGGCGCCACTCAACTATCAACCACCGGGCTACCCACCCTTTCCTGCTGCCATTTGCACCTCGGTGAACGATGTCATTTGCCACGGCATCCCAGGCGATAAGGTGCTCAAAAATGGTGATGTCGTTAATCTCGACATTACTGTAATCACCCAAGCGGGTTACTACGGGGATACCAGTAGGATGTTCAGTGTTGGTGAGATTTCAATTATGGCGGCGCGCCTGAATCAAATTACCTTTGAATGTATGTGGCTTGGTATTGCGCAAGTGAAGCCAGGCACCCGTCTGGGTGATATTGGTTATGCTATTCAAACGCATGCAGAAAACGCAGGGTACTCCGTGGTTCGCGAGTATTGTGGTCATGGTATTGGCAAGGTCTTTCATCAAGACCCACAAATCTTGCACTACGGCAAGCCTGGAACAGGTGAGGCTCTTGAAGAAGGCATGACCTTTACAATTGAGCCCATGATCAATGCAGGACGGCGCGAGATCCGCACCATGCCCGATCAATGGACTGTCAAAACGAAAGATCGCAGCCTATCCGCACAATGGGAACATACGATTTTAGTGACACGCACCGGTGTTGAGGTATTAACCTGGTCTGATGGCACTCCAAAAGCACCTGCCTGTGTGGGTCAATTGCACTATCGTCCCAATCCCGTCGCTGCTTAGATCGTTGCTGCTAACGGGTAGCCAATGAATTTAAGTACCAATCTACCCCAAGACGCAAGGGCGTTAGCCTGCTCTGAATTTCTACAGCATCAGAACGTATCTAAACTCATGCAAAAGCTGAGCCAGGCTACCGATGCATTGCTCTTACAACTTTGGAATGAATCTGGTCTTCATCAGGATGCTGCCTTATTAGCTGTGGGTGGTTATGGACGCGGCGAGCTGTTTCCTTACTCAGACATCGACATTTTGATCCTGCTCGACGATCAATCAAATAGCCACGATCAAGATACACCAAGAAATATTGAGAAATTTATTGCACGTTGCTGGGACTCTGGTCTAGAAATTGGTTCGGCCGTTCGATCTTTATCCGAGTGCTTATCAGAAGCTGCGGGAGATATCACGGTTCGCACCTCTGTTCTAGAGGCTCGTCTAATTGGTGGTAATCGCGGACTATTCAAACACCTAAAACGCAACTTAGAAGATGCAATGGAGCCTAAAGCATTTTTTCAGGCAAAGCTCTTAGAGCTTCAACAGCGACACTATAAATATCAGGAAACTCCTTATGCTCTCGAACCAAACTGCAAAGAGAGTCCAGGCGGTTTACGAGATCTACAGATTATCCTATGGGTAAGTAAGGCGGCTGGGCTTGGTCATAGCTTTGCAGATCTTCATAAAAAAGGTCTGATTACTGCCCGAGAGCTAAAAGAGCTTAATCGTAATCAAAAACTCCTGCAAACGATTCGGGCGAATCTGCACCTCTTAGCTAAGCGTCGACAAGATGTCTTGGTATTTGATTTACAAGCAGCGCTTGCTAAACAATCCGGCATCCAACAAGATTCCTCGCGTTTGGCTAGCGAAGAACTCATGCGGCATTACTATTGGGCCGCAAAGGCAGTCAGTCAGCTGAATACTATTCTGATGCAAAACATCGAGGCCTTACTGTTTCCAAATGAGGCGCGAACCACACGCCCGATCCCTGGTCCTGGTAATGAGATGTTTATTGAGAGGCAGGGTCTACTCGATATCGTTGATCCAAACCTTTATCACAAACATCCTGAAGCAATATTACAAACCTTCTTGATCTTTGCGCAAAATCCAGCCATTGCCGGTTTGTCAGCAACTGTTTTTAGAGCGCTGTATAACGCTCGGCAATTAATGGATGCGACCTGGCGGAAGGATCCCAGAAATCGTGCAAGGTTTATGGAGTTACTCAAATTACCCGATGGGGTTACCACCGCATTTCGTTTAATGAATCAAACCAGCGTACTAGGCCGTTATCTCCCTTCGTTTCGGCGCATCGTAGGGCAAATGCAACATGATCTATTTCATGTCTATACCGTTGACCAACATATCCTGATGGTCTTACGCAATGTTCGGCGCTTCATGATTATTGAACATACCCACGAGTTCCCAGTATGTAGCAAGCTAATTGCCAGCTTTGAAAAGAATTGGATTATTGTCTTAGCAGCCCTTTTTCACGATATTGCCAAGGGGCGCGGCGGAGACCATTCCGAACTCGGAAAAAAAGATGCGCGTCTCTTTGCGAAAGAGCATGGGCTTTCTGCTGATGAGACTGAGCTCTTAGTATGGCTCGTCGCTGAGCATCTCACGATGAGTCAGATTGCACAAAAGCAAGATATTACTGATCCTGATGTAATTACTGCTTTTGCAAAACGCATGCGTGACGAGCGTCATCTCACTGCCCTGTATTTACTGACTGTAGCGGATATTCGGGGGACCAGTCCAAAAGTTTGGAATGCCTGGAAAGGAAAATTACTGGAAGATCTCTATCGTGCCACCTTACGAGTCCTCGGCGGTGCCAAACCAGACCCATCATCGGAGTTAATCCAGAACCAAGAACAGGCCTATCGTCAGCTCCGATTATTTGGTATCGAGGATAGCGTATGCAATGCATTATGGAAACAACTTGATGTTGCTTTCTTTTTAAGACAAGAAGCGGGCGATATTGCATGGCTCACGCGCCATCTTTTTAACCATGTTGATGCTGAAAAGCCAATTGTACTTGGCCGTCTCTCGCCTGCTGGTGAGGGTCTACAAATCGCAGTGTATGTAAAAGATCAGGCGGATTTATTTGCTCGAATCTGTGCCTATTTTGAGCGTCATAACTTCTCGATTTGGGATGCCAGAATCCATACGACAAAGCATGGTTTCGCTTTGGATACCTTTCAGATCTCAGGAAGTCATTTGGTCGAGGACGGTGGTAGCTATCGGGATCTGATTCAGCTCGTTGAGTATGAACTCGCAGAATCCATTCAAAAATCAGCCCCCTTACCAGAGCCCAATATTGGTCGACTCTCGCGTCAATCTAAAAGTTTTCCAATCCAAGCAAGAGTGAGCTTGCAACCCGATGAACGCAATCAATACTTTGCTCTCACTCTTTCAGCATCAGACCGTTCTGGTCTGTTGTATGCAGTTGCCAAGGCCTTAGCAAAACACCGTGTTTCTTTACATACTGCCCGCATTAATACCCTTGGGGAGCGAGTGGAAGACATTATGTTGCTTGATGGCACTAACTTGAGTAAGAATCCTAAGTTACAGATTCAGCTTGAAACAGAGTTGCTAGAAGTCTTAGCGGCCTAAGATTTTCATTAAAGCGGCCTCATCCAGTATGGAGATGCCTAGCTCATTAGCTTTCTCTAACTTACTTCCGGCGTCAGATCCTGCAACAACATAAGAAGTTTTCTGAGACACCGAGCCTGCCACTTTTGCGCCTGCTGCTTCGAGTAAAGCCTTTGCTTGATCGCGTGACATCGTTGGCAATGTACCCGTAAGAACAAAGGTCTTGCCGCTTAGATCAACACCGGCAATTTGCTCTTCTACCTGAAACTCAATCCCTGATGCTAATAATTGTTCGATGACCTCTCGATTATGGCTCTCCGACATAAAACTGATGATGGAGTTTGCTACTACTGGACCCACATCATTCACTGCAAGAAGATCTTCCATCTGTGCATCCATGAGGGCCTGCATTGTTCCAAAATACTTAGCCAAATCTTTAGCAGTGCTTTCTCCCACATGGCGAATACCCAGGCCAAAGATAAAGCGTGGCAAGCTTGTACTCTTGGATTGTGCAATCGATCGAATCAAATTATCTGCAGACTTATCACCCATCCGCTCTAAATTCGCTAATGCAGAAAAGCCTAAGCGGTAGAGATCAGCAGGGGTTCGAACCAAATTGAGAGCAACGAGCTGATCAACAATTTTGTCACCGAGCCCCTCAATGTCCATGGCGCGACGATGGGCAAAATGAAGTAAAGCTTGCTTGCGTTGGGCGGCACAAAATAGACCGCCGCTACACCTTGCTACAGCCTCATCGACCAAACGTTCGATATGAGAATCACAAATCGGGCAACGGCTTGGAATTTCAAATGGTTGGGTGTGCTTCGGTCTTCGATCTAAAACGACCGAAACCACTTCCGGAATGACATCTCCTGCTCGACGCACAACAACCGTATCACCCACTCGCACATCTTTGCGTCGGACCTCATCCTCATTATGAAGTGTGGCATTGGTGACAGTAACACCGCCAACAAGCACTGGAGATAGCCGAGCAACCGGTGTAATCGCGCCAGTTCGACCAACCTGCACATCAATGCCCAAAACAGTCGTGATCTCTTCTTGGGCTGGGTATTTATGAGCAATTGCAAACCGCGGTGCGCGCGAGACAAATCCCAAGGTGTTTTGCTGAATAAACGAATTTACTTTATAGACAACGCCATCAATCTCGTAAGGTAACTGATTGCGCTTTCTGCCAATCTCTTGATAAAACTGATTCAGACCCTCTACAGAACTTACCACCCGCCGCTCCTGACAAACGGGAAGCCCAAGCTCTACGTAGTGATCAAGTAACTGACTATGGGTCTTGGGAGGCCAATTAGCAGGCTCAAAGGCGCCTAGGCCATAGGCAAAGAAACTTAAAGGTCGCTTTGCCGTAATCTTGGAGTCAAGTTGTCGCAAACTGCCAGCAGCGGCATTACGAGGATTCGCAAATTCTTTTTCTCCGAGAGTTGCAGCGTGTTTATTCATCTTCTCAAAATCGTCGCGATGCATGAATACCTCGCCACGCACCTCCAGAACATCCGGAATCTTCTTCCCAGTTAAGCGCAAAGGAATGGCGCGGATGGTGCGGATATTGATTGTGACGTCTTCGCCACTCGCCCCATCGCCTCGGGTAGCTGCCTGTACCAATATCCCATGCTCGTAGCGTAAGGTGATTGCCAATCCATCAAACTTTAGTTCACATGCGTACTCCACACCCTCAAGCCCTAAGCCATCACGACAGCGCCGATCAAAGTTTATTAACTCAGATTCCTCAAACGCATTATTTAAAGAGAGCATTGGTACAGCGTGCTTGACCTCATTAAATACTTTTAATGGTGTTCCACCAACACGTTGTGATAGAGAATCTGCGCTTATCCAGTCGGGATGTTTTTGCTCCAGATCGAGGAGCTCTCGATACAAGCGATCATATTCTGCATCGGGTACTAGAGGTTGATCAAGTACGTAATAGGCATGCTCTAGACGTGCAAGTTCTATTTGCAAATAGCGGTAACGATCCGCTTCGAAGGATCCATCTTTACTCAATTGTTGTCCTAGCTAAATAATCGAATGGCAGTACCCGATCCAGCAGCAATCCCGGATTTCTCTAACTGGGCGTATAGGACGTCAAGCTGCTGTCGAATCACATTCACCGAGCTTTCGGTGAGATTGACACCGTTGTCGTCCACTAAACGTCCTTGTAGAGTTTCTGCAATATCTGCTGCCTCTTTCAGCATTCGATCAAATGGCTGTAGGTTAGCTAGAACAACTGGCACCTCGAGTAGAAGGGTAATTTGTGCGACGGGGGACTGATGAATAAATTGTCCGGTCCGAAATACGGTCTTTCCTTGCATAGAATATTCGAAATATGCACCATCATTGTTTAACTTAAATCCCCGTTGAGTAAGGGCTGAATCAAGATGAGGCCAAGACCACGATTGTTGATCAAACGCAATATTGATACCCAAGAGCACATCACTTTGTGCAGCAAGCACATCCAACTCTTTTGCACTATCAAGCATCCCACTGACAGATGGCATATCGATTTGGGCGTCTAAAGTTTCTGCAAGAGCTTGTACCCGAGAGCAAAAATCGGATAACTCAAGAACTCCAATTGGGCCTTTACGGCTAGCCAATTGCACTGCCAATTGAATCTCTGCATAAAAATGATTTGTATCCAGCGGGCACCATACCCCCTCACCCGAACCGGTAACCGACAAACCATCCGCCATCCAAGGTGTTTGTAGGTCAGTCCAATCGTTCAGAGCATCCAAAATCTCAATTCCGGAAATGGGTTCTGAAAACCGCAAAGCAATCACACAATCAATCCGTGGATCAATAATTTGTTTAGATAAGGTTTGATAAGGGCTTGTGGGGGCAGGGATAGGCTCACTAACGATTACCTCTTCCGACTTGGAGCTTGGTTCAACCCGCACCACATCATTACCTCTTCGACCCTTGGCATTGCGGATGTTATAGACAATCACCCAAATGAAAAACAGGAAGCCAATAAAACCTAGGGCAAGCTGTAGCTCCGACAAGCCCCATTGAGAAGCAAATTGCTCAAGCGGCATTAAGCCGCCTCCACCATCGATACTGCCGATGTGATATCAACTGCAACAATCCGCGAGACGCCCTGTTCCTGCATGGTTACTCCAATCAATTGGCTTGCAATTTCCATGGTGATCTTGTTATGCGAAATAAACACAAACTGGGTCTTACCAGACATTCTAGACACCATCTCAGCATAGCGCATCGTATTTGCATCATCAAGTGGAGCATCCACCTCATCCAACAAGCAAAATGGGGCTGGGTTCAACAAGAATAGAGAAAACACTAGGGCAATCGCTGTTAATGCTTTCTCACCACCCGAGAGCAAATGAATCGTGCTGTTCTTCTTACCGGGAGGCTGAGCCATCACTTGCACACCGGCATCCAAGATCTCTTCACCGGTCATCACCAACTCAGCATGCCCTCCACCAAAAAGTTCGGGGAATAAGCGTCCAAAATGTGTGTTCACTTGATCGAAGGTACCTTGCAAGAGATCTCTAGTCTCCGCATCAATTTTGGCAATTGCGTCCGATAGGGTTTGAATAGCTTCATTCAAATCAGCGGATTGAGCATCTAAGAATGATTTACGCTCACGGCTGCTAGTCAACTCCTCAAGTGCCGCCATATTGACCGGTCCGAGCGACTGGATCTCATTATTTAGGCGGGTTACCTCACCCTGCAAACTGCTCGCTCGCAATTCAGGGTTATAGCGCCCTTCTAACTCCTTTACGTCTGCTTCATCATCGCTTAACAGGGTAGTGAACTGCTCATAGCTTAAGCGCGCTGCTTGCTCACGTAATTGCAGGTCAACCACACGATCGCGCATCGGCTGGAGGGTTTGCTCCAAAAATAGACGAGCCTCGTCTGCCTCGCGCAACTGATGTTGCATAGCCTCTTGTTCAGTCCGCGCTTTAGCAAGGGCTGCTTCACGCTCAGAGCGTGTAATTAATAATGTCTGTAATGTATTCTGGGCTGCCTCATCACTTAAACCCTTAAGCTCGGTTTGGCTTGCATCAAAACGATCCTGTAGTTCCATGATCTGGGTTCGAGCAGTCGTTTGATCACGCTGCAAATCATTGATTTTTTGCTGAAGTGAACGCGTAGTAAACGCAGCCTCTTGGGCGGTCATCTCGGCTTGACGAAGTTCTTCTCGAAGCAACTCACGCGCTGACTCGGCTTGCTCCAAATGCTGTTGCGCCGAACTGAGGCTATTTTGTAGGGCAGCCTTCTCCGACTCTGATTGGGTCAATTGTGTATTAATTTGTACATTAGCGTCTTGAATCTGGCCTGACTGCTGTGTAATTTGTTGAAGCTCGCTATCAATCTGAGCTGCTCGAGTGCTGTACTGCTCTTCTGCTTGCAGTAGTTGCATCTTCTCCACCTCGAAGCTATGAGCCTCCTGGACTGACTGGTCTGCTGCAATCCGAGCCTGATCAGCGGCTTGTTGGGCGGCTTGATAGTTCGCATTCGCCTGCTCGAGCTCGCTTCGAGCCTCACTCTGAATCAGTTGTTGGGCCTTGAGTTGCTTTTCAAGGCTTTCCATCTCTTGGGCTCTGGCTAGCATTCCGGCTTGCTCTGAGTCTGCTGCGTACAACTGTACCCCCACTCGGGTCACCATATGGCCCTCTTGGGTCACCAAAGCGGATCCCTTAGTTAGTTGTGAACGACGGCGAAGTGCATCCTCTAAATTATCAGCAATATAGATATTGCTCAGCCATTCTTGAAGAACGCCTGCGGTTGTTCCACTCGCCTGCACGCGGGATAAAAGAGTAATAAAACCAGCCGGTGCCTTAGAGTCCGATTGGTCTATGCCATCGGTCAATAAAATAGCCAAACGACTAGGAGGTGCATCCTTAGCAAGACTGAGTGTCTCATTAATACTCTTACCGGTTAAAGCTGCTAAGCGCTCCCGCAACACTGATTCCAATGCGGGCTCCCAACCTTTTTCAACTTTGAGCTCTTGCCATAGCCGTTTACTTTCTTTGAGACCCTTGCTTTCCAACCAAGGACCGATTTTGCCTTGGGCCTGCACACTAGCTTGCAAAGTGGTCAAGGCAGTTAACTTTGCCTCGCTATGATGAACGTCTTGATTGGCTTTTTGGATTTGCTCTAAGGCTTTTTGACGAATAGCATCCGTCGCAGGAACATGCTCTTGGGTCTGACTGGCCTTTAATTTTGCGTCTTCTACCTTACGTTGCGCCATACTGTGGCGATCGGTAGCCATTTGGAGTGCCTGATCATCTGGCTTGCGCATGCCTGCTAACTCATCCCGCAGACGACTTGCACGACCATTCACTTCTTCAGACTGAGATTCTCCAGCCTTGTGACGCTCTTGCAAACTGATAATGCGTTGCTCGGTGCTAGCAAGCACGGTACGCGCTTCTTCAAGCGCAGTACTTGCTGCTTGATAAGCCTGATCCTGAGTTGGAGCCCGTTGTTGTAATTGGGCAAACTCTGCTTGCAAGCTTGTCTCGTTCTCACTAGCCTCTCTACACTCTTGTTCGGCCTGACGCTGGGCTTGTGCAGCCTCTTTCTCTTGAGTGGTCCAACGATCGAGCTGAGCTTGCAAATCGGCAACCTGCTCTTGGAGGCGCTGCCGAGATTCCTGCACATATTTAATTTCGGCCTCAATCTGGCTCACCTCTGAATTGGTTTCATAGAGATCACCCTGAGCTTTAGAAACAACATCCTGCAAGGCATATTGCTGGGTGCGCATGGTCTCTAGTTCAGACTCCGCATGGCGCAGCTTTGATGTTTCTGCTTCCAATTTAACCTGCGTCTCACGAATTGCATTGGCGTGCTTCTCTTGTTCTTTGCCAGACTCGGTTTGTTTCACAAACCAAAGGAGATGCTGTTGCGACTTCATGTGTGCCAAGAGCTCGTTATGGCGACTTGCAACTTCTGCTTGGGCCTCAAGACGAGCGAGTTGTTGCTCAAGCTCGCGCACAATATCTTGCACACGAACAAGATTCTCCTGGGTATCTTCTAGACGTGATGCGGTTTCTTTACGGCGCTCTTTGTATTTGGATACCCCAGCAGCTTCCTCTAAGAAGACTCTCAACTCTTCGGGCTTGGACTCCAAAATTCGGGAAATGGTTCCTTGCCCAATAATGGCATAAGCACGAGGACCAAGACCCGTTCCTAGAAAGATATCTTGGACATCTTTGCGACGGACTACCTGATTATTAATGTAATAACTCGAATTGCCATCACGTGTTAAGACCCGCTTAACAGACAATTCTGTGAAGCTTGACCATTGCCCATGTGCACGCCCATCAGCATTATCAAAAATGAGTTCGACGCTGGCACGGCCAGAGGGTTTACGTAGACCCGAGCCATTAAAAATCACGTCTTGCATTGACTCGCCGCGCAACTCGCTAGCGCGAGATTCGCCAAGCACCCACCGTACCGCATCAATGATGTTGGACTTACCGCAGCCATTGGGTCCTACAACCCCAATTAACTGGCCAGGTAACTCAAAATGAGTAGGGTCAACAAAAGATTTAAAGCCAGATAATTTAATAGATTTAAGTTGCACGGACGTTCTTCTTGGGGGACAAAGTCAGGGATTTTAGGATTAAAAAGTTCTCAGCAGAGATGATAACAATCCTGCGCATGGTCAACGCTCTAGGAGAACCCCCAATATAATGAAACACTTGTGATTTAAACCACAAATTTTATAAAAATCCTTATCAATCCTATAGTTATCGACAACCTATGAGTCTAGCCCTACAAACCACCATCGATCAGGCCTGGGAAAACCGTGGCAATCTTTCCCCAAGCTCTGCACCCGCTGAGATCAGACAGGCTATTAGCGCAGTCTTGGAGGGTCTTAATAATGGCTCTATTCGAGTTGCTCAGAGGCAAAGTGTAGGGCAGTGGAATGTCAATCAATGGGTTAAAAAAGCAGTCTTGTTATCGTTCCGCCTCGAAGATAACCAAACAATGTCAGCAGGTGGTTTTACGCAGTTCTACGACAAAGTCCCCAGCAAGTTTGCTAATTACACCCCAGAAGACTTTGCTAAAGGCGGCTTTCGAGTCGTTCCGCCCGCATTTGCCCGCCGAGGTTCTTATGTAGCAAAAAATGTGGTTCTCATGCCCTCTTACGTCAATATTGGTGCCTATGTGGATGAAGGAACCATGGTTGATACTTGGGCAACCGTGGGATCATGTGCTCAGATCGGTAAGAACGTTCATCTCTCGGGAGGTGTTGGCATTGGTGGGGTCTTAGAACCCATTCAGGCAGGTCCAGTCATTATCGAAGATAACTGCTTTATTGGCGCACGTTCCGAAGTGGTCGAAGGTGTTGTGATCGAAGAAAACAGCGTGCTCTCTATGGGTGTCTATATTGGTCAAAGCACCAAGATCTATGACCGCGAGACCGGCGAGGTCCACTACGGCCGAGTGCCATCAGGCTCAGTGGTGGTCCCCGGCTCAATCCCTGCTAGTAACGGTAAGTACAGTTTGTATGCTGCTGTGATTGTGAAAAAGGTGGATGCACAAACACGTGCTAAGACTGCGATTAATGAACTCTTGCGCGATTAAGCCATGCAAAGCGCCCTTGAGCTAACAAAAGAACTGATTGCCTGCCGTTCGGTAACACCCGCCGATGGTGGCTGCCAAGAGTTGATTGCAAAACGACTTGCAGCAATCGGGTTTGAGACCGAGACCATTGTGAGTGGGCCGGCTAATTTTCAGGTAACCAATTTATGGGCAATCAAACGGGGTTCCGACTCCCAGGGTAAGGTTCTTGCCTTTGCAGGTCATACCGATGTGGTGCCCACCGGCCCCTTAGAAAAATGGACCACCGATCCATTTGTACCGAGTGAACGTGACGCACATCTCTATGGTCGTGGTGCCGCTGATATGAAAACCTCACTGGCTGGTTTTGTAGTTGCTAGCGAAGAGTTTGTGAAGCAATACCCCAATCACAAAGGCTCCATTGCATTCTTAATTACAAGCGATGAAGAAGGTCCTGCCAATGATGGCACGGTAATTGTCTGCGATCTTCTCAAGCAGCGCGGTCAAAAACTCGATTACTGTGTTATTGGAGAACCAACCTCGGTCACACAACTAGGTGACATGATGAAAAATGGTCGTCGCGGTTCTCTCTCCGGTAAGTTAAGCATTAAGGGCATACAAGCGCACATTGCATATCCTCATTTAGGACGCAATCCCATTCATGAGCTTGCCCCAGCGCTTAGCAAATTAGTTTCCAAAGAGTGGGATCGTGGCAACCAGTATTTTCAGCCAACTAGTTTTCAGATCTCCAATATTCATGCGGGTACGGGTGCGAACAATGTGATTCCAGGTGAACTCACGATTGACTTCAATTTTCGTTTCTCGACCGAAAGTAAACCGAAGCAGCTCCAAGATGGTCTGGAAAATATCTTAAAAGACGCGGGCCTAGAGTTTGAGATTACTTGGACCTTAGGAGGTGAACCTTTCTTAACCGGCGATGGTGCTCTTGCAGGTGCAATGCGTGAGTCCATCATGGCCGAGACAACGGTGAGTACCCAACTGTCCACCACCGGTGGTACAAGCGATGGTCGCTTTATTGCCAAAATCTGCTCAGAGCTTGTTGAGTTTGGTCCCGTCAACGCCACAAGCCATAAAATTGATGAGCGTGTGGCACTCAATTCGATTGAACCGCTCAAGAATATCTATCGTCGCGTTCTTGAAAAACTCATTGCTTAATCACAGAATGCTGGTCCTAGCGTAATGCGATTTTTATGGAATCTTCCCCCAAAGTCTTGAATCCATCCCCCTTAACAGTCACTGACTGTTGCACACAAATTACCCAATTACTAGTGTCATCACAATTGTATTATGGGCATGGTGCGAGCAATTCCCAGAGTGAAGCGCTTTGGATTGTGAGCAAACAGTTAAATGTGTCTCCAGCTGATGCACTTGATCTTGGTCATACCATCCTATCTCCAAAAATGGTTCAAGACGCCTTGCAAATCGCTCATAAACGAATCAGTAGTCGTGAGCCCTTAGCCTATCTTCTTGGTGAGGCTTGGCTCATGGGAGTACCGTTTGATTGCACCCCACAAAGTATTATTCCGCGCTCTTTCATTGCCGAATTGATTGTTAATCAAGAGCTCGATCCCTGGTTACCAGCGGATGGCAAAGTTCTGGATTTGTGCACTGGTAATGGCTCATTAGCTATTTTGACTGCACTCCATTACCCTGATTTACACATCATGGCGTGCGATCTGTCTATGCCCGCACTTGCCTTAGCAGCTCGCAATTTAGATCGTCATCACCTAAGCAATCATATTGAACTATTGCAAGGAGATTTGTGGGATGCTCTTCCAGATACTGATGAAGACCATCGGTTTGATCTCATCATTTGCAATCCACCTTATGTGAATGAAAAGACTATGCGCACTCTTCCCCAAGAATATCGTGCCGAGCCCAGAGAAGCGCTAGCAGGTGGTGAGAATGGCATGGACATCATCCACCGAATTATTGAAAGTGCTGCTAACTATTTAAATGAGCGCGGTGCTTTAGTACTTGAAATTGGTAATGAGTATGAACACTTTCATCAAGCATTTGCGCACATACCGACTATATGGATAGAAGTATCAGCCGGTGATATGCAGGTTTGCCTCATTCAGGCAGAAGATCTACAAAATAACTAGTATTAGCTTAGAGTATTAGCAGCACTGATGGCTTCATCAATGCGCTCGACAGCAATCACGCGTAAGTTTGCAATCTTAGTCTTGGGTAGATTTGCTTTCGGAATAATGGCTACTGTAAAGCCTAATTTTGCGGCTTCTTTGAGACGCTCTTGACCGCGTGGGCATGGTCGAATCTCTCCCGCTAAACCAACCTCACCGAAAACCACTAAGCTTTTGGGTAAGGCTCGATTACGAATGGACGATGCAATAGCTAGAAGAACAGCAAGGTCGGCTGCAGGCTCACTGATCTTAACGCCGCCTACCGCATTTAAAAACACATCCTGATCGAAGCAAGCAATACCTGCGTGACGATGTAAGACCGCCAGTAACATTGCCAAGCGGGTTTGCTCTAAGCCTACTGCTAAGCGCCGTGGATTGGGAATATGGGCTGTATCTACTAAAGCCTGAATCTCGACCAATAAAGGTCGACTACCCTCTTGAGTGACCAAGACACAGGATCCTGGAACAGTCTCTGGATGCTGCGATAAAAATAATGCCGATGGATTATTAACGCCCTTAAGACCGCGTTCGGTCATCGCAAAAACACCTAACTCGTTCACTGCACCAAAACGATTTTTAATAGAGCGCACTAAACGAAATGAGGAGTGGGTATCTCCCTCAAAATACAAAACCGTATCGACGATATGCTCTAACACGCGAGGGCCAGCTAAATGCCCGTCTTTGGTTACATGCCCCACTAACAAGACACATATACCACTTGGCTTAGCCAAACGCGTTAATTGTGCGGCACATTCTCTAACCTGAGAAACCGATCCAGGGGCTGATGAAAATGCATCTGAATACAAGGTTTGAATAGAGTCCACCACCAAAACCTCGGGCTTTGCAGCCTCTACAGAAAGTAATAGTTTCTCAAGCTGGATTTCTGCCAGCACTTCTAATTGAGGTGCATTTAAATGAATACGATTCGCCCGTAAAGCAATTTGCGCAGCCGATTCTTCGCCACTACTGTATAGAACATCTACGCCATTTGTACTTAGCTGTGCTAAGGCTTGTAGTAATAAGGTGGATTTACCAATACCAGGATCACCCCCTAGGAGCACCACTCCGCCGGGCACCAAGCCACCTCCCAAAACACGATCAAGCTCATCAATACCAGTTGGCAAGCGAGGAGAATCCTCGGCATCAATACTCACTAATTTTTGTCGTGGTATGGAATTTGTGAGACCCTCAAAGCGATTGTTAGATGAAGTTTCTGCCAAAGACTCCTCTAGGGTATTCCAGGCCTGACAAGCAGGACACTGCCCCTGCCATTTGGGCGAACTACCGCCACACGCCTGGCATATGTACAGTGTTTTAATCTTTGCCAAAATAATTAATCCAACTTCACACCAGATTTATTTTCTTGAGCACGGCGTGGGGCATCTTTGCGTCGCTCCTCAAGATCAGCAGCCCGAGCAGCCGCTTCTTTTTGTTTCTGCTGGAATGCTTTTTCATTATCTGCTCGCTCTTGTGACCGCTTGGGATCAGCGCGCTCTGCGGCACGCTGTGCTTCCCGCTGGGTTTTAATTTGGTCTTTAAAAATCCGTTGATTCTCATTGAGCAAAACCTCTTGGGATCGGATCGGATCAATCTCACGGCGATATTTAGCACGGGCATCTGCTAAGCAGGAGTTCACAAAAAACTTGGCATAGCATTCTGAGTTAGTTTTCTTCCAGCGGTATTCAGCCCATTCTCTTTGAAGAGTAAGCTCGGCTTCAATCTGATTCAAACGCTCTAGCTCGAGCTCATCGTTGGTGGCAGCCACGATCAAGGTGGATAAAAATACCCATGGCGCTAGCAATGCAAGCAATAAATACTTCATTCATTAAATCTCAACTTTGGCACCTAGTTCGACTAAACGATTGGCGGGAATATTATAAAAATCAGATGGCTTAGCAGCATTTTGCATCATCCAGGCAAAAAGGCGTTCGCGCCAAACCGCCATACCTGGTGACTTCGCAGGGGTAATCGCATCACGCGCTAAAAAGAATGTTGTGTCCATCAGGTCAAAAGGCAGGTCATATTGTTTGCTAATTAAATCGATTACTTTGTTGATATCAGGGGTCTCTTTAAATCCATGAACAGAGCGCACCATAAAAACATTACCACCCAAATCTTTCATGGAAAGTCGTTCGTCATCACGTACAAAAGGCACATCCCACGTACTGAGCTTTAAAAAGAAGATCCGTTGATGCATTACATGGTTATGCTTAAGATTATGGAGCATTGCTGCCGGTACAAAATCAATGTGGGGCGTCAAAAATACGGCAGTGCCCTCCACTCGATGCGGCGGGTGTTGTAGAAGATTTTTAATAAACATCTCAAGCGGAATCGATTCTTTAATCAACTTGTCTCTGAGCAATTGCCTGCCTCGATACCAAGTAATGATGCAGGTAAAGATCAGAAAACCGAGTGCCAACGGATACCAACCGCCATCTTTAATCTTAATGAGGGTTGCAGTCCAAAACGCGAGATCAATCACAAAGAAACTAATAATTAAAAACCCAATGATGAATGGATTGATATGCCACTCACGGCGCATCACGATACTTAATAGAATGGTAGTAATCAACATGGCTGAGCTCACCGATATTCCATAAGCGGCAGCTAGGTTGACCGATTCACCAAATTCAATCACAGTTACGATCACCATGATTAATAGCGCCCAATTCACAGCAGGAATATAAATTTGGCCGCGCTCAGAATCTGAGGTGTGCAAAATATTCATGCGGGGCATAAAGCCCAACAAGATACCTTGGTTCACGAGTGAAAACGCTCCCGAAATCACCGCCTGTGAAGCAATCACGGTAGCGGCAGTGGCCAACCCTACCACAGGCCATAAAGCCCATTCCGGCACCATTAAATAAAACGGGTTTGCTGTAGCGGCAGGATTTTCAATCAACACTGCGCCCTGCCCTAAATAATTAATGAGTAAACACGGCAGGACAATTAGGAGCCATGCATAGCGCACGGGGTTGCGACCAAAATGGCCCATATCCAGATATAAGGCTTCCACCCCAGTGACGACGAGAACTACAGCGCCCATCACGATGTAAGCTGTTAGGGGGTGGTCAATAACAAAATGAATGGCATACATAGGGTTAAATGCATACATAATTTCTGGGGCTTTCCCAATGTTCATTAAGCCCAAAATAGCTAAGGTAATGAACCAAATAAAGGTAATGGGTCCAAACCATTTACCGACTGCTGCAGTTCCATATTTCTGAATCACAAATAATGCGATCAAAATAATGACAGAGATTGGAATCACTGCTTTCTCGAATTGCGGAGTTGCAATGGCGATCCCCTCCACCGCAGAAAGAACCGAAATGGCTGGGGTAATCACAGACTCGCCCAGTAACATGCAAGCACCTAACATCCCCAAGACCATAATCAGAAAATATTGACGACTGTCACTCTTAATTGAGCGCAGTGCGAGGGCCATTAATGAAAGAACGCCACCCTCACCTTTGTTATCAGCGCGCATCACAAAAAAGACATACTTAAAGGTCACTACAATAAAAAGTGCCCAAATCATCATCGAAATGACGCCGTATAACGCCTCTACCGAGAATGGGATACCATGCTTAGGATCAAAACATTCTTTTAGTGCGTATAAGGGGCTAGTACCGATATCACCAAACACAACACCAATCGCCGCCAACATGACTGCAGGTAGACTTTTTTTTGTGTGGTGATCAGTGCCGTGAATATCAACGGGCTTTAGAACCGATGAACTCGAGAACTCTGGATTACTAATCGTCATTGTTTGGATGCAAATAAGTGACCAAAGCCCATATGATACGCCCCTGATCGCCGGTTATCTAAGGGTTTACTCGACATTGGGACTTAAAAATGTTAGAATCTAAGGCTCAGGCGCGGGGTGGAGCAGTCTGGCAGCTCGTCGGGCTCATAACCCGAAGGTCATAGGTTCAAATCCTATCCCCGCAACCAAATACCTAAAGGGTTTGATGCAAATTTGCTTCAAACTCTTTTTTTCTCCATTGGCCAATGTATGGGCTATGTAGGGAACTCAAACTACTCGTGATGCCACAATCGTCTTCTCATCGGTCTCGTTAAATCCACCAGCAGATCATTTATAGAGGCGTGCCATATTTGCGCACCAGTTTTGGTTGTTTCAAGGAAGGGAATTGCGCTGTTCTCATAGCGCTTCTTCACGATCGGATGAGGATGGCCGTAACGATTGAGATATCCGTGCTGTGAGAATGCAGCGGTAGGCTTTAAAACTTCTAACCAGTCTGCCGATGACGATGTTTTACTGCCATGGTGTGGTGCCATCACAATTACTTTTGGGGGATGTTGATAGCCCTCTTCTTCTAATCGCTCAATATGCTCTCGCTCTCCACGTTCCTCAATATCTCCAGTTAACCAAAAGCTGGTATGCCCATTGTTCACTTCCAAAACACAACTGTTTTCATTTGGTTTTCCGCGATGATCTTGGGGATCAAATGTTATCTCTTGTCCTGGATGCCACACCTTGAATTGCACCCGATCCCACTGCCACTCTTGACCATACTGGCAAGGGAGTGAGGGTATCAATTTTTTATCAAGCTCAATCATGAATGGGTGATTCTTTGGCATCACCCCCAAAAAAGATTGAATCTGCATGTTCTTCAGCAAAGAACTTGCTCCACCAATGTGATCAGCATCTTTATGGCTAATCACCAAACGATCAAGCCGATTGATACCCTCCCCCCGAAAATAAGGCAGGAGGGTTCGCTCACCTGCATTATCATTTTTTCCGGAAAGGGGGCCGGCATCATATAGAAGACGATGCGATTTGGTTTCGATCAGCACAGCAGTGCCCTGACCAATATCAAATACACTTGCCCTAAACTCACCTTCCCTGATTACTTGATGACTTCCCCAGAAAAGTGGGATGATCAATATCAAACCAAGAATGCGTAGTAGTAAGTGATCACGAAATGGTCCTGGCCGTATGTGGAGATAAATCCCAACAGAAGATAGGGCGAGCGACCACCAAGTGGGCTGATGAGACCACAACACTGCCCAATCAAATTGAGCCAAATAATGTAAGTAGCGCGCTGTCAGTTCCATCGCAAAATGAGCCGAATGCAAAAGAATGTGTGATAACCACTCTGGTAATAAAGCACCAGCGATTGCTAAAGGGGTCACCACAAAGCTAATGATTGGAATTGCCAGGGCATTGGCGATGGGTGAAGCGATAGACACCTGATAGAACCAATAGAGTGTGCAAGGTATTAAAGCAATCGTTACGATCCACTGCAATCGGCATGACTCTTTTAAGGCTAATATCAAACGCTCGGTTCGATCTTTTTCGTACTCCTTGCCATTAGGTATACCTATCAAGCTTGATGAAGCCCCCATGCCATACAAGATCACTGCGACTGCGCCAAAAGATAACCAAAAGCCTGGTGTGTAAGCTGCCATTGGATCCATTATGAATACCAGTAGTAATGCAAGCCACCAAATATCGAATGCACGAGCGATACGCCCAGTCCAGAGTGCAAAGGCAACAACACCTACCATATACATAGTACGTTGAGCTGGTATTTGAAAACCTGCTAACCACGCATATAAAAATGCGGTCAGAAATCCTGTGCAAGCAGCTATCTTTTGCACAGGAACCCTCAGAGGTAACTGCCTTCTTCGCCACAACCAAGCTCCAAGGGTCGCTCCCAATCCCGACAACATAGTGACATGCAGACCAGAAATAGAGATGAGGTGTCCTACTCCTGTGGCATTAAACACGCGCCAATCTTCCTGAGCAATCGCATTCTGATCGCCAATCACTAATGCAATTAGAACGCCAACATACTGAGCATCTTTACTCAAGATATTTCTAATTTTTGTTCGAGTGCGCCAACGTTGATACTCGATTGCGGTTTTGAAATCAGTCAGCCAAATAGAATCTGCCAAGAGCTCGCCGGAGCGAACAGATCCGTATGCACGAAACCCTTGATGAAACATCCAGCGCTCGAAGTCAAACTGATGGGGGTTCATTAAGGAATGAGGCCGTTTTAGCTTCACTAGGAACTCCCACTCTTGACCCGGGACTAAGTTCGGGATAACTTTTTTCTTCTGCCACGCATTACTCCAGCTCAAATAAATACGCTCTGGTAGGTCCTCGAGATCTTGCTCATCCCAACTACTGACGCGAAGACTAAAACGCTGACCCTGATCATCTCCATTGGGGAGCTGATCAATGTACCCTCTCACCCGAATCTCTTGATTCTCCAGTTCTGCTGGAAAAGGCTTAGCCAGTCTTGACTCAGCATAATGAAACGAATAGGTCCAGCCGAATACAAAGAGTGCCAATAACCAGCAGATCGTTGAGACATGGTGGTGAATTTTTCTAAGAGAGAACCAGGTAATGGTCAATGTTAGAGTGAGGCCAACAAAAAATCTTATTCCTTCCTTTGGCAACTCTGGTAAAAAAATAAAAGAGGATCCTCCGGCAATCCATGCCGTTATACCAAAACGCAGCACGCTATTGAGCTAGCAATTGGCCCCAGCGGGGCAATACTTGACTGGTATTCTTGATGACAGCATCAGCAAGTTCTTGCCCTGTCATGCCCCGATGCTCTGCGAGGGTCTGAGCAATGCGAGGTAGGTATGCAGGTTCATTGCGTCTCACCTGCTCATCTTTTAGCCATGCGGGTGGGATGTCTGGGGAATCGGTCTCGGTCACAATCGCACTGATGGGTAAATCTTTTAAAAGACGTCTGATTTGTAATGCACGCTCATAGGTTGCAGCGCCTCCAAATCCTAGAGCAAAACCCAAGGCAATAAATTGCTCAGCTTGTTGATGGCTGCCATTGAAGGCATGGGCAATTCCACCCGATAGAGAGTGCTGGCGTAATGCCTTCAAAATCATGTCCTGGGAACGCCGCACATGCAAGATTACAGGTAAGCTCATCCTCTGGGCAAGATCTAATTGCGCATCAAAGAAGAAAGCTTGCCGATGAGGGTCAAGATCCGGTACAAAATAATCGAGACCAATCTCACCAATCCCAACAAAATGGGGATCATTCAACGACTCTTTTACGGCTTGCTCTAGGGTCTTCAGATCCTCTTCTTTAGCCCGATCGGTATACAGAGGATGAATCCCTAAGGTATAAACTAAATACGGAATGTGATCTTTATAGATATGCACTAACTCTTTAACTGCTCCAAAATCATGCGCTCGCACTGCTGGCAACAAAATTCCTTGAACGCCTACAGCTTGCGCATTCTCAATGATTTGCCCTAGATCAGCTAAAAACTCGGGGGCATCTAAGTGGCAATGGGTATCAAGCCACATTAATTTACAAACCCGTGAATGGTTTTAAAACACCGCGCTCAAGATGCAAGATGCGATCGCATCGCTTGGCACGAATGGGATCATGAGTCACAATCAAAAACGCAGTGCCCTGTTGACGAGCAATCTCGAGCATTAAATCAAAGACGCGGTCGGCGGTCTCGCTATCCAAATTACCAGTAGGCTCATCGGCTAAAACGCAATCGGGTTTACCTACCAAGGCTCTAGCGACCGCAACGCGTTGTCGCTCTCCCCCAGAGAGCTCAGCAGGGGTATGCATTAAACGCTGTCCTAAGCCCACAGCGTCTAATAATATTTTGGCTTGGGCATGGGATGCCTCCTGATCAAGCCCACGTATACGCAGTGGCAGAGCGACGTTCTCGATTGCAGTCAACTCATCGAGCAGATGATGAAATTGATACACAAAGCCAAGGTGATGGTTGCGAAGTTGATCAAGATCCTTAGCGCTCAAACGATTAATTACCTGTCCACCCAATTGCACCTCGCCAGCGCTGGCAGTATCTAAGCCACCGAGCAAATGTAGCAAAGTACTCTTCCCCGATCCTGAAGTACCAATAATCGCTACTTTCTCAGTGCGATCTAACTCCAGATCAACAGACTTTAAGACCTCAACCGCTGTCGCTCCATCACCATAGGTTTTAGCAAGCCCTGTAGCCTGCAATACGGGAGTATTGGCTTTATTCATAGCGCAAGGCCTCAGCTGGTTTAACGTGAGCCGCTCTTCTGCTTGGATAAATGGTGGCCAGAATGGAAAGAATAAATGCCATCACCCCGACTGTTAGCACATCATCAAAGCGCACATCCGATGGCAACTGACTAATAAAGTAAATATCACGCGGTAGAAACTGAACTCGAAAGAGAGTCTCGATAAAGGGAACGATCACATCAATATTGAGGGCTATCAATAAACCAAACACGACGCCAGAAAGGCTGCCTAATAGTCCAATTGCTAATCCTTGTACTAAGAAGATGCGTTGCACCAATCCGGCACTTGCCCCCATGGTTCGTAAGATCGCAATATCAGCTTGCTTATCGGTTACGGTCATCACGAGAGTCGAAACGAGATTAAAGGCAGCGACCGCGATGATTAAGGTCAGAATAATGAACATCATTTTTTTCTCGGTCTGAACTGCGGCAAACCAATTGCGATTGGAGCGCGACCAATCACTTACCCACAATGCTTGAGGCACCACTTGCGCGAGCTTGACAGCAATCTCTGGGGCTCTTTGCATATCATCGACCTTCACTCGTAATCCGGTTGGATCAGTCATACGTAAGAGCGCTGCTGCATCCTTCCAATGCATGATAGTGAGTGTGCTGTCATACTCATAATGACCGCTATCAATAATACCGACCACTTGTAATGCGCGCATGCGCGGCATCATGCCTGCTGGAGTTAAATCTCCTTCAGGAACTAATAAGCTGACCCGATCACCAATACGCACACCAAGGGTGCCTGCCAACTGAGCACCGAGCACAACGCCAAATTGTCCAGGTTTCAAATCATTGATCGATCCCGCCACAAACTGCTTAGGAAGATCAGACACCTTTCCTTCCAGTTCTGGAGCCACCCCACGCAGTGCTACACCTCGCATTGCCTCACCACGGGATAGCAGCCCTTGCGAGCTGACCATAGGGGCTACGCCAAGAACGTGGGCTTGGCTGGATAAGGTCTCGGCAACAGGTTCCCAGTTTGCTAAACCATTTGGGGCGGTGATTTCAATATGCGAAAGTACGGAAAGCATTCGATCGCGGACTTCTTTCTGAAAGCCGTTCATGACCGAGAGAACCACAATCAGCGCCGCAACCCCCAAGGCAATGCCCGCCATCGAGATTCCCGATATAAAGGATAAAAAGCCGTCGCGTTGCCCAACAGCCTTACGCCGTCTCGAGCGCGTGTACCTTAGGCCTATCTCCAGTTCAATCGGAATCTTCCACATACCCACAGTTTAGTGAATCACAAGTCCCTACTGGGCAACTCTTGTAAATGCCACCTAAAATTGGGGGCATGCCTAAACATCTCACCCTTCTACTTCATAGCGATGACCAACTCGAGGATGATCCCACGCATATGCTGGGAAATGGTTTAGCGCATGAGCAATATCTGATTGGCAAGGCCTTTCCGCTTGCTGCAGCACTATTAGGGGAGCATTCTGGGGAAAATGAAACACTTTTCTGTATTGAACCGGTTCATCTTCATGCAACCCGTGATCACCTGGTCCTGCTGCAGTTAAATGCCTTTCATGTCTCTGACAAGGAAATTGGGCAATTGATGCAAGAAGCTAGCATATTGTTTAGTGAAGAAGGCTTGGGGTCTCTTACCCAAGTGGCACCCTATCAGTGGTTTGGTAAGTCAGAGCTATTTAAAACACTGCATACTCATAGCCCTGCGCAAGCTCAAGGTCGCAATATTGATTGGTGGCTACCGCGCGATACTACTGAATTGGGTTTAGCCAAACGCTGGCGCAGAGTTCAAAACGAAGTACAAATGCGCTGGCATATTCATCCCATCAATCAAGCGCGGGATGAACAAGGGTTACCAACAATCAATTCCATTTGGCTTAGTGGAATTGGCAGAAATGCTGATGTGCAATTAGCATGTGAACTAGAAACTGCGCAAACGATTGTGAGCGATACAACATGGATGGCACCATTGGTAAAACGATTAGGCATCCCTTTAATCTACGAACCCCAGCTGAATTGGGAAATGCTTACTCAAAACACCTTCATTTGCCACAGCCAGGCAAAACAGTTATGGTCATCCATTAGCCAAATGCTCACAGTCCATGATCTTGAGCTTACTGTGATTGATTTTCCGAAAACCGTGCGCAAGCGTCACTTTGTGGCAAAAGACTTTCGAACTCGCTCGCTTGCATTTTGGCGTAAAGCAAAAATCCCTTCTTGGGAAGAACTTCTGGCATGAGTATTTTTAGCCAAAGACCGTATTCGTCAGAAATCGCCAAGACCCTAGAGTCAAGAGAACTGCATCCTCTATTAGCAAGACTCTTCGCCGCACGCGGTGTTAATAACGCAGATGAGCTTCAATTAGATTTCAGCTATCTCTTACCACCCAATACCCTTTTGCATTGCGAGAATGCCGCCAAGATCTTGGCGGATACGATTCGTGATCAACGGCAGATGCTCATCGTCGCTGATTATGATTGCGATGGGGCGACTGCCTGCGCTGTTGGTATTCGTGGTTTGGAGATGCTTGGAGCATCATCCAAGCAAATTGGCTTCTTAGTACCCAATCGCTTTACGATGGGATATGGCTTAACGCCTGAAGTGATCGATTTAGCAAAAGTGCTGAGCCCAAAACCCTCTTTGTTGATTACCGTCGATAACGGAATTGCCAGCCATGCAGGTATTGACTATGCCAAAGAACATGGCATGGATGTTCTGGTAACCGACCATCACTTACCAACCGAGCAATTACCCAATGCCCTAGCGATTGTGAACCCCAATCAAGCCCAGTGTCGTTTTCAGAGTAAAGCACTTGCAGGTGTTGGGGTGATGTTCTATGTCTTAATTGCGCTTCGTGCAGAACTGCGTCAACGCGGTATTTTTACGAGTGAGACCCAACCCAAGCTCGACCAATTATTAGGTCTCGTTGCACTTGGCACCGTTGCCGATGTTGCACAACTCGATCGCAATAATCGGATCTTGGTGTCACAAGGTTTAAAGAGAATCCGTCAAGGAATTGGGCCACCTGGACTTCTCGCATTGTTTGAGGTTGCCGGTCGCAATCCAGAAATAGCTAACCCGTTTGATCTAGGCTTTGCGATTGGTCCCAGACTCAATGCTGCAGGTCGTCTTGCCGATATGAGTCTTGGCATCAAGTTACTTCTGTGCGATGACTCTAAGTTAGCCTTTGAGATTGCGCAAGAGTTAGACCGCATTAATCGTGAGCGCCGAGTGATTGAGTCTGGTATGCAAGAGTCCGCCCTAGCGCATCTAACCAATCGTGATCTAGACGATCGACCCGCACTCTGTTTATGGAATGCCAACTGGCATCAAGGGGTAGTTGGGATTGTGGCGTCTCGTTTAAAAGAACGTTTTAATCGTCCTGCGATTATTTTTGCACCCGCGGAGGGGCCCAATGGGGAAGCTCTTTTGCGCGGATCAGGGCGCTCGATTACTGGATTTCATTTGCGCGATGCTCTCGATCTCGTCTCAAAACGCAAGCCCTCTCTCATTCAAAAGTTTGGGGGGCATGCCATGGCAGCAGGACTCACGATTCGTCAGGCAGATTTTGAGGTTTTTGAAGAATCGTTTTTCCAGGTCAGCAGTGAACTTTTAACGGAAGACCTGCTAAAACGACGCTGCATCCATGATGGGGAACTAAGGCCTGAAGACTTTAATGTCAAAACAAGTGACATCCTCATGAACGAAATCTGGGGTCATGGCTTTCCCGAGCCTCTTTTTTATGGAGAGTTTGATGTACTTCAGCAATCTCTCATGAAAGATAAACATCTGCGCCTACAACTCAAACCAAGGGTATCCGATGAGACTGCTTCGCTTCCCGCTCCTTTAGTACAAGGCGTCTGGTTTAATCGGACCCAAGAACTCCCGCAACAAGCCCGCTTGGCCTATCGTTTGGTGAGCGATCGGTTTCGTGCAGAGGCACGCGTGCAATTGATGATTGAGGCATTGGACGATCAATCCTAGCAGGCGCTTACCCGTATAATTTGAGCATGGAAGCAGAACAACTCAATCACATTACCAATTCTTTAAGAGATCTCCTCTCCCGCGAGCAAGCACTACGGGGGTATCTTTGACTTCGATGCGAGGTCAAATCGTCTTGTCGAAGTTAATCAAATCCTGGAAGATCCCAAAATTTGGGATGATCCCAAGCAAGCCCAAGCACTGGGTAAGGAGAAAAAGCTCTTAGAGGGCGTTGTACACATCCTTACCGAACTGAATCAAAACATCACGAGCAGTATGGAATTGATGGAACTGGCTAAGGCCGAGAACGATCAAGAAACCTTATTGTCCCTGCAAACTGATTCTGAGTCTTATGAAAAGATCATTGCAGACTTGGAATTTCGGCGTATGTTTCATAATGAAATGGATCCCTGTAATTGTTTTATTGATATCCAAGCAGGAGCGGGTGGCACCGAGGCCTGCGATTGGGCCAGCATGCTCTATCGGCAATACCTTAAATACTGTGAGCGCAAGGGGTATAAAACTGAAATCTTAGAAGAATCTGACGGGGATGTCGCTGGCATTAAAAGTGCCACCATTAAGGTAGATGGTGAATATGCCTACGGGCATCTGCGCTCTGAAACCGGTGTCCACCGCCTGGTACGCAAATCCCCCTTTGATTCCTCAGGTGGACGGCATACCTCTTTTGCCAGTATTTACGTATACCCTGAAATTGATGACTCGATTGAAATTGAAGTAAATCCGGCTGATATTCGCACCGATACCTACCGCGCCTCAGGAGCGGGGGGTCAGCATATTAATAAGACAGATTCAGCGGTGCGTCTTACACATATTCCTACGGGGATTGTGGTGCAGTGTCAAAATGACCGCAGTCAACACCGTAATCGTGCTGAGGCCATGAGTATGCTTAAATCCCGTTTATATGAACACGAGATGCGTAAACGTCGTGCTGAGCAAGATAAGTTAGAGGCTAGCAAAACCGATGTCGGTTGGGGTCATCAAATTCGGTCCTATGTTTTAGATCAAAGTCGCATTAAAGATTTAAGAACCAATGTTGAAATATCCAACACCCAAAAAGTTTTAGATGGCGATCTCGATGCCTTTATCGCAGCCAGTCTAAAACAAGGTGTGTAATCCCCCAGAGAGCCATTCCTATGAATACCACTCCACCCAATGTCGATGAGCAACAAGCAGCGCCTGATGAAAACCACATCATTTCTGAGCGTCGTGAGAAATTAGCTAAACTGCGCCAAGCTGGTGTGCCCTTCCCCAATGACTTTATCCCGACCCATTTAGCAGCTGATTTACATGATCATTACGATGGCTTTAATAAAGAGGAGTTAGCGAGCAAGAAGATTGGCGTTAAGGTCGCCGGTCGAATGGTATTGAAACGGGTGATGGGTAAAGCCAGTTTTGCCACGATTCAAGACCGTAGCGGTCAAATTCAGTTCTATATCAGCGATGATATTACTGGGGTCGACGTTCATGCAGCTTTTAAGCATTGGGATCTGGGCGACATCATTGCTGCTGAAGGCCATCTCTTTAAGACCAATAAAGGCGAGCTCTCAGTCGAGTGCTCCACACTGCGCCTCTTAAGCAAATCCTTACGACCGCTGCCAGATAAGTTTCATGGTCTTGCCGATCAGGAACTTAAATATCGGCAACGCTATGTCGATTTGATTGTGAACCCAGAAAGTCGTAATACTTTCTTGGCACGCAGCAAAGCGATTGCCTCGCTGCGTCGACATATGATTGAAGCGCAGTTCATGGAAGTTGAAACGCCTATGTTGCATCCTATTCCTGGGGGAGCAGCAGCTAAGCCATTCATTACCCACCACAATGCGCTCGATATGCAAATGTATATGCGGATTGCTCCAGAGCTTTATCTAAAGCGCCTAGTGGTTGGTGGCTTTGAGCGTGTCTTTGAAATTAATCGCAATTTCAGAAATGAGGGGCTTAGTCCGCGTCACAATCCAGAGTTCACCATGATGGAGTTCTATGCAGCCTATACCGACTATCACTGGCTGATGGACTTTACGGAAAATTTAATCCGCAGCGCCGCTATCGATGCGCAAGGGACAGCAACACTCACTCACCAAGGGCGAGGTCTTGATTTAGCCAAACCCTTTGATCGTCTCACCATTACCGAAGCAATCCTCAAATACGCCCCACTCTCGCAAAAAACCTATGCTGCGCCCCAATTAGAAGACCTTGACTTTATTCGTGCCGAGCTAAAAAAGGGAGGAGAAAATATCAATTCCCCAGCACTCAAAAATGCGGGGTTAGGTGCGCTGCAATTAGCCCTGTTTGAGCTTGTTGCCGAAGAACACCTTTGGGATCCTACTTATATTATTGATTATCCGATTGAAGTTAGTCCTCTAGCGCGTGAGTCTGATACGCGCAAGGGCATTACCGAGCGCTTTGAGCTCTTCATCACAGGGCGCGAAATCGCTAATGGCTTCTCGGAGCTCAATGATGCAGAAGATCAAGCAGAACGGTTTCGAAAGCAAGTCGCACAAAAAGAGGCGGGCGATGAAGAGGCGATGTACTTTGACCATGATTTCATCCGCGCTTTAGAGTACGGCATGCCGCCAACTGGGGGTTGTGGGATTGGTATTGACCGCCTGGTGATGCTTCTCACCGATATGCCTAATATTCGGGATGTAATTTTGTTCCCACACCTACGTCGTGAGGAAGACTAAACGTCTAGCGATTACGTACGCGTTCGCTTTTTGTGACCCGCTCATAAAATGCATTCGGCTTGGTCTCCACCCAACGGATGAATTTTTGCATAGCAGGATCCTGCAAAATAGATTCAGCAGTATTGAATTTAGCTGCTAATTGAGTGTCGGTAAATAGAGCATGAATCTGTCGATGACAAATTTTGTGCAAATATTCAGTGGCTCTACCGCCCTTTGATTTTGGAATCAAATGATGGGCTTCTTGTTGCTCTGGCGGTATCTCACGCAGACAAATTGGGCAAATAACAATCTCAACTGCATTTAATTCTTCACTAGCTTGCAGCTCGAGAAGTTGCTTTTGACGTATCCGACCGACCATGGTGCTTAATTAGGATTACTTAGTGATTTTCTTTGGCATGATTGATCGAATACTTTGGAATTTCAATCACAAGATCAATATTTGCCACAATAGCCTGACATGAAAGCCGCGATTGGGGGCATAAGCCCCAAGCTCGATCAAGCATGTCTTCCTCATTCTCGTCAGGTTCATTTAAGCTATTGAGTCCCTCACGAACGATCACATGACAGGTTGTGCAGGCACACACCATATCGCAGGCATGCTCAATCTCAATATCATTAGCGAGGAGAGTCTCGCAAATGCTAGTGCCTGGATCTGCTTCAATAACCGCTCCGTCAGGGCAATGCTCAGCATGGGGTAACACAACAATTTGGGTCATAGGTCAATCTCAATAATTAAATCTCAGCAACATTTTTACCTGTTAATGCTTTCTGGATACTGGCATTCATTCGCTTTTCAGCAAAGTGATCGGTGGTCTTAGCTGCTCTCTCAACCGCTTTACGCACAATTGAGCTATCTCGCTCTGTTTGCACGAGATTATGCAGTTGAGCCATCTCTTTTCGAATCAAGGCACGCTCAACATCGGTTAATAGATATCCATCTTGCTCTAAAGCGGCTCCGACCGCCTCAATCAAGCGCTCTGCCTCCACTTGCTCTTCACGTAAAGAGCGAGCTTGCATATCCTCCTTGGCGGAGGCAAAGCCGTCTTGCAACATTCGGGTAATGTCTGTATCACTTAAACCATATGAGGGCTTGATCTCAATCGAAGTTTGTACGCCAGAGCTTTCTTCGATGGCATGCACCGATAAAAGCCCGTCCGCATCAACCTGAAAGGTCACTCGAATACGAGCTGCGCCAGCCACCATCGGTGGTATGCCTTTTAGTTCAAAACGAGCCAATGATCGACATGCGTCCACTACTTCGCGCTCACCCTGCACAACATGAAGCGATAAACCGGTCTGACCATCTTTAAAGGTCGTGAACTCTTGTGCTTGGGCCACAGGAATTGGGGTATTGCGTGGAATAATTTTTTCAACAAGGCCGCCCATGGTCTCAATCCCTAAAGACAGAGGAATTACATCGAGCAATAGCCATTCATTATTTTTACTTTGATTGCCGGCTAATAAATCAGCCTGCATCGCTGCGCCCAAAGCAACTACTTGGTCGGGGTCTAAATTATTTAAGGGTTGTTTTGCAAAGAGTTCAGCAACGGCTGCTTGAACATGAAGCATACGCGTAGCGCCCCCAACCATGACCACACCCTTTACATCATGGGTCTGCAGATGGGCATCACGTAATGCTTTGCGTACTGAGGCCATGGTCTTACTAACTAAGCTCTGGGTGATCTCAAAAAATTGAGCCTGACTTACTTCTAGATGAACAACAGTTCCCGTACTCAGGGTGAGATGCACACTTGCAAAGGTGGCAAGGCTTAATTGTTCTTTAGTTTGTTTGGCTGCTAGCAATAATGCACGTTGATCTTGGGGTGCAAGAGGCGAGAGCTTTGCTTGTTCAAGTACCCAAGAGTAAAGGCATTGATCAAAATCATCGCCACCCAAAGCAGAATCACCGCCAGTAGATAAAACCTCAAAGACGCCCTTGCTCATTCGTAAAATAGAGATATCAAAGGTACCGCCGCCCAAATCATAAACAGCATAGATTCCTTCGGAGGCATTATCTAAACCATAGGCAATCGCTGCCGCAGTAGGTTCATTTAATAGTCGCAAGACCTTTAGGCCTGCAAGTTGGGCAGCATCTTTGGTTGCTTGGCGCTGAGCATCATCAAAGTATGCAGGGACCGTTATCACCGCCCCAACAATCTCATCTTGGACAGAGTCTTCAGCGAGCTGGCGTAAGCGAGCCAAGATCTCTGCACTAACCTCTACTGGAGTTTTATCGCCGGCAACAGTGCGTAACTTCACCATGCCTGGTTCGTCGATAAATTCATATGGTGAGCTCTCCATATGCGAGACATCACTAAGACCTCGTCCCATAAAACGCTTAACGGACACAATGGTATTTTTAGGATCATCAATCACATGCTCTAGAGCCTCATAACCACCCTCAGTCCGTCCATCCGGTAAATACCGAATCACCGATGGAAATAGTTCCTTGCCATTGATATCGGCTAGAACCTTGGGAAGTGCATCTTTGACAATAGCAACAAGGGAGTTTGTAGTGCCCAGATCTATACCAATGGAAATTTTGCGCTCGTGGGGAGCAAGGGCCATTCCAGGTTCGGCAATTTGCAGTAAAGCCATATTATTTTTCTATACGCATTTAGGCCAGCTCAGCTATCGCATCATCTAGCTCGTTAGCAAACTTATCGATAAAGAGAAGACCGCGAACGGTCTCGATCGCCTTTAAATAATCTATTTTTTCGCATTCCTCTTCCAGCTGAGTGAATGCATTTTGTTTGGCTTGGCACACTTCAGCTGCCAAAAGCTCTAATGAATTTAAGTCTTCAGATGAGTCCTCAAGGGCCTCACGCCACTCCATCTGCTTCATCAGGAATTGAGCAGGCATAGCTGTATTGGTTTCTAAATGTGCCTCGACACCATTTAATTGGCAAAGGTACAAACCTCGTTGTACAGGATCTTTTAAGGTGCGATAGGCAGTATTGGCATAGGTTGCTAACTGCATAGCTATCCGCTGTTCAGCCTCTGTGCCATTAGTATGGCGGTCTGGATGAACTTCTTTTTGAATGGCTAGATAGGCTTGATCCAAAACCGACGTATCAAGTTTGAAACGGGGTAATAGTCCAAAAAATGTGAAGTGGTTGTCAGACGCGGAAAGATTCGCCACAACCACACTCATCTTTCACATTCGGGTTCTGAAACTTAAACCCTTCATTTAACCCTTCACGCACAAAATCAAGCTCGGTCCCATCAATATAAGCGAGGCTCTTTGGATCAACAAAAATCTTAATGCCATGGGACTCAAATACCTGATCCTCCGCAATAGCCTCATCAACATACTCTAATTGATAGGCAAGGCCAGAACAACCAGTTGTGCGAACGCCCAAGCGCAAGCCACAACCCTTGCCGCGTTTTTGCAAACTGCGATTGACATGGGTTGCTGCTTTTTCGGTCAGGGTGATCGACATAACAATACTTTCTTATTTAGCGAGGTGCTTTTCTTGGTAATCTTTGACAGCAGCCTTAATAGCATCCTCAGCCAATATGGAGCAATGTATCTTCACAGGGGGGAGAGAAAGTTCTTGGGCAATTTGGGAGTTCTTAATCTCAAGCGCCTGATCCAAGGTTTTACCTTTCACCCACTCGGTCACTAAGGAGGATGAGGCAATTGCGGATCCGCAGCCATAGGTTTTGAACTTAGCATCTTCAATCACACCCTGATCATTGACCCGAATTTGTAACTTCATGACGTCGCCGCAAGCGGGGGCGCCCACCATTCCAGTGCCAATCTGCTCATCGCCTTTGGCAAATGAACCCACATTACGGGGGTTCTCATAATGATCAATTACTTTATCGCTATATGCCATATCAATTCCTTTTTAAACTTAATTCTTCAATGATTAGTGAGCTGCCCACTGAATCGTACTTAGATCAATCCCATCTTTATACATTTCCCAAAGAGGAGAAAGCTCTCGTAATTTGGCAATTTTCTCTTTCACTAAGTCAATCGTGAAGTCCACCTCTTCTTCGGTAGTAAAACGACCAATGGTGAAACGAATTGAGCTATGCGCCAACTCATCATTACGACCAAGGGCGCGTAATACATAGGATGGCTCAAGAGATGCTGAAGTACATGCGGATCCTGAAGAAATCGCAATATCCTTTAATGCCATCAACATGGATTCGCCTTCAACATAGTTAAAACTGATATTGAGATTGTGGGCAACGCGCTGATCCATGTCGCCATTCACATAAACTTCTTCGATATCTTTTAAACCGGTCAAAAGGCGATCGCGTAGTTTACGGATACGAGCACTTTCTTCAGTCATTTCAACCCGAGCGATCCGGAATGCCTCGCCCATTCCAACAATTTGGTGGACCGGTAAGGTACCTGAACGCATGCCACGCTCATGCCCGCCACCATGAATTTGCGCCTCGATGCGTACGCGCGGTTTGCGACGCACGTATAGAGCGCCAATTCCCTTAGGTCCATACGTTTTATGTGCCGAGAAGCTCATCAAATCAACTTTTTGCTTCTCAAGATCAATCTCTACTTTGCCAGTTGCTTGGGCGGAGTCGACGTGAAAGATGATTCCGCGTGAGCGGCAAAGCTCACCAATTTTGGGAATATCCTGAATCACGCCAATTTCATTATTCACAAACATCGTCGATACCAAAATAGTATCTGGGCGAATAGCCGCTTCGAGCTGTGCAAAGTCAATCAGACCGTTATCCATTACATCCAGATACGTGACGTCATAGCCCTCACGCTCCAGTTCACGGCAGGTATCAAGAGTTGCTTTGTGCTCAGTCTTCACCGTAATAATGTGCTTACCCTTTTCTTTGTAGAAATGGGCGGCGCCTTTGATCGCTAAATTAATACTCTCTGTCGCACCGCTGGTCCACACGATTTCACGGGGATCGGCATTGACTAGTTTGGCAACCTCCACACGCGCCTCTTCAACAGCCTCTTCAGCAGCCCAGCCAAATGCATGACTGCGCGAGGCGGCATTACCAAATTGTTCCCGCAAATAGGGAAGCAACTTATCGACCACACGCTGATCAATCGGCGTGGTTGCCGAGTAATCCATGTAGACCGGAAAATGCTTCGGGCTATAGAGCGAAACGGGTTGAAGGGGAGCTTTTTGTGGAGCATTCATGCTTAGCCTTGTCTGGCAAGATTAAATACGGAGTTAATCAGAGGACGCTTAGGAGCTTCATCCTTTTTATTTGCAGTAACGGTGGCTGGCTTTTTGGTTTTAATCGAATCAACACGTACTTTCTTTTCGCGAAGATCCTGAATTACCACGCCACGGCCCTCTTGCTGCTTAGCTAAATCGCGCAAACTGACTGAATCCAGGTATTCAACCATCTTGGCATTTAAGTTGGTCCATAAGTCATGGGTCATGCAACGACTGTGAGTATCTTCTTCACTATGACAATTACCCTTACCACCGCACTGGGTCGCATCTAGCGGCTCATCCACCGCCACAATGATGTCAGCAACACTGATTTCCTCAGCTTTGCGCGCAAGGGTGTATCCGCCGCCAGGGCCGCGTGTACTCTCAACAATATTAAAGCGGCGTAGCTTGCCAAAGAGTTGCTCTAAATAAGAAAGCGAAATCTTTTGGCGCTGGCTAATACCGGCAAGCGTTACGGGGCCATGCGTTTCACGCAGAGCCAAATCAATCATCGCGGTTACTGCAAATCGACCTTTAGTAGTAAGTCTCATAGATCACCTTTGTTGTGGGTTGTTATGGACAGCAACTGTCAGAAGGGTAATACCTGACAATTCCGGTCAAGTATAGCAGATTCCCGAGTATTTTGATCGGGAATAAACCATAGGGCTAGTATGGGGAAAAAAACCTGTGAAGCCAAACAAACACAAGCCTAGTGGGCCCTAGAGAGAATCTTTGGCTAGAGCACCAAAAGCGAGTTCCTTTATTTTAGCAATCTGATCACGGGTAGCCGCTGCCCTCTCAAACTCTAGATTTTTGGCCTCCGCCATCATTTGTTTCTCAAGTCGACCAATTTCTTTTGCAAGCTCTTTTTCGCTCATGCTCTCGTAATGAGCCCGATTTTGGGCAACTTGAAGCTCACTTCGCTTCTCTTGAACATCGTAAACACCATCAATAATGTCTTTAATCCGCTTGGTTACCCCTTTGGGCTCAATGCCATGCTCGAGATTAAAGGCAATTTGCTTCGTTCTTCGTCGATCGGTCTCGCCCATCGCACGCTGCATGGAATTTGTAATACGATCCGCATACAAAATCGCTTTACCATTCACATTACGTGCAGCTCGCCCAATCGTTTGAATCAAGCTTCGTTCTGCTCGTAAGAAGCCCTCCTTGTCAGCATCCAAAATTGCGACTAGCGATACCTCGGGTATATCGAGACCTTCACGTAATAAGTTAATTCCGACTAAGACATCAAATACCCCTAGACGAAGATCTCGGATAATCTCAACGCGTTCAACCGTATCAATATCCGAGTGGACATAACGCACCTTTACGCCGTTATCCGATAGATATTCGGTTAACTGCTCGGCCATGCGCTTAGTTAAAACAGTGACTAAGACGCGCTCGCGCACCTTCACCCGTTCGTGAATTTGATTGAGTAAATCATCGACCTGCGTACTTGCTGGCAAAACCTCAATCGCCGGATCGACAAGTCCGGTAGGTCGAACTAGCTGCTCAACCACTTGCCCTGTCTTTTGGTTCTCATAATCTGCTGGGGTTGCTGATACAAAAACTGCTTGGCGCATTTTGGTCTCAAATTCAGGGAACTTTAAGGGTCGATTATCCATCGCGGAGGGCAAACGAAATCCATACTCCACCAAAGTATGTTTACGTGCCCGATCGCCGTTGTACATCCCGTTGAGCTGACCAATCAACACATGACTCTCATCTAAAAACATCAGGGCATCGGGTGGCAAATAATCCACCAGGGTGGGCGGAGCATCGCCCGGTTTTGCGCCCGATAAATGCCGTGAGTAGTTTTCAATTCCCTTACAAAATCCGAGCTCTGAGAGCATCTCAAGATCAAAACGAGTTCGCTGTTCTAAGCGTTGCGCCTCGACTAATTTAGTGTCTTTCACGAACTCATCTAAACGCTCACGTAACTCAACCTTAATGGTCTCAATTGCCCGCAAGATCGTTTCGCGGGGGGTCACATAGTGGGAGCTTGGATATACCGTAAAGCGCGGTAACTTTTGTTTAATCTTTCCGGTCAGGGGATCAAAAAAATGTAAGGACTCAACTTGGTCATCAAATAACTCAACTCGGATGGCTAACTCATTATGTTCGGCAGGGAATATATCAATCGTGTCACCCCGTACCCGAAAAATCCCTCGATGAAAATCGAGTTCATTACGCTCGTACTGCATTGAAATTAAACGCGTGACAATATCACGCTGCGTCAATTTATCACCAGGCCTCAGTGTTAAGACCATGCTGTGATAATCACCGGGATTACCAATACCATAGATAGCAGAAACTGTCGCCACAATCACCACATCTCGGCGCTCTAACAAGCTCTTGGTTGCTGATAGGCGCATTTGCTCGATGTGTTCATTAATTGAGGAGTCTTTTTCAATAAAGAGGTCGCGCGTCGGGACGTAAGCTTCAGGCTGGTAGTAATCGTAATAACTCACAAAGTACTCCACTGCATTGCGAGGAAAGAACTCTCTGAATTCTGAGTACAACTGAGCAGCAAGAGTTTTGTTGGGAGCAAAGACGATCGCCGGTCGACCCATTCGCGCAATCACATTAGCCATGGTGAAGGTCTTCCCTGAACCGGTTACGCCCAAGAGGGTCTGAAACGATAGGCCGTCTTCAATACCGGCACACAACTGATCAATCGCGGCAGGCTGATCACCAGCAGGGGGAAAGGGTTGATACAACTGATAAGGAGAGTCTGGAAAACGGATGAATTGAGATTCAACTAGAGGTGGATCTTGCATGCCGCGATTTAGAGTGACACCCTCTTCTTTAACTAATTTTTTAGAGGAGCCCTCACGTGTTTTGGTTTTAGGGCTTGCGTTGGCTGTTTTTGGGGTGGGCTTACTCATCTCGGCTATCATTTATAACTGTGAACTACATTGCACAGCAAATTTCCAACAATCGTTAATTTTGCCGTTTTTATTCCAATTGCACCAATCATTCCTAAGAACCTGATTTACAACACATAAACTACATTCAATCAAAATGAACCTGTTTTCCTCCGTCCAATTAGCCCCCAAAGACCCCATTTTTGGCCTTACTGAAGCCTACACTGCCGATCAGCGCCCCGGAAAAGTGAATTTAGGTGTTGGCGTCTATTACACCGACGAAGGCAAGGTGCCGTTACTCAAGGCTGTTCTTGAGGCTGAAAAAGAGGTGGTTGCCAAACAATCGCCCCGCGCCTACATCCCGATCGAGGGTCCAAACCCATACAACTCAGCAGTGCAAAACTTGCTCTTTGGCGCAGACTCCCCTCTTATTAAAGAGGGTCGGGTGGTTACTGCAGAATGTCTTGGTGGAACTGGGGCCTTGCGCGTCGGCGGTGATTTTGTGAAGCGTTTAGACACTAATGCGCCCGCTGCAATTAGTGCGCCAAGTTGGGAAAACCATCGCGGTATTTTTGAATCTGCCGGCTATCAAGTCTTGGAGTACGCCTACTTTGACCCCAAGACCCGTGGCGTGGATTTTGAGGGCATGGTTAAATCGCTAGAATCCTTTCCAGCAAAAACGTTAGTGATTCTGCATGCCTGCTGTCACAACCCAACGGGTGCAGATCTCACTCCGGAGCAATGGAGAAAAATTATTTCTATTTGCCAAACACGCCAGTTAATTCCTTTTCTTGATATTGCCTATCAGGGATTTGCTACCGGTATTGAAGAAGATGGTGCGGCAGTACGACTGTTTGCCGACTCTGGAATGTCTTTCTTCGTATCGAGCTCTTTTTCAAAATCATTTTCACTCTATGGTGAACGCGTTGGTGCACTTTCGATTGTTACTCAAAGTAAAGAAGAATCCGCTCGGGTTTTATCGCAATTAAAACGAGTTATACGCACCAATTATTCCAATCCACCTACGCATGGTGCTGCGATTGTGGCAATGGTATTGAACTCCCCCAAATTACGTCAGATGTGGGAAGACGAGCTCGCAGAGATGAGGGAGCGTATTAAAGCAATGCGCCATGGTCTTAACAAAAAACTAGCTGCTGCTGGCGCCCAACAGGATTTTTCCTTTATTGAGACTCAGCGTGGCATGTTTTCCTATTCCGGCCTCACTGCTGACCAAGTTGCCAAACTGCAAGAGCATGATGGTATCTACGCGCTTTCGACTGGGCGCATCTGTGTGGCAGCCTTGAACACCAAAAATTTAGATCGGGTTGCACAGGCTATCGCTCGGGTTCTCGTGTCAAAATAGGGTTTTTGCTGTGTCTGGAGGGTAATCAATGCTTTATCAAATATATGATTTTCAGAAAGCGCTGTTACAACCCTTAACATCGTGGGCTAAAACGACCTCTGAAACGTTCATCAATCCAGCCAACCCCCTATCCCTTCTTCCGGGTGCGGAACGCTTTGCTGCAAGCTATGAACTCTTACACCGTCTCGGTAAAGACTATAAAAAGCCTGAATTTGGCATTCGCAGCATCAAAGCTCACGGCAAAGAGGTAGTGGTTCAAGAAATTACAACCCTTGCAAGACCATTTTGTAACTTAGTTCGCTTTAAGCGCTTCTCCGATGACATCGATGTCATCACGAAGATGAAGCAAGATCCGATTGTGTTAATTGTTGCTCCTCTCTCAGGCCATCACTCCACCCTATTGCGCGATACTGTACGCACGATGTTGCAAGACCACAAGGTCTACATTACTGACTGGGTGGATGCGCGAATGGTTCCAAATGACCAAGGGGTGTTTGGATTAAGCGACTACGTAAACTACATTGAAGATTTCATTCGCTTAATTGGTGCCAACAATCTTCATGTGATTTCTGTATGCCAGCCGACCGTACCCGTTCTTGGGGCAGTTTCATTAATGGCCTCTCGGGGTGAAGCAACTCCTAAATCACTAATCATGATGGGCGGCCCAATTGATGCCCGTAAACATCCCACAGCCGTCAACTCCTTGGCCACAAATAAATCGATTCAGTGGTTCGAAGCCAATACGATTCATAACGTTCCACCACCTCATCCTGGAGTGGGTCGCCGCGTTTACCCAGGTTTCTTACAACACCTTGGTTTTATTGCTATGAACCCCAGCAATCATATGCAGTCGCACTGGGATTTCTTCCAAAACTTAGTACGGGGTGACGAGCAAGATGCTAAAGCGCATATTCGCTTCTATGATGAGTACAACGCAGTGCTTGACATGGACGCACACTACTATTTGGACACCATCAGAACTGTGTTCCAAGAGTGCGCATTACCTAATGGCACTTGGAAGGTAAATGGCGAACTCGTGAAACCAGAAGATATTCAACAATCAGCCATGCTCACCATTGAGGGGGAAATGGATGATATCTCTGGAAGCGGGCAAACGCGCGCTGCTCACAAACTCTGTAAAGGAATTGATGAGTCTATGAAAGAGCATTACGAGGTCAGTGGCGCTGGGCACTACGGCATCTTTTCTGGAAGACGCTGGCGCAGTAAGGTGTACCCGCGAATACAAAGCTTTATTCGTGCGCACCATGCTACTAATCCAAACAATCAAGACGCCAATTAAGTCCGTTTCTATCGAAGTCAATGCGCTCTCCCAAGCTAGCTGACTTATTAGAGGACGCCTTACCTCAAACACAATGCACAAAGTGCGGCTACCCGGATTGCCGAGGCTATGCAGAGGCAATGGCTGATGGTGAGCGCCCAAATCGCTGTCCCCCTGGTGGTCAAGAAGGCATTATTCGACTCAGTAGAATTCTGGATTTCAAGCTCGATACCAAAACCAAGCAGCTTGATCCAGAATGCGGCATTGAACGACCCAGACCAGTCGCATTCATTGATCCCAAGGCTTGTATTGGTTGCACACTATGTATTCAAGCTTGTCCAGTGGATGCTATTGTGGGCGCCTCCAAGCAAATGCATACCGTCTTGCCGGAGTGGTGTACTGGTTGCGATCTTTGTGTGGCGCCCTGCCCGGTTGACTGCATCACCATGATTAACATTACCGATAAGCAAACGGGATGGAATGCATGGTCAAGCTCTCAGGCAGATCTCGCAAGGGCCCGTTATCAAACCCATCAAGAGCGACTTGATCGCGAAGAGCGTGACAATGAGATCCGTTTAGCTAAGAAGGCGAAGACAAAACTAGTTGAATTGGATGAAACCCAAGCAAGCTCTCCGGCGGAAGTAACTGAAATTGAACGTAAGCGTGCCATCATTGCTGCAGCGATAGCACGGGTCAAACAATCAAACCCATAGTCTGTGTATGAATGCTGAGCAACGGCTTGTCTTTTTTCAGGAACTAAAAGCCAACAATCCAAAACCAAGCACCGAACTAGAATACAGCTCCCCATTTGAGCTATTAACAGCGGTTCTCTTATCGGCACAAGCCACCGACATCTCTGTAAATAAAGGTACGCGCCGACTCTTCGCAGTTGCCAACACTCCAGAAGCAATCCTTACCCTGGGAGAGGCGGGGGTTCGCCCCTACATTCAGCACATTGGTTTATATAAAACTAAAGGGAAACACCTTCAAGAGACGTGTCGCATATTAATCAATCGACATGGTGCTGAGGTCCCCAAGAAACGAGAGGATCTCGAGGCTCTTCCAGGAGTTGGGCGTAAAACCGCTAATGTCATTCTGAACACTGCATTTGGTGAACCTACTATCGCCGTAGATACTCATATTTTTAGGGTATCCAACCGCACTGGTTTAGCCCCTGGCAAGAATGTGATCGAGGTTGAGAAGAAGTTAATGAAACGTGTTCCGCAAGAATTTATCCAAGATGCGCACCATTGGCTAATCTTGCATGGTCGCTATGTCTGCAAAGCACGTAATCCCGATTGTGCTCATTGCGTTGTTGAGCCCCTTTGTTTCTATAAACACAAAACTGGCACTGGAAAAGTACGTGGCCCTATTTAATCCATCCCGTGAGGAGGTCCGTCAGTTTTTTTGCACAACCTGGCAAAAGCACACGGATGGGAGTCTTTTAACGCCCTTAGAAATGCTTGCGAGTCAGTGGATGAAGCTGCACCCAGAGTTTCATACGATCTTGAGCGATCCATCCAGTGCCCTTGAGCAAGAATTTACCCCTGAGAAGGGAGCAACAAACCCTTTTTTGCATCTGTCTATGCATCTATCGATTAGCGAACAGATTTCGATTGATCAACCCCCCGGTATTCAACAGATCGCCAATACATTGAGTAAAAAATTAGACTCTGAGCATGAAGCACAACACCAAATCATGGAATGTTTAGGACAAGTCTTATGGCAGGCTCAGCGTGACGCGAGTGCGCTTGATGCAAATATCTATTTAGAGTCTTTACGAAAATTACTTTAGGCTAAATCAGCAATGCCTGAGCGAATCGCATCTGGCAAACTCCTAGAAGCTTCTCGTCTCGTTTTTCTGATGCTCTCAGACAGCTCTCGTTGTTTGCTTGACCAAATAGATCCTGGGAAAAATGGATCATCGATAAACCGAGGAATCACGTGCCAATGCAAATGCGGTACCTGATTACCCAATGATGCAATGTTGATCTTTTGGGGATGCATCACACGACGAACTGCAAACTCAGTGACATCAACCAAGGCCATAAGAATCTCTCGCTCCACCCGTGATAGATCGCTCATTTCTGCAACATGCCGATTCCAGATAACCCGGCAATATCCCGGAAGATCAGGGTCGTCAATTAAAACAACGCGCGCATCATCACCGCGCCAAACTAGCTGGCCGCCGTCTTCTTTGCAAAGGATGCACTCAATCATAGGTGTAATGTAAAACAGAAAGGCGCTTAAGTCATCCTTTTGGAATGATTTAAGCGCCCAACCGCACTCCTTAGCAATCCGCTGGATTGGCGGATGATTGCATTAATGAAACTGTTCTTCCTCGGTCGATCCAGTTAGTGCCGTTACCGAAGACTTACCCCCCTGGATCACAGTGGTCACGTCGTCAAAGTAACCTGTGCCAACTTCTTGCTGATGCGATACAAAGCTATAGCCTCGATCGCGCGCTGCAAACTCCGGTTCTTGTACTTTCTCAACATAAGCGGTCATACCGCGCTTGACGTAGTCTTGTGAGAGGTCAAACATGTTGTACCACATGGAATGAATGCCTGCCAAAGTAATGAACTGGTACTTGTAACCCATTGCACCAAGCTCACGTTGGAACTTGGCAATGGTGGTGTCATCTAAATTTTTCTTCCAGTTAAACGAGGGTGAGCAGTTATATGCCAACATCTTGCCGGGGAACTTCTCCCGAATTGCTTCCGCAAATTTCTTGGCGAACTCAAGATCAGGTGTACCCGTTTCACACCACACCATATCGGCATATGCGGCATATGCCAGTCCGCGCGAGATCGCTTGTCCTAAACCTTTGCGGGTCTTATAGAAACCCTCTGGGGTACGCTCACCGGTTAAGAATGGCTTGTCGTTTTCATCATAATCAGAGGTAATTAGGTCAGCCGCCTCTGCATCGGTTCTTGCCAAGATGATCGTTGGCACGCCCATCACGTCCGCTGCTAGGCGGGCTGCAATCAACTTCTGTACTGACTCTTGAGTTGGCAATAAGACCTTGCCGCCCAGATGGCCGCACTTTTTTACAGAAGACAACTGATCCTCAAAGTGGACTCCTGCAGCACCATTTTTAATTAAGGCCTTACTGAGTTCATACGCGTTTAATACTCCGCCAAATCCAGCTTCTGCATCAGCCACAATCGGGGCAAAGTAATCAATGTATCCAGGATCGCCTGGGTTAATACCTTTAGACCACTGAATTTGATCGGCGCGCTCAAAGGTATTGTTGATCCGCTCCACAACTTTAGGAACAGAATCCACTGGATACAAAGACTGGTCTGGGTACATAGCAGCATAACTATTGTTATCAGCAGCTACTTGCCAACCGGATAAATAAATGGCTTTTACACCCGCCTTAACTTGTTGCATTGCCTGTCCACCCGTTAATGCTCCAAGGCAATTGACATACGCCTCATTGTTCACAAGGTTCCATAACTTATCAGCACCTTGTCGTGCAAGGGTGTACTCAGGTCGCACTGAGCCACGTAAGCGCACCACGTCCTCAGCGGTGTAACCTCGCTTAATTCCCTGCCAACGTGGATTGATATCCCAATCTTTTTGAATTGTTGCTGCCTCTGCCTTGCGCGTCACCATATTGCTCTCCTTCTATCAAGATAAAAAATCTTAAGAATTGAACGTTTGTTCGTATCAACTCTTATGTCTTATAGAAGAGTTTAGACACGAATATAAAGGTTAAGCCTATTTAATAGAGATTAAACATATAAATAATATTTATTAAAATCAATAATTTATATTCATATTATCGCGATATGAAAACAATGATTAGAGAATGAAAAATGATTATGAAATATGGGTTTGATTAGTTTTACCTTGTGGAATCAATATTTCATAATACGGAAAGAGATGCTGTAGCCACATCTTCACTATTACCCCCCTGAAAAGGACGTACTTAAGCAGGAGTCTTGTTTGGGATGTTGCTGGCCACCTTAAAGGCAGTAAAGATAATCAGGCATTGAATGAATGCTACGCCTAGGAATAGCCAGTTGGGTTGGCCTGCATCAAGCAAGATTCCGAAGGCTAAGGGGCCGACTGATGCGCCGAGATCAATGCCGGAATAGACAATGCCGTATACACGGCCGGAGGCACCTTGCGGTGTGGCAGAGCGGATCATTAAATCGCGCGAAGGTGCAGCGACACCAAGACCGATACCAATAACGACAAATAGACTCGGGATCAATGCTGCTGATGCAAGCTCTGTCCCGATCACAATCGACATCAATGCGCTAATCATTAAACAAATAACCACGGTACGCTCTGGCGAAGCTAGTTTACTGGCAATATACCCTCCTAAAATCATTCCGCCTGCACTACCCAGCGCTAACAAGGTAAGGAAGAAGTTACCAGATGCTACCGAAATGTCGTAGATTTTTAAAAGAGCACTGGGAGCAAAGGACTGGATACCGGCCATGGCAACCATGCTTAGGAAGAAAAAAATCCAGCACAACCAGACGGCTGGTAATTTGAGGAAATCAAATGTACCTAAGGGAGTGTGATTGGGATCGTTCTTACGTGCATTAGCTAGATTGGATTCATGGCGAGCCTTGGCATCATCGGTCAATAGCTCACGATTCATCCAGAGGAAGAATAAAACGACCAGTGCCAAAATGGCAGCGGCCATCATGGCCGTACGCCAATTTGCTAGCTCTGCAATCGCCACCATAAAGACTGGGGCAAAAGCCCAGCCAAGATAACCCGTTACACCGTGGAAGGAATAAGCATACGGCAAACGTTTGGGCGAGATCTTATGGTTCATAAGGGTGTAATCCACGGGATGGAAAACACCATTACCGCAACCCATCAAGACCGCCCCAATCACTAAACCAACATAACTTGAACTCACTGCATAGGTCAATGCGGACAAGGCCAATAAGCCAACACCAGCAAATAAAACGGGGCGAGCACCTTTGTGATCAACCAAAAAACCGGAGGAAGCCTGAACAGCACAGGAGACCACAAAGAAAATGGTCATCAATAAACCAAGCTCTGCGTAGGAAAGAGCGAACTCGGTTTTTAGCCAAGGGAATAGAGGGGGTAAAACAAGATGGTAGAAATGAGAGGTGCCGTGCGCTAGGCTGATAAGGCCTATCGTCCGATTATCACTAGGATACAAGCTACCTTGAGCTACCGACATGGCACTAGTGTAGCGCCAGTCGGGAATTACTCCAGAAAAGGACTAATGGACTAAGCGCGAGAAGCTAAAGTCACCTTTTTTGTCCACATCAACCGGTATCACGTCCTGCGGTCCAAACTTACCTTCCAAAATCATCTTAGAAACTGGGTTTTCAATATGCTGCTGAATTGCCCGCTTTAAGGGTCTTGCCCCATAGACCGGATCAAAGCCTACTTCGGCGATCTTACTCAACGCGGCATCACTGACATCAAGTTGCATATCGATGCGGGCTAAACGCTCTGAAAGATTTTGCAACAGGATCTTTGCGATGGCTGCAATGTTTTTTTGATCCAAGCCATGGAAAACCACAATCTCATCCACCCGATTTAAAAACTCTGGGCGGAAATGATTCTTTAGCTCGCCAAAGACAGCATCCTTAACCTCAGATTGATTCTTACCGGTCATCGACTGAATTAAATGCGAGCCAATATTACTGGTCATAACGATCACTGTGTTTTTAAAGTCGACCGTACGGCCCTGGCCATCGGTCAATCTTCCATCATCGAGCACCTGCAAAAGAACATTGAATACATCAGGATGCGCTTTCTCAATCTCATCAAACAAAATAACACTGTAAGGCTTACGTCGTACCTGCTCTGTCAGGTAGCCGCCCTCCTCATAACCGACATAACCAGGAGGGGCGCCTATCAGGCGTGCCACACTATGCTTTTCCATAAACTCGCTCATGTCAATCCGAATCAAGCGATCATCGCTATCAAATAGAAACTCGGCAAGGGCTTTACATAACTCAGTCTTGCCAACACCGGTTGGTCCCAAGAACATAAACGAACCATAGGGCTTATTTTCTTCTGAGAGGCCCGCACGTGAGCGACGGATTGCATCCGACACTGCACGAATTGCTTCGTCTTGACCAATGACACGTTCGTGTAAATGATCTTCCATCTTGAGTAATTTATCGCGCTCCCCTTGCATCATCTTCGATACTGGAATACCGGTTGCTCGCGAAACCACCTCCGCAATCTCCTCCGCACCAACTTGGGTTCGCAGTAGCTTAGGACGATGATTATCTTTACTCTGCGCCTTCGCTTCAGCAGCAGCTGCGGACTTTAGCTTGGCTTCTAGTTCAGGTAACTTGCCATATTGAAGTTCTGCCACCTTCTCGAGCTTACCTTCACGCTGTAATTTGGTGATCTCAGCTTTCACTCGATCGATTTCTTCTTTGACCGATGCGGCACCTAAGGCAGCTCCTTTTTCTGCTTTCCAGATCTCTTCAAGATCGGCATACTCTGCACCCAAGCGTTTGATTTCCTCCTCAATTAACTCAAGGCGTTTTTTAGAGGCATCATCTTTTTCTTTCTTGACGGCCTCACGCTCAATCTTGAGCTGAATCAGACGTCGGTCTAATTTATCCATCACCTCAGGCTTGGAATCAATTTCCATTTTGATGCGTGATCCCGCTTCATCAATTAAATCAATCGCCTTATCGGGTAAGAAACGATCAGTAATATAGCGGTGCGACAATTCTGCCGCAGCCACAATCGCTGGATCCGTAATTTCAATTCCGTGGTGCAACTCATATTTTTCTTGTAGACCGCGTAAGATGGCGATTGTTGCCTCAACGCTTGGCTCATCAACCATCACTTTCTGAAAGCGACGTTCCAGCGCAGCATCTTTCTCAATGTATTTACGATACTCATCTAAGGTGGTTGCTCCAATACAGTGGAGCTCGCCACGAGCCAAGGCTGGCTTAAGCATATTTCCTGCATCCATGGCACCATCGGCTTTACCAGCACCCACCATTGTATGAATCTCATCGATAAACATAATGGTGCGACCTTCGTCTTTGGCAACATCACTCAGAACCGCCTTGAGGCGTTCCTCAAACTCACCACGATATTTAGCGCCAGCGAGTAACAAGGCCATGTCGAGTACTAAAACTCGTTTATCTTTTAGTGTTTCAGGAACCTCACCGTTCACAATACGCTGTGCAAGGCCTTCTACAATCGCTGTTTTACCAACTCCTGGTTCACCAATTAAAACAGGATTATTTTTAGTTCGGCGTTGCAGAATTTGTATCGTGCGACGAATTTCATCATCACGCCCAATGACAGGGTCGAGCTTGCCCAAGCGAGCGCGCTCGGTTAAGTCTAGTGTGTATTTTTTCAGGGCCTCGCGTTGACCTTCGGCATCGGCGGAGCCTACGGACTCGCCACCTCGAACCAAATCAATTGCAGATTCAAGCGCTTTGCGACTTAAGCCATTCTCGCGTGCAGCCTTACCTAGTTCACCCTTATCATCGGCCAAGACTAACAAAAAGAGTTCGCCAGCAATAAATTGATCACCGCGCTTGCTAGCCTCTTTCTCGGTCTGATTAAGCCAGTTGAGAAGTGTGCGCCCTATTTGCACGTCACCGTTCGTTCCCTGCACTTGGGGTAATTTATCGATCATGAGCTCTGAAGCCTTCTCCAAGCCATTGATATTGACCCCCGCTCGGGTTAAAAGGCTGCGTGCGCTGCCATCTTGTTGACGAAGCATTGCCAACAAAAGATGTTCAGGTTCTATGAACTGGTTATCCTTCGATAAGGCTAAGCTTTGGGCATCACCCAGGGCCTCTTGAAATTTGGTTGTTAATTTATCTATCCGCATGATTTATCTCAATTTATTTGCAAATGTACTAATCTACATAGAATATGGGGATAAATCCCTTTTATTCAAGTAGTTATTTGATTTAAAACAAATGATGACTTGGTTTCTGTATCTTGTCGAATGCAGTGATGGCAGTTTTTACGCTGGCATTACCAATCGCCTGCCTGAGCGCATTAGTGCCCATAACAATGGTACTGGAGCACGCTATACCCGTGGCAAAGGTCCTGTCAAACTCCTAGCAAGTAAAGAATATATCGATCGCTCAAATGCCTCCAAGGCAGAGGCTCTCATTAAACGACTGCCACGCCATAAAAAACTGGGCTTCTTTGATTTGCCTTAATTGATATTGGGCCGTATTACTTTTTAGCCCAGCGCGCCATGGCCTGATCATCTGAGACTCTGGCATCCACCCAACGCGCTCCCTCAGGTGTATCTTCTTTTTTCCAGAACGGGGCCAGTGTTTTAAGGTAATCCATAATGAACTCGCAGGCCGCAAATGCCTCGCCCCGATGCGCGCTCGTAACCGCCACCAACACAATTTGATCTTGTGGCATCAAAGGGCCAACCCGATGAATCACCAAAGCATCCTTTAAATCCCAGCGGTCTTTTGCTTGATCAACAATATCGTGCAAGGATTTTTCGGTCATTCCTGGATAGTGCTCGAGGGTCATTGCTTTGACTGCAGATCCCTCATTGAGGTCGCGAACGGTTCCAATGAAAATGGCAATTGCGCCAATTGCCGCATCATCATTACGCAGAAGAGCAATCTCTTGCGTAAGGTCAAAGTCGTGTTCTTGAATCCGAACTGGCATATTAACCCCCGGTTACTGGCGGGAAGAAAGCAACTTCAGCACCATCGATCAACGCGGTCTCAACGCTGACCATTTGCTGGTTAAGTGCGCAACGTAAGATCTTATCCTTAGCCAAGGTCTCTGCCCAAGGTTGACCCCGTGCAATGAGATGAGTGCGCAGATCATCGATGGTCTTAACATTTTCTGGGAGATCAATATCCTCGTGCGCAAGACCGAGTGATTCTCGAATAGAGGCAAAAAAACGTAGGTGTAGCTTCATCTTTACTTGATTAACTCAGAAGTCCACTAAAAGGGATATAGCGAACCATATCACCTTTTTTAAATCCCTGACCAGCAGGGCAATCCAGCAAACCATCGCCCCAAGCAGCGCTGGTTAGAACCCCGGAGCTTTGGTTAGGGAACAAATCTAAGCCGCCTTGTGAATTGATTTTCACCCGCAGAAACTCATTGCGTCGATCCGGTTTTAGCCAATCAAAATCAGCTCTCATTAAATATGAAGGTGATGAAAGATCTGAGCGGCCTTGCAGTTTTAAGATAAACGGCCGTACAAACAACAGGAAGGTTACAAAACTCGATACGGGATTTCCTGGTAAGCCAATAAACCAAGTCTCCTGATCGCTTTTTTGCTGTTTACGCACTGCTCCAAAGGCCAGGGGTTTACCAGGCTTGATACTAATCTGCCATAAGTCTAAGCGCCCTTCTGCATTGACTGCGGGCTTAATGTGATCCTCTTCGCCTACCGAGACTCCACCCGAAGTAATAATCAGATCATGGTCAGCACTTGCAGTCCGTAAGGCGTCCCGAGTTGCCTCAAGTCGATCAGGAACAATTCCATAATCCGTGGCCTCGCACCCCAAACTACGAATCACCCCCAAAAGCGTATCGCGATTGGAGTTATAAATACCGCCCGGTTTTAATGGCTCACCGGGCAAAGAGAGTTCGTCTCCAGTAAAAAAAGCAGCGACGCGTACTTTCCGTTTTACTGGCAATTGTGCATAACCCGCCGAGGCAGCAACGCCTAATTGTTGAGGCCTCAGTAAGCTTCCTGCTGTTAAAGCAAGCTTACCCGCGGTCAAATCCTCGCCGCGTCGACGAATCCACTGTCCAGCACTTGGAACGCTATTAATTTGCACTAATTTGTTTTGGTCTTGAACGATGCAATCTTCTTGCATCACCACTGCATCGGCTCCCTGAGGAATAGGCGCGCCTGTAAAAATTCGGGCGATGGTCCCTGTCTCCAAGGTTTGTCCTAGCGATCCAGCAGGAATGCGCTGAGCCATCCTTAATACGGTGCCAGCCTGCGCAATTTCCGAAGAACGCACCGCATAGCCATCCATAGAGGTGTTATCCAATGGAGGCACATCAACCTGACTGGCAATATCCTTGGCGAGAATTCGTCCTAGTGCTGCTTGAGTTGAAACCGTTTCCTCTTCGATAACAGGACTAGCATTCTTTAGTAAATGGGCAATAGCCTCTGCTGCAGTGAGCATTGGTGGTTTGTTTGGGTTTGATTGCATGGCGTTTTGGAAACTAAATCACGTGTTGTTCAATAAAGTGCTTCACTTGAAATGTATCTGCCGGCATATTGATAACCCGTTGCGGCTTTGCTTTGATATCTTTGAATGCATTCGGGCACTCTGCGGGACGCCCCAAGGCTTCCTGAATAGTCTCCTCGAATTTAATCGGCAACGCGGTCTCTAGCACCAGCATCGGAATGTCTTTTTGCAGATACTCTCGGGCTACCCGAATACCATCTGCAGTATGCGTATCAATCATGACCCCATACTGCTCATCGATATTACGAATCGTTTCTAAACGGTTTTGGTGCGTACTCCGGCCTGAGACAAAACCAAACTGCCTAATCGTTTGAAATGCTAGGTCTTTAGAGAGATCAAACCCGCCTTCAATCTCAACCTGCTTAAAAAGTTTGGCCGTTCTTGCACCGTCTTGCCCAAGCAGATCAAATACAAATCGCTCAAAATTACTTGCCTTGGAGATATCCATTGATGGGCTAGAAGTGTGCAAAGTTTCTGCAGATTTGCGAGCACGATAAATACCGGTCTTAAAGAACTCATCAAGTACATCGTTCTCATTGGTGGCCACCACTAATCGCTCGATCGGCAAGCTCATCATGCGCGCAATATGACCAGCACAAACATTCCCGAAGTTACCCGAGGGCACGGCAAAAGAAACTTTTTCGGTACTCGATTGGGTGGCTAAGAGATAGCCCTGGAAGTAATACACCACTTGGGCCAAAACGCGACCCCAATTAATCGAGTTCACCGTACCGATACGGTATTTAGCTTTAAACGCCAAATCATTACTGACTGCTTTCACAATATCTTGGCAATCATCAAATACACCCTCAACCGCTACGTTAAATATATTGGGATCTTGCAAGGAATACATTTGCGCAGACTGAAATGGGCTCATCTTGCCACGTGGGGAGAGCATAAATACTTTTATGCCATGCTTGCCACGCATTGCATACTCAGCGGCACTGCCTGTATCGCCAGAGGTTGCCCCCAAAATATTGAGGTCTTGATTGGCGCGCTTTAGAGCGTACTCAAATAAATTACCCAGCAACTGCATGGCCATATCTTTAAATGCCAGGGTTGGCCCATTGGATAAACACAATAAACCCAACTTACTTCCCTGCTCTTCACCCAGCCAATGGATAGGAGTGATGTCGCTTGCAGGATCATTCGGTCTGCCATTACAGTACACCTGAGGCGTATAGGTTTTATGTAATAAGGCTTTTAAGTCATCAGCAGGGATGTCATCACAATACAAACTCAGGATCTCAAAGGCAAGATCGGGATACGATAGACCCCGCCATGCATCAAGCTGCTGTGTTGTTACCTGAGGATACTGAGTAGGTAAATATAAGCCGCCATCTGGGGCTAACCCCCCCAACAGTATTCCCTGAAATGATTGCGAAGGACTGTTACCACGAGTCGACTGATAACGCATCTAAGGCTCTCGAATTAGGAAAGGTTCTCAAGACGAATCTTGACGATCTCACCCATCACGGTCTTCAGATCTTGCATTTCTGAGAGAGCTGCCATCAAATTTTTCTCTTTGGTCTCGTGGGTTAGGATCACGAGATCCGTTTGGCTTTCACCTTCTGCGGCTTCTTTCTGCAGAAGAGCATCAATCGAAACGCCATGCGCGGCAAGAATACGAGTAATCTCCGCTAGCACGCCCGCCTGATCTGCTACCGCCAAACGCAGGTAATAACTAGTGGTGACCTCTGCCATTGGCAAAATCGGTATATTTTGTACGGCATCCGGTTGGAAGGCAAGGTGTGGAACTCGATTCTCTGGATCAGCAGTTTGTAAACGCGTCACATCCACTAAATCAGCGATCACTGCGGATGCAGTTGGTTCAGAGCCGGCACCTTTGCCGTAATACAGGGTAGTTCCAACCGCATCACCATGAACCTGAACAGCATTCATCGCGCCCTCCACATTGGCTAATAAGCGCTTTGTTGGAACTAAGGTTGGGTGCACTCGCAACTCAATGCCATTGGGATTTTTCTTAGTAATGCCCAGTAATTTGATGCGATAGCCCAATTGCTCTGCGTACTTAATATCGACTGCAGAAAGTTTGGTAATCCCCTCAACATGAGCCTGGGCAAATTGCATTGGCACACCAAATGCGATTGCACTCATAATTGTTGCTTTATGAGCGGCATCAATACCTTCAATATCAAAGGTGGGATCCGCTTCCGCATACCCCAAGCGTTGAGCCTCTTTGAGGACGGTATTAAAGTCTAGGCCTTTGTCGCGCATCTCAGACAAAATGAAATTGGTAGTGCCGTTAATGATTCCTGCAATCCATTCAATTCGATTGGCGCTCAAACCCTCACGCAAAGCCTTAATAATTGGGATACCGCCGGCAACCGCTGCCTCAAATGCAACCATCACGCCCTTGGCATGAGCTGCTTTAAATATCTCATTACCATGCACCGCAATCAAAGCCTTGTTTGCTGTGACCACGTGCTTACCAGCAGCAATTGCTTCAAGAACGAGGTCTTTGGCAATCCCATATCCACCAATTAACTCCACCACGATATCAATTTCAGGATTTTGAATGACCTTCCGAGCGTCATCCACCACCTCAGCCTGACCCTTAACCAGTTCTTGGGCGCGTTGGGTATTAAGGTCAGCGACAGTATGGATGCGAATACCACGGCCTGCGCGCCGTTTAATTTCTTCTTGATTGCGAGCTAAAACAGTAAATACTCCACTCCCGACGGTGCCAATCCCGAGAAGCCCTACTTGAATAGGTTTCATCATACTTTTGCTGTCGCGGCAGCACCTTTTTTTATTGCGTATTTATTACGATACCGTTCCAAGAAATGAGCAATCCGCTTAATTGCTTCCCGCAGGGTATCCTCATGCGGCAAGAAGGTAATCCGGAAGTGATCTGGGTGCGGCCAGTTAAAGCCAGTACCTTGAACCAAGAGCACCTTCTCCTCTTTTAATAAATCAGCAATAAATTGCTGATCGTCTTTGATGGGATACATTTCTGGATCCAATTTTGGGAACAGATATAGGGCAGCCTTTGGCTTAGCCACGGTTACGCCTGGTATCTCGCTCATTAATTTGTATGCCAAATCACGTTGCCTTGCAAGACGTCCGTCCTTAGCGACCAAATCATTAATACTTTGATAACCGCCTAATGCAGTCTGAATCGCATATTGTCCAGGGACGTTTGCACACAGGCGCATGGAGGACAACATATTGAGCCCTTCAATATAGTCGGCAACCATCGCCTTATCACCCGAGATCACCATCCAACCAGAGCGATACCCGCACGAACGGTAGTTCTTAGACAGTCCATTAAAAGTAATGGTGACAACATCGGTCGAAAGGGATGCCAGAGAAATATGTTTTTCACCATCAAACAACATCTTGTCGTAAATCTCGTCTACAAACAGAATTAAGTTGAATTGACGAGCTACCATAATCATGTCTAATAAAACATCTCTGGTGTAAAGGGCACCCGTCGGATTATTAGGATTGATGACCACAATTGCCTTAGTACGTGGCGTAATCTTTGAGCGCAGATCGTTCATGTCAGGCGCCCAATCTTTGGACTCATCACATAAATAATGATGCGGGGTACCTCCTGATAGAGAAACTGCAGCCGTCCACAATGGATAGTCGGGTGCGGGCACAAGCACTTCATCGCCATCATTGAGTAATGCGTTCATAGCTAATACAATCAATTCAGAGGCACCATTGCCGGTATAAATATCGTCCAAGGTAACGCCTTGAATCCCTTTTTCTTGGCAATACTGCATGATGGCTTTGCGAGCAGCAAAAATACCTTTCGAATCCGAGTAAGCGGATGCATTACTCAAATTACGAATCATGTCCAACTGAATCTCTTCAGGAGGATCAAAGCCAAAGACACCCACATTACCAATATTCAGCTTAATAATTTTCTGCCCCTCTTCTTCCATGCGTTGGGCAAGCTCGAGAACGGGGCCGCGAATGTCATAACAGACATTGTTTAGTTTGTCGGACTTTTTAATCGGTTTCACAATGGTGTCTTCTAAATGGTTAAGCTCTTGAAATCAAGGGATAAATTGCTGGCTATAATCCCTTAATTATGACAGAGCCTTGGCGTGAAGTTACATTCTGACCCCCAATCCAGCCTAAATACAATTACGGGCTACGGAACTGGCTATATCGAGGTGAACTCAAAAGCATACTCACATGCCATTATTATTCAACCGGAGGGTGAAATTACGACCTGGTCAGTCAATACATTTGCGGATCTCTCGTTAGAAAATTTAGCCAGCTTATGCGTCTTTAAGCCGGAGCTCATCATTATTGGTACAGGTAAGAAGCAGCAGTTTTTAAAGCCAGAACTCATCAAACCTCTTATCTTCGCTAAGATCGGCTTTGAAATAATGGATTCTCAAGCAGCCTGCCGCACTTACAACATTTTGATGAACGAAGGTCGTCAAGTATTAGCTGCCATCCTGTTAGACACAAGCAATTCGCTTTAAAAGATTTTTGATGAGTACCAATCGCCAAATATCGTCAATCAACTCTCTGACTCTGTTGCTGCTATTTCTTGTAGCGACTCTGGTGGTTTGGCACGCTTGATTACCGTCACCTCATTCCAAGCGATGAAGGTCGCTACGCTCAGATGGCGCGTGAAATGATGGTGAATGGTGACTTCATTACCCCTCGCTATAACGACTATAAGTATTTTGAAAAGCCACCCTTACACATTTGGGTCACTGCGATCGTCTTTCAGGTATTTGGTTTGGGAGAGTGGCAGGCGCGCTTTTGGAGCGGTATTACTAGCTACTTCAGTATTCTGTTGGTAGGCTTTACTGCATTTCGTCTGTATGGATCGCTCGCAGGCTATTTTGCTGCACTCATCTTATTGTCAAGTCCAATGTGGGTGGTGGGTGGGCACTTTAATGCTCTCGATATGGGGCTATCCGCTTTCTTGAATTTGGCATTATGTTCACTGCTTTTGGCACAACACGCGTTTACTCAAAACCATCTGCGCGCAATGCGAAATTGGATGTGGGTGTGCTGGTTAGCCATGGGTCTAGCGACTCTCTCAAAAGGCCTCATTGGTATTGTGATCCCCGGGATGGTGTTATTTGCATACATAATTACCCGTTGGGATTGGCGCGTCTTGACTAGGCTTCATATCGTGAGCGGCTTAATCATTTTCCTGGCAGTGACTGCGCCTTGGTTTATTGCAGTCTCGATGCAAAATCCAGAGTTTGCGCATTTCTTTTTTATTCATGAGCACTTTGAACGCTTCACTGCTGACGCACATCGCCGCACTGCCCCCTTTTACTTCTTTCTACCTCTGGTAGTAGTGGGTTTTCTGCCTTGGATGCCACAGTTCTTTCAATCTGCTTGGCAAACCCTCAAACAATATCGCATTGGACAGTTCTCAGCGAGTTGGATGCTCTGGGCATGGTTTGTGATCATCTTGCTCTTTTTTAGTGTGTCGCGCTCTAAATTACCAGGCTACATCATGCCGGTATTTCCAGCGCTTGCTATCTTGGCAGCCAAGACAATCGTGGACTACTTAGAAACTCATCCCAGCCTTGCAAAAGGCTGGAGAGTGCAAACACTCTTTTTTGCAGTTCTGGCATTCGTCGGCTTTTTCTTTCTATCTGAGGTTGGACGAAACGGTCAACCCGATGAGGTACAAGCATATCAAGCCTATACCGTTTGGATTACAGTAGCACTTGCATGCTTGTTCAGTTTTAGCCTCTGTGCAGCTCTGCTTGCCAAACGAAATTCCCTTCTCAGCATTGGTCTATTTGCGTTTGGATTTTTCCTAACCGCAACGATTGCAGGTACCGGCCATGAAACCTTGGGTCGAGCAGTATCTGGCTACGACTTAGCGCAAAAGGTAAAAGGTCAAATACCCAGCGATGCCAAGATTTACTCGGTGCGCCTGCTTGACCATACCCTGCCGTTTTATCTAGAGCGCAATACCATCATGGTGGAGTTTACCGATGAGTTGACCTTTGGCTCGAAGCAAGAACCCCAAAAATGGGTTCCCACTCTCAATGAGTTTCTTACTATTTGGAAGCAAGATCCCAACGCCATTGCGGTCATGGTTCCCGCTCAATTTGAGGAACTGAAGCACATGAACCTGCCCATGGAAGAACTTGGTAGGGACTCTAGACGCGTTATTATTCGACACCCGTCAACAGCTTTGCGACAATAGACGGATGACCCAACCGTTCATTCCTTTTACAAAGCCCACTATTGATGAGGCGACGATTTCTGCAGTTGCAGAAGTTCTGCGCTCGGGCTGGATTACCTCGGGCCCCAAAATATTGGAATTTGAGAAGGCTTTAGGGGAATATTTTGGTGGCGCAACCGTGCGTTGTTTTGCTAACGGAACGGCGACGATGAAGATCGCCTTACAAGTTGCTGGAATTGGTCCAGGTGATGAGGTCATTACGTCACCAATTTCTTGGGTAGCGACGTCCAATGTCATTCTGGCTGTTGGCGCAAAGCCAATATTTGTTGATATTGATCCTCAAACACGCAATATAGATCTGAAAAAAGTGGTTCAGGCAATCAATCAACACACGAAGGCCATCATGCCCGTTTATTTGGCTGGCCTACCAATCGATATTGATGCTTTATATGCCCTTGCAACACAACATGGTTTACGCGTTATTGAGGATGCCGCACAAGCTTTGGGATCTTCTTGGAATGGCGCTCGAATTGGACAAAGGGGTAAACATGATTTGGTGAGCTTTAGTTTCCAGGCGAATAAAAATCTCACAACCATTGAAGGCGGCTGTTTGGTATTTAACGCAGAGCGATTTGGCGCAGACCAAGTTCATTTAGCAGAAAAATTACGTCTACAAGGTTTGGTACGCAGCGGCCCCGACGGGATGGAAGTAGATGTCTTGGGTGGTAAAGATAATCTAACGGATGTGAATGCCGTGATTGGACTGCATCAACTCAAGCAATTAGATCAATTTCAGCAAAGACGTATTGAACTTGCCAAAGACTATTTTCTAAAAATTGATCAGGCGGGTCTGGTTCATAAAGGCTTAGGTTTGCCCGTGGCTGATTTTGAACAGAGTAACTGGCATATGTTCCAAGTGATCTTGCCCTTAGCTCGCTTACAACGATCCCGTGGTGACATCATGTCGGCTCTCAAAGAACATGGTATTGGCACCGGGGCGCACTACCCGATCATTACTAACTTTGATCTATATCGCAAATTGGGCTATAGCCCTGAGTCCACCCCGATTGCTGCGGAGATTGGTCGCTCCATCCTAACACTCCCCTTATTCCCCACTATGAGCTCTCATGATATTGAGCGTGTGGTCCAAGCACTCACCGAAATCCTGAACTAATCCCCCCCGCCATTGATCAGGCAAAATGGAGTAATGAATAGCTCGCCAATCCCGTTCAATAACAATGCCCCACGCCTGAGCGTGATCATTCCGGTCTATAACGAAGAGGAAGGCTTAAACGCTTTATTTGATCGACTATATCCAGCCCTTGATCAAGTAGCCAGTCAATTTGTGCTGTCGTATGAAATCATTTTTATAAATGACGGCAGTAAAGATCGTTCTGCTGCTATCTTAGCAATGCAATATGAAAAACGACCCGATGTAACTCGCGTGGTTTTATTTGCTAATAATTTTGGTCAGCATATGGCGATCATGGCCGGCTTTGAATATGCCCATGGTGAATACATCATTACTCTTGATGCAGATTTACAAAATCCCCCGGAAGAGATTGGCAAAATAGTACGTCAATTAGAAGGAGGGCACGATTACGTTGGCACTATTCGTGAGAATCGCCAAGACTCTTGGTTTAGAAAGAATGCCTCACGTGCCATGAATCATCTGCGTGACAAAATGACTCGTATTACGATGACCGATCAGGGTTGCATGATGCGCGGCTACCATCGTCGTATTATTAATTTAGTTTCACAATGCCAGGAAGCAAATACCTTTATTCCTGCGCTTGCCTATACCTTTGCGAATAATCCGATTGAGATCACGGTCAAGCACGAGGAGCGTTTTGCGGGGGAATCTAAATACAGTTTGTATCAATTAATCCGCCTCAATTTTGATTTGGTGACGGGCTTCTCAGTCATGCCGCTACAGATTTTTTCAATTATGGGTATGCTGCTTGCGGGGATATCTGGTGCGCTGTTTTTGCTGATCTTGATTCGTCGCTTTATTTTAGGCGCTGAGGTAGAGGGAGTCTTTACCCTGTTTGCGCTTACTTTCTTCCTGATTGGAGTCATGCTCTTTGGGCTAGGGCTCTTGGGTGAATACGTTGGGCGGATCTATCAACAGGTTCGGCATCGGCCACGATACATGGTCAGCGCCGTGCTCGAACGACCTAAATCCTAGGCTCTTGAATCAAGCTCATAAACATGCTGTTGTTTTTGCCTACCATGATGTAGGCGTGTACTGTTTACAAGCTTTGCTTGATGGCGGAATGCATATTGATCTAGTCATTACGCACGCTGATGATCCCAATGAAAATATTTGGTTTGGCAGTGTTGCCAAGTTATGCCAAGACCATCACATTCCGTATCAAATCATCGAACGGAATCAATTAGCAAATTTATTGCCCCAGCTTCAACGGCTGGCACCCGATTATATTTTTTCTTTCTATTACCGCTTCATGATTCCGGTAGAACTATTGAAGGTTCCCAAGATTGCGGCACTCAATATGCATGGCTCTTTATTGCCAAAGTATCGTGGGCGCGCCCCAGTCAATTGGGCTGTCTTACATGGGGAAGTAGAAACTGGAGCGACCTTGCACATCATGGAAGCCAAACCAGATGCTGGTGATATCGTTGGGCAAATTGCGGTGCCCATTAAGATCCATGAAACAGCCCATGAGGTGTTCAATAAGGTTAGTTCAGCAGCGAAGAGGGTTATGGAAAACGTTCTTCCAACACTAATACAAGGTGATGTTCCCAGACAACCAAATGATCTTCAGCAGGGGGCTTATTTTGGTGGCCGTAAGCCGGAAGACGGCCGCGTTGATTGGACTCAATCTGCTATCTCGATTTATAACTTAATTCGGGCGGTTGCACCACCCTATCCCGGTGCATTTTCAGAGTTTCAAGGGAAAACGTGGCTGCTTGCCAAAAGCTCTTTACCCCTAGACCCCAAGGTGGGTCTTCCACCTCAAATGGTGCATTTTCTTGAAAAATCGACCCCGGGACTTCATCTGGTCGATAATCGCTATTTCGGCCTTTGTGGAGATGGCAAGGTACTTGAGCTTTTATCCGTTCAAGCACTTTAAATAACGCATTGCGCAGTTCAATCAGAAGGAATTGGTTTTATGAAGAAAGTCCTAATTTTGGGTGTGAATGGTTTTATTGGCCATCATTTATCCAAGCGCATTCTAGAGACCACCTCATGGGAGGTCTACGGCATGGATATGCAAAATGACCGAATTGGTGATTTGCTCAGCAATTCACGTATGCATTTTTTTGAAGGCGATATCACCATCAATCGTGAGTGGGTTGAATATCATGTTCGTAAGTGCGATGTCATTCTGCCCTTGGTTGCAATTGCTACTCCTGCTACCTATGTACAGGAGCCTTTGCGCGTTTTTGAACTCGACTTTGAAGCCAATCTCCCCATCGTGCGCTCAGCGGTTAAATATGGGAAGCATTTGGTATTCCCATCGACCTCTGAGGTTTATGGCATGTGCGAAGACGCCGAGTTTGATCCAGCCAAATCTCATTTGGTCTATGGCCCCATCAATAAGCCACGCTGGATTTATGCTTGTGCAAAACAATTGATGGATCGTGTGATTTGGGGCTACGGTATGGAAGGCTTACGCTTCACTCTATTTAGACCCTTTAATTGGATTGGGCCAGGCCTCGATAGCATTTACACACCCAAAGAAGGTTCCTCTCGGGTAGTGACTCAGTTTTTGGGGCATATTGTGCGCGGTGAACCGATCAATCTCGTCGATGGTGGCTCACAAAAGCGTGCCTTTACCTATATTGATGATGGGATTGATGCCTTAATGCGCATTATCGCCAACGAGGGTGATATTGCGAATGGAAAAATCTATAACATCGGCAATCCTAAAAATAATCACTCGGTCAAGGAATTGGCCAATATGATGTTGGCGCTTGCAAAGAAAATTCCGGAATACGCAGTAACCGCCGATCAGGTAAAGTTGATTGAGACAACCTCGAAAGCATATTACGGTGTTGGCTACCAGGATGTTCAAAATCGTGTTCCCGCTATTGCTAACACGATGGAAGAGCTTAGCTGGAAACCAAGCACCTCAATGGAAGACGCCCTTGCCAAAATATTTGAGGCCTATCGTAATGATGTCGATAAAGCCCGTCATCTCGTTGACTAGATCGTATTTCTGATGGCTAAGATTGCCTTAAAAGTTGATGTGGATACCCTATTGGGCACTCAAGTTGGCACCCCTAATCTTGCCAAACTCTTTGCCGAACTCGGTGTCCATGCAAGCTTCTTATTTAGTTTAGGTCCAGACCATACGGGTTGGGCCTTAAAACGTGTCTTTAGGCCTGGGTTCTTAAAGAAAGTATCGCGCACCTCCGTAGTTGAGCACTATGGAATCAAGACACTCTTGTATGGTGTTCTATTACCCGCCCCGGATATTGGCAAACAAGCTGCCAATGAAATGCGCGCTGTGGATCATGCAGGCCATGAAACTGGAATCCATACGTGGGACCATGTGTATTGGCAGGACCATGTTTATCAGCGCGATGCTGCATGGACTCATGTACAGATGCAAAAGGCGTATGATCGTTTTGTGGAGATAATGGGTCACCCCCCGGTCACTCATGGTGCCGCGGGATGGCAAATGAATCTCTCTGCTTTAGAGCAAATCGATGCCTGGGACATGCAATACGCTTCTGATGGTCGCTCTACTCCAAATTTAGTCCCTTATCGAATTACTTTTGGTAATACGAAAAGTAAACATGTGCAATACCCCACCACACTACCCACCTTTGATGAGCTAATTGGCATTGATGGTGCTGATGCATTTGGAGCTGCACAGCATATTCTGACAATCACACAGAGCAATCCCAACGATCAAGTATTTACTCTACATGCAGAACTCGAAGGTCAAAAACTATTGCCTGCATTTCGGGAGTTGATCGTGGGATGGCTTAAGCAAGGACATGATTTGGTCACCATGGGAGAATTACACTGTTCTTGGGCCGCTACAGGGCAACTCGATAAAATAGCGACTGAGAAATTCAAGTACGGCACAATTGCTAATCGAAGTGGCGAGTTGATGATACAGGCCAGCACAGCAACAAATTTTTAATGCTTATTAATGAGGGAATTTACTATGACTATTAAAATCGGGGAAACCATACCCTATTGTGAGATCCCAGCAACATCGCAGCTCACCTTCTCGCCCAAGGCTTATCAAGGTAAGAAATTGGTCTTGTACTTTTATCCCAAAGACTCAACTCCTGGATGCACTGTCGAGGCTGGCGAATTTAGAGATCACATTGATTCCTTTAATCAAGCGAATGCTTTGGTCGTTGGTGTGTCGAGAGATCACCTCCGCTCGCATGAGAACTTTCGTCAGAAACTTGATCTACCCTTTGAGCTAGTTGCCGATACTGAAGAAAAACTGTGCACTATCTTTGGGGTCATGAAAATGAAAAATATGTATGGCAAACAGGTTCGAGGCCTTGACCGAAGCACCTTCTTATTTGATAGCAAAGGGGTTTTACAAGAAGAGTGGCGAGGTATCAAAGTAACTGGCCATGTCGCTGAGGTTTTGGCTGCCGCCAAGAAGTTGAACTAGGTATTTTTACTGTACTTGCAAAGACACAAAATTGGGGTACAGTATGTCTATATGCACCGTAAGCGATGGGATTGGATGAATCAGCTCATAGGTCTCCATAGATGGGGCCTAAGTCCCAGCCCCCTCAAAATCTGTGCATACCACCGAAGTCCTCGCACCCCTCTAAACCGCCCACAGCATCAGCTAGGCGGTTTTTTCATTTAGGAGAAGCCTGCATGCCATTACCCCCCCTTCCTAGCCAAATCGCCGACCACGTGAATGTAAGTCGCGAGAAGCAACCTGACCTCAAAAACCCTCCTAAGAAGGTCAAGAAGCTAACTACAAGCTCTGTCTGGGTAGAAAATGAAGATGGTGTAGAGGAATTGGATCACGATTTATCCGCTGCTGAAAAGGCGCTAGAGCGAATCAAAACCGATGCGCCAGCACAATACTTGGAAAAGAAATTAGAGGCGAAGAATGAGCGGTCTAAGCGCACCATTCGTACTGGCCCTCCTAGCCTGTTCGTACTTGATACCAACGTCTTAATGCATGACCCCTCCTCGCTGTTCCGTTTTGAGGAGCATGATTTGTATTTACCCATGACCACTCTTGAGGAATTGGATAACCATAAAAAGGGAATGAGTGAGGTTGCGCGGAACGCACGTATGGTCAGCCGCTCCTTAGATCAACTGATTGCTGGCACTAGTGGTCAACTGGATGAAGGAATACCACTCAATAAATTAGGCAATCAAGATGCTACGGGGCGCTTATTTTTCCAAACACATTTCTCAAGCTCGCCTCTTCCTGAAGGTCTTCCAGAAGGTAAGGGTGACAACCTCATTTTAGGTGTGGTGAGTGATCTGCAAAAGGCAAAACCCCATCAAGAGGTTGTGCTGGTATCTAAAGACATCAATATGCGCATCAAGGCACGCGCCCTTGGATTGCCTGCGGAAGATTATTTTAACGATCAGGTCTTAGAGGATCGTGATCTGATGTACTCCGGGGTGATGACCTTGCCTGCTGATTTTTGGCCAAAACATGGCAAGGCGATGGAAAGCTGGGCGGATGGCAAAAGTGGCACCATGTTTTATCGTGTTACTGGCCCATTGGTACCCAGCATGCTGGTTAATCAATTTGTGTATCAAGAGAATCCAGATGGCTCCACACCCTTTTATGCCTTGGTTCGCGAGATTAATGGTAAAACGGCCTTGTTACAGACTCTGAAGGATTTCTCACATCAGAAAAATAATGTGTGGAGTATTACTGCGCGCAATCGTGAGCAAAACTTTGCGATGAACTTGCTTATGAACCCTGATATTGATTTTGTGACCCTCTTAGGTCAAGCGGGTACTGGCAAAACCCTATTGGCCCTTGCCGCTGGCTTAGAGCAGGTTCTTGATAGTAAACGCTATAACGAGATTATTATTACCCGAGCGACCGTTCCTGTAGGTGAAGACATTGGATTTTTACCTGGTACTGAAGAGGAGAAAATGCAGCCTTGGATGGGGGCGTTTGACGATAACCTTGAGGTCTTACATCGCAACGATGACAGCGCAGGAGAATGGGGTCGCGCTGCTACTCAGGAATTAATCCGTTCACGCATCAAAGTGAAGAGTATGAACTTTATGCGCGGTCGTACATTTGTTAGTAAGTTTCTTATTATTGATGAAGCACAAAATCTAACTCCTAAACAAATGAAGACCTTAGTCACGCGAGCCGGCCCTGGAACGAAGATTATTTGTCTGGGTAATATTGCGCAAATCGATACCCCCTATCTCACAGAGGGCTCATCAGGCCTAACCTATGTGGTTGATCGTTTCAAGGGATGGCGTCATAGCGGTCATATCACATTGGCTCGTGGCGAACGTTCGCGACTTGCCGACCATGCTGCTGAAGCTTTATAAGCGTTCTGTACGACTCCTTGCGCTACTGGCACTAAGTGCGTTAACACTTAGTGCCTGTAGTACCTTTAGCCCGCGCTCTAGCAGTGGGGTCTCAACCAGCCCAAAAATAGCGCACTTCAAAAATGATACGAGTGTTGGTAGCGAAGATATCTCAATTGCAGCCATCGGGCTTGTGGGCGTGCCCTATCGCTATGGTGGCAACACCCCCGCTGGTGGCTTTGATTGCAGCGGTTTAATTGTGTATGTCTTTAATAAAAGTTCTGGTATTAAGCTACCGCGCACAATTCAGCAAATGAGCAATGTGGGCAAAGGAATTGGTCAGCAAGCTCCAGCTCCAGGTGATTTAGTCTTCTTTAATACAACGGGTGAACGCTACTCCCATGCTGGAATCTACGTGGGCAAGGGGCGCTTTGTTCATGCGCCTAGCGCAGGAGGGACAGTGCGCTTAGACCGAATTGATGCTCCATATTGGGCATCACGGTATACCGAAGCGAGGCGTGTGGCTAGCGCTGCTACTAGTAACTAAGAAATAACTGAGTCAATTAAAAGGGTGTAAAGCCGCCGCCATAGGAGGTACCAGTATTGGCAGCAAGATTATCAAACTTCGTAAATTGACCTTGCCAACTTAGGCGAACGGTTCCAATCGGACCATTACGTTGCTTACCAATAATGACTTCAGCGACACCTTTATCAGTCGTGGTATCGGGATGGTAGACCTCATCACGATAAATAAACAGAATTAAATCGGCATCTTGCTCAATCGCGCCCGACTCACGCAAATCTGACATCACAGGACGTTTATTTGGTCTTTGCTCTAGGCCACGATTTAGCTGAGAAAGCGCCACAACGGGGCATTGCAATTCTTTAGCAAGAGACTTTAAGGAGCGTGAAATCTCGGAGATCTCGGTGGCTCTATTTTCGCTACTACCGCCCGTGCTACCGCTCATTAATTGCAGATAATCTACAACAACCATACCCAGAGTACCGCCGTAGTTGCGAGCAATCCGGCGTGCTCGCGCCCGCAGTTCTAAGCAGGTGAGTGAGCCGGTTTCATCAATCAGAATTTGGGTATTACTTAAACGGGCAATCGCATCAGTAACCCTTGGCCACTCATCATCGCTTAATTTACCAGTTCGCATCCGGCTTTGGTCAACACGGCCAACAGAACCAAGAAGGCGGGTAGCCAACTGTGCCCCGGACATCTCCATGGAGAACACCACAACCGGTAGACCTTCGTTGAGGGCAACATTCTCTGCAATATTGAGTGCCATAGCGGTCTTTCCCATTGAAGGTCTTCCTGCCACGATCACTAAATCCCCTTTTTGCAAGCCGCTGGTTTGCTTATCGAGATCAATAAATCCAGTTGCAATACCGGTGATATCGCTACCGCCTTCGCGGTTATAGAGTTCATCAATTCTGGCAACTACCTGCTTTAGAAGGGGTTCAATCTCTAAGTAATCTGCCTTACGATTACCCTCTTCCCCAATTTGTAGAATGCGCGACTCGGCTTCATCCAATAAGGTTTGAACCGAACGACCCTCTGTCATAAATGCAGAGTTCACAATCCCATCCGATACCTGAATTAAGCGTCGCAAAATACTACGATCTCGGATGATCTCTGCATAGCCTTTAATATTGGCTGCACTAGGCGTATTCTGAGCTAAAGAGTTGAGGTAATCGATACCGATTAGATCAGCCTCAGGCTCCGTTTTAATGGACTCGTAAACGGTGATGACATCGGCTGGCCGATTATCGCTAATCAGGCGTTGAACTACGCGATAGATCAGAGCATGCTCTGCTCGATAGAAATCATTCTCCGAGAGAATGCCCCCCAATCGATCCCAAGCGGTGTTGTCCAAAAGCAAACCGCCGAGAACTGATTGCTCAGCCTCGACGGAATGAGGTGGCACCTTCAGTGCCTGTACAACCGCGTCCCCTGCCCCAGACATTCCTGGGGTCATTGAAACAGTACGGTTGCGGGATTCGGCCATGCGACTAGTTTACCGAAGTCAACTAGGCCTGCTCACCAATCACACGAATATTAATATCGACAACTACATCAGTATGCACAGCAATCGCAACAGGATGATCACCCACTAACTTCAAAGGGCCCGTTGGCATCCGTACAGATGCTTTCTCAATTTGGAAACCTTTGGCTGCCAAACTTTCAGCAATATCGTGGTTGGTGACAGAACCAAACAAGCGGCCATCAACTCCAGCCTTTTGGTTGATCTCAAGAACAAGACCTTTTAACTTATCACCAACTGCTTGAGCGGCTGCTAACTTCTCTGCAGCCAATTTCTCAAGCTCAGCACGACGAGCAGCAAAATCAGCAATCGCAGCTTCTGTTGCACGACGAGCCTTACGCTGGGGGATCAAAAAGTTACGAGCAAAACCATCCTTGACGCGTACAACATCGCCTAGATTGCCCAAATTGGTTAATTTTTCAAGCAGAATAACTTGCATAGTGGGCTCCTAATTACTTCTTATGTTGATCAGAGAACGGCAGCAGCGCTAAGTAGCGGGCACGCTTAATCGCTGTATCGAGCTGGCGCTGATACAAGGCCTTAGTGCCAGTTAAACGGGCTGGGGTAATCTTGGCGTTTTCACCAACAAAATCCTTTAAGGTCTCGACATCTTTGTAATCAATTTGTTCTACACCACCAACCGTAAAGCGGCAATAACGCTTACGTTTAAATAGCGGGTTTTGTGCAGGCTTCTTTTTGAAGTCTGTCTTTTTATTTGGTTTTCCAAAAGCCATAATATTTCCTATTTAGCAATTCATTCAATCTTTGTTATATGAAAAATAAGGCGCTCATTTCGTAAGGTCTTCTGAGTCAAGAACCCTTCAAACATTGCACGTGTTCCTAATTCCATTTGCTCTAGGTCTTTAGAGATCTCACCTATTGCAATTGCTTCGACACTCATCTCAATTTGGCGCATCTGATTTGCTTCGTATGCTTCACCATCATGATGTAACTGACAATGAATCACTGGCAAACCAACTGGTGTATATCGAATGGCGTCTTTGGTAATTAAGGAAGCCGTCAGGATGAGAAGGTTTGAACTGCGCTTCACAATCAGACCACTACTTGCCGATTTAAGCCCCTATCTCCGTTAGTATGCAGCTGCAGGTGCATCTGCCTGAGCAACCTTACGAGCCTCTTCGCGCTGAACTTCTTTCATCATGATGGAAGGCTCAACTTCAGCTTTCTTCACTTTCACAATCAAGTGGCGCAAAACGGCATCATTAAACTTAAATGCATGCTCAAGCTCTTCCAGCGTTTTCTGGTCGCACTCGATATTCATGCAAACATAATGGGCTTTAGCAAGTTTGTCGATCATGTAAGCCATTTGACGACGGCCCCAATCTTCGATGCGATGTACCTTACCGCCATGGGTAGTAAGAATCGATTTATAGCGATCGATCATCGCAGGTACTTGCTCGCTTTGGTCCGGATGGACAATAAAAACGATTTCATAATGACGCATTAATCACTCCTTATGGATAAAACTGCCTAGGCGTCTTGCTAATTTCCGCTGTCAAGAAACTAGCACCAGTGCAGCAAGGGTGGAACAAGTTGTAAAAAGCCTGACCTAAAATTAGGTTAGCCCACTATTCTAGCAAAAATATCTTGCCAACTCAATGCATTAGCTTTTGCGTCCTGACTGGCGAATAGGGCCAACTGCAGAGCAATACGTGCCTTCGGCGGGTTCAAATCACCCGCCCCCATAGATGCGCTAAGGCGCCCATTGCTGAGTTGACTCGGAATTTTTCCCAAACCGACTCGGGAAGAACGGACCAGCGCACCCCCATCCTTCATGAAAGCTTCCAGCCCAGCGTTAAGGTCATGGTGCACCGTTCCCCCGCCTGTTCCTGCGAGAACGATGCCCTGCACACCCAGCTTTTTATAGACCGCAATCTGGTCGCCCTTAGCACCAATGTGATTGGTCACAATTTCAACTCTAGGCCAATTATCTATTGATGGTATAGGTAAGTCTTCGCTAACTTTTGTACTATCTTTGGGCTGTCTGCCTTGATCTAAATGAAGTGCTTCGCTATTAACAAAAGTATCTATGGACGAGGTATGGCGCTTAGACATATTTCTGGCGAGAAAGACCTTTTCACCCATCACCCCAAAGACCCCGCTTGGGACTCCTTCGTCTTCGACTAAAGCAACTGCCCGATTGAGATTTTCTGGGCCGTCCGCTTTAGGGTGGTCCGCCGGCAACATGGCACCCGTGATCACCACTTTTTTACCCGCAGTCTTGGCTAAATGTCCACAAACAAGCTCTAGAAAAAGTGCTGTTTCCTCCATGGTATCTGTGCCATGGGTAACCACCACCCCGACAATATGTGGATCATGGAGTGCTTCAATGATTTCTTGACCCAATTGACTTAACAAAGCCTCGGTCATATCGCAGCTATCAATATTTGATAACTGATTGTTTTTTATAGATAATTTGCTTTTAATCTGCTTAGATAGGGTCTCGATCGGTACTTGGCCAGCTAGGTAGCGTTGCCCATCCCCATTCACCTGGAGGCCAGCGATTGTGCCACCCATGCCAATGAGCAAAATCATAGGTTTATTTGGTAAATCAGTCATATTTGCATTATCAAGCCTTACAAAAGTTCTTGAAATGCTAATTTTTACTGTATACAATCCCAGTATGAATATAAACACAGTTACTGATCTATTGAACACTTCCTTACCCAAGCTAACTGCTCGGCAAGAGGAGATTTTGGGTCTTATTTCGATGGCAATCGAGGAGAGTGGCCTACCCCCTACTCGAGCTGAAATTGCAAACCGCTTAGGTTTTGCCTCTGCCAATGCAGCCGAGGAGCATCTCCGCGCCCTTGCTAAAAAGGGCTATATCGAATTAAGTCCGGGCACATCACGCGGTATTCGTCTCACGCGCTCCAATAATCATTCGCACTCAGGCAACTTTAGACAGCTCAATCTGCCCTCTGGTGGTTTGCAACAATTAACACTTCCTTTAATCGGTCGCGTGGCCGCAGGCTCACCCATGACTGCTATCGAACATGTTGAAAGACAAATACCGGTTGATCCTAGCCTCTTTAGCAAAGGTGCAGATTACTTATTACGCGTCAAGGGAATGAGCATGCGTGATGCCGGTATTCTGGATGGTGACTATCTTGCCGTAAAGAAAACATCTGAAGCGCGTAACGGCGATATCGTCGTTGCCCGAATTGATGATGAGGTAACCGTCAAGCGCTTACAGCGCAAGAAAGATTCAAGTGGGAGTTACATTGAACTACAAGCTGAAAATCCTGAGTTCAAAAACATTATTGTTACGGCTGAGGCTGACTTTACTCTTGAGGGACAGGCCGTTGGCTTGATCCGTGCCAACGGTATCTAAATCCTTTTCTTAACTAGGGCTTACGCGTCGGCGCAATCACGTTAGCGTTCTTCGGTGAGGATGTGATCGTAATGATCGATTTGGGACCAGCTAACGAGCCCTCGTTAATTTCAACAGCGCAGGTACGATCACCCTTAGTAAATACCAAGAAACTTGTTTTTGCTTTAGTTGCAGTCACAGTTGTCCAGCCTGCTTTGGGATACTCCGACTGAAAGAATGCATATACATCGGTAGCGCCTTGCAGGGCACTGATATTGACACGACCAACCCAGCCATCTCCCCGACCAATAATTAAAGAATCAGAGCCCATGATTTTTGCACCTGTTGGCAAAGGCATGTCACCAAGGAGTTGCGATTGAATCTGATTGATTTCGTCTTGAGAACCAGTAGGGCTGTCACCCGTCGCACAGGCTCCTAAGAACAAAGCGGCTAGTAATGCTACGCATTTGGTTTTGTCAAAAAATGAGTGGTTCATATTAGGCTCCAGGGCTCTAGTGTACTAAATCCCAATAGGACTGATTTTAGGGCAGCAAACTAATTCGTCAAGGATGATTTTGGAGGCGCGTGAGGGAATCGAACCCCCGTACGAAGCTTTGCAGGCTCCTGCCTAACCACTCGGCCAACGCGCCCTGGCTGGTTTTGTGCAAACCAAACTTTATCCTAAACAAAATGGGAAGCTTTTGGGGCTTCCCATTCATTAATGGAGCGGGAAACGAGGCTCGAACTCGCGACCTCAACCTTGGCAAGGTTGCGCTCTACCAACTGAGCTATTCCCGCATTACAGGTTCGACAGTTTAGCAAAGATTCGGCTTTTGGGCTTTAATGACCGAAATATAGGTTGGCTAAGGCCTATTTGTGAGCTGAGGTAAAGCCTTCTGGAGGTAGTAAAACATGGACCACAAGGTTAAGAAGGCCGCAACCCAAATAAGCCAAGTTCCAAGAAGGGCGCTATGGATCCCCAAGAGCTGTCCATTAAATAGTAGGAATGGGATCGCAATTAATTGCGCGGTAGTCTTCAGCTTCCCCACCAAATGAACTGCCACACTTCGTGAAGCACCAACTTGTGCCATCCACTCCCTTAACGCAGAAATGGTGATCTCTCGTCCAATAATTACCAAAGCAACCCAAACTTGAACACGATCCATATTAAGAAGAACCAATAAAGCAGCCGCCACAATTAATTTATCGGCAACTGGATCTAGGAACTCTCCAAAGGCAGACTCTTGTTGCATTCGCCTTGCTAAAAATCCATCCAGCCAATCAGTAATTGCAGCAAAGATAAATAAAGCAGTTGCAAATATATTTTTTTCTTCAATACTCAGCCAATTACCGGGCAAGTAAAAAATGCCTACCAATAATGGAATGGCGGCAACGCGCAGCCAGGTTAATGCGATTGGTAAATTAAATGGCATATTTGGAGAATAAACGATTCAGAATGCCTTTTAATGAAGTTGGCGATAGATTTGTTCGGCCAAGGTGCTTGAGATGCCCTCAACGCTTAACAACTCTTCTATGCTGGCATTTGCCACCCCTTTAATTCCTCCAAAGCGAGCTAGTAACTTCTGCCTTCGCTTGGCACCAATTCCTTCAATTTCCTCTAGGCGTGAAACTGTTCGGGTCTTCGCTCTCCTGGCGCGCATTCCGGTAATTGCAAAACGGTGGGCCTCATCCCGAATATGTGCAATGAGCATTAATGCCTGACTATCCTGGCCCAAGATCAAGGACTCTCTGCCATCCGCAAAAATAAGGGTTTCTAAACCAACCTTTCGATCTTCCCCCTTAGCAACCCCCACAATTAATCCAATATCGATACCAAGCTCACTAAAGACTTGTCTGGCTATCTCAACCTGACCCTTACCACCATCAATTAAGACGAGATGGGATAACTTTTCTGGAGGGATTTCTTGGTAATTCGAATAGCGTCTTGTTAATACTTGTCGCATAGCGGCATAGTCATCTCCACCAGTAATTCCGTTAATGTTAAAGCGTCGATATTCGCTTGATTGCATCTCATTTTTTGCAAAGACCACGCATGACGCTTGAGTTGCCTCACCGGAGGTATGGCTGATATCAAAACATTCAATACGAAGTTGGTCTAAATGTTCGAGATCGAGATTTAACACATCCACAAGGGCTCTTACCCTAGCTAATTGACCACCGGTTTCTGAGATGCGCCTAAGTAAAGCAATCTTGGCATTTCCTTCAGCCATTGAAAGCCAGTGCTTGCCTTGTCCCTGGGGTTGATGCAGTAACTGGACCTTACGCGATGAGTGCTCGGTCAAGCTTTGCAATAAAACATCGATTGAGTCACCCTTTAAGGCTACATTTGTAATGAGCACAGAGGGGAGCAATGTGCTTGGCTCTGCATTGGTATCTATATCGAGATAATGCTGCTGAATAAATGTCTCTAGAATTTCACTGGGATGATAGGGAGCGTCTGGGCTGGCCTTGATCCCTTTTGGAAAATAAGCACGATCTCCTAAATGTCGCCCACCCCGAACCATGGCTAGATTTACACAAATATTCCCGTCCATGACCTCGGCAGCCAAAATATCCACATCACCCTCACCATCGGCAACAACATCCATTGCTTGCTGTTGCAATACACTCGATAGATCGGCAATCCGATCCCGAATAATGGCTGCCATCTCAAACTCCATGGCAACACTATGCTCTTCCATTTCCACTTCAAGATCAGCTAACACCGCTCGATGATCGCCTTCCAGAAACCGCAATGCCTGTTGTACATCTTGGAAGTATTGGTCTTTGCTCAACATTCCAACACAGGGTGCACTACAGCGATGTATTTGATGTAACAAACATGGCCGACTACGATTCTTAAAAACAGAGTCCTCACAGGTACGTAAACGAAATACTTTTTGCAAGATTTGTACACTATTGCGCACCGCCCACGAGTTAGGAAATGGTCCAAAATACCGATTGCGCCGGTCAACCTTACCGCGATAGGAAGCGAGGCGAGGATAATCATGGCCACTTAACATTAGATAGGGATAGGACTTATCATCCCGGAATAAAATATTGAATGGTGGGCTATGTTCTTTAATTAAGTTATTCTCCAGAATCAAAGCCTCTGTTTCTGTGCGCGTCACCGTGATTTCATAACGAATAATCCGTTTAACCATCCGCTCAATTCGGGGTGATAGCTGGGTGCGCTGAAAATAGCTTGATACGCGTTTCTTAAGATCTTTGGCTTTGCCGACATACAAGATGTGTCCAGCCTCATCAAAGAAACGATAAACACCTGGGAGGCCAGGAATGCGTTTTAGATCTTTATGAAGGGTTTCTGGGAACAAATTTGTCATGCGTTGGGATATTTTCTGCCAAATCGTTGATAACTATGGGGATGCTGGTATTTGCTGGCGTCTAGCCAGGTCTTTGGCTGTTCAACACCATCAAAATATACGCCTATTTTGCGATGATCTTCATACCCTCAAACTATTCATGATGGGTAGTGGTGATATCCAAGGCATTGAGGTTTTGCCCTGGGAAGCTAGCTATACAAATGCAAGGCATGGGTTAAATACTCCTGATGTTGTGATTCAGGCATTTTCCTGCAACTTGCCAGAGCGCTACCTCAGTCATTTAATCCTTGCTCCACACAAATCTATCCTAATCCATTTAGAGTACTTAAGTGCCGAACCTTGGGTTGTCGATTTTCATGGGAGACCATCTCCTCAAAACAATGGGCTCCAAAAATACTTCTTTTTTCCTGGGTTTCAACAGAATACGGGTGGGCTGTTATTGGATCCCATTCCCCCAATCAGACAAGATATGTGTCCCAAAAGTCTTTCATCGATTTGGGACCAATCTCGCGAAGGAGCAAAGAAGATCAGTATCTTTTCTTATCCAGGGGCACCCATCAAGCAATGGCTCACACAGCTTAATCAATTGAATATCCCCGTTGATATATTCATGGCTTTTGGTAACGCTGAACTACTAAACCTGCAAAAGCAAGCATGGTCCAACTTAAAACTAATCTCACTACCCTTCATCCCACAAGATGATTTTGACTATCTTCTAGCCCAATGCGACTTCAGTATTGTCCGCGGGGAAGACTCTTTTGTACGAGCCCAACTAGCGGGCAGACCTTTTATTTGGAACATTTATCCTCAGGACGATGGTGCGCACTTGGTTAAATTGAGTGCATTTCTAGACCTCTATCTCAAAGAAGCACCCCCAGACTTAAGCAATTCAGTTACTGAAGCCATGGCATGGTCTGACATCGATCTATGGTGGAAAGCCCTCCCCCACTGGAATCAGCATGCCAGAGCATGGCGCTCGCAGCTTCTAGAGAGCCAGGCTGACGGCGGTCTGGCGACCCGCCTCCTCCGGTTTGTCAGCTAAAGCCACAAAAGGTTAAAATCTTAGGTTTGATTAATTTGGCTTCATGAGCCAAGCCAATATAAAAGATATTAGGAACTCTTATGAAAATCGCTCAAGAAATCCGCGTCGGCAACGTTGTCATGATCAACGGTGAACCCATGGTCGTCCAAAAACACGAATACAGCCGCTCTGGTCGTAACTCGGCTGTGGTCAAAATGAAATACAAAAATTTACTGACTGCCGCACCGAATGAAGGTATCTATAAAGCAGATGATAAGTTCGATATCGTGATCCTAGATAAGAAAGAGTGCACCTATTCTTATTTTGCTGATCCGATGTTTACATTCATGGATACTGAGTACAACCAGTATGAGGTTGAAAAAGATAATATGGGTGACTCGCTCAATTACCTTGAAGAGGGTATGGCCGTAGAAGTAGTGTTCTATGATGGCAGAGCCATCTCCGTTGAACTACCGACCTCTGTAGTCCGTGAAATTAGCTATACAGAGCCAGCAGTCAAAGGTGATACCAGCTCTGGAAAAGTACTCAAGAATGCAAAGATTTCAACTGGCTTTGAAATCCAAGTGCCATTGTTCTGTAGCACTGGCGACAAGATTGAAATCGATACTCGCACTGGCGAATACCGGAGTCGTGCTAATTAAGCCATATTCCTAATTCTAAAAAACTCTCTTGTAAAGGGATTTTATAGATGGATTTGATGATGTATTTTTTTCTTAGGTCTCCCACCTTTAGTACCATTTTCTCTTGAGCTGATTACCTTAGCAGGACTCTTTACTTTTCCTGCTTTGGATAAATGTTGTTTCAACATCCATTGATCACTTCCAAAAACTCCCGATAGTAAACCTTCTATGGTTAAATCCACATTTAACTTAGGCCAGTGAAGTCCCATTCCCATAGGACTTATTTCTATGACCGACAAAGACTCCGAAGACTTTCGTGCCAATCCCTCAGCCAGTTTAGGTGGAAATGAAAAAGAAGATCCATTGGCCAAAACAATAACAAGCTGACGTTTTTTTGGATCGTAAGAGGCTCTTACTGCATATAACTTCGTTGCCCTTTCTAACTTTCCTCGTTTTTTTGCCCTATTAACTTTTGTAAGAGCCTCATCTATCCACTTAGATTTCGTAATTTTTTTTGTTTTAAGCGGCATGATATTGAAACCAAAAATTTTTCAGGATATCTATATTAAGACTAACACCCAGTAAAGATTTACGTACCTCATATTTCTTAGGATTCCCCATGATGGATAAAAGAGAGGGGGGGATTTGTTAAATGAATTTTTATCTCCCAATCCGGTCCTAAAACATGGGCATGTGGTGGAGGGAGGTCATTAGTATAGATTGCAATACGCAGTTTTTGATAATAGATCGAAGGCACATAGCATTTTAACCTATCATGTTAGGTTATTAGTATACCCTTTAATTGATCAGGTCAAATTTCTTGAGGATATGTTGTGCATGCCTGTACTCAGGCTCTTTCTGCAGATCATCCCAAGACTGAGTTGTTGTTTTTGGAAATAGTCTATTGAGGCGTCTTGCAGATTCTGCAAGCTTTGACTTCGATACCTTGAGCTTGCTAAGTAATTGGTCAGCAAGGTCTGGTCGATTGCAAATGAGTACTGCATCACAGCCTGCCTCAAGTGCTAAGTGTGCGCCTTGTACAACGTCCCCTACAACACTTGCCCCCTCCATCGAAAGGTCATCACTAAAAATGACTCCCTCAAATTTTAGCTTTGTACGCAAAATATCCTGTAACCAGATCTTTGAAAATCCTGCCGGTAGCCGATCAACCTTTGGATAAATAACGTGGGCAGGCATTACAGAGGCAAGACTAAGGTCTAACCACTCATAGGGCTTCATATCATCACGAGCAATCCGTTTCAAGGGGCGATCATCAATAGGAATATCAACGTGGGAATCGGCCTTGGCCCAGCCGTGGCCTGGAAAATGTTTTCCACAATTTGCCATATCGCCTAATCGCAAGCCTTCATTCAGACTTTTTGCTAGAGAAAATACTACTTCTGGTAATGAATGAAATGCACGATCTCCAATGACACCACTATTCCCATAATCGAGATCAAGCACTGGAGTAAAGCTGAAATCAACTCCACACGACCTTAGTTCACTTGCCAAGATATAACCGCAGGCGGTAGCTGCTTGCATTGCCTCAATCGCAGCCTCTATACTCGATTCGCCTGAAGACCATAGCTCTCCAAAAGCTCGCATTGCGGGTAAATGGGTAAAGCCATCCGTCTTGCACCGCTGGACTCGACCACCCTCATGATCAATACAAATTAAGACATCTTTACGAACTGCCATAATTTGATTGGTTAACTTTATTAGCTGAGAGCGGGATGTAAAGTTCCGTCCAAATAGAATGACACCACCAGTCAAGGGGTGAGAGATTCGTTCTTGGTCGCGCTGATTTAGCTCTAAGCCTTCAACATCTAAAATAACGGGGCCTGGATTTTGATTGTCTTTCTCATTACTTCGCATACTTAATAATCATCCCATGTAGTTACTTGGATCAAATGTACCAACTATGGGGGTCCCATAACTGACCACCACAAAAGCCATCACCATATCTTGCTCATCGGTCACGGTTACCTGAGCGTGCCATTGCTTCTCACTCATAAAGTCTGCCAATGCTCCCGAGTACTTGGTATACGGTTTACCGTTAGGCTCATTGAGAGTCTGTAGGGACCTCCAGGTCATGGGTGTATGCATTCCCAAGCCAATCGCCTTAGAAAAAGCTTCTTTGGCCGCAAAACGAGTGGCTAAATAGGCAATGCCACGTTTGTGATTACGTTTTAGCCTTTGCTCAAAGACAATGAGTTCTTCGTCCCCGAGTACTCGTTTTGCCAAACGGCCTTTTGTTCGGTCGTATGCTGCCTCTAGCCGTTTTAATTGCAACAAATCTGCGCCTATTCCGACGATCATTGTGCACGCGCCTCATTCATCAAATGGCGCATATCTTGGATAGCCTTGGTCCATCCCTTAAAAATGGCCTGAGCAACGATAGAATGTCCAATGTTGAGTTCACTAATCTCTGGTACTTGAGCAATAGCTTTCACGTTCTCCTCATTTAGACCATGACCAGCATTGATACGTAATCCCAATGACTTTGCATAACGAGCTGCCTCTTGAATTCGTTTTAATTCTTGGGTCTGCGTAGACTGATTAGCATCTGCATAGGCCCCAGTATGCAGTTCGATAACTTGTGCACCTACTTCTTTGGCTGCATTGATTTGTTCGTCATCAGGATCAATAAATAATGACACTCTAATACCAGCCTCTGTCAATTGAGTAATGGCAAATTTAACTTCTGTAGCATGACCGATAACATGTAACCCGCCCTCTGTAGTTATCTCAGTTCGCTTTTCGGGGACCAAACAAACATCGTGAGGTCCAACCTTGACTGCGATTTCTAACATTTCTGGGGTGATAGCACACTCCAAGTTCATGCGCGTTTTGATTAGTGGACGTAAGGCAAATAGATCAGCGTCCTTAATATGTCGACGGTCCTCCCGTAAATGCAGGGTGATGAGATCGGCCCCAGCCTCTTCGGCAAGACGTGCGGCCAATATAGGATCGGGATATGAAGTACCACGCGCATTACGCAAGGTGGCAACGTGATCAATATTGATACCGAGTTCAAGAGAAGGCATATCTAATTCTAAAGGTAAGAAACCCAACTTAGATTTTTTTTAGATCAATCAATATTTGTCTTGTGGTTAATACTTGATCCTGCAGGTGTATTCCTAACAAGAAACGCATCAGCTGCTTACTTTGTGTCAAGGTTTCTGCGTCTGAGAAATCCCCATTTGCCATTGCCTCCAAAGCCAATCCTGTCAGGACAGGCCAATGTCCAGGGTCATCGCTTTGCAAGGGGCGTATACCTTTCTCGGGTTGGTACACATAGCGCTCTGTTGCAATGGGTTTCGTTTGGGTTTCAACACAATGATCAAGGGCGGCGGCGTAGCCTGTCTCGCGTAATAAAGCTAACTCAAAAGGTCTTAGGGTTTGTTCAATATCTGCACCGGAATCGATAATTTGGGACAAGGCATATACGGTACTTGCATACTGATCATAGAGCGCCTCATAGGCATCTTCTCGCGCTAAGAACTTCACTAAAAGCTCATTGAGGTAAAACCCGCACAACAGTGCATCACCGACTAATGCGGGCGAGCCTCCAACCCATTCGGATTTCGTTAAGGTGCGTAACTCTGACTTACCACTCCACGAAATAAGTAATGGCTGAAAGCGCTGCAATACAGGGCGCAGACTAGAATGGGGCCGCTTAGCTCCTTTTGCAATTAAGGCAAGCCGCCCATGAGAACGGGTAAATACATCCAGAATGAGGCTAGTTTCCTTGTAGGGAATGCTATGGAGCACAAACCCAGGCTCATCCAAGACGCGTGTTCCAGCCATTTATTCCAGACCTTGCGCCCGTAGCTCTGCCAAATCATCCGCCCAGCCTCGCTTGACCTTAACCCATGTCTCCAAAAACACTTTGCCATCAAACAGTTTTTCCATATCCAAGCGGGCTTCAGTTGAAATCTTTTTTAATCGCTCGCCTTTTTGACCGATGATCATTGCTTTGTGACTATCGCGATCTACCAAAATAGTCGCGGCTATTCGTCGCATCTTACCGTCTAACTTAAATTGATCGATTACTACCGAGCTTGCATAGGGTAATTCATCGCCGGTATACCGAAATACCTTCTCACGCAAAATCTCGGCAGCCATAAAGCGCTCGCTGCGATCGGTTAAGGTTTCAGCATCATATACAGCCTCACCCTCTGACAAATGCTCTTCGATAATATCGAGCAAGCGTCCAATATCATCTTTGTTCTTGCCGCTCATCGGGATGATCTCAGCAAACTCACCTAGAGGTGACGAAATACTTTCGGACTCAAAACCTTTAGTTTGAGAGGCGATCTCTCCCCAAGTTTGGCCCATCTTCCCCATGAACTCAAATAAGGCGGTATCACGATCTTGTGGGATCTCAAAGCGCGATGCAAATAAATCTAATTTGTTAGCAATCAATAAAACTGGCTTATCCGATGGCAACAAACGTAATACTTTTGCATCATCCGCACCCCAATACCCTGCCTCCACAATAAAACAGATGACATCGACATCGTTCAAGGTGCTTGTGACAGTGCGATTCAATGTTTGATTTAAGGTATTCATCACCCGCGTCTGAAACCCGGGCGTATCAATGAATATAAATTGCGCACTGTCGCGTGTCTGCACACCAGCAATGCGATATCGGGTGGTCTGTGCTTTGCGTGAGGTAATGCTAATTTTTTGCCCAACCAAGGCATTTAATAAAGTTGATTTGCCCATATTGGGTCTTCCAACTAATGCGATCGTGCCGCATTTAAACATCGCTAATCCTTTAGCTTTAGGGGCAACTGACCCTTAACAATATCTGCTTTTGCAGCTTTTTTCTTAGCAGCACGGGTCTTCTTTGGCTTACGGCTTTCTTGCGGGAGTGCCTTTTGAACGGCAGACAGAGCTAATTTTGCAGCGACCTGTTCAGCAGCTCGCCGTGATGCACCTTCACCTTTGACGCTCACCTTCAAATTTGGAATAACGCATTCCACTTCAAATTGTTGATTATGAGCAGCTCCTGTAGTGCCAACGACGTTATACGCTGGCAATGGCAACTGAAATCCCTGTAAATATTCTTGCAACAATGTTTTATCGTCCTTACCCAATGTTTTAGGATCGACATTTTGCAAAATACTGGAATACAGCTTACGTAAACTTGCTTTAGCAGCATCAAAACCACCGTCAATAAAAATAGCCCCTGTAATCGCCTCTAAGGTATCTGCCAATATAGATGGTCTACGAAAGCCCCCGCTTTTTAGCTCCCCTTCACCGAGCTTAAGATAATCAGATAACAATAATCCTTGAGCAATTTCATAGAGGGCTTGCTGCTTCACTAAATTAGCGCGCACCCTTGATAAATCGCCCTCATCTAAATCTGAATAACGTTCATACAAAATTTCAGCAACCGCACAGTTCAATACGGAGTCTCCCAAAAACTCAAGGCGCTCATTATTTTTTTTACTATGGCTTCGATGCGTTAATGCTTGATTTAATAGCTCGGTCTTCTTGAACTGATAGCCTAGGCGCTCCTGAAGTGGACTCAGATCGAGAGTGGCGCGAGCGTTCATGTCTACTGAAAGCTTCCTATACGGCTTAAGGAACTCATATTGAGCCAAATAAAGAAAGCGCGACCCACTAAATTTTGGTCAGGCACAAATCCCCAAAACCGAGAATCTAGGCTGTTATCGCGGTTATCCCCCATCACAAAATAATGCCCTGGGGGTACCTTACAGCTCATCGAAGTACCTGTGTATTGACAAAACTCTGCACCCGGAAAACGGTCGGGCTGATAGATGGTACTGCGATCGGGATCATTCAAGATCTCGTGTTGATTACCACCCAGATCCGCAGGAAAGCTTTCCTTATAAAAACTAGCATAACGCATGCTCTCTGGATCCAGATAAGGAGTGCCACCTACGTACAAAAGTGGTTTGCCATTAATGGATACTTTTTTATTCTGATAGACGATCTCATCCCCTGGGATTGCCATCACCCGTTTGATGTAATCAACAGACTCGTCTTTGGGATAACGAAAGACCACCACATCGCCCCGTTTTGGCGTACCAATATCGAGTACTTTTTTATTAATCACTGGTAGACGGATTCCGTAGGTATATTTATTGACCACAATAAAATCCCCAATATGAAGAGTGGGAATCATCGACCCCGAAGGGATCTTAAAGGGCTCAATTAAAAATGAACGCAGAATAAATACAGCCACAATCACGGGGAAGAAACTAGCTGAGTACTCAAGCCATAGTGGCATACGTTCAATTCCTGCAGCTTTGCGTTGGGGAGCAAAGTAAAGTTTGTCAGCCACCCAAGCAATACCGGTAATAAGTACCAAGATAAATAAAATCAGAGCGAAGTTCATTTTTCCTCTACCTGCAAAATGGCTAAGAAGGCTTCTTGTGGGATTTCCACATTCCCGACTTGTTTCATGCGTTTCTTACCTTCTTTTTGTTTTTCTAATAATTTACGTTTACGCGATATATCCCCACCGTAGCATTTAGCCAAAACATTTTTACGTAATGCTTTGACATTCTCACGGGCAATAATATTGCTTCCAATTGCCGCCTGAATAGCTACATCAAACATTTGCCGTGGAATAATACCGCGCATTTTTGCCACTACTTCACGACCTCGATGTTGACTATTACTGCGATGAACGATGATTGATAGAGCATCTACGCGATCGCCATTAATCAAAATATCGACTTTCACCACATCAGCTGAACGATATTCTTTAAACTCATAATCCATTGATGCATAACCACGGGAGACTGATTTCAGGCGATCAAAGAAATCCAACACAATTTCTGCCATTGGTAACTCGTAGGTGAGTTGTACTTGACGGCCCAAATAGGTCATGTTGGTTTGAACCCCACGCTTACCGGTACACAAAGTTATCACCGAGCCAACATACTCTTGTGGCATATAAAGATTAACGGTCACTATTGGCTCAAGAATCGTTTCTATCTTGCTAGGATCGGGCATCTTAGATGGGTTATCAACCACGATTGTTGTGCCATCGCGCTGCAAGACTTCGTACACCACGGTTGGTGCGGTAGTAATTAAACTCATGTCAAACTGACGCTCTAGGCGCTCTTGCACAATCTCCATATGCAGAAGGCCCAAAAATCCGCACCGAAATCCAAACCCTAAGGCTTGAGAGACTTCAGGGTCGTATTGCAATGAAGCGTCATTCAGTTTGAGCTTCTCGAGAGATTCGCGCAGAGCGTCATATTGATTCGCCTCGACAGGATAAAGCCCTGCAAACACCTGAGGCTTTACTTCTTTGAAACCAGGGAGTGGCTCTGCGGCGGGAGTCTTGCCTTGTTGGCCAGCGGCATGAGTGACGGTATCACCTACTTTTGCAGCCTTTAGCTCTTTGATTCCAGAAATAATAAAGCCCACCTGGCCAGCGGATAGCTCACTGCGCGTTAAGGACTTTGGTGTAAAAACACCCAATTGCTCGACTAAATGCGTAGAGCCAGTTGCCATTAAAAAAATCTTATCCTTTGGCTTGAGAGTGCCATTGATTACTCGCACCAACATCACTACACCCACATAATTATCAAACCAAGAATCAATAATTAAAGCTTGTAATGGTTTAGTAATATCTCCTTTTGGAGGCGGTACACGCCGAATCATTTCTTCTAAAACATCTGCAACTCCCAAACCAGTTTTTGCTGAGCACGTTACCGCATCGCTTGCATCAATGCCAATGACATCCTCAATTTCTTTCTTGGCCGACTCTGGGTCTGCGGATGGCAGATCAATCTTATTCAGAATCGGAATAACTTCAACACCAAGTTCAGTAGCGGTATAGCAATTGGCGACCGTTTGGGCCTCTACGCCCTGACTTGCGTCTACCACCAAGAGAGCTCCCTCGCATGCAGACAGGGAACGGCTAACCTCGTAGGAAAAGTCAACGTGCCCAGGGGTATCAATTAGGTTGAGGTTGTAGGTCTTGCCATCTTTGGCTTTGTAAGATAGGGCTGCAGTTTGGGCTTTGATTGTAATTCCACGTTCTCGTTCGATGTCCATGGAATCAAGAACTTGCTCACCCATCTCTCGATCAGATAGACCCCCGCATAACTGAATAATTCGGTCCGCCAAGGTTGATTTACCATGATCAATATGGGCGATGATGGAGAAATTGCGGATGTGATCCATTGGCTGTTCTATAGGGTTTGTACAAAACGCCTTGTCGCAACGCAACACAATGATGCGCTGCAATAAGATGTCTTTCCTCTATTGTAATGGGATAGGGAAAAGGGCTTATTTTCCTTATCTGCAGGGGATATTACCCCGACACCCATGAAAAAAGGGTGTCTTTCAACACCCTTTTTGAACCCAAAACGATGCGCTTATTTTTGAGCTGGTCGAATTGGAACCACAATCGTGCCATCACCGCGTCGAACAAAAATGGGGACAGCTTTATTGGGATCCATTGCCTTTACAGCCGACTCAAACTGCTTGACTCCCGTAATATCAGTATCACCTATCCGTACGATGATATCGCCAATGCGCAAGCCTGCTCGGGAGGCTGCACCTTCACCAACATTGGTAATCTCCGCCCCACCTTTACCACCAAGATCTTTCCTCTTGGCATCCGACACCTCAGCAACACTAATGCCGAGGGACTTATTCGCAGTCCCCGCTTGTGGGCTGGGCGCCTCTGTTTTCTTAGCAACAGTCTTATCGGGCTCAGCATCTGCTACAACAACCGTTAAGTCACGGGTTGTACCTTTGCGCCAAACCTTGACAGTAGCAGTAGTCCCAGGTTTGGTCTCACCAACAATGCGAGGTAAATCAGTAGACTTATTTATGTCTTTACCGTTAAAGCTCAGAATCACATCGCCCGCTTCTATGCCGCCTTGCGCAGCGGGCGCACCAGGTTCAGCATTACGTACAAACGCACCGCGTGGTTTTCCTAAGCCCAGGCTTTCGGCAACCTCTTTATTGATTTCACCAATCGCTACACCAATTCGACCGCGCACCAAGCGTCCAGTAGTACGAAGTTGGTCAGCAACTCGCATTGCTTCATCAATGGGGATTGCAAACGAGATTCCCATATAGCCGCCAGAGCGACTAAAGATTTGTGAATTAATACCAATGACCTGACCAGCAGTATTTAGTAGAGGCCCCCCTGAATTTCCAGGGTTTACAGCAACGTCCGTCTGAATAAAAGGCAAGTAATCGCCAGTGTCTCTACTCTTAGCAGATACGATACCTGCAGTAACAGTGTTTTCTAAACCAAAGGGTGAGCCAATCGCTACCACCCACTCACCTACTTTTACTTTGGATGAGTCCCCTAATGGCAACTTTGGCAAACCACTTGCGTCGATCTTTAAAACTGCTAGATCGGTACGCTTATCAGCGCCCAAGAGCTTTGCCTTGAACTCACGTTTATCTGTCAGGGTGACAAAGATAGTCGTCGCGCCCTCAACCACGTGAGCATTAGTCAAAATGGTGCCATTAGAGTCAATAATAAAACCAGAACCCACTCCACGCTCAATCTCTTCAGGTTGACCACGGCGATTTTGCTGGCCCTTGGGACCACCAGGTGCGCCAGGTAATGGCACACCAAAGAAACGCCGGAAGAACTCAGCTTGCTCATCCGGAATACCAGGAGCGCCGCCCTGGGCCTGCTGATTGGCTAATCGTTCAGTGGTGCGAATATTAACAACTGCGGGGCTTGCCTTCTCAACTAGATCAACAAAGTCAGGCAAGGCAACCCTTGGGGTTGTTTGTGCCTGCGTGATAGGGGCAAAGGAAAGCAGGCCCCAGCTAAATACTGAAAAGACTACCAATAGAATTTTTTTCATAAGAAATTGAGCTTCACTCAATCCAATAGTTGCAATACTGACTATATTAGGGCGTATTCCCAAATATCAAGGTACCGTTAGTACCCCCAAATCCAAAATTGTTTTTGACCGCGTAGTCAATTTTCAGGTCTCTTGCCACATTAGCACAGTAGTCCAAATCACATTCTGGGTCCTGATTAAAGATATTGATAGTGGGCGGTGACTTTTGATGGTGCAGTGCAAGAACGGTAAATACCGACTCTAGGCCACCAGCACCCCCCAAAAGATGTCCGGTCATCGACTTAGTAGAGTTCACCACTATTTTTTTGGCATGATCACCTAAAGCCGCTTTTATCGCTTCGGTTTCATTCTTGTCGCCTAATGGTGTAGATGTACCGTGTGCATTGACATACTGAATTTGATCGGCGTTTAATCCAGCATCGCGCAAGGCATTGTTCATACAACGGCGGGGTCCATCCATATTGGGTGCGGTCATATGATAGGCATCGCCACTCATTCCAAAACCACATAATTCAGCATAAATCCTTGCGCCACGAGCACGCGCATGCTCATACTCTTCCAACACCATCACACCAGCACCCTCGCCGAGAACAAACCCGTCACGATCTTTATCCCAGGGGCGTGAGGCAGTTGCAGGGTCGTCATTACGCGTTGAAAGGGCTCTAGCTGCAGCAAAACCGCCTACTCCTAATGGCGAAATCGTAGACTCCGCACCACCAGCCAGCATGACATCGGCATCACCATATTGAATTAAGCGCGCTGCCAAGCCAATACTGTGCAAACCAGTTGTGCAAGCTGTGACTGCTGCCACATTGGGACCCTTGAGATTAAAGAGAATACTGAGGTGCCCTGAAATCATATTAATGATTGACCCAGGAACGAAGAACGGTGAAATTCGGCGTGGACCTCGGGAGAGCAACTCTGACTTGGTATCTTCAATCATCGGAAGACCGCCAATACCGGAGCCAACCATTACGCCAATACGCTCTGCATTTTGATCGCTAATTGTGATACCACTGTCCCGAATCGCTTGAGTGCCAGCCGCTATGCCATAGTGGATGAAGGTATCCATATGACGCGCTTCTTTTGCCGAGACATACTCCTCGACATTAAAGTCTTTTACCTCTCCTGCAAAATGAACGCTAAGCGCAGAGTGGTCAAACTTTGTAATAGTAGCAATGCCAGTGCGGCCCGCAATGAGATTATCCCAAGCGGTCGCTACTGAATTGCCTACTGGTGAAATCAGACCTAAGCCAGTGACCACCACGCGACGTGGCTGTTTTAATGCGGGCACGACTTGACCTAAATGGTGAGATTAGCCCTGTCCAGCTTTCGTTTTAGCGAAATCAATCGCAAGCTGAACAGTGGTGATTTTTTCGGCTTCTTCGTCTGGTATTTCAATACCAAACTCATCTTCTAAAGCCATGACCAATTCAACAGTGTCAAGAGAGTCTGCGCCGAGGTCGTTCACAAAAGAAGACTCATTCTTAATGTCTGCTTCTGGCACGCCTAATTGCTCAGCCACAATTTTCTTAACGCGTTGTTCGATGTTGTCCATTCATTCCCTCCGGGGCTTGTTAAAACGAATTACAGGATTTTATCAGTTTGTTAGCTGATCTCTCAATTTACTGGAATAATCAAGCTAGATATAGGCCACCATTGACGTGCAGGGTTGTTCCAGTAATGTAGGCAGCTGCGGGAGACGCCAAAAACGCCACCGCCTGCGCCACATCCTCCGGAGTCCCTAAACGAGCCAATGGAATGTTTGCCTTCAGACTATTTTGCTGCTCCTCACTCAGGGCACGGGTCATGTCCGTATCAATAAAGCCCGGGGCAACGCAATTAACCGTGATATTCCGACTGCCGATTTCACGTGCTAAGGCTCGCGTCATTCCTGCAACACCTGCTTTAGCAGCTGCGTAATTTGCCTGTCCAGCATTGCCCATATGCCCCACGATCGAGGTGATATTGATGATTCGACCACTACGCGCCTTCATCATGGGACGCATCACCGCTTGTGAAAGCTTAAATACAGAACTTAAGTTAGTGGAAATAACATCTGACCACTCATCCCCCTTCATCCGCATTGCCAAATTATCTTTAGTAATCCCTGCATTGTTGACCAAAATGTCGATACGACCAAATTCTTTGACAATACTATCCATGATGCTTTCACATGCTGCATCATCCGTGACATTTAAGACTTTGGCAGAACCACCATGCGGTTTTAAACGTGCTTCAATCGCTTGTGCGCCCGCCTCTGTGGTTGCGGTTCCAATAACAGTTGCACCACAACTAGCCAGCTCTTGGGCAATTGCTTGACCAATGCCGCGCGAGGCGCCCGTTACAAGAGCTACTTGATTGGTAAGGTCTAAATTCATCGTTGTCTCTTTTGTTTCGTCAATCTATCTGGGTTTTAATGTTTGCATCACTTCCATAAGACTTGCATCATCCATCAATGCCATGCCCTGCAATTGGTCATCAATACGCTTGGTTAAGCCAGCAAGTACCTTGCCAGGACCGCACTCAATAACCTGGATTACACCACGCGCTGACATTGCCCGAATCGTTTCTTGCCAACGCACTGGTTTTGCAGCTTGTCGTACCAAAGCATCCTTGATGGCAGCGGGATTGTCCAAAATACTCACGTCCACATTGTTAATCACGGGAATGGTAGGAACATGAAACTCAATATTCTCAAGGTATGTCTTTAATTTCTCAGAAGCCGGCTTTAATAAAGAGGAATGAAATGGGGCCGATACTGGTAAGGGTAAGGCGCGTTTAGCACCCGCAGCCTTTAGCAACTCGCATGCCTTGGCAACAGCCTCAGATGCACCCGCAATCACTATTTGTCCCGGAGCATTAAAATTTACTGCTTCCACAATCTTTCCAGATTGCTTACTGGCAGATGCACATACCTCAATGACCTTTGCATCCTCTAAACCTAAGATGGCTGCCATGCCGCCAGTGCCCACTGGTACCGCTGACTGCATTGCCTCAGCACGAAAACGCACTAGCGGTACCGCATCTTTAAAACTAATGACTCCAGATGCTACTAGTGCGGAGTACTCTCCAAGACTGTGGCCAGCAAGGACGCTGGGCTTTGGACCGCCCGCAGCCAACCAAGCTCGATAACAGGCAACTCCAGCGGTTAGCATTACAGGCTGCGTGTTGGTGGTTAATGCCAAAGCCTCGGCAGGGCCTTCAGCAATTAGTTTGCTGATGTTTTCGCCCAAAGCATCAGAAGCCTCTTGTAAAGTAGCATGCACTTCAGTGCGCGCAGCAAGGGAATTTAGCATCCCCACCGATTGAGAACCCTGTCCTGGGAATACAAATGCAAATGTCATAGCAATCTCATGAAATAGTTTTATATGGAGTTAATCAATTAGTAGCGCAAGATTACTGCACCCCAAGCAAAGCCACCACCAACTCCCTCAAGCAGTACATGTTGACCACGCTTAATTTGACCCAAACGAATCCCTGTATCTAAGGCTAATGGAATTGATGCAGCCGAGGTATTACCATGCTCGGCAACGGTTACTATCACCTTATCCATCGACATTCCCATTTTGCGGGCAGTACCCTCCATAATTCGAATATTAGCTTGATGTGGAACCAGCCAATCGATTTGATCGGCGCTCATACCGGCTTTTTCTAAGACCTCATTAGCCACTTGCTCCAAAACCTTCACTGCTAATTTAAAGACTGCTTGACCGTCCATGGTCAAAAACGGAGAGCCCTCAATACCCCCGCAGGTTGCTCGGCCTGGGACACACAAAATATTACGCTGACTACCATCCGCATGCAAAGCACTGGCCAAGATACCGGGTTGATCTGATGCCTCAAGCACTACAGCCCCAGCACCATCACCAAATAATACGCACGTAGTGCGATCTTTAAAATCAAGAATGCGTGAGAATACTTCGGCACCAATCACTAATATCTTTTGATGCGCACCTGCCCGAATAAATGCATCTGCAATACTGAGGGCATACGAGAAGCCCGCACAGACGGCTTGCACATCAAAGGCTGCACAACCATGCTTAGCACCTAATTTATCCTGAATCACGCACGCAGTACTCGGAAAGCCGCCCAGATGATCAGGGGTAGAAGTAGCCAAGATGATGAGATCAATTTCGCTCACATCGCAAGAGGCTGCTTGCAAAGCAGTTTGAGCTGCTTTAACTGCTAGATCACTGGTCAGCTCATGCTCAGCAGCAAAATGCCTTGCTGAAATTCCGCTACGGGTCTGGATCCACTCGTCACTGGTCTCCAAACCTTGTTTTGCAAGACGCACAACGAGATCTTGGTTACTAACGCGTTGCTCTGGCAAATAACTGCCTGTGCCTGCAATCCGCGCATAGCGAGCGGTACTCATACAGACCTCATGCTAAAGGTTTCTGCAATCTTATCAACCATCCGATTCTTTGCAGCGTCATAAGCACGGTCGAGCGCAACCTTAAAGGCAAACCGATCCGCTGATCCATGACTTTTGATCACACAACCACGCAATCCCAATAAAACTGCCCCGTTATAGCGGCGATGGTCTACTCGCTTACGCACCCTCCCCAAGGGTAAGAGTGCTGCCAAGCCCATTAATTTAGTTAATAGTGAACGACTAAATTCTTCACGGATCATGCCGCTCATCATCTTTGCTAAGCCTTCGCTGGCTTTTAAAACCACATTACCCACAAAGCCATCACAGACCACGATATCCGTTGTTCCCTTAAAAATATCATTGCCCTCTACATTGCCATAGAAGTTGAGATTACTTTGCCGTAACAGCTCTGCTGTTTGTTTGACAACATCATTGCCTTTAATAACCTCTTCACCAATATTCAGCAAGCCAATCGATGGGCTGGTATTACCATTCACCACACGCAACATCACATCCGCCATTTGCGCAAACTGAAGCAAATGAATCGGCTCGCAATCTGCATTGGCTCCCAAATCCAATACGGTCGTACCTTTACCCAATTCATTCGGAATTGCCGTCGCAATTGCAGGGCGGTCTATACCATCAAGGGTTTTTAAAAGATAGCGAGAGATTGCCATCAAAGCACCCGTATTACCCGCGGAGACTACGGCATCTGCTTTACCTTGTTGTACTTGCTCAATAGCAACCCGCATGGATGAATCTTTTTTGCGACGCAATGCTACTTCGATAGGGTCATCCATCAAAACAATTTCAGAGGCGCCAATAATCTGAAAGCGATTAAGCATTTCCGCATTGCATTGTTTAATAGCTTCATTGAGCAACTTAGGGTCACCAACTACGATTACCATTGCATCAGGATGGGATTGCAAAAAATCACAGCAGGCAGGAATGGTTACGGTGACACCAAGATCTCCGCCCATAGCATCGACTGCAAGGGTGACACTCATTGTTTTTGTTTGCAACGTGGATTGTGTCTAAGAAAAAAGCGGCTGAGAGCCGCTTCGATCCAGCAAAATGGAATTAGTCGTTTTTGGTTTTAACGACTTTACGACCACGGTAGTAGCCATTTGGAGAAACGTGATGGCGCAAATGTGCCTCACCAGTAGTAGACTCAACCGCAATTGCAGGGGCGGTCAAGAAATCATGAGCACGGTGCATGCCACGTTTCGAAGGGGATTTTTTATTTTGTTGAACGGCCATAATGAACTCCTAAGCAAGCATTAATTTTAGCATAAAAACAGGTAAAAACCCGTATTGGGGGTTGATTTAATGACTATTTCTTGAGACTTTTCAGTACCTTAAAGGGATTTTGGGGTTCTGTACTCCCTCCCTCTTGGCTAATTTGGCAGTCCTCAATGGAGTGTTTTGGGGCATTGGGGATAGCTAGCAAGATCTCATCCTCAATAGCCTCCAAGAGGTCAAAGCTGTGACTGGCAACCATTGCCTCTTCGGCGTCATTGTCCACGGGGAAATCGTCAGCCTCTTCTTCTGTTTTCACAAAAACAAAGCGTTTTTTCTGGGAAAACTCAAAGATCAAGGGCTGTAAACAGCGCTGGCACGCCAATTGCATTTGCCCCTTGAGGCTAATTTCCATAACAGGCATCCCCCCATCCTGATGATGAGTCCGAAGCTCACAATAAAAGCCATCTTGGGCATCTAAGTGTGAGGCCTCAAGCTGCAATCTCGCAAAATCAGTCAGACTTAAAAACCCCTCTCCTTTGTATGAAACAGGCGCTAATATGTCTATCTTCCCAAGGGATTTTGGGGTGATTGCAAGCTGAACGATTGGATAAGCAGAATGAGAGCTCATAGGAGAAGTCTAAAACGAGTCTTGAAACTAAGCCACAATATTGCAATATTGAATTCCCCAATGTAATTTTCTTATGGCAAATACCAAACAACTTGTTCTGGCTTCTAGCTCTATTTATCGTCGCCAACTGCTAGAGCGCTTGGGTTTGCCATTTACTATTGCGTCTCCCGATGTTGATGAGACCCCTCTAAAGCATGAGTTACCAGAGACAATGACACGGCGACTCGCCCAATTAAAAGCAAGTGCTCTTAGCAAACAGTTCCCCGAGGCATGGATTATTGGCTCCGATCAAAGCGCAGACCTTCATGGCCAAATCATTGGCAAACCTGGTAATCATGAGCGAGCGCTTGCTCAACTAAAACAGATGCAAGGGCAAACTGTCGTCTTTCATACCGCCTTATGTCTTCTTAAGGGAAAAGAACATAAAACGCTTAGCGTTCCCACGCGTGTGCGTTTTCGTAATCTACCTCATGAAAGCCTAGAGAATTATTTACGCATCGAGAAACCTTATGATTGTGCAGGGAGCGCCAAGTCGGAAGGAATGGGAATCATTCTTCTTGAGCAAATAGAAAGTGATGATCCAACTGCTTTGATTGGTCTACCCCTAATTGCACTCTCTGGCCTTTTACGCGAAGCGGGTTTTGTAATTCCTCATGTCTAAGTCTTCAAATACAAGCGTCTTAGGATGTTTATATCTAGTGCCCAATACCCTCGGTGAAGAAGATCGAGTGACACAATTATCGCGGGTCATTCCACCGGATGCTCTTTGCCATATGGCCTCACTCAAAAATTGGATTGTGGAAGATGCCAAGACCGCAAGGGCCTTACTGAACGCTGTCAATCAAATAACTCCTTTAAGTAACTCGCTCCAAAGTATGCAAATGAATGAGTGGCGAGGCCCCCAGAGTAAAAATAAGGCTGGACTTAAACCACACGAACTTCTCAAGCCAATAATGCGTGGTGAAGATATAGGACTGATGTCTGAGGCTGGGGTTCCGGGTGTCGCTGACCCTGGTGCAGAGATCATTAATATGGCACATCAGTTGGGGGCACGGGTTAAACCTTTGGTTGGGCCAAGCTCGATCTTGTTGGGTTTAATGGCGAGCGGTTTAAATGGTCAATGCTTTAGTTTTCATGGCTACCTTCCGGTTGATGTTGTCGAGCGCTCTAAAAAGATCAAACAACTTGAGCAACGCTCGAAACAAAATCATGAAACACAGCTCTGGATTGAGACCCCTTATCGCAATACAGCGATGCTAGAAAGTTGCTTAGGTTCACTTTCATCACAAACCCAACTATGTATTGCAGTCGACTTGAGCCTTCAGAGTGAATGGATTTGGACTGCACCAGTCAGGGAATGGCAAAATCGATTTAGCAATCCAGTCGCAATGAACACGGTATTAAAAAATCGTCCTGCTATCTTTTTAATGCTGGCTTAGCGCATCTCCGCGCCACGCATTAGAGCTTTACTGATTGCAGCGCCGGTCTCCGCCCCAAAACGTTTAGCAACCCGTTCGGCAAAGTTCTCTTTAAGGGTGTATTCAACTAAGTCTGGCGCTTTCAAAATATCGCGCGCCACAGAATCAACCGTGCCATATCCATCCACCAAGCCTAGTTGCAAGGCCTGCTCACCATTCCATACGCGACCTGTAAAGATCTCAGGGTCGTTTTTTAAACGCTCGCCACGCCCTTGTTTTACCACCGCAATAAATTGCTGATGGATCTCTTCGAGCATTTTTTTTACCATCTCAACTTGCTTGGGATTTTCTTTGGAGAAAGGATCTAACATTCCCTTATCCGTTCCGGCAGTAATGAGGCGCCTAGAGATACCCATTTTCTCCATGAGTCCTGTAAAGCCAAAACCGCCCATGACCACGCCAATGGAACCTACGAGACTCGCTTTATCCACTAATATCTTGTCCCCAGCAACAGCAATGTAATAGCCACCTGATGCACATACATCCTCAACGACTACATAAAAGGGTTTCTCAGGATGCAGGGTTCGCAAACGTCTAATCTCATCGTTAATCATCCCGGCTTGCACCGGTGAACCACCAGGACTATTGATCCGCAGTACAACACCAACTGCTTCTTTGCTTTCAAACGCTGCAGTGAGTGCTGAGTTGATATCCAAGGCATTTGCTACAGAGTTTGGGGAAATCTCACCCTCAATGCTCACGAGAGCGGTATGTTTTCCACTTCCACCACTACCCGGCAACTGAATATCAAAGAGTTGATAAATTAAGCCTACCAATACAACCAAACTTAATATTCTTAAAGCAGCCCTCCAGCGCCTTGCCTTACGATTCTCTTTCAAATTCTCAAGCAAGAGTAACTCAAGCGCATTCCGCTCCCACTGGGAATTAGATTTTTCAGATTCAGGGCTTTGCTTTGTATCCATAGTGAACTCTATTTACTAATCTCAATCGGGGTGGGATGTTGTACATACAAATTATTTTGTAACCAAGTAACTAACTGCTCTACATTATCAAGGCAGGCAAGAGATTTTGCTGCCTTCAACGTATCGGCTGGATGTGCGCCATAACTTACTGCAATACCATCAACCCCTGCGGATTGGGCCATTTCAAGATCGTGGGTAGTATCGCCGATCATTAGCATCTTACGCACCGGAACTTGCAAGCTGTCCGATAAGTCTAGCAACATGCCAGGGTGAGGCTTGGAAAACGATTCGTCAGCAGTGCGAGTGTCATGAAAGAGATGCTTGAGTTCGTGAAAATTGAGGGATCGATCCAATCCTCGCCTTGGTTTGCCTGTGGCGACGCCCAACATAAAGCCTTTATTTTTTAAGTCCTCCAGCAACTCTCGAATGCCGACGAATAAATGCAGTTCGTGATCCTTAGCGAGGTAGTAATATCGAAACCGTTCAACCAACTCCGGAAAGCGGGCGGGATGCACTGTAGGAACTACTCGACGTAATGAGTCTTGTACACCCAAACCAATCACATAGCTAGCGATGGAATCGTCCGGAACTGGAAAGTCAAGATCCCGGCAGGCTTGTTGAATACAATGCACAATCGTGGGTGTTGAATCCATAATGGTTCCATCCCAATCCCAGACAACTAAATCGTAACGGCGCTCTTCGGATTTCACTACAGCTCTTTCTTAAGCTTGCGCAGGTAGCGTCTTACACTCCCACCGCGTTAACCATTCACTAAATGCCTTCGGTACATCGGCCTCGACCCGCATCTTCTCCTGCGTCTTGGGGTGTGCAAAAACTGCGAGATGAGCGTGTAAGAATAAATGCTTTACCTTAAGACGTTTATCTTCAGCATCAATACCGTATTTATCATCTCCCAAAATAGGATGGCCAATCTTTTGTAAGTGCACTCGAATCTGGTGAGTGCGGCCCGTTTTTAGTTGTGCTTCAGCAAGAGTCACCTCGCCCAAATCACCTTTTAAAATCTCTGTCACCCGAAGATTTGTATGACTAGCTTGACCTTTTGGATCAACCCGTACTCTACGTTCTCCATTCTCTAAAAGATACTTTAGCAGAGGAAACTTGAGTTGCGCGGTACCAGCCACTTGAGAAATTTCACCATGGGCTAGGAGTCGATAACGCTTATCGGTCAAACCCTCACGGATTTGTCGATGCATCTCTACGAGGGCGCTGCGTTTTTTGGCAAAGATCAATATACCCGAAGTATCACGGTCCAAACGATGCACCAACTCTAAGAACTTACTCTCTGGTCTTGCCTTCCGGAGTAGCTCAATCGCCCCCAAGCTCACGCCCGAGCCGCCATGAACAGCAAGCCCAGATGGTTTATCAATAATCAGTAAGTATTCATCTTCAAATAGGATCGGTATTTTTGCAGCCAGCTCCGTTGCCTTGGTTTGTGAAATCCCCGCACCAGCTTTTGGGGGCTCAGCCAATCGGGTTGGGGGTAAACGGACAATATCACCCTCGACAAGGCGGGAGGTAGGCAAAGCACGTTTTTTATTGATACGAACCTCGCCCGAGCGAATAATTCGATAAACATGGCTTTTAGGCACGCCCTTAGCCCAGCGAAGTAAATAATTATCAAGCCGCTGGCCCGCAGAATTAGCGTCAACGGTCTCAAAAACAGCCTGTAGGGCAGGAGTTTTGGCAGATTCCTTGGCAGAAACGCTCTTTTTTGGGGCAGGATTAATGGTTTTCCTCATGTGATAGACCACATTGTCATTCGTTTTGTGACCTATAATCAAGGATCTAGGTAATTTATTACCAGATTGATTTGAATTCCGGAGCTTGGAGTCGCCCATTAATAGACTCCCGGGGTTGCCCCTCTCCCGTTTTAATGAGGCGCAGGGTTGGCGTGATGTATGCCGCGACCCACGAAGCAGATGACCTTTTTTAGGCGAGCGCCTACATTGAGATCTTAAGGAGATCTCTGTGGCGAGCGTTGGTGTGAGATTCAGACCATGGAATTAATGGTTTGATCGTAATTTCCTGTAGAGGAATGTTTTAGACTCTCTCACCTCTTAATGTCTGGGGTTTATTTCTCAGAACTTTCTCAGTCATCCACTTCGCGTCGCACAAAAGCGCCTCCCATGAAGGAGAGTGTTATGAAACGCATGTTATTTAATGCAACGCAACAGGAAGAGTTGCGCGTCGCCATTGTTGATGGTCAAAAATTAATCGACATCGATATTGAATCCGCTGGACGCGAACAGCGTAAAGGCAATATCTATAAAGGTGTTATTACCCGTATTGAGCCCTCCCTAGAGGCTTGCTTTGTGAACTATGGCGAGGAACGTCATGGCTTCCTGCCATTCAAAGAAGTTGCTCGCACTTACTTTAAGGAAGGTGTTGATGTTCGCAACGCATCGATTAAGGATGCGCTTCGCGAGGGTCAAGAAATTGTTGTCCAAGTTGAAAAGGAAGAGCGGGGTCAAAAAGGTGCTGCATTAACCTCCTTTGTCTCATTGGCTGGCCGCTATCTTGTACTAATGCCAAATAATCCCAGAGGTGGCGGGGTATCGCGCCGCATTGAGGGTGAGGATCGTCAAGAATTGCGTGAGGCAATGGCTCAACTAGAAGTACCAGATGGCATGAGCATTATTGCCAGAACCGCTGGTATCGGTCGAGATGCCGTTGAATTGCAATGGGACCTGAACTATCTCATGCAGTTATGGAAGGCAATTGATGAGGCCGTTAAAGGAAACTCTGCCCCCCTATTAATTTATTTGGAATCCAGCCTTGTCATTCGTGCAATCCGCGACTACTTCCAACCAGATATTGGTGAGATCCTGATCGATACGGATGATATTTATGAGCAAGCTCAGGCCTTTATGTCGGTTGTTATGCCTGATAACTTGCCAAGGGTTAAACGCTATCACGATGACGTGCCCTTGTTTTCCCGTTTCCAGATTGAGCATCAGATTGAAACAGCCTACTCTAGAACGGTCCCGCTCCCTTCGGGTGGAGCAATCGTTATCGATCACACCGAAGCACTTGTCTCTGTTGACGTTAATTCAGCGCGTGCAACACGCGGTTCTGATATTGAAGAGACTGCCACTCGCACCAACCTAGAAGCTGCTGACGAAATTGCGAGACAAATGCGTCTGCGTGACCTCGGCGGTCTCATCGTGATTGACTTCATTGATATGGAATCGGCCAAGAGCCAGCGTGATGTTGAGAATCGCTTGCGCGACGCTTTGCGGCATGATCGCGCTCGCGTTCAAACCGGCAAGATTTCGAAGTTTGGTCTAATGGAGTTATCGCGTCAGCGCTTACGCCCTGCCTTATCCGAAGCGAGTCATGTGACTTGCCCACGGTGTAATGGCACAGGCCATATTCGCGATACAGAATCCTCTGCACTTCAGGTCTTACGGATTATTCAAGAAGAGGCCATGAAGGAAAATACAGCTGCGATCCACTGCCAGGTTCCAGTAGATGTTGTTGCTTTCCTATTAAATGAAAAACGTGCCGAAGTCATTAAGATTGAAACCCGCTTTAAGGTACATGTCTTAATGATTCCGAATAAGCATCTTGAGACCCCTCATTACAAGTTAGAGCGCTTACGGCATGATGATCCGCGCCTCGATGAGCAAAAGCTTAGCTATGTGATGGTAGAAGAATCTGCGCGTGAGCTCGAGACTGATACTGTCATTGGTCGTAAGAATGACGAAGTGCGTGCGCGTCCTGAGGCAGCCGTCAAGGGTATTACCCCTAGCCAGCCGGCGCCCATGGCAAGCCCTCGACCAGCTCGCGAGAGCGCCTCCGCTAAAACAAGTGAAGTATCCTCTGGCGGAATCTTTGGGTTCTTTAAAAAGATATTCTCTCCTGCCGCTCCGGCTAAAACCGAAGAGGTCAAACCTAGCGCCCGTCCAGAAGGTCGCGGTCGTAACGGCGATCGCAATAACCGTAATCGCGGTCGCAACCGTCAAGATAGAACTGCGCGTGGCGATAATCCAGATCGCCCAGAGAAAGTTATTGACGCTGGCGAGCAAAACCAAAATCGACCTCGTCAAGAAGGTCGTGGACGTAACCGTAATGAGCGAAATGAACGTAATCCGCAGCAAGACCGAAATGATCAAGCAGTCACTCAACAGGCTCAAACTGTTGTACCTGATTTAAGTGATGCAGAGGCTGCTAACGAAGACCGTCGTCGGGGCCGGAATCGCCGCGGTCGCGGTCGTAATCGCAATGAACGATCTGAGCACAATGCCAATTCTGCCCAAGAGCTTCACAGTGCCTTTCCGATGGGCTTGGGGGGTCGTTCTGCCTCAATGCCACTATCCGATCTCACTCGGAGCATCAAAGAGGGTTCGACGCCCCGCCGGTCTGAATCTATTCGCGGCCCCAGATCAGAGCAAAGAATGCAAACAGAGAGTGCTTCGGTAAACACTGCAGCGACAATTCTTCAAGGTACAACCGCTGAGACTCCTCCTGCAATGCCGATTATTGTTCCCGAGTTACCTAAGGTAGCCTTTGCACCGCTTGCTGAAGAGCCCCTGAAAAGTGTTGTACAGACTGCTGGAATGGTTTGGGTTGGTACCGATAGCAACAAACTAGCGGAGGTACAAAATCAGATTCAGTCTGAGAACCCTGAGCCACGAGTTCAACGGGATCCAAAACCTCCAGCCAATCTCCCAACAGGGCCCATGGTCCTCGTGGAGACGGGCGGCCAAGAAAAAACGATCGACAAAAATGGCTAGTTCCCTCGATACGAACAAGATAAGCGTTTGAAGTCATAATGCATCATGGTTGATCGAATTATTCCCATCCGCAAAGAGGCCCGAGAGGGTCCTTTGCCATTGCTGCCCGAAACTCTTTCTAAGGCTCATGGTCAGACCTTGGATTTACGTCGGAGGCCTTTAAGAGATTTACGCATATCCGTTACTGATCGGTGTAATTTTCGGTGTACATATTGCATGCCTAAGGAAGTGTTTGATCAAAACTATCCCTATTTAGCCCAACAAGAATTATTAAGCTTTGAAGAAATCATTCGTTTAGCCCACATTTTTGCCTCGCTCGGAGTAGAAAAAATTCGTCTGACTGGCGGGGAACCTCTGTTACGCAAAGATGTTGAAAAACTCATCGCCATGTTGGCGCAAATCAAAACACCCAGCGGTCAATCTCTTGATCTAACGTTAACGACCAATGGCAGTCTTTTGCAGAAAAAGTCAGCTCAGTTAAAAGCGGCAGGCCTACAACGCCTCACCGTGAGTCTTGATGCCATGGATGATGCGATCTTCAAAAAAATGAATGATGTTGACTATCCAGTAGCCGACGTCCTAAACGGGATTGAGGCGGCTCGGAAGGCCGGATTTACTGGCATCAAAGTAAATATGGTTGTTAAAAAGGGTACCAATGAGCAAGAAATTTTGCCAATGGCCAAACACTTTCGTAACAGTGGAGTAACCCTACGCTTTATTGAATTTATGGATGTTGGTAGCTCAAATGGCTGGAACTTAGCGCAGGTTCTTCCCTCGGCAGACCTGATTGCTTTAATTCATGAGCACTTTCCGCTGGAGCAGATTGATCCCAATTATTCAGGCGAGGTAGCGCAACGCTGGCGTTATCAAGATGGTGCCGGTGAAATTGGCGTGATCTCAAGTGTGACCCAAACCTTTTGCCACGAATGCACTCGGGCACGTCTATCCACGGATGGACAACTCTTTCTTTGCTTGTTTGCGACACAAGGATTTGACTTCAAAACACTTCTGCGTTCTGGAAAAAGTGATCTAGAAATTGCAAATGCCGTGATGCATACCTGGTCCTCCAGAGATGATCGCTACTCTGAACTAAGACACCTCAATACTAAAGATCCGAAGCGAATTGATCGCAAAGTTGAAATGTCGTATATCGGCGGTTAAGTTCATGGAATCGATTGCAGCATCGGATATCACGGGTCTTGTTTTGGCCGGCGGTCGTGCCCAACGAATGGGTGGTATTGATAAAGGCTTAATCCCATTTAAAGGAATTCCGTTGATCGAGTCTTCTCTCAATCGACTAAGGCCCCAAGTTCACACAATACTGATTAATGCCAACCGCAATCATTCAATCTATTCATCGTATGGTTATCCTGTTTTAACCGATGAGGACGATAGTTTTTCGGGTCCCTTAGCTGGTTTTATGGTGGGTCTTAAGGCATGCAAAACTCCTTTTTTGCTCACTGTACCCTGCGATTCCCCACTATTTCCGCTTGATCTTGCCAATCAATTAGCCGTTTCTCTTGAAACAAATCAGGTGAAGATTGGATACGCATCGAGTCAAGATATGACAGGTAAGATTTGGGCACAACCAGTCTTTTGTTTAATGCACAAAGATTTATTAGGCCCCTTAAAAAACTTTTTAGAGAGTGGTGAGCGAAAAATAGACCGTTGGTTCGCCCAAGAAAATGCCTGTAGTGTTCTATTTGCCAACGAAAAAGCATTTACCAATGCGAACACCCCCGCAGAATTAGCACAACTAGAGTCCCTTACAGATTCATATTGATGAACAAACTAGTTAATGCTAATCAGGAGTTTCAGTCTGATTTTTTATCAGTGACCGAGGCGCGGAATGCGATATCAACGTTAATTCAAGATATCCAATTACAAGCTAAGCGTTTCAATGCGATAGAAAAACTTCCACTTAAGCAATGTTTAGGCCGTATTCTTGCTAACGATATTCTTTCACCAATCAATGTCCCTGCTACCAATAACTCGGCAATGGATGGTTTTGCATTCAATAGTAAAGACCTGAAGACAGATCGCGAGCAAATTCATTTGCGTATTGTGGGGACTGTATACGCAGGACAAACTTCGGTACCACCCACTCAGGCAAGTGAATGCATCAAAATCATGACGGGCGCAATGATGCCACCCGATTGCGATACCGTGATTCCTCAGGAGTTTACAAAGTCCAGCGAGGAGGGATCAATCACATTTGCTAAAGATACCGTTCGTGCCGGCGAGAATCGTCGCTTATGCGGAGAAGACCTACAAGCCGGTATGCCAGCAATCCAGCAAGGTCGAATGCTCAAAGCATCGGATATTGGCTTAGCAGCTTCATTAGGAATTGCTGAACTATCAGTTTATCAACGAATCAAAGTTGCTATTCTGTCTTCCGGGGATGAGCTTTGCGATATGAGCGAACCATTAGTACCTGGCAAAATATATGACAGTAATCGTTTTAGCCTTCATGCCTGCCTCAGTCAATTAGGTTTTGAGATCATTGACTGCGGTATCGTCCGCGATACTCCAGAGGATCTTCGAAACGCATTTACATTAGCCTCACAACAAGCAGATGTCATTATTTCTTCGGGTGGAGTATCGGTGGGAGAGGCTGACTTCACCAAACAAATAATGGACGAGTTGGGGGAAGTAGGGTTTTGGAAGATTGCAATGCGTCCAGGCAGGCCCATGGCTTTTGGTAGTCTCAAGCCGATTAGCCCAAAGACAAACCCTACGGTATTTTTTGGATTACCAGGCAACCCCGTTGCGGTAATGGTGACCTTTTACCAGTTTGTGCGGAATGCTCTCTTGCAGTTAAATGGCGCCCTGAAGCCTGAGATTCCTCTTGTCTTGGTCCAATCTGCCGAAGCGATTCGGAAGAAATCCGGCCGTACGGAATTCCAACGAGGGGTTTTGTTTCGGGATTCAGGGGGTAAATTATTCGTCAAATCAACTGGCAGTCAGGGTGCCGGCATCTTACGCTCAATGAGTGAGGCTAATTGCTTCATGATTCTTCATCACGATCAAGGTAATATTGCCCCCGGCGACTGGGTGGATGTAGAGATTTTTGATGGACTGCTTTAAGATTGCAGGATCATGAAATTTACTAAAAAAGAAATTGTCTTCCTCGACCCCATGCATACCGCCAAAACTCTGGTTTTGGTCTATCTGTGCTTCTCGGTTCCTATTGTTTTATTAGCGCTTTTTGTGGCCTTTATTCGGGATGGCTCGATGCCAGGATTTACCGTAATCTCAGCGCTGATTTTGAATGCTGTACTTGGCTTTGGGCTCCTGTGGATCGCCTGTAAAGTCTATAACTGGGTTGCCGAGAAATTCGGTGGTATTGAGTTAGCCCTAAAAGAACTGTCCGAAGAAACTGACGATATTCGATAAGACAGCAAGGTCTGCCTTATTTTTTCCAGAGTTCGGTATTAATTAAGCTCGGAGGCCTCTCACCAGCTAATGCCGCTCGTAAATTACGAACTGCTAGATCAATCATAGCGCGCCGTGTCTTCTCCGTCGCGCTGGCAATATGAGGGGCTAAGACCACATTACTTAATTTCAAAAGCTCAGGATGCACTTTGGGCTCTCCCTCAAACACATCCAAGCCAGCAGCAAAGATTCGTTTTGCCTTAAGAGCCTCTGCTAGGGCAGCATCATCCACAATACCGCCACGCGCAATATTGACTAGGGTCGCAGTAGACTTCATGAGGGCAATTTCTTTTGCACCAATCAGATGATGACTTTCAGCAGAATAAGGAACAACCAAAACGACGTGGTCAGCCTCGCGCAATAAGGTCTCTTTATCAACATAATGAGCACCACAGGCTTTTTCATCAGCATCACTCAGGCGCTTACGATTGTGATAGATCACGTTCATACCAAAGCCAAGGCCACGCTTCGCAATTCCTTGTCCTATCCGACCCATACCAATAATGCCAAGGGTGGTGTGATGTAAATCCATTCCCAATGGATTATGAACAATGGACCATTTATCCCAGTGTCCATTCCGAATCCAATGTTCAGACTCTGTCATACGGCGGGCAGTAGCCATCATGAGCGCAAACCCAAAGTCAGCCGTGGTGTCCGTTAAAACATCGGGGGTATTGGTCGCCATGACGCCTGCCGAGGTCATTGCAGGTACGTCAAAATTGTTGTACCCCACCGAGATATTGGCAGCAATTGTTAAGTTCTTAGCGTTCGCTAAAGCGTTTTGATCAATACGCTCACTACCGGTGACTAAGGCACCACTAACCCCTTCTAAGTGCTGGCGGAGTTCGTCTGCAGTAAAGACCTGATCAGCCTGGTTGGATAGAACTTCAAAGCTTTCTTCTAGCTTTGCTAAGGCATCGGGGAAAATAGCTCTAGCAACAAGGATTCGTGGTTTTATAGTCATAAGATTAAAAGAAAATGAGGTAAAAATACATGGAAGTAAAACTTTACACCATTTGGGCTAAAATCGGTTACCAAAGCCATTCTGTTGAATGACTCGAAATCTATCCTTAATTACATGTTGTAGAGCAAAGCCATGACTTACGTTGTTACTGAATCTTGTATTCGTTGCAAATACACCGATTGCGTGGATGTTTGTCCAGTTGACTGTTTTCGTGAGGGTCCAAACTTTTTAACCATCGATCCGAATGAGTGCATCGATTGTGCTGTTTGCGTTCCTGAATGCCCTGTAAATGCAATTTATGCCGAGGACGATGTGCCGGGTGATCAACAGCAATTTATCAAAATGAATCTTGAACTTGCCAAACAATGGCCATCCATCACGAAATCAAAGACTCCATTGCCCGATGCCGATGATTGGAAAGATGTGAAAAATAAGCTTGATCATCTCGAAAAATAGCCCTTACCAAAGCGGTCTTCATTAGTTTATTTCTATGCGCCAATTTCATGATTTAATGCGCCACGTCCTTGATCATGGGGCAAAGAAATCAGACAGAACAGGTACCGGCACTTTATCTGTATTTGGCTATCAAATGCGCTTTGATTTGTCAGAAGGTTTTCCTCTGGTCACCACGAAGAAACTTCACCTCAAATCCATTGTGTATGAACTCCTATGGTTTCTGAGTGGCAATACCAATAATCAATGGCTCAAAGAGCGTGGCGTCTCGATCTGGGATGAATGGGCAGCTCCCGATGGTGATCTCGGTCCAGTGTATGGCTATCAGTGGCGCTCGTGGCCGGCACCAAATGGTCAACATATTGATCAGATCCAAGAAATTATTCAGACCATCCAAACAAATCCGGATTCGCGTCGTATCATTGTGTCTGCGTGGAATGTGGCTGACATTCCGAAGATGGCATTAGCGCCCTGCCATGCCTTCTTTCAGTTTTATGTCGCCAACGGTAAACTTTCTTGTCAACTCTATCAACGGAGTGCCGATATTTTCTTGGGCGTACCATTCAATATCGCTAGCTATGCCCTGTTAACTCACATGGTTGCACAACAATGCAATCTTGATGTGGGAGAGTTCATTTGGACCGGCGGAGATTGCCATCTGTATAATAACCATTTAGAACAAGTGAATTTGCAGTTATCCCGCAAGCCCTATCCTCTTCCGCAATTGAAAATCCACCGCAAACCGAACACTATTTTTACTTACCATTTTGAAGATTTTGAAATCGTGGGCTATGAATCCCACCCTCATATCAAAGCTTCTGTTGCGGTTTGATCGAAATAGCCTGTCATGAATATCCCTCCTATTTCAATGATCGTTGCACGCTCTCGCAATCTTGTCATTGGCAAGGAAAATAAAATACCTTGGAAGATTTCTGCTGACTTGCAATTCTTTAAAAAAGTAACAATGGGTTACCCCATTATTATGGGTCGCAAGACTTGGGAATCGATTGGTAGGCCTTTGCCTGGCAGACGGAATATCGTAGTAAGTCGCAATACTAGTTACTCAGCGGTTGGTGCTGAACTAGTTAGCTCACTTGAGCAAGCCTTGGACTCATTAAAAGAATTTAACCGGGTCTTTGTTATTGGCGGTCAACAACTCTTTAACCAAGCTTTTCCGCTGGCAGATGAACTATTCATTACTGAGATTGAGTTGCAGGTTGAGGGCGACACCTATTTTGAGATTCCAGATCCAAGCGATTGGCAAGAAATTGACCGAGTTCAAGAAAAAGAAGGTGAGATTGAGTTTGCCTATGTGACTCTCCGACGCAAGGCAGGCTAATTACTTTCCGCCAATCGTCATTGAGCCCAACAGAATAGAGCCAGTTTCTTTGGTGCCACGGATGATCGTATCATCCCCTACCGCTTGAATATCCAGTAGCATCTCTTTTAAGTTACCCGCAATGGTAATTTCCTCAACGGGATGTTGGATGATGCCGTTTTCGACCCAATACCCAAATGCCCCGCGTGAGTAATCACCAGTCACGTAGTTTACTCCTTGGCCCATCAACTCAGTCACCAAAAGACCGGTGCCCATTTCCTTTAATAGGCCAGGTAAACCTCCCGAGGGTGTGTGCATACTATGCAACTTCAGGTGATGCGCGCCACCTGCATTTCCTGTGGTTTGCATACCTAATTTTCTCGCTGAGTAGGTCGACAAGAAGTATCCCTGTAACTCTCCTTTAGATATTACCGAACGAGCTTGGGTACGAACACCTTCCTCATCAAAGGGTGCGCTTCCACTCATTCGTTTAAGATGAGGTAGCTCAAATAGATCAATATGCTTTGGCATTACTTGCTTACCTAGGCTATCCAATAAAAAACTGGAGCGTCGATACAAAGCGCCACCTGAACTAGCTTGCACTAGTGAACCGATTAAGCCCACAGCAATTGGGGCCTCAAAGATTACTGGGCAACGACGGGTTGTTAAGGATTTTGCGTGCAACTTGGCTAAAGCGCGCTCGGCAGCATAACGACCAATCAATGCGGGGCTCGCTAACTCAAAGGCAATGCGCGAAGTGCTATACCAATCATCGCGCTGCATCGAACTAGAATTTTTTGCCGAACTGGCAATAGGGGCGCAAGATATGAAGTGCCTTGAATAAGGATATCCACCCATAAATCCATTGCTCGTGCCCAGCATAAAGTGTGCTTGGTGAGCAGATACTGATGCCCCATCACTGTTCTGGATTGCTTTATCAACTGCAAATGCTGCCTTTTCTGCCTTGCGCGCGATCTGAATCGCCTCTTTAGTATCAAGATCCCATGGATGAAACAAATCAAGATCTTGGGGGTTCTGCTCCAAGAGATCTGACTGTGCTAAGCCAGCACAGTCATCTTCTGCAGTATGTTGGGCAATATGAAAAGCTGCCTCTACAGTTAATCGCAATGAGTCAGGAGAAAAATCGCTGGTACTCGCGTTGCCACGACGCTGGCCTAGATAGACACTAACGCCTACTTGTTTATCAACACTTTGTTCAATGGTCTCTACTTCGCCCTTGCGAACCGTTACGGATAAGCCCTGACCCTCAGAGATTTCTGCGGCAGCGTCTGATGCCCCAATACGCTTGGCTTCTGCCAAAATAAAGTCAATAATGATCCTAAATTGATCGGGGGAATATGCAAACATCCCTCAATGATAGCTAGAATACGAACATGAAGCAGCAAAACCCTTTTCATCGTAATAGCCCTAATGAGGTAAAGATTGGCTTAGTCTCGATTTCTGATCGAGCCAGCCAAGGGGTATATGTGGATGAGGGTATCCCCTCCTTAAAAAATTGGCTTGATCGGGTTATTACAACCCCCACAGTTTTTCATGAGCGCCTTATCCCTGATGAGACCGAGCACATTACCTCCACATTAATTGAGCTAGTCGATGAGCTGGGATGTGATTTAGTATTCACCACAGGCGGTACGGGCCCCTCACGCCGGGACCTTACACCAGAAGCTACCTTGGAGATTGGAACTCGAGAGATGCCTGGCTTCGGAGAGCAGATGCGGCAAATTAGCCTTCGTTTTGTGCCCACCGCTATTCTGTCTCGACAAGTGGCTGTATTGCGCGAGCTCGAGAATCATGCTGCTTTAATCATGAATCTCCCCGGTCAGCCAAAGTCCATTCAGGAAACCTTAGAAGGTTTAAAAGATGTTGAGGGCAAGGTGCTTGCTCATGGTATTTTTGCAGCCGTGCCCTACTGTATTGATCTAATTGGTGGGCCGTTTATTGAAACCAACGAAGCAATTGTGAAAGCCTTTCGTCCCAAGAAAAAAAGTAGTCCAAAGATTTAAATTGACCGCTTTTGCTTACTCGTTTTGAGAGGGGATAAAAAATCGTTCGCGATAATACTTAAGCTCTTCAATCGATTCCATAATATCTGCTAAGGCAGTATGTGCTTGTTGTTTATTAAACCCTTTTACAAGCTCAGGTTGCCAACGTTTACAAAGTTCTTTAATAGTGGATACGTCCACATTCCGATAATGAAAATATGCCTCTAACGTTGGCATATAGCGCGCCATGAACCGTCGGTCTTGGCAAATTGAGTTCCCGCACATCGGTGCCATATTGGCTTTGACATACTGCTTCAGAAAAGTGATGCATTGCTCCTCTACGGTCCCCTCATCTAAATTCGATGCCCTAACCTTGTCTACTAAACCCGACTTGGTATGAGTACCAGTGTTCCAGGCATCCATACCACCCAGAACCTCATCCGTTTGATGAACCACCCATACTGGCGCAGTGGCAATGATATTGAGATGAGCGTCGGTCACAATCATGGCAATCTCTAGAATTCGGTCAGAATCAGGCTTTAATCCCGACATCTCCATATCCACCCAAATCATGGGGTCGGCATTATTAGCAGAAACCTTATTTTTGGTACTCATCTTTATAATGACCCTATGACCTTTACATATCTATTTATTCTGGCTTTAGTTCTGAGCGTTGGCTTACGCCACTGGTTAGCCATGCGCCAAATTCGCCATATTGCAACTCACCGCGCTAGTGTACCTAATGAATTCGCTCATACGATCAGTTTAGTGGATCATCAAAAAGCAGCCGACTATACGATTGCTAAATTGCGTCTTGGTCTAACCGAGAATTTCGTTGCCGCTTTTATATTAATTGCATTCACGTTATTAGGTGGCCTAGAACTTCTCAATCAAACCCTACTCGGTCTTTTAGGCCCTGGCATTTTGCAACAAATGACTTTGCTCGTATCTATTTTCCTAATCTCCGGCATCTTAGATTTACCTTTTACCTGGAAGAAGCAATTCGGCATTGAGGCTGCCTATGGCTTTAATCGGATGTCCCCCAAGCTCTTTTGGCTGGATATGATCAAAGGTATCGCATTAGCCTCCGCCCTTGGGCTTCCTCTTCTCTGGTTGGTCTTAGAGTTGATGTCTAGTAGCGGGCCCTTATGGTGGTTATGGACTTGGATCGTCTGGACAGTGTTTAATACCCTGCTTCTTTGGTTATTCCCGACCTTTATTGCACCCCTATTTAATAAATTTAAGGCTCTGGAAGAGGGGCCCTTAAAAGTACAAATTGAGCATCTTTTGCAGCGTTGTGATTTTGCCAGCCAAGGTTTATATGTGATGGATGGTAGCAAACGCAGCGCCCATGGCAATGCCTACTTTACGGGTATTGGCAAAGCAAAAAGGATCGTATTCTTTGACACCTTGATCGAGAAGCTTGAGCCACTAGAAGTAGAGGCTGTTCTTGCACATGAGCTTGGTCACTTTAAGCGTCAACATATTCGCAAGCGTTTGCTAGTCTCCTTTGCGCTGAGCTTTGTCATGCTCGCTATTTTGGGCTGGGTAAGCTCACAGCCATGGTTCTATTTGGGTCTTGGAGTCACCCCTAACCTCAATGGCTATAACGGCGGTCTTGCATTGGCGCTATTTATGTTAGTAGCACCCGTATTTAGTTTCTTCTTTACCCCACTAGCAAGCCTGGCTTCCCGTAAACATGAATACGAAGCCGATCATTTTGCTGCCCAGAAATCGTCTGCTAGCGCCTTAATCTCTGCCCTAGTAAAACTCTATCAAGACAATGCTTCGACCTTAACCCCGGACCCGCTTTACACAGCGTTCTATAGTTCTCACCCTCCCGCACCTCTACGAATTGCTCACTTACAACAATTTGCATGAGTACTAATTTTTGATGGGGCATTTTCGTGCCCTCCTAAGCGCTTCTTACGGCAGACATTATTTAGCGCAAACCATTCAAGCTGATGGTTCCCATGCAGGTCCTTTAATACAAGTAAGCACCCCAAGCAAGCGCCACGTCGGCGCGGTAGGAGATCGATTAATCCTGGAAGAAACGGGGCCCGCTCAGGCTCGTATTATTGAAATTGAGAAACGTAAGAACTTGCTGTATCGATCGGATGCATTCAAGAGCAAATCGATTGCAGCGAATGTTGATCAAATTCTGGTGGTGCTTGCAACTGCCCCCGCTTTCTCACCAGATCTATTGGGACGCGCTGTGGTTGCTGCTGAACTCGACCAAATTGAACTGCGCATCATCCTCAACAAATGTGATTTACACGCTCAATTGGACTTAGCCCGACAACTACTCATTCCTTATCAAAAAATGGGCTATCCCGTTCACGAAGTCTCCGCTAAATTTGATCCACTATCACTCGAGGAACTTCAGCCATTCTTGAAGGGTAAGGTATCCGTATTGGTCGGGCAGTCTGGAATGGGTAAATCGACCCTGCTAAATAGCTGGGTTCCAAATGCTGCAGCTCTTACCCAAGAGTATTCTTTAAAATTAGATAGCGGCAAACACACCACCACAGCCTGCCGTTACTTTGATTTACCTAAGTGGTCTCGAAATCAAGAGCATTTAGGTGGGATGATTGACTCTCCTGGTTTTCAGGAATTTGGTCTGGCCCATCTCTCTGAAAGTCAACTTCAGCACGCCTTTCGAGAGTTCAAACCCTTGCTGGGTAAATGCCATTTTCATAACTGTAAGCATGATCGTGAGCCTGGCTGCGTCATCCAAGAGGCCGTTCTTGCTGGGAAGATTGCTGTAGAACGTTTAGCGCTTTTCAAACAATTACTGTCCGATTCCAAAACGGCGGACACTCAACTGCAAGGTATTAGCCAAGCCAAAGAGCGATGGTCAACATCGCCAAAACCATCATACAAACGATGAGGGCACGCCATACTAAACCGATGGCAGATCGCATAGACCGCTCACTCGGCTCGTTGCCTATCTCATAGACGGGCGGCTCACCCGCCTCTGCTCTAGCAAGGGCCTCGTCACTGCTAGGTTCGCGTAATGGTTCGCCAAGACGCACACCAAGAGCCCCGCTACCGGATGCCAACAAGACTGCACTGAGGGGATCTGACCACTTACTCGTTAAGTTACGCCACGCATAGACTGAGTCTTCAAAGTTACCCACAATGGCAAAACTCATGGCGCTTAAACGAACAGGTAGCCAATCCAAAATATAGAAGAAGTGTTTAGCTGCCTCGGATAAATTAAACCCATACTGCTCCCAACGTAAGGAAGCTTTATCCGCTAAGCGATACAGGACCACACCGGCAGGACCAATCGGCACTAGGAACCAGAAGAAAACCCCAAAAACATGGCGATGGGCACCAATGATGGCTTTCTCAAGAGCAAGTGCAATAATCTCGGTCTCGGACAGATGCGCAACATCAATATCATCCCCTAACCAGTTTTGAAGGGCAATACGAGCCGCTGGTACATCATGATTTTGAATAGCCTCATGAACCTCTGTAAACGAATGGCTGAATTGTCTAAAGCCAAAAAAGAGATAAACAATGATGATGTTCCATACAAAAGCCAACAGAGGATGAACCACAAATGCCACGATATAAATGATGAATACAAAAGCGGTAGGTAGCCCAAAACCCACTAAGCAAGCTAGCCTAGCACCTACTGGAGTAGCTCCATCAGCAGACTTGCCACCAAACTCCTTAGCAACCCAATCCAGCCAAGTAGCACTCATCCTCCGAATCCAATGAGATGCAGTAACAGGCCGATATTGCTCGGCGATCAGAGCGAAGAGAATCGAGAAAAAGGTCATGCTTTTAGTAGATGATATAGATTTCGTAACATACCAGCAGTTGCGCCCCAAATAAAACGATCCGCATAGGGCATTGCGTAAAAACGGCGTGAACCCTCTGGGCCTTGCCAGACCCGAATCTCATGATTAGCGGGGTCCATTAAAAAACGTAAGGGGACCTCAAATACATCCGCAACCTCAAAAGGATCTGGCCGATATTGAAGAATGGGCTTTACCAAAGCAACCACCGGTGTAACCTGATACCCCGAGACCGTTAAATATTCTGGTAATGAGCCAAGCACCTCAATACTCTGCATTGGAAGCCCAATCTCTTCCTCGCTCTCCCGAATTGCAGTGGCAACAAGGGACTCATCCCCCTCATCCATCCGCCCCCCTGGAAAACTAATTTGACCAGCATGATCATGTAAGTGCTCAGTGCGCTGGGTTAATAGAACATGTAAACCACTTGCCTGCATCACAAGAGGCATCAAAACGGCCGCCTTCGTTGTCACTCCCTGCTCTTGTTTGCGGGCGATGATATTGCTTGCCAATACATGGCGGTTTTCATCGGTAATCTCTGGAGACCATGTGGGTGAAGCTTTAAACTGAGCCCGAAGTCCACTCTCGCAACACAAGGTCTCTGGCACCGGCTTTTGATCAATGCAACGACGATCGATGGGCACTAAACATGGATTAAATCCAGGGGGTGCCGCTAAGCTTTTTTTGAGGGAGTCCAGAGTGTTCGACATGGATCCATTTTAGGTGATTTAAGTAAACAAAAAGGCGACCGAGGTCGCCTTGATGATTAAAGGGGTAGGATTACTCTGCTGTAACTTCGGCAACCACTTCTTTAACGCGCGCCTTAAGCTTTTCTTTAATACGAGCAGACTTACCAGAACGATCGCGCAAGTAATACAACTTGGCTCGACGCACATCGCCACGACGCTTCACTTCAATACTTGCGATTAATGGTGAATACGTTTGGAAAGTACGCTCCACACCCTCGCCCGATGAAATCTTACGAACGATGAAGCTTGAGTTCAGGCCACGGTTACGCTTAGCGATTACAACGCCCTCAAAAGCCTGAGCGCGCTTGCGAGTACCTTCAACCACGTTTACGCTAACAACTACGGTATCGCCCGGAGCAAAACTTGGAATTGTTTTGTTGGCGGTTAGACGAGCAACTTCTTCTTGCTCGATTTTTTGGATCAAGTTCATTACAACTCCTTAGGCATCATGTTGGCGTTAATCCCGTGATCAATCAGAGGGCCCAATAGAGGATGCAGTTAAAACAATTCAGCTAAACCAAGACTCTTCATTACAAGGAGAGTTTCTTTAAAAACAGTTCATCGTCTTGGTTTAGCAACCCATTTGCGCGCGCAGCCTCAATGAGGTCTGGACGACGCTTTAACGTCAGCTCTAAAGACCTTTGCCGACGCCAATCCGTTATTTTAGCGTGATGTCCGCCTAAAAGCACGTCTGGGACGCATAAATTTTCATAAATTTCAGGCCGGGTATAGTGGGGGTGGTCCAAAAGGCCATTGACAAAGCTATCTTGCAGGGCTGAGTTCTCATCCCCTAACACCCCTGGAATCAAACGAATCATGGCATCCATAATGGCCATGGCAGGGATTTCACCCCCTGAAAGCACAAAATCTCCAATGGAAAGCTCAAAATCTACATTTCGGTCAATAAAGCGTTGATCAACTGCCTCGTACCGTCCACAAATAAGGGTTAAATTGCTGTATTTGAGCATATCTGTCGCTAACTTCTGTGAAAATACCTTTCCCTGTGGGCTTAATAAGCAAACTAGCCCAGACTGAATCTGAGCTTTCTGATGGGAAGTTCGAATAGCAGCCAAGGTATCCTCCAAGGGTTTAATGAGCATCACCATGCCAGGACCACCCCCATAGGCCCGATCATCCACAGTTTTACGAGAATCTTCGCAAAAATCCCTGATATTCCATGTACTTACAGTTGTAAGTCTTTGCTCACATGCGCGGCCTGTTACCCCGCTTTTTGTCAAAGCAGTAAACATTTCAGGGAAAAGGGTCACCACATCAAAGTGCATATAGGTCATTAAATCACTTACTCACTCCAATTGGGCTGCCAAGCAACCACAATGGTTCCAATACCTCCAGGGTCGCTCGCCCGAAGATCAACTGACTTTACAAGGGCCGGAACAAAAGGGATTAATTCTTTGCCTACCGTCATGACGGGATGGGCCCCAAATTCAGAAATCTCTTCCAGGTAACCAAGTTGAGTACCCTCCTCATTAAGTACTCTGCATCCAATTAAATCAATCCAGTAATAGGAGTCTACCTCCGCCTTAGGGAAGCTAGCTCTAGGCAGCTTTAACGAAGAGCCCTTTAATAACAAAGCGGCATCGCGATTCGTAATCCCTTCAAGAACCATAATTACATATCCGCTATGTAATTTTGCATGGGTCACCGTGTAAGTGGCATCGATGGGGGCGCCACGCGTGCCATCCCGTTTCACATAAATCTGCTTGCAATGAAGCAGTGCGATGGGGTCTTGGGAGTAAGGACGAACCTTAATATGTCCCTTAAGACCTTGGGCATCAAATACTTGCCCAAGTTCTACTAAATCAGAAGGAGGCTCATGACTCACAACTCCTCCATGAAAACTCGTAAGCCAGTTAATTAGGCTGCGGGGTGATCCTTGATCAAGCGCTTGACGGTTGGAGAGATCTGGGCACCAACGCCAGTCCAATACGTTAAACGGTCTTGAGCAAGACGCATTGCCTGCTCCTTTTCAGCTGCCTTGGGATTGAAATAACCTAAGCGCTCAATGTAATTAGAGTCGCGACGATTTTGTTTATCGGTAGCAACAATGCTGTAAAAGGGGCGCTTTTTTGAACCGCCGCGTGCAAGTCGAATGACGACCATAGTTATTCCTTAAAATCCTAGTAAAACGGGTTAATTAATTGGTTAAGTACATCGTTTTCCTGCCCAATTAGCTATCTCAAGCAGTTTAATGCGCTGCAAACTTCAGAAAACCTCATATTCTAGACGAAAACCCTTATAAACTCTAGACACCTTATGAATATTTATCCGAGTAGACAGTAAAAATATATATAAATCAATGACTTATAATGTACTAATGGCTAAGCAATTAATCCTGTCATACAAACGAATACAGCGTACTCTCTTTTTGATGGGTGGGGTCTGCCTATTAGGTGCTTGCGCCAATATCGTTCCTCCATGTGCTGGTAAAAATACTCCTGCCGCCGCCGAGCTTCAGGGAACGCACTGGGAACTATCTCGCTGGAATCTGCCACCGAATTCCATGGGCGAGGTTCGTCTGCGTTCTTTGCCTAATGATCAAGGTCAAAAAATTCAGGTGCAGTTCAGCGGCACTCGAATAAGTGGCTTTAGCGCCTGCAATCGCTTTACAGGGCAGATCACAGAAGATAGTCGCGGCTTTTCAATCGCACAAATTGCCACGACGCGGATGGCTTGCTCATCGGTTCGAGAAGAGATCGAACGTGAATTCTTATACCTCCTAAATGATTACAGAACCATTGCGCGCGATGGAGATCGTCTACTGATCATTGGCCCCAACCGAGAAGTCTTAAGTTTTTCCCAAATAAATCCCTCATCAAAATGAACCCAACCTTTCGATCTAAATTTAGGTTTTGTGCTTTAGGAATATTTTTTCCGGGAACTGGCCTTAACTGTTTTTATCTCCAAGGGATTAAAAGCTTTTGGGGATGGATACAACTCGTTTCATTGCTCGGCGGAGTAATGGGTTATTGGCTTTTGCAATTCAATACCGGATCATCTGGGGCTGCGTGGTTCTTAGTAGTCTTAGGGTTCATTGCCATCGAGGCAAGTTGGTTAACAACCATTGTGTTTGGTTTGCGCCCAGATGAAAAATGGGATTTGCAGTTCAATCCCACTATCCGTGATCAAAAAACCGAATCAGGCTGGCCAGTCGTCATTACAGTCATCTTATCGCTCATCCTTGGTGCGGGAGTAATGATGACCTTCTTAGCAGTAAGCTTTGAGCAGTTCTTCATTTATCAAATTGAAGAAGCTAGAAAAATTAGTCAGTAACTGCAGGCTATAAAGCTGCAGTTAACTCAGGAATCAAGGTAAATAAATCGCCCACTAAGCCGTAATCGGCTACACCAAAGATGGGTGCATCAGGATCTTTGTTAATTGCCACAATAATTTTTGAATCCTTCATACCGGCTAAATGTTGGATCGCGCCTGAAATACCAACCGCAATATATAACTGAGGCGCTACGATCTTCCCAGTCTGCCCCACCTGATAATCATTCGGAACATAACCTGCATCTACAGCGGCGCGGGATGCCCCCAGGGCGGCACCCAATTTATCGGCTAGAGGCTCGATGAGTTCTTTGTATTTCTCGGCAGATCCTAAACCACGTCCACCAGACACAATAATCTTGGCTGCTGCTAATTCTGGGCGATCCGACTTCGTCAATTCTCGCCCCATAAATTGCGAGGCGCTGTATGGATCTACCGCTTGAATAGACTCGATAACAGCAGAGCCACCCTCAGACGCAGCCTCAAAATTTGTTGTTCGTACCGTGATGACTTTTTTGGGATCGCTTGATTGCACAGTCGCAATCGCATTACCTGCATAGATAGGACGCTCATAGGTATCACTCGATACAACTTTAGTAATATCAGATATTTGCGCAACATCTAATTTAGCAGCAACTCGAGGCATCACACTTTTTCCATGTGCAGTTGCAGGGGCTAAGAAAAAATCATAATCCGCAGCCATAGAAATCATCTGTTGTGCCACGACTTCTGGTAGCTGATCCGTAAAGTGTTCCGCATCAGCATACAAAACCTTACGAACGCCAGCTATACATGCCGCTGCCTGAGCCATTGGGCCAGCATTGCTACCAATTAATAAAAGATCCACGTTAGGACTGCATTGCTTAGCAGCACTCACGGCATGATGAGTGGCGGCCTTTAAAGAATGATGGTCGTGCTCGACCAGAACTAAAGCAGCCATTTAGAGCACCTTTGCTTCATTTTTTAATTTATCGATCAGGCTAGCCACATCTGGTACTTTGATACCTGCGGTACGCTTTGGGGGTTCTTCCACTCTAATCGTTTTCAAACGAGGTGCAATATCAACCCTCAGATCCTCTGGCTTTAGAATGTCTAATTGCTTCTTCTTGGCTTTCATAATGTTTGGTAAGGTGACATACCGAGGTTCATTTAAGCGTAAATCCGTTGTAATCACGGCTGGTAAGGAAATCGATACAGTCTCAAGACCCCCATCTACCTCACGGGTTACCTGAGCCTTGCCATCCGCAATACTTACTTTTGAAGCGAAGGTTGCTTGGGGCAGATTCAGTAAAGCAGCAAGCATTTGACCCGTCTGATTACTATCATCATCGATTGCTTGCTTACCCAAAATAATGAGTTGCGCTTGCTCTTTTTGATAAATTGCTTGTAATAATTTTGCTACTGCTAATGGCTGCAGTTCAGCATCCGTTTCGAACAAAATAGCACGGTCAGCCCCAATTGCTAGAGCGGTCCGCAAAGTCTCTTGACATTGTTGTGGGCCAGCCGAAAAAACAATCACCTCAGAAACGATACCAGCCTCTTTGAGGCGGACAGACTCTTCAACGGCGATCTCATCAAATGGGTTCATGCTCATTTTGACGTTCGCTATATCAACCCCAGATTGATCTGATTTCACACGTACTTTGACGTTGTAATCAACCACCCGCTTAACAGCCACCAAAACCTTCATTTGCAACCCTTATTGATCGAATTAGTTGTTTTATTAATTGTTATTTTATCGCTATTTAGAGCTCGGCCAAGGTCTTCAAATGGGCCACGACACTCCTCCCTAATGCAGAGAGGTTATATCCACCCTCAAGACAACTAACAATTTTTCCTTTACATGTCTGATTGGCAACATTCATAAGTTGTTGAGTGATCCAAACATAGTCATCTTCTACTAAACCCATTTGACCTAAATCATCTTCCCGATGGGCATCAAAGCCGGCCGAGATCATGATCAATTGGGGTTTGAACGCTTGCAGGCGCGGAATCCAAATCTTACTAATCATCTCCCGCACCACCTTGCCGCTTGTGCTGGCCGGTAAAGGAATGTTCACCATGTTGTCGCCGCCTTCCAAACCGCTGTAGGGATAGAACGGATGCTGAAAGAAACTACACATAAGTACATGGGGATCATCGATAAATGCCGCTTCAGTACCATTGCCATGGTGAACATCAAAATCGATCACAGCAACCCGATCGAGGTCATATTGCTCAAGTGCGTATCGTGTTGCAATGGCAATCGTATTAAACACACAAAATCCCATTGAGCGATGGGGCTCTGCATGGTGTCCTGGTGGACGAATTGCGCAAAAGGCATTATTCACTTCGCCTTTCATCACTGCGTCTACTGCTGCAATGGCAGCTCCAGCAGCACGTAGGGAGACATTCCATGTGGCAGTGTTCATAATCGTGTCGCCATCGATCATGGCATAGCCGCTCGTTGGAGCTTTGCTTTTGATGAATGCCAGGTGGTCCTCACTATGCACACGGGTAATGTCTGCTTCCGTCGCTAGTGGCGGGTCAATTCGTTTTAAATGGCTATCTAAGCGGCTCTGAATCAATTGATCTTCAATCGCCTGAATGCGTTCTGGGCATTCGGGATGATGGTGTCCCATCTCATGCTTCATAAAATCAGGATGACTGATATAGGCTGTAGTCATTTGCTTGTCTCTCTTATATTTTGTATAAATTACTATTTTGCTCGCTAAACTAGCATCTCTATCAAAACTACTGATATCTTAGCGCTAACTTGAAAACACGATCCCATTTATCTCTATTAGGACTGATCCTACTTTTGGGGGCCTGCGCTACCTCTCCCGTCAGCAGTCCCCCTACTCCTGCCTTCAATAATCCTCCAAGCACTCAAACAGAAGGATCCTCGACTTCATTAGAAAAGATCTCAGAACCAATTGATCCACAGTCCGAAAAAAGCTATCAAGAGCAGTTACGAGCATTCATTCTTGAGATCTCTATAAGCCAAGCAATCCCTACAGAAAGTCTTGATCTAGGCTTTCGGGATAGTAAAAACTTAAGTCAAGTCAAGAAACTGGTGGCCCCTCCTCCGGTTACCTTTCAAAAAAATTGGCAGATTTATCGTAGTCGCTTTGTAGAACCCATGCGGATTAGGGCAGGTCTTGCTTATATCGAACAAAATCGCCTAGCGCTGCAGGCAGCAGAGCAAGAGAGTGGGGTGCCCTACCAAGTAATAGCAGCCATTATTGGTGTTGAGACGATCTATGGTCGCCAAATGGGTAACTATCGAGTGAAAGATGTCCTTACAAGTCTTGCTTTTGACTACCCAGAAGCGCCTAATCGCTTAGCCCGACAAACTTTATTCAGAGATCAATTAAAAGACCTGGTTACCCTCTGTTGGCGCACTACAAATCGCAAGCAGGAAGGTTTTAACCGTTGCTTAAATCAAAGTAGCTCTTACGCCGGTGCTATAGGTCTACCTCAATTTATGCCTGGCAGTATTCTGCAATTTGCTAAAGATGGCGATGGCGATGGGCTTATTGATTTGCGTAAAAGTAATCGAGATGCAATCTTTAGCGTAGCTAACTTTCTAAAAGTGCATGGCTGGCAGGCCGGTATGCCAATTTACTTTCCCACCATTAATCAAGAACAGACCCTTTCTAAAATCATGGAGCTTGCGGATGGCCAGCCTATTGCTAAATTAACAGTAAAGCAATTAATCGAGTTTGGCATCCTAGAGCCTAAGCAAGGCGATCTTCTTCAAGGTGGGGTCGAGCCTAATAGTAAAGCCCTCATCGTAGATCTACCCTCTCCAGGTAAGGGAGAGATGCCTGAGATTGAATATGTGGTGGGCCTTGCTAACTTCTTGAGTATTGTCAACTATAACCGTAGCTATTTTTATGCGCAAAGTGTTGCTGAGTTTGCAGAGGCACTTGGCTACAGCAATAAAAGTGTCTTTCCTGTTCAGGACCAAAGTAATTCAAAACCGGTAAAGGAGCAACAAAAACCAAAAAAACAGGAGAGGAAAGTAAAAAAGGTTAAGAAATCTGAGAAGCCGGCAAACTGAACCTATGCAGGAAAAACGCCTGTTGATAGATAACGGTCCCCGCGATCACACACAATAAAGACAATGGTTGCGTTCTCAATCGTGCGCGCCACTCGCAAGGCAATGACCAATGCTCCAGCAGCTGAGATGCCACAAAAAATACCTTCCTCTCTTGCCATGCGACGCGCCATTTCTTCAGCCTCAGCCTGAGTCACATACTCGATACGATCCACCCGTTCACCTTGGTATATTTTTGGAAGATAGGCTGGCGCCCATTTACGGATCCCAGGAATCTGTGAGCCCTCCTCAGGCTGCCCTCCAATAATTTGTATCTCAGGGTTCATTGACTTTAAGTAAGTGGAGACCCCAGTAATGGTTCCAGTTGTTCCCATGGCCGACACAAAATGTGTGATTTGCCCATGTGTATCACGCCAAATCTCGGGACCTGTAGTTTCAATATGAGCTCGGGGATTATCCGGATTAGCAAACTGGTCTAATAATTTGCCGCGCCCTTCTTTTTGTAATTGCTCGGCATAGTCACGCGCCAACTCCATACCTCCAGAGCTTGAGGTCAAAATTAATTCAGCGCCATAAGCTGCCATACTTTGCCTACGCTCTAGACTTTGGTTCTCAGGCATGACCAAAATAATTCTGTAGCCCAACATTGCACCAACCATCGCAATCGCAATGCCTGTATTACCACTGGTGGCCTCAATTAAGGTATCCCCAGGTTTAATATCTCCACGTTCTTGCGCATGCAAAATCATGGAAAGTGCGGGGCGGTCTTTCACCGACCCCGCAGGATTGTTACCTTCTAGCTTACCCAAAATTAAATTGCTCCGACGCTCATTCTCAACACCTGGAATACGCTGCAAACGAACCAAAGGAGTGTTGCCAATGGTTTGAGAGATCGTTGGATAAAGCGAATCAGGTGGCTTTGCTTGAGTCATGGGTCCATTTTAGTCACAAGCAACTCAATAGGTAAATTTACTCAAAACCGCTTACGCGTACTCGACCTCTCGGCCTCCGTCTGGGATGTCTTAGCTTGGTTTTTAGAACTTTTTCGGCTTGAACGAGACTCTGAACGCGCATTACTTTTGGTCTCTCGATAGCCACTTTGGCCCTCTATCTTTAAGCCGTTTTCCATCAATTTACCTACTGATTTTTCACCGATACCCCGCACCCGTGAATGCAAATCATAAGAGTCATAAAATGCACCACCCTTCTCACGCTCAGTAATAATTGCCTTAGCTTTTGAAGGTCCTAGACCACGAATACTCTCCAACTCGGATTGACTGGCAGTATTTACATTGACGGGGCCTGCATGCGCGTGCTGCATACAGAATGGTGCAGTAAAGGCTAATGCTGTCATGCAAACAGCTACTGTTTTGGCTAAGCTATTTTTTGATCCCTTAATAAGTGTTGATAATCCCATATTTCCTCCGTGATTGTTAATGAAATCTCTGTGACCAAAAGCCACAGCATCCCTCAACGCAAGGAAATAATTTATGTTGACTAAAAAACGGGCTTAAAGTGGGTTAGCCAGAAAATCAGAATTCTCTGACAGCCATGCCACGTAACGGCTGACACCTTCCTCAACATTTAGGAAGTCTGCTGCATAACCAGCAGTGCGCAGTTGCGTGAGGTCGGCTTGGGTGAAGCATTGATACTTTCCACGCAGGTCATCCGGAAATGGAATGTACTGAATCAAACCTGCTTTTACTAACTCTGTCAAAGGTAAGGCATTCTCACCTTTTAATTTACGTATTGCATTAACAGTAGCGAAGGCTACGTCATTGAAGGGTTGAGCCCTTCCAGTTCCCAAATTAAAGATGCCGCTCCTTTCAGGGTGATTCAGAAAAAACATATTAACCTTCACGACATCTTCAACAGAAACAAAGTCGCGTGCTTGCTGACCTGCTGCATAACCTCCATATTCACCAAAGAGTTTTACAGTTTGATTGGCCCTAAATTGGTGATAATGATGAAATGCCACTGAGGCCATACGGCCTTTATGTGACTCGCGTGGTCCGTACACATTGAAATACCGAAAGCCGACCACTTGTGCTGTTGGTGCATTCTCAGCAATTCGGGCACGCATATATTGATCAAATAAGAACTTAGAGTAGCCATATATATTCAGTGGCTTCTCATGCTGTCGTTGCTCCACAAAAATATCTGATCCGCCATAGGTAGCCGCAGAGGAGGCATATAAAAATGGAACTTTTTGTGTAGTGCAAATCTCATACAGATTGACGGAGTACTGATAATTGTTATTCATCATGAAAACACCATCCGTTTCCATGGTGTCAGAACAGGCTCCCTCATGAAAAACTGCTGTTACTTTCCCAAACCAGCCCTCATCAAATCCTTCTAAGAAATCGTTTTTGTCGATGTAATCAGCAATATCAAGATCGGCTAAATTGCGATACTTATCAGCAGGACGTAAGTCATCGACTGCAATAATATTTTTTTCACCGCGCGCATTCAGTGCCTGGACAATATTTGCGCCTACAAAACCTGCTGCGCCCGTTACGATGTAAGTCACTGAAGCTCCTCCACAGAAACCGTTGCCGTTCCTAGTTTGCCGACCACAATACCGCCTGCACGATTAGCTAATGCCATTGCACGCTCTAGTGGCCACCCTGCGCCCATTGCAACCGCCAAGGCAGCAATCACGGTATCGCCAGCTCCGGAGACATCAAAAACCTCACGCGCCAGTGCGCGGACATGTTCTGTACCCTTATCTGTAAACAATGTCATGCCCTCTTCCGAGCGGGTCAACAGTAGAGCGCCAAGTCCTAAATTTTTACGTAAGGCCTGTGCCCGTAATGTGAGATCATCCTCACTACTCCATTGACCAACCACCTGACGCAACTCACTCCGATTAGGCGTTAATACTGTTGCTCCCTTGTATTTATCATACGCATCGCCCTTGGGATCCACCAGTACTAATTTTTTACTAGCATTTGCAAGTTTGATCATGGCAGACACTTGCTCTAATGCGCCTTTGCCATAATCAGACAAAATGACGACACCAATGTGTGGCAACAGACTCTCAAACCGCTTTAATTTTGCATCTAAAGAGATTTGACTAGGCGCCTCTTCAAAGTCTAGGCGAATGAGCTGTTGCTGTCTGGCAATCACTCGCAGCTTTACTGTAGTGGGAACATTACCATCAGTCTGTAATTGGCTTTGAACACCACTTTCAAGCAGAAGTTGCTCAACCCGCTTACCTGCCTCGTCTTCCCCCACCACTCCAAGGATGGTGGTTTGCGCACCCAAGGCAGATGCATTACGCGCGACGTTAGCAGCGCCACCTAAACGTTCGTCTATCTTTTCGACCTGCACAACGGGGACGGGTGCTTCAGGCGAAATTCGTCCTGTGTCACCAAACCAATATCGATCGAGCATGACATCACCCACAACCAAAAGACGGGTTTTGCTAAATTGATTGCGATCGGATTTTTCTATAGTCAATTTGAGCTCTTTGTTAATTCAATACCCTAATTATGCCGACCAATGCCTTGATACTCAAAACCGAGCTCTTTCATGGTTTGGGGCTCATATAAATTACGCCCATCAAAAATGATGGGAGTTTTCATCGTTTGTTTGAGTATCTCAAAATCAGGACTTCTAAACGCCTTCCACTCGGTCACAATGATCAAAGCGCTTGCTTGGTCTAATGCATCTTCTGGAGCCTTTACCATCTTTACGTAATCTAAAAGCTTAGGATGCGACTTAAAGTCGAGCTCTAGACAGCGCTGCGCCTCTGGCATGGCTACAGGATCATGCGCCAAAATACTAGCACCACGCTTGACCAACTCAGAGATGATTAAACGACTAGGTGCCTCACGCATATCATCGGTGTTCGGTTTAAATGCTAATCCCCACAGAGCAAATCGATGCCCAGTTAGGTTTTCTCCAAAGCGCTTAACGATTTTTTCAATTAGGATGGTTTTTTGAGCTTGGTTCACAGCCTCTACGGCTTCCAAAATTTTGAGATCGCGACCATATTGTTGTGCGGTTTGAGAAAGTGCCGAAACATCCTTCGGAAAACAAGATCCACCATATCCTGTGCCTGCATATAAAAAACCATAACCAATGCGAGAGTCTGAACCAATCCCTTGGCGAACTGCCTCAATATCAGCACCCACCTCATCTGCCAAATTAGCCAACTCATTCATAAATGAGATTCGGGTAGCTAACATGGCATTCGCAGCATATTTTGTGAGCTCAGCGCTCTTTACATCCATGTAATAAGTGCGCTCATGGTGACGATTGAAGGGCGCATAGAGCTTGCGCATCATTTCCTTGGCCCGTAATCCCGCTGGATCTGCATTGGTGCCAATCACGATACGATCAGGACGCATAAAGTCTTCGACTGCAGCCCCTTCTTTTAAAAACTCAGGATTTGAAACCACTGAACACAAAGCGGGATCAAGATTTCGTTTCTTAAGCTCTTCTTGAATAGCCGCAGTTACCTTTTCTGCAGTACCAACCGGAACAGTTGATTTATCTACGATTACTTTTGGGACGGTCATATGCTTACCAATATTGCGCGCTGCAGCGATCACATATTGCAAATCCGCCGAACCATCTTCATCGGGGGGGGTGCCTACCGCAATAAATTGAATATCGCCATGCGCTACTGCGGCTGCTACATCGGTCGAAAATTGAATACGTCCAGCAGCATGATTGCGTGCGATCATTTCTTGCAGACCAGGCTCATAAATAGGGACGCCACCAGAGTTCAAGATATCAATCTTTTTTTGATCAATATCTAAACAAAAAATCGTATTACCAAGCTCTGCTAAGCAAGCTCCAGTAACAAGCCCCACGTATCCGCTTCCAACAATCGTTACCTTCAATTAAGCTCCTTAAAATCCTCGTGAATTCATTCCTTAACTACCGCTTATTATTCCTAACAATTTTGACTCATTTCTTACATCGAGGGACCGCTTGGTACCGCACCCTCACTTCGTCTTGGAGAATACGCTTCCCAATGATTGCAACCTGGGCACTGCCAATAAAAACGTCGGGCTCTAAAACCACAATTACCACAGGTATAACGCGCTAGGGCTGTCGTGCGCTGCTTGAGTAAACCTAGAGTGGACTTCAAATCAGCGACTCGGCTTTCGGGTCCAGAGACCTCGGCAAGAACTAAGCGCGTCTCAGCTAATTTTGAGAGTGCACTCAATGTTGGAGAATGTTGCATCACCTCGACCAACATTTGCTCAGCGGCTTGTGCACCACGTATTTGTATAACATGCCTATGCACAATATCTAATAACTCTCCAATCGCCTGAGTCTTTAAAAGTACCAGTAATTGGTCAAGACCAATACCTACCTGATTAACAGCGGTGTGTGCTGCCATCCAGCGATCCGCTACTAAATGCATATAAGCTGGATGCTCCCTAGGCACAATACCCCATACCTCGATAGCTTGTAATGGACGTTCCATTGCCAGAAAGTAATCGCCTTGCAAAATTAGGGCACGAGCTTGGTTCGGGATCGCTTGCAAAGCATGATTAATAGTACTTTCGGCCTCGGCCATATCTTTACGTCTTAGAGCATCTTGTGCGATTTCACAATAGAACTGTGCAATTTCTAACCGATGGCTTTTATCTTGTAAGCCTTGGAGTTCTGTAGCCGCAATGATTGCTTTTTTCCAATCCTTCTCAACCTGATACATCTCCAACAAACTTTCTTTTGCTGGAATGGCATATTTACCCTGACCCACTTGATTTAAGGATGCTTCGGCACGATCCAATAAACCTGCGCGTAAGAAGTCTCGGCCTAATTCATACGCGGCATGATCACGATCCCGCGGTTTTATATCATCGCGATTTGCTAAGTGCTGATGTACTCGGATGGCGCGTTCGGTCTCACCCCGACGCCGAAATAAATTACCCAATGAAAAGTGAAGGTCGACTGTCTCTGGGTCAAGCTGAGCAACTTTGACTAAGGTCTCAATTGCCTGATCAGGCTGTTCATTAAGAAGAAGATTTAAACCCTTAAAGGTGGAGCGCTGTTGCTTTAGTCGTTCGCGCTCATCTTGACGCGCCTCTAGACGCAAATCCCAACGCGAGGCAAGCCAACCTAAACCAAAAAAGATTGGGATTAGGAGCAACCAACCGGTTTCGATTTGAATCATGTTCAGTGGCTTTTAGAAAAGAACTTATCTTTAGATCTGTAACAGACCTACCACTGCGGGACTAGGCACCCGAACTCCCTTTATCAGTCACTAATTTTTGATTAAGTGGTTTGTAATCCACTCGCTCACGCAATTCCTTGCCAGGCTTAAAGTGCGGCACACGCTTTTCAGGAATTAACACTTTCTCACCAGACTTGGGATTACGGCCAGTACGAGCAGGGCGATGGTGCAGAACAAAACTACCAACGCCACGCAATTCGATGCGTTTACCCTCAGCCAATGCTTGAGTCATTGTGTCAAGTAATGTTTTGACAGCTAACTCCACGTCACGAGGCAAGAGTTGCGGAAACTGCTCCGCTAAACTCTCGACTAACTCGGAACGGGTAATAGCTTGATGCTCTTGATCTGACATAATCTAATTAGCCCGCCACTCATCGAGTGGCGGAATCGGCTTAGCTTTGGTTATCCATTTTCGCTTTTAACAAGGCACCTAAATTCGTTGTACCAGAACCTGCATCACTCTGTAACTTATTCATCGTATCTTGCTGATCAGCGCTATCTTTTGCCTTAATCGACAAATTAATAGAACGTGACTTGCGATCAATATTGATAATCATGGCAGAGACAGTATCACCCTCTTTAAGAGCATTACGTGCATCTTCCACGCGATCGGTTGAGATCTCAGAAGCGCGGAGATAACCTTCTACCTCATCCGCCAAATGAATCACTGCGCCCTTCGCGTCCACACTCTTCACAGTACCAGAGACTAGGCTACCCTTGTCGCTAGTTGATGTGTAATTATTGAAGGGGTCGCCTGACATCTGTTTGATGCCAAGAGAAATACGCTCTTTCTCAACATCAATGGCCAATACCACTGCCTCGAGCTCATCGCCCTTCTTAAACGCTTTAACAGCCTCTTCGCCAGGCTCATTCCAAGAGAGATCAGATAAATGAACAAGACCATCAATCGCACCAGGCAAGCCAATGAAGACACCGAAATCAGTAATTGATTTAATGGCACCCTTAATCTTGTCGCCTTTTTGATGGCTACGGGAGAACTCTTCCCATGGATTCGCTTTGCATTGCTTAATACCTAAGCTAATCCGGCGTTTGTCTTCATCAATATCTAAGACCATTACTTCAACTTCGGTTCCCAAAGATACCGCCTTGCTTGGGGCAACGTTCTTATTGGTCCAATCCATTTCAGAGACGTGTACCAAGCCTTCAATACCACTTTCGATTTCAACGAATGCGCCGTAATCTGTCAGGTTCGTTACCTTACCAAAGAGACGTGTGTTTGGTGGATAGCGACGTGCAATTCCAACCCAAGGGTCATCGCCTAATTGCTTAATACCCAAGGAAACACGGTTCTTTTCTTGATCAAACTTCAAAATCTTGGCAGTTACTTCTTGACCAACGGTCAACATCTCGCTGGGATGACGCACGCGACGCCATGCCAAATCGGTAATGTGCAAGAGTCCATCGATACCACCGAGGTCCACGAATGCGCCGTAATCGGTAATATTTTTGATGGTGCCTTGAACAACGCTACCCTCTTGGAGGTTAGACATCATCTTGGCGCGCTCTTCGCCTTGGCTAGCTTCTACAACAGCACGACGCGAGAGGACAACGTTATTACGCTTACGATCTAATTTGATGACCTTGAACTCCATGGTCTTGCCTTCATAAGGACTGGTGTCCTTAATGGGGCGAGTATCGACCAAAGAGCCTGGGAGGAACGCACGGATACCATTAACCATAACGGTCAGGCCGCCCTTCACTTTGCCAGTAACCGTACCGGTCACGATCTCTGCGCCTTCAAGCGCTTTCTCAAGGTTCATCCATGAGGCCAAACGCTTGGCTTTATCACGAGAAAGGATGGTATCGCCGTAACCATTTTCCAGCGCATCGATTGCGACAGAAACGAAATCACCAGGGTTTACTTCGAGCTCGCCTTGGTCATTTTGGAATTCTTCAACGGGAATAAATGCTTCGGACTTCAGTCCCGCATTCACAACGACAAAATTATGATCAATACGAACAACTTCGGCCGAAATAACCTGGCCGGTTTTCATATTGGAACGAGTTAGGGATTCTTCAAATAGTGCTGCAAACGATTCAGACATGAGATTCACTTTTTGTGCCGTCAAAAAAACCGACGGGTTAAATTAATAAAACCTTAGAAGGCGGGTATAAACCGTAGATGCCAACTAAAGCGCCAAAACAACAACTAGTGATGCAATTTTGCATACCAGTTTAAAACCTGCGTAACTGCCTGATCGACCGATAAATCGGAGGTATCCAGCAAATATGCCCCCTCCACACGCTGGAGGGGCGCAGTCCCTCGATTAGTATCTCGGGCATCGCGCTCCTGCAAATCTTGCAAAAGGACGTTCATTCTAGCAGAAATTCCCTTAGCGATCAATTGCTTATATCGACGCTCCGCTCTGGCTTGTACGCTAGCTGTCAAATAGACTTTTAAAACCGCATCGGTAAAGATCCGGCTGGCCATATCGCGGCCATCGGCCACCAAGCCCGGGTTTTGTCTAAATTCCCTCTGAAGGGTCAATAAAGCGTCCCTAACCTTGGGGTAAATAGCCAGCTGCGACGCTCTAGTCCCTATTTTTTCCTCCCGAATAAGCTCAGTAACATCCTTACCGTTCAGAAAAATCTTATTGTCCTTAAAAACAACCTGCATACGGGACGCAATAGCCCCCAAACCCGACTCATCGTCTACTGAAATACAGGCCTCCTCACTTGCGAAAGCAACTAGACGATAGAGCGCCCCACTATCTAAGTAATGAAAACTCAGCTGGTCAGCCACACGCATCGCTACGGTTCCTTTACCAGAGGCAGTAGGACCATCAATAGCGATAACGGGGGGTAGATTACTTGCTTCTTTCATGGAATTTAATTAATACGTGATGCTGGCTAACTCAGAAAAATAATGGGGGAAGGTTTTGGCAACGCAATTTGGATCATTAATCTGAATTTGCTTAGGGCCAAATGCGCACAATGAAAAGCACATAGCCATACGATGGTCATCATAGGTATCAATTCCATTTGCCGGCGATTGCCAATCGTGCTGATCCAAGGGATGAATCTCAATAAAGTCGAAGCCCTCAATAACTTGGGCTCCCAATTTACGCAACTCCTTTGCCATCGCAGCAATTCGGTCCGTTTCTTTAACACGCCAACTCGCAATCTTTTCTAGACGGGTTTTGCCTTTGGCAAAGAGTGCCATCACTGCGAGTGTCATCGCAGCATCCGGTATAGCAGTGCAATCGATGGTGATGCCATTTAACTGGCCATGACGAACGCCACTAGTTTGTAAATAATGGTCGCCGCGCTCAACCATAGCACCCATTTTTTCAATCGCATCGGCAAAGGCAATGTCACCTTGAATGCTGGTCTTACCCACTCCTAAAACACGTACCGGTCCTTGTCCTAAAACTCCGGCTGCCAAGAAATAGGATGCTGATGAGGCATCGCCCTCAACATACAAAGTCTGTGGGCTGGTGTAGACAGCACCCGCCTCAGTGGGAGCAATCACAAAGGTATTTCTATCTGGACAGCTCACCTCAACACCAAAACGTGCCATGAGCTTCGTAGTGATATCAATGTATGGCCGAGAAATTAATTCTCCAAGTACCTCAATCCGAATTGCTTGGCGAGCGATTAAGGGTAAAGCCATTAATAAAGCGGTTAAGAATTGGCTCGATACATCACCTCGAACTCGAACCACATCCGGTAAATTCAGCTTACTCTTGTGAATCAACAAGGGCGGATACCCTTCTTCCTTTTCGTAATCGATTTGTGCACCCACTTGCCGCAGCCCATCAACCAAATCACCAATGGGGCGCTCATGCATTCGGGGTACGCCCGATAAACGGTAATTGCCTTCCTGCATCACTAATGCAGCCGTTAATGGACGTATTGCTGTACCCGCATTACCCATGAATAAATCCACTTCTTTGTTTGGGAACAGTCCACCGCAACCCGTAACGACACAATCTAAACCACGATCTTCAATTGAAAGACCGAGTTGACGTAATGCATTGCGCATCACCTGCGTATCATCGGCATCCAATAATTGCTTTAGTGTTGTTACTCCATTTGCAAGAGCAGCCAATAACAAAACGCGATTTGAAATACTCTTGGAGCCCGGTAAGGTAATCTGACCTTTTGCTCCCTGAAATGGTCCAATCTGAATTGCTGGATTGGCCATTAAGACGCATCCCACTTTTGTCGTGCCTGACTTGCCTTTTGAAAAACCTTTTCTAAACCATTTGCATCCTCTTTGGCAATCATCTCACGCAGACGCTGTGTGATGCTCAAATATTGATCGAGCTCTTTTAGAATCGCTTGCTTATTCGCAATACAGATATCGCGCCACATTTCAGGGCTGGATGCAGCAATCCGCGTGAAATCCCGAAAGCCAGCCCCAGCATGCCCCAATTTTTGCTCCGCATCTTCAGAGTTAAGAACGCTCGCCATCAAGGCATAGGAGAGGATATGTGGCAAGTGGGAAACAGCCGCATAAATTGCATCATGTTGAACTGCTGATATTCGTTTAATATTTGAGCCCAGTGCTTTCCAAAACTCTTCTACCAGAGCAATATCGGCTGCGCTATTTTCTTGCAACTGACAAATGATTGTTTGTTTTCCTTGAAATAAATCAGCGCGAGCAGCAGCAGCACCGTGCTGTGCTCCTCCCGCGATCGGATGTGCAGGAACAAATTGACAGACTTTTTTACCTAAGACTTCTTTGGCTGCCAAGATCACATCGCACTTAGTACTGCCAGCATCTGTAATTAAGGTGTTGGAGCCCAAATGGGGCTCTAATTGAGCGAAGATTGAGCGCATTTGTGCGACTGGTACGCACAAGACGACCCATTGTGAAGATTGCACAGCTTCAGCTAAATCAGCTACCCGATCAATAGCGCCCATCTTTTTGGCTTGATCTAAATTGGCACTACTTCGCCCCACACCAATGACTTCGCGTACGACCCCCGCCCCTTTGAGCGCTAATCCTAATGATGCACCTATTAAACCGACACCAACAATACTCACAACACCCAACTGATTTGTGCTCATGCCAGCACCTTCTCATCTTTGAGGATTTGAGAAAAGGCTTCCAAGAAGGCCGCGTTTTCTTCTGGCAATCCAATCGAAATCCTGAGCCATTGAGGCAAACCATAATTAGCAACTGGTCTCACGATCACGCCACGCTTCAGAAGTTCTTGATTTACTCGAACACCAGCCTGAAGATCGTTACCCACTTTTACAAGAACAAAATTACCCGAAGATGGTAAATAAGGTAGCTTCATCCGCTCAAAGGCCTCTGTTAGTTGCGCATAACCCGCTTTATTGAGTTCATAGCCCTTCAATAAGAATGCTTTATCTTGCAATGCCGCAATGGCTGCAGCTTGCGCTAGGCTATTCACATTAAAGGGTTGACGTATTCGATTTAGTAAGTCAGTTAAGGTAGGTTGAGCAATGCCATAGCCAATGCGCAGTCCTGCTAAACCATAGGCCTTTGAAAAACTGCGTGACACAATTAAATTCGGATTAGCCCGAACCCAAGCAATTGCGTCGTACCTCTGCTCCGGAGATAAATATTCGTTATAGGCTTCATCCAAAACAATCACAACATGGGGTGGCACCTGAGAAATAAAAGAGGAAATAGCGTCGGGTTGTAAGTAGCTGCCAGTCGGATTATTTGGATTCGCAATAAAGACCAACTTAGCTTGGTCACCCAAGGACAGAATCGTGCGAAGCATTGCCGGCAGATCATGGCCATAATTTGAATCCGCAAGAACCTCAATCGCCTTTGCTCCAATCGCTTGGGTAGCCAAAGGATAGACAGCAAATGCATGTTTTGAGAACACCACTGCATCACCCGCATGGGCTACAGCACGAGCGGTTAGCTCGAGGATGTCATTACTCCCATTTCCGAGCGTAATCCAATCTTCAGGAACGCCAAGACGATTAGATAAAACCTGCTTGAGCTCAAATCCATTGGAGTCTGGATAACGCCCAAGCTCACTGGCAACCTTTAACATTGCTTGCTTAGCGGACTCCGGGATCCCAAGCGGGTTCTCATTGGAGGCCAATTTCACAATCTTGCTTTCGTCTAGACCATACTCACGCGCAACCTCGCTAATGGGCCTGCCACCTACATAAGGAGCAATTGCTTGCACATGGTCTAAACCAATTTTCGTTGCCATTGACGTGTGATGAACTTAATTAGGATGTTCTTAATTTTTAGCTCTCGGGTAAGAGCCAAGATTTTTATAAAACGCGGCAATTGTCTTTAACTCGTCGATTGCTTTGGCCACTTTTGCATTCTCTGCATGACCTTCAATATCAATGTAGAAGTGATACTCCCAAGAGCCCTTGCGAGCCGGTCTAGACTCAAAGCGGGTCATCGAGACGCCATGTTTGGCCAATGGGGCAAGCAAGTGATGAACGGCGCCAGGCTGATTGGAAACTGATAGCACTAACGAGGTTTGATCGTGACCGCAGGGTTGGCAAGCATATTGACCTATCACCACAAAGCGCGTGCGATTATTGGGGTCATCCTGAATTTGTGCAGAGATGATTTGTAATCCATAGGCAATTTGCGCAGGATCCCCAGCAATCGCCGCAATACTGTTATCAAGGCTGGCCATACGCGCAGCCTCAGCATTACTACTGACTGCTTGGCGTTGCAATTGCGGGGCATGCGTACTAAGCCATTGCTGACACTGGGCTAATGCTTGCGCGTGAGCACAGACCGTCTTGATGCCATCCAAACTTCCCGTTTTGCTAAGAAGGTGATGACGAATGGGTAATACCACTTCACCACTAATTTGTAGAGGGCTCTCCAATAACAAATCGAGAGTGCGCGAGACAGCCCCCTCGCTGGAGTTCTCCACTGGCACCACTCCAAAATCAGCGGCACCTTTTTCAACAGATTTGAATACCTCATCCAAGCTGGCGCAAGGTAAGCCCTGAATCGATTGTCCAAAAAACTGTTGTGCAGCCAACTCAGAAAAAGTACCAACAGGGCCTAAGTATGCAATTGTTTGCCTTGATTCTAATGCTCTGCAAGCCGACATAATCTCGCGCCAGATCGAGGAAATCCCATCGGGAAGCAAAGGCCCTGAATTTTTACCGAGGACATTCTGAATAACCTGATTCTCACGCTCAGGCCGAAAAATAGGTGTTGAGGATTCGTTTTTAATATGGCCGACCTCTTGAGCTGCCTTTGCTCTCTTAGAAAGAAGGGCTAAGAGCTCAGCGTCAATCGCATCAATCTTGGCGCGCAAGGGGGCTAATCGTTGATCATCATTCGACATTAAGCGCGCCTCTCAAATTCCTGCATGAAAGCCAGTAGAGTTTCAACTCCAGCAATTGGCATTGCGTTGTAGATGCTCGCCCGCATCCCGCCAGCGGCTTTATGACCGCGCAGTGCAGCCAACCCTGACTCACTGGACTGTGCCAAAAACTCTGCATTCAAACGCTCGTCTTTCAGAAAAAAAGTAACATTTGTTCTCGACCGGCAATTTTTGTTGACCCGACTCTCATATAAAGAGCTTTGATCAATGAAGTCATATAACAAAGATGATTTAACCTGGCTTCGGCGTTCCATCTCTGCGACCCCGCCTTGTCGCTTAATCCACTTTAATACTAAGCCTGAAAGATAAATTGGGAAAGTGGGGGGGGTATTAAACATCGACTGATTGGCGGCCTCCTTCGCCCAATCCCAAATCGATGGGGTAGTACTCATTGCATGCCCCATCAAGTCCTTGCGCACGATCACAATAGTGACGCCAGCAGGCCCAATATTCTTCTGGGCGCCCGCAAATAAAACACCACAATGGCGCACATCCATCTTTTTAGACAAGATATTGCTTGAAATATCGGCAACTAAAGGGGTGTTGCCAACATCTGGAAAGTTTGCAAACTCAACGCCACCAATGGTCTCATTGGCGCAAATATGAACATAGGCAGAATCATCAGAGAGCTTCCAAGAATTGCGCTCTGGAATACTCCGAAATTGATCATCAAGGGATGAAGCGGCAATATGGGCTTCTCCATATTTTTGGGCTTCTTTCACGGATTTCTCTGACCAAATTCCTGTGACGATAAAGTCGGCTTTGGGCTTTTTTGCCAAGGGCATGAGATTCATGGGAACCGCAGCATTTTGACCAATGCCACCCCCTTGTAATAGCAAAATCTCATAATCGTCGGGGATCGACATCAACTCACGTAGATCGGTGAGCGTCTCTTCATAAACCGCCATGAACTCTTTACTGCGATGGCTGATCTCCATCACGCTTGTACCAAGACCATGCCAATTCAGAAGCTCATCGGAAGCCTGCTGCAAGACCTCCTCTGGCAAGGTTGCTGGGCCCGCTGCGAAGTTATAAATGCGGCGGTCAAAACTCATGATGATTTATGGTTTTGGATTGATGGAATTAAGCATCGCCAGAGGATTCTGAAAGATTGTCGGACTCCTCGCCGAGCTCCTCGGCATCGTCATCAGAGTCGCTTTCAGCAATTCGCTGCAGACCAGATAAATGCGTTCCCTCATCCACATTGATCAAGGTGACACCTTGTGTAGATCGACCCATTTCCCGAATCTCCGACACATGAGTTCGAACCAAAACACCGCCCGTGGTAATGAGCATGATTTGATCTTCAGGTGAGACTAATGCTGCAGCAACAACCTTGCCGTTTCTCTCGCTGGTCTGGATGGCAATCATGCCCTTGGTGCCGCGGCCATGACGGGTGTATTCCGCGATGGGGGTGCGTTTACCAAAGCCATTCTCTGTAGCGGTTAAGACACTGCTGGGCGCATCATTCGCAGTGCTATCCGTGTTCATACTTGTTTCTTCTGAAATCTCTGCAGGCGCAACTAGCATCGCAATCACTTCCTGACCTTCGGCCAAGTTCATGCCTCGGACACCGCGCGCTGTTCGACCCATCGGACGGACATCATTCTCATCAAAGCGTACCGCCTTACCAGCGTCGGAGAACAACATCACATCGTGTTTGCCATCCGTGATTGCTGCACCAACCAAGCAATCGCCCTCATCTAAATCAACCGCGATAATTCCAGCTTTACGTGGGTTCGAGAAATCCGATAAGCGGGTCTTTTTAACTGTGCCGCGCTGGGTAGACATAAAGACATATTGATCATCCTGATAGCCTTTGATAGGCAATATGACCGTAATCTTCTCGCCCTCAATCAAGGGGAACATATTAACAATCGGCTTACCTCTAGAGGTTCGGCTGCCTTGCGGAACTTCCCAGACCTTTAACCAGTACATCCGGCCTCGATCCGAAAAACAAAGAATGGTGTCGTGGGTATTGGCAACGAACAAGGTATCGATCCAATCTTCATCCTTGGTTGTCGCCGCTTGTTTACCACGCCCTCCGCGCTTTTGGGCACGATACTCACTCAAAGGCTGGCTCTTCATATAACCAGCGTGTGATAAGGTCACCACCATATCGGTGGGTGTAATGAGATCTTCTGTAAAGAGCTCCGTCGCATTCATTTCAATGAAAGAGCGACGACCTGTGTCACCGCCTGCTTGACCGAACTCATCTTGCACTTCTTTTAGCTCGGTCTCGATGACTTTGGTCACTCGATCAGGCTTTGCCAAAAGGTCTAAGAGATCCGCAATCTCATCCATCACCTCTTTATACTCAGCAACAATCTTGTCCTGTTCTAAACCGGTTAAACGTTGTAAGCGCATCTGCAGAATCTCTTGCGCTTGTCCATCGGAGAGGCGATACAGACCGCTGTCTTGCATTCCATACTCGGGCAATAAGCCTTCGGGTCGGAATGAGTTACGTCCGCCAGGGGCCTCACCCTCAGCGCGTGCCAGCATCTCGCGGACCAAAGAAGAATCCCATGCCTGTGCCATGAGCTCTTGCTTAGCCTCAACCGGATTGGCGGCTGCTTTAATAATGGCGATAAAGCGATCAATATTGGCCAATGCAACTGCAAGACCTTCCAATACATGCCCGCGTTCGCGCGCCTTGCGCAGTTCAAAGATTGTTCTTCTGGTAATCACTTCGCGGCGATGTGCCAAGAAATATTCCAGCATTTGCTTCAAGTTCAATAGCCGAGGCTGGTTATCTACCAAGGCCACCATGTTCATACCAAAGTTGTCTTGGAGTTGCGTACTCTTGTAAAGATTATTGAGAACCACCTCAGGCACCTCGCCACGCTTGAGCTCAATCACGACCCGCATACCAGATTTATCAGACTCATCGCGCAAGTCGGAGATACCTTCGATCTTTTTCTCATTCACAAGCTCAGCAATGCGCTCTAGTAAGTTTTTCTTATTAACCTGATAGGGCAACTCATCGACAATAATCGCCTGACGCTGACCCTTCTCCATATCCTCAAAGTGCGTTTTTGCCCGCATGACTACGCGGCCGCGGCCAGTGCGATAACCTTCGCGCACACCCTGCACGCCATAGATAATTCCGGCGGTTGGGAAGTCGGGAGCTGGGACAATTTCAATTAACTCATCGACTGTGCAATCAGGGTTGTGAAGCACATGCAAGCATGCCCGAATGACCTCATCCAAATTATGGGGAGGAATATTAGTCGCCATACCCACGGCAATTCCCGAGGACCCATTAATGAGCAAATTGGGGACCTTTGCCGGTAGGATTAGGGGCTCTTTTTCACTACCGTCGTAGTTTGGACCGAAATTAACCGTTTCTTTGTCCAAATCGGCTAATAGCTCATGGGCAATCTTACGCAACCGAATTTCGGTATAACGCATTGCGGCGGCGTTATCCCCATCCACCGATCCAAAGTTACCCTGACCGTCCACGAGCATGTAACGTAGAGAGAAATCTTGGGCCATCCGAACGATCGTGTCATAAACGGCGGTATCCCCGTGGGGGTGATATTTACCGATAACATCACCCACAATACGGGCTGATTTCTTAAAAGCCCGATTCCAATCGTTGTTTAATTCATACATCGCAAAAAGAACCCTGCGATGTACGGGTTTTAACCCATCCCTCACGTCTGGCAAGGCTCGGCCGACGATCACGCTCATGGCGTAGTCCAGGTAGGACCGCCGCATTTCGTCTTCTAGGGATATTGGTAGAGTTTCTTTAGCGGCTTGTTCCATCTCGAAATAATATCATTTCGCAGTCACAGAACCTGTGCTAACATTCGGGTAGTTGGTACCTATATTAGTATTGGCGCTTTAGGCCTTAAGAGCATTATTGAGCTTTTGAGCGTTTAGTCTGCAATCACTTATTTAAATGTTTTTTGAGGATAAAAAATGAACAAAACCCTAAAACTGATGCTCGCAGCATTAATCACTATTTCTGCTGGTTCAGTCATGGCTCAGCCAAAGAACGTTGACAACTGGGTCAACTCAACCGGAACTCCTTGGAGAAACGGTGACGGCACATTGTGCTGGCGTGATGCTACTTGGACCCCTGCCACTGCTGCTGCAAACTGCGATGGCTGGCTTGCTCCAAAACCAGCTGCTGCTAAGCCAGCTGCTGCGCCTGCTAGCAAAGTAGCGCAGAAGAAAATTACCCTCCAAGCAGATACTTTGTTTGACTTTGATAAATCTACCTTGAAATCTGAGGGTGTTGCTACTTTGAACAAAGTCGCTCAAGACATCAAGAAAATGAAGCTTGAGGTAGTCATCATTGTTGGCTACACCGATGGTATTGGCACCGATGCCTATAACATAGCCTTAGGTCAACGCCGTGCAAATGCTGTGAAGTCCTTCCTCACCAATGATGGTGGCGTTGAGGCAACCCGCGTTTACACCGAGAGCAAAGGCAAAGCTGACCCTGTTGCAAGCAATGCTACTGCAGAAGGTCGTGCCAAGAACCGTCGCGCTGTAATCGAAGTTGTTGGTACACAGCCCGTGAAGTAATAAGTCTCTTTAGACTGTAAAGCCCGGTTCGCCGGGCTTTTTTATTGCTTCTTTTGTATAGTGGTAGTTTTATAACCCTGAGTGATTTGATTCATGAGTAATGTAGACCAAAGCGAGATTGATAAATTTAGCGCCCTTGCTCATCGTTGGTGGGATCCCACTAGTGAGTTCAAACCTCTTCATGCTATTAATCCACTCCGCTTAGGCTGGATTGAGTCAATCACCAGTCTAGCCGGTAAAAAAGTATTAGATGTTGGCTGTGGCGGAGGCATCTTGGCTGAATCGCTCTCCAAAGCTGGTGGCATCGTTACAGGAATAGATTTATCGGTAAAGGCCTTAAAGGTAGCTGAACTGCATCAGTTAGAAAGTAATACCTCGGTGAAGTATCGCTCGATTTCTGCCGAAGATTTAGCTAAAGAGGAGCCTAAACAATACGATGTGGTGACCTGCATGGAAATGCTAGAACACGTTCCAGATCCTAGCTCTGTTGTTCAGGCATGTGCAACCCTCTGCAAATCTGGGGGCAGTATCTTCTTCTCAACCCTGAACCGTAATCCCAAGTCGTATTTGTTTGCGATTATTGGTGCAGAGTACGTCCTAAGGTTATTGCCTAAGGGGACCCATGAGTACGATAAATTTATTAAGCCTTCTGAGCTGGTGGGCTTTACCAGGCAAGCTGGTCTTGAACTACTGGAGATCAAGGGAATGACCTATAACCCGCTGACGCAAATCTATCGGCTGGGTAGCGATACGGATGTGAACTACATGATTGCTACACGCAAATCTGAATGATGTCTTCCATTCCCTTGTTTGAAGGGGTCTTCTTTGATCTAGATGGCACCTTAGCCGACACTGCCCCTGATCTAGTGACTGCGGCAAACCGTTTATTAATTGCTAAGAACAAGTTACCAATGCCCTATGAGACTCTGCGACCAATGGCCTCAGCGGGGGCACGAGGATTGATCCAAAAAAGTTTTGGAATTGACAAAGAACATCCTGATTTTATTTCCTTACGTGACGAATTTCTGAACTACTACGAAGAGGCCTTACTGGTTCATAGCAAGCTCTATGAGGGGATGGAAGAGCTGCTTCAAAAACTCGAAGACGAAAAGCTTCCTTGGGGTATTGTGACCAACAAACAAAAACGGTTTACTGTGCCACTCACCGAGCAAATGGGTCTTATGCAACGAGCCCATTGTGTCGTTTCTGGTGATACCACCCCTTTCTCCAAGCCCCATCCGGAACCCATTTTGCACGCAGCCAAGCTAGCTAAAGTAGACCCCAAAAAAGCACTCTATGTAGGTGACGATATTCGAGATATCGTATCGGGTAAGGCAGCTGGGATGCATACTGCTGCTGCATTGTATGGCTATTGTGGCTGTGACGAACCCCCTCACCAATGGGGGGCTGACTACCAAATTCAGCATCCTTGGGAACTTCAGCAAATCATCTTTGCAAAATAAGGTGTGCAATTTAAGTCCAAACGACTTAAAATTGTGTCCCCAATGCAAGGAATTCCGGGGTCGACATGGTTTCGACGTGGATTACAAAGCATCAAGGGCATACCGAGGACCCGTTATCTCGTAAATCAATGGGAATGTAATAACTGCTAACGACGAACGTTACGCACTAGCCGCTTAAATGCGGTTGCCCCTGAACTGATTCTCTCTTGGGTCAGGTAGCGCAAGCTACATCAGGGTCATTTACAAGAGATAAGATCAATTCATGTCACGGGGATTGGTTCGAAAATTAAGTGAATCGCTAATGCAAAGCGTGTCGATTCGCGTTGCACTGGTTAGATTAAATAATTAGACTAAGTATGTAGAACTTGTTGTAGAGTGTTTGCGGACGCGGGTTCGATTCCCGCCGACTCCACCATGATTGATAATGGTGCTGTCTAGTTTTAACAATAAACCCCTTATGGAATAAAAACGTAAGGGGTTTTTTGTTGTCTATAGAAATACTAGCAAGCCTATCTAAAGCATTACTTCTTCAAAAAAAAATCCCCAAAGGCCGTTTACCCCAGCAATTAATGTAAAAAAATCCAATGAGTCATTCCCTTTGATCTACTGACACATCAATTGCATTATGAATTTCTGAGTTTCCTTAACAAGGGCTCGCTGGTCACTCCCCTAAGGGGGCTACTAGTGGTTTGCAATTAGATATCCAATCGAATAAAGATAAATTTTTCCCTAAGCCATTGATTTATATTTAATTATTAGGATCTTTACTCACTTGACTCTTTATTAAATAAAGCTTTAATATATTACTTTTAATTAAATAATTCTTTAATATGAGCCGAATTACTGGCAACTATCTTGTAACAACTACTCTTGGTGAATCGGTCAAGGCGTTTATTCCTGCGCCCCTACCTCCTGCCAACCCGGTCTTATCGCCTGCATGCTATTTAGAGCAGAACCAAGCAGCAGAGCTTGCATTGGCTCGCCTGTCAGGAGTAACGGGTTTGGTACCTTCGATTGATTGGCTCCTTTATGGCGCCATCCGCAAAGAGGCGCTTCTGACCTCTCAGATTGAAGGTACGCAAGCCACACTCACGGAATTGTTTGATGATGAGGCTGGCTTAGATATTAAGAATTCAGATGATATCGAGGAAGTAACCAACTACATGCATGCATTTCGGTTTGTCAGAGAAAACTTGCGTAATGAATCTGGGCTACCTATTAGCGTGCGTCTTTTATGTGGCGCTCATCAATTACTCCTCAATGGCGTAAGGGGTAGCGGCAAACAACCAGGTGAACTTAGAAAATCTCAAAACTGGATTGGTGGAACAAAGCTGGGCAACGCTATTTTTGTCCCACCACCAGCCGATAAAGTACCAATGTTATTAACTAATCTTGAGCAGTTTATTCACCATGATGATGGTTTACCTCGCTTGGTAAACATTGCTTTAGCTCACGCTCAGTTTGAAACGATTCATCCATTCTTAGATGGTAATGGTCGTATTGGTCGATTACTTATTGCTGCGCTCATGGAGTATTCTGGTTTGTTGCCAGAGCCACTCATGTATTTAAGTTCTTACTTAAAACAATACCAAACCGAGTACTACCGACTTCTTGGTGGTATTAGATCCGAGGGCGATTGGGAGTCATGGGTTAGCTTTTTTTTGGAGGGTGTTACTGAGGCAGCAACTTCCGCTGAAAAAGGAATTATTGAAGTAGCTGCTAGAGTAGCAGCGGATAGGCGCTTAGTGCTGGCATCTCAAAGTGCAAGCGCAGCAAGCTTGAGGCTCTTTGAGTTGTTGCCAATGATGCCACGCTTTACGATTGACCGTATCAAGGTAGAACTTAAAACAACTTTCCCCACTGCCAATGCGGCAGTAAGAACATTGGAGGAGTTAGGAATCGTGACGGAAATGACTGGGCGGACCCGCAATCGTAATTTTAGCTATCAACCCTACATCGATTTGATTTCAAAATAAGGTTGATCTTCAGGGGTCTGCTCAGCCAATTCGAGGGTTCGCTCAATAAGCTCCCTACCACTCTTAATATGTTCAGGAGTTTGTGATCCGTCATCTTTTAGATTAACCCTTTCGCTAGGATTATCTTGTTGCGACCATGGCGCTGAGCGGTTTGTCTTTCTTTCTATTTTATTTAAATCTATCAATAGGGCTATGTTTAACATTTCATATTAATCACCCCTTTCTTATAATTGATAATGATTCTCATTTAGAATTGAGTCTCTGTTCATTCACTGGAAAGGTACGAAATGTCTTACTTAGATTCATTCAAAAAATGGGTTGTTCTTATTGGAACAGCGATCACCCTCATCTCACAATCTGCTGTTGCTGGCGATGGGTTATTTGGATGGATTTATACCCTCGATCTTCAGCCAAAAGGGAAATGGGAATTTGAGCAACGACTGCAGCTCAATAAGCAGCAGGCGGCCGGTACCTATGACTCTTGGTTTTCCAGATCAGAAATTGAGTATGGACTGACGAATGACTTGCAGGTCGCTGCTTATCTAAACTCGTATTACGTCAGTGCAAACCAAAATTACACCAATCAAGATGCCTGTGAAGGTGCGCCTTCTTGCACGGGCGGCTATCCCGTCCCTTCCTCTCATGATCCTGCAACCGCCTATCGCAAGTCTGGGATTGAGGGAGGTTCATTAGAGGCCATATATCGCTTTACTAATCCAGTTACTTCACCAATAGGCGTAGGGGTTTATTTTGAGCCCACCATTGGGAAAAATAAAAATGAGTTAGCCGCACGACTTCTTTTGCAATCAAATTTTCTGGATGATCAATTAGTTCTCGCTGGCAACGTTGTGGTTGCTAATGAAAGACTTAAATTTATTGAAAACGGGAATGTTCCTGAGTCTATGCTGGACTTCCTAGTGGGTGCTAGTTATCGCTTTGCTCCCAAATGGCGTGCAGGTGTCGAGGCTCGCTTTCATAATGACTACTCAGAACTCAATCTACGTAACCAAATTCAACGCGCCACTTTTGTTGGACCAAATCTGCAATATGCCACCAAAGATTGGTGGGCAACACTTGCATGGCGTTACCAACTCAAAGGAGGTAACTGCATGGGCGGCGGCGAGGCAGAGTGCTCAGATGCTCGGGTCTGGGATAGTCATTCACTGAACGAGTTTATGTTTAAGTTCGGAATCCCCCTCAATTAATATGAACCTAACCCACTTAAAGGCTGCAATGCTTCTTGGATGCTTTACGATCAGTGCTCCAGCAATCGTTGAGGCTCGTATCTATCTTTCTATAACGCAAGTTCAAGATATTTTCTTCCCAAAAGAAGTGTTCAACAAGAACCCCATTCTGGTCGACGATGATTTACAAAAAAAGATACGGATTATTTCAGGGGTTCGTCATCCCTTCAGAGGAGATCGTATTTGGAAGACAGCAAATGGATCTTGGCTCATTGTTGATGAGGTGCTAGGTAAACATGAAATGATCACCTATGCTGTTGCGATTAATTCAAAAGGAGAGATTCTTGGTATTGAAATTATGGAGTACGTAGAGTCGTATGGTTATGAAATCAAAGACAAGGAATGGCGCAAACAATTTATTGGTAAAACTTCCAATCACCCAATCAAGCTTAATCAGGATATACAAAATATTTCCGGCGCCACTCTTTCAGCTAAGCATGTGACCGATGGTATTAAACGAGTCATGGCTTTTCATGATCTTGCTCTTAAATCGCAATAATGACTCGTTGCAAAGTCTTTTTAGGTACCTATGTTGAGATTTCGATCGGGGATCAAGACGGAGTATCTAAATCGCTTGCACGGGAGGCGGTAAATGAAGCTTTTCAAGAAATTGCTCTGATTGACAGACTAATGAATATTCATAATAAAGAAAGTGATTTATCAAAGATTAATCAACTGGCACCACTTGGAATTACAAAATTACATCCACAAATTTATGAAGTTTTATTGATAGCACGTGATTTATACCAACAATCCAATGGATTATTTGACTGCACCTATGATCCTAAATTAGATCGATATTGCTATTCGTTTGATGATATTCAATGGTTTGGTGATGAGTATATAAAATATAAGAAACCTTTACATATCAATCTCAATGGGATTGCGAAAGGATATGCGGTAGATAAAGCCGTTAAGGTACTAGAGAACTTTGGCATTCCAAGCGGTCTCGTTAATGCAGGTGGTGATTTGCGCTTATTTGGAGATAAGCCAGTAGCAATTTACATACGCAATCCAATCAATCCCCTTCTTGTTAATGCAATTGGCAATATGAAAAATATTGCTATCGCTAGCTCCGGTAATTATCTCCAAAGTCATTTATTTAATCCGCAACGTAGAAGTACTATTCGCACCGATTCTTCATTTACAGTGATTTCACCGCAATGTGTTTATGCAGATGGCTTAACTAAAGTTTTAGCGTCACTAGGGCACAGTAAGCACCCCTGCTTTTTTCATTACAACAGTATCGGATTGATTATTAAAGGATAAAAATGAGTCGTCTAGGAAAAATGCCGCCCTGGCAAAAAAGTTTTATTGTGTTTTCGTTCTCTTTCTGTGCCCTCTCAGGCCTCACTTATTTCTTTTACCCAGAGTTAAAAACGTATATACCTATATCTACATCTCGATTTATCTTAGCGGCGCATGGAATATCTACCAGCTTTATGTTGATTGCGCTTGGTCTTGTACTACCCGCTCATCTAAAAGCCGGCTGGATCGCAAATAAGAATCGATTTTCTGGAATTGGCCAATTCCTCTGCTTGTTAGTTCTAACTGCAAGCGGCCTACTGCTTTATTACGGATCTGAATCTTTACGTGACCTAACGCTATTGACCCATTACGTAGTTGGTTTTGTATTGATTGGATTATTTTTAGGTCATCTATTTTTAAGACGCAAGATAGAACAAACTAATCAAAACATGTCTTCCATCTCTTTACGAACGCGATAGGCGTCGGTTGTTTTATCAATGGCGATATCGTCCCAACAAAGGCTTTGGCCCTTTTTAACCGGTCTCACTACTTTCACTTGATGCGCCAAGCCTAAAGGCAGTCCACCCATTTGTGATGATTTTTTAGCTGGTAAGAGTTTGCCCCAAACCGTATATCCACCCTCTCCATCTAATACATCACCAGGATTTAGATCGCGCTTGGCAGTAGCAACCACGTCAGCATTCCAACAATAGGGTACGCCCGTGGCTTCTTTACGAAGAGCAACACTAGCGACTGACATACCGACTTCTAGGCCAATTAAGTGCCAACGCTTATAGAGCGTGAAGTAACGACCACTAGGATCAGTATGTGCCTTGTATTCTTCAAAACAATTTTTGATGTAGTCTGTTTCCGCTTCAACCGTGACCCAAATGCCCATCCGAATATCGTACGGAATCTCTCTGCCATCTTTCTCAAGAGATGAAATAACCTCCACCATTCCTTTTTGTTCTAAGTGACCGCCTTCGCTGATGGGTCTTGTAACAACTGGTATATCTTCAACGCTAGCAGGAGGGTAGAGCAAACCATTGCTTGGTACGAGTAGCCCCGTTGCATTGGCAACCGCAGTCGATTCGATAGAGGGTTTAGAGCCATCCAAAAAGCTATTAAACATTTTTGGGTTTAAGCCACCTCGCGCAGCTTGCTCAGGCGTTAAACCATAGTGATTCCATACAGTCTCGGGAGTGGAATCGGCATAGTGCGGTAGCCACTTATGGCCACGCCCTGCTGCGACCACTGGGAAACCACAGGTACGCGCCCAATCCACTAAATCACAAATCAAGGCAGGCTGATCACCAAATGCTAGGGAATAAATCACATTGGCCTCTTTGGCCTTTTTTGCTAATAGCGGTCCACAAAATGCATCAGCCTCTACGGTGACATTCACCACATGTTTACCCTGGGAGAAAGCTTTTAAACAATGCTCGACAGCGGCAATTGGGTTACCAGTGCACTCCACAATCACATCAATCTGATCTGCGTTGACGAGTTTTGTCCAGTCTTCCGTAATGAAGCAACTATTTTCTGCAATAGCGGTCTCAATCGAGTTAGCTTGGGTCCGAGATAGATCCCATCCAACTCGCTTTAAATTTGCTTTAGCGGCATCTGGGGATAAATCTGCAATTCCAACTAAATGAACTCCCGGAGTCCTGGGTATTTGTGCCAGATACATAGCACCAAATTTACCCGCTCCAATTAGACCGATACGAATGGGCTTCTGATGACGTTCACGTTCTTGTAATTGGTGGTAAAGGCTCATAGATTTTGCTACACCACAGTTAATCGATTATGTTGATAGTCATCTATCGCTTGCTCAATCTCTTCGCGCGTGTTCATTACAAATGGACCATGCTGAACAATCGGCTCATGCAGGGGTTTTGCTGCCAACACAATCGCCTTTGCTCCCTGCTCTGAGGCGGTAATGTTTAATTGATCACCCTCACTCAAAATAATTGCTGATTGTTTGGGTGAGGCCTGTAAGGCTGAGCCGATCTTCAGATCACCCTCGTAGATATAGATGAAAGCGTTATGGGTAATGGGTATTGAATGAGAAAAAGACTCTTGAGCGTGTAGGTGAATATCAAAAAAGAGTGGTTCGGTACTTAAACCATAAATAGGACCACGAATAACTTCCCCACGTAGATTGCGATACTCACCAGCGATCACTTTGATAAGGCCTCCGCCTGGAAGAGTGCTATGAGGAATCGCATCATCTTGAATGTCCTGATAGCCGGCTGGCTTCATTTTTTCTTTAGCGGGTAAATTAATCCACAGTTGAAAGCCGCGCATTGCACCGCTTTCTTGCTGAGGCATCTCCGAATGAATAATGCCCCGACCAGCTGTCATCCATTGGACGCCGCCTGTTTTTAAATGGCCCCGATTGCCTAAATGATCTTCATGCAACATATGGCCCTCGAGCATATAGGTTACGGTCTCAAAACCGCGATGGGGGTGAGGAGGAAAGCCAGCTACATAATCATTCGGATCATTGGATGAGAACTCATCCAACATTAAGAAAGGGTCCAAGCGTTGACGATCTTGGCCGCCCAGACTGCGTCGTAAGCGAACCCCTGCACCATCCGATGTAAGGATGCCAGGAATAATGCGCGTAATTTCTCGGTTCATAATTTAAGAGCTTGGTGGGTGGTCTTCGGGATGAATATCTAAGGCGATTAAGAAACGGGAGACCATATTGTAGCTAGCGATTACCCCCACTAACTCTACTAAGGCGGTGCTTCCTAATGCGTTTAAGAGTCGCTCCATTAATGCGGGATCGACTTTAATGTGACGGGTCATTTGCAAAGTTAACTCCAGGGCATCATTTTCTAAATCACTAAAACAGTCTGGGTTAAATTTTTCTTGGCCAAGGTGGCGCATAGCATCCACTTGCTCTTGCGTCCCTCCTGCTTTTAGAAACGGTGGCGCATGGTGAAAGAATTCATATTCGGCACCATTCAGAATCGCTACGCCACACATACCAAGCTCTCTTAATTTAGGATCTAAAGATAGCTTTTCTCGAACATTGCCGATGAAGACATTCCAGCCCCTGGCAAACGGTTCGCTATGCAACAACATGCGATCAAGGTTAATAAACTGACCGCCACGCCGCTTTCTGATCTCAGCGACCAGATCAGCGGGTTCTGATAAATCAAGGGGTTGATAGGGAATTAAGCGGGAATTTGACATGATTGTAGGGGTTCGATGTTTTTCTTTCCCTCTAGTTTAGCGACAAACTTGATTAATAATACGGCTTATGAACGATTTAACGAACGCGCCCAAGTTACTACCTATCCTAAATATTGCTGGGTATCAGTTTGTTCGCTTAGATCAATTAGAGTCTTTGCGGGAGTCTTTACAAGAATCCGCCCTTCTTCATCAACTCAAGGGGACCATTCTTCTTGCCGAAGAGGGTATAAATTTATTTCTGGCAGGTCTAGAAAACGATATTCAAGAATTCTTAAAATATCTACGTACAGATCCACGTTTAAAGGGCTTTAGAACAAAAGATAGCTGGTCTACTTCTCAACCCTTTCGCAAATTATTGGTCAAGATTAAAAAAGAGATCATTCGGATGAATCATCCGACGATTACTCCTGAAACAGGTAGGGCAAAATTTATCATCCCTGAGAAATTAAAGCAGTGGCTTGATCAAGGACATGATGATTTGGGGCGTCCCGTCATAATGATTGATACACGCAATAGCTTTGAAGTGGAATATGGCAGCTTTGACAATGCCATGCATTTTAATATCAATAAATTTAGTGAGTTTCCGGAGGCAATTGAATCGCATCTTTCGGGACTTACTGATAAGACCTTGGTAAGCTTTTGTACGGGCGGGATTCGTTGTGAGAAATCTGGCTTATACCTACGAGAACGCGGCTTAGAGCATAGCTACCAATTGGATGGCGGCATTCTCCAATACTTCGAAGATATTGGCTCCGCACATTATCAAGGAGACTGCTTTGTATTTGATGAGCGCGAAACTCTAGAGCCAACCCTGGCAGCCAAGCCGCAAGGTCGACTCAAACCTAAAAAAACGAATCCCTAATCAGATTTACCGACTAAGTTGAAGTGCTCTACAGCTGGGGGCTGGATAAAAAATGGTCCGACAATACTGCGCCATTCTGTAAAAGCGGGTGACCCGCGAAAATCAACCATATGATTTTCTAATGTGTCCCAGTAGATCATCAAAAGATAGCGGTTGGGGGACTCAATACTGTGGTTTACTTTAAAACCCCGAAATCCCTTGGCTGGAGCAATGGCTGTGCGCACTCCTCGAACAATAGCCTCATCAAACTGGGCTTGTTTGCTTTCCTCTATACGTATGTCAACGACCTCTAAAATCATCTGGCCTCCTTTTTAAATCTTCACTAGAAACATCAATTATCATCGATTTATCACCGATTTAATACTAGGATGACTATTTTCTGTATGCAAGCAAAACCAAAAATTGTCGTTTTGGGTGACTATGAGCAATGCCTCCAACGCTTTGCAGATTGGTCATCCATTGCCGAGCGTTCGCAACTCAGCTTTCACCATGAACCTCTTTCTGGAGAGGCTTTGTATGAAGTGGTCAAGGATGCAGAGGTAATTGCTTTGGTTCGAGATCGCTCTCCCTTTAATGCTGAACTGATTGCTCGCCTCCCTAAGCTCCAATTATTTTTATTTACGGGCGCTCGAAACAATCTTCTAGACTATCAAGCACTGATTAATCGGGGGATTCCGATAGCGTGCACGTCTGGAGGTCCGTCAAAAGAAACAACCGCTGAACTCACATGGGCGCTGATCCTCGCCGCTACTAAAAATATCGTTGATCAAACTCAATTACTGCAGCAAGGCCAATGGCGTAATTCTGACTCCGTCTTACCGATGTTAAGCGGTCAACGCCTTGGCATTATTGGTCTTGGCGCCATTGGCGGCATTGTTACCAAAGTAGGGGCGGCATTTGGTATGGATGTTGTTTGCTGGAGCCCTAATATGACCGCCGAGCGAGCTAAAGCTGCTCATTGCGAGTTCGTTTCACTTAACACTCTTTTGCAAACCTCAAAAGTGGTTAGTCTTCATTTAGTAGTAGGTCCAAATACTAAAGGTCTCATAAATAAAGAGCGGCTACAGCTCATGCGAGCAGATTCTGTGTTGGTGAATACGGCGCGTTCTGCATTAATTGTTACTGCTGATTTAATGGAAGCTCTGAAGATGGGTCGCCCCGGTAAGGCAGCCCTAGATGTGTTCGATATAGAGCCCATTCCACAGGACTCTCCCTTGCGACATACTCCAAATCTACTCATGAGCCCTCACCTCGGTTTTATCGCAGAGCCCATCTTTAGCAGTTTTGCAAATGGTATGGTTAACTCGCTTACAGCATGGCTTGATGGTAAGCCCATCCTTTTGCCATTTAAGTAAATATACAAGTTACCGTATCGTGCAGCAAAGTCCCGCTCGATTATTTATTACCTTTACCTTGATTGGTCTATCTGGTTTTGGGGGTGTTTTGCCATGGGCTAGACGCACTTTAGTGGAACAAAAGAAATGGCTCAGTGCACAAGAGTTCAATGCTCTCTTGGGTGTCTGCCAACTGGTACCAGGGCCTAATATTGTGAACTTAGCTGTCTGCGTTGGACAGCGATTTGGAGGACTAGGTGGAGCCTTTGCTGCCGTTGCAGGACTCATGCTAGCGCCCATGACTGTGGTGATTCTATTGGCTCTTTTATATGATCACTATGGTCAATTTGAACAAGTACAGGGTATGCTACGCGGCATTTCAGCAGTGGGTGTAGGGCTGATCGCTGCAACTGGTTTTAAGATGCTCAAAGAGGAGCTTTCCTATCGTCCAATGCTGATTGTGATTACGCTTAGTATTGTGATGGCAACTGTATTTCATTTAGCACTTGGCTGGGTGGTTGCTATCACCCTTCCCTTGGCACTGCTGTTTGCGTGGAATAAAGCCAAATGATGATTGGCTTATTTGTGAAGCTATCTCTTTTTTCATTAGTTGCTTTTGGGGGGGTTAATGCACTGCTGCCCACTCTTTATGATATTTCTGTCAACCAAGAAAAGTGGATTGATGCGGATACATTTATTCATTACTTTGCTATTGCCCAAGCCGCCCCAGGACCTAATCTCTTAACGGTGACCCTGATTGGTTGGAATGCATTTGGTCTAACTGGGGCCTTGTTGGCCACGCTTGCAGTATGCTGGCCTTCCTGCATCCTCATTTTTTATCTGCAGCGTGTGCTCACTAATCTCCGACACATTCGTTGGAAAAAAACGATTGAATACTCGGCTGGTGCGCTCGCAGTTGGGCTTGTTTTGGCATCTGCTTGGCAAATTGCAGAACGGATTAATGGCAATGCAATGGCCTATGCGCTGACTGTATTTAGTATTGTGTTTGTCTTGGTGAGTCGCAAACACCCACTTTACTTAATTGGCTTGGGAGCCTTATTCGGTGTATTGGGTTTTATTTAAAAGACTGATAGGTCCAAATGCCAAGAACGGTTAACAAGATTGAACCGCAAACATGCATGAATACGAGGCCCAAACCCCAACTTAGCTGCCCGCGTTCTAAGAGAGAGACAACCTCCGCAGAAAAACTAGAGAAAGTGGTAAGTCCACCCAAAAAACCCGTGATGATAAAAAGTCTCCACTCAGGCGAAACCGAAGGATGACTAGTAAAGTAAGCAAGCACAATCCCGACGAGATAACAGCCCAAGAGGTTTGAAATTAATGTACCCATCGGCACAATCGTTGAAAACCCAACCGATAGGGTATTCAACCAAAACCGTAGCAAAGCACCAAGGCCTGCCCCACAAAAGATGGCAGTAAGAGAAATACCGCTTGTTGCAAGTCCCACGTTGGGATTATGTGTTGACTCTAGCTAAACACATAGCCGGTATGCGCGGCGACCAATGCAAACAAAATAGCAAGGCTTGTGGCGGCAGCAAGCATCACAATCAACGTAATGATCTTTTTATTAATAGCGCCTTTATCGTCGTTATGCCATTCATTCATCGTTATCTCCCAATTTCAGCGAGGCTGTAAGCGAACATTATCCACGATTGGGCGGGCCTAACGACCGCGGCCAGCCTTGCGCATCATTCCTTTACCACCACCAAAGCCCTGCTGAGGCTTTCCACCTAAGCTTTGTGGCCCCTTTCCAGTTGGTGGGCGCTGAGGAGCTTTGGGGGCTTTTACTGCGGGTTTGGCTAGGGGTTTCTTCTCATCGGTCACAATGGGCTCCTGTCGATATGATGTAGCTATGTTTACTGACTATTCTATCCAAGCAATTGCAATTAATGCTATACCCCTCATTTTTGCCATCACAATCCATGAGGCTGCTCATGGCTATGCCGCAAAACGATTAGGGGATAACACTGCTTTTTTGCTAGGCAGAGTTACTTTAAACCCATTAAAACACATTGACCCAATTGGTACTGTTTTAATACCTATTGCCCTAGTCCTAGCAAGTTCTCCTTTTTTAGTGGGCTATGCCAAACCAGTGCCAGTTCGTTTTGATCAACTTCGTAATCCCCGCATTGACATGATTTGGGTGGCTTTGGCTGGTCCGGGATCCAATTTCATTCAGGCTATTTTGTGGGCAGTATTTTGGATCTTAATTCAGGGCTTTGATGTCAATGAGCCATTTTTAATCTCGATGGCTAAAGCGGGTGTATTTTGGAATATTGGTCTACTCGTTTTTAACTTATTTCCCTTGCCTCCTCTTGATGGAGGCCGTATCCTTGCCGGAATCTTGCCCCGTAGACAAGCCTTAATGTTTGGCAAATTAGAGCCTTGGGGCTTTTTTATTGTTTTAGGACTTCTTTTTACTGGCGTCATATCGCAGTGGTGGATGATGCCATTAAGTGATTTTTTTATTGCCATCCTACGTGCCCTCACCTCGCCGCTCAGAGTGGTGTTTTCTCCCTAAAAATCGACTTAGGCAAACTTAATAATATCCTTCATAAAATTCAGGTATGCTTTGAAGCACTTAAGCAGTTTTTATCCTTTGGAGGTTTACATGAAGACTCACTATTCCCGTATTGCTCTTGGAACACTTGTTTCTGCTATCAGCCTAAGTATGGCAAGTCCAGCTATTGCACAGTTTGCGAAACCAGAAGATGCAGTTAAATATCGCCAAAGTGCTTTTGCGCTCATGGGCGCTCACATGGGACGCTTGGCAGCAGTCGTTAAGGGTGAGACTCCCTATAACAAAGACGATGTGGTTCGCAATGCAGCAATTATTAGCATGCTATCTGGCATGCCATGGCAAGCATTTACCTCTGGAACCGAGAGTGGAAAAACCCCTGGTAAAAATGATGCCTTGCCAAATATATGGACAGACGGGGCTAAGTTCAAATCCGCCTCTGAGAAAATGCAAGCAGCAGTAGCTGATCTTAATAGCGCGGCGCAATCGGGTAATCCTGAAAACCTCAAAAAAGCATTGGGTGCAGCTAGTCAAACGTGCAAAGCATGTCACGATGACTTCCGCAAAAAATAATTAGCTGGCGATACGGACTGTGGTAACTGTATCTAATTAATCAGGTAATACAGTCCAACTCCTACCGCTACAAAAATCGCCAGAGCAGCCAAGCGCTGTTTCCCTGTATCAATAGGCTCGGAGGGAGCTGTACCCCCAAAAGCCTCTTCGCCATCCTTATCTCCGGTAATCATTGGGGCTACTAAACTTTCTTTTTTATAGAATTGATAAAAAAGAATGGCGCCTATATGCAATGCAACCAGTGCCATGATGATGTATTGATTAAAGCGATGCACGCTCGTTAAAAACGCAACAGTCGCATTCGATACATATTTAGCGAATGGTCCCTGGAAAAAGATGTCGTCGTCAGTAAAGAGACCAGTGCAAGCTTGTATCAAAACCGCCAACAAGAGTGCGAGCACCGAGAGTGCTCCGAGAGGATTATGGCCAAGACCTCCTGCTGTCTCTCCCCTGAGGTAAGCAACCAGTCGTTTAGGACTAGGTACAAAGTTGGCAAAGCGGGCATGCCAAGATCCCGCAAATCCCCAAATAATCCGAAAGACTATTAGGGCTAAGGCAATGTATCCACAATACGCATGCCATTGCATGGCGTTACCACCAATTTTTACAAAAATGATTCCAAGAACGATGCAGAGAGCAAGCGTCCAATGAAATAGACGAGTTGGTAAATCCCAGACCCGAATCTCGTGTTTCACCTTATTTAATTTCCGGGAGTTCTTTTTGAATGAGCTTCAAACCGGCTCGTAGCAACTCGTCGTAACGTTGTCGCTCAGCTTTAATGGCGTCCGCATCCCATGAATAAAATCCTTGTCCAGTTTTCATACCCAAGTTTTTAGCATCCACTTTTTCTTTCAGGCATTTGGCTACTTCGCCTTTATTGTTAAGAGAGGGGTAAATGCTGGCGCCTGCAGCCGCATGAATCTCCAAACCCGCGTGATCGCGTTGCAGCACCGGTCCCGCTGCCAGGTAGCGAAAGCCAAAACCAAAGCGCACCGCCTTATCAACATCTTCCGGGGTCACAATGCCTGCATCGATTAAATCAAAGGCCTCTCGAGAAAGTGCATGTTGTAAGCGATTAGCCAAGAATCCTGGTAAATCCTTTTTAACAGTTACCGGCACCATGCCGCATGCGGTCATTAAACGGGTTAAGCTATCTGCAACAAGGGGTGATGTTTTTTCACCATAAACCACTTCCACGCATGGAACAATATGCGCGGGCATAAAGAAATGCAGGCCAATCATTCGGGCGGAGGTTTTTAAGCCTTCTGCAATTTGACTGATCGGAAAACTAGAGCTATTACTAGCCAATACAGTCTGAGGATTCACGACTTGCTCGAGTTGAGTAAATAAATCTTGCTTAATCTCTAATTTCTCAGGCACACACTCAATCACCAAATCGATCTCTGACCAATCAAACTGATTAAGCGAATCTACCAAAGAAATTAAGTGGGCTCGCTGACCAAAGCCCATCTCCAGTAATTTAGTTTGGAAGTAATTTGGCAAGGCTTTACGGCGCTCAACATTTGCTTCAAATACATATGTCGTACAACCACCGCGTGCATAAACAAGTGCAACGTCAGCGCCCATCGTTCCGCCACCCACAATCAGAACCTTAGTATCTGCTGGACTAAATAGCATCTTACCGACCTTTCAAGACGGGAGCAGTTCCTGTCATCGATGGAACCATGAAATCAAAATCACAGCCAATGTCTGCTTGCGTTACCGTAGTTTGATATAAACGCCGATATCCTGATTCTGGAATAGCAAGCCGCTCTGCTTGTGGTGCCAGAGCAGTAATGCGCTTTTGTATCTCTTCATCATCCAACTCCAGTTGCAAAAGTCTCTGACTGACATCTAAGACAATCATGTCGCCATTGCGAACGATAGCAAGAGGGCCATTCTCGGCAGATTCGGGGGTAATGTGCAATACGATTGTTCCAAATGCTGTACCACTCATTCGCGCATCCGAGATACGAACCATATCCTTAACACCAGCCTGCGCTAATTTTTTAGGGATCGGCAGATATCCCGCCTCTGGCATTCCTGGGGCACCCTTTGGTCCAGCATTCTGTAACACCAAAATATCATCGGCATTGACATCTAAATCCGGGCTATCAATCCGCAATGCTAAATCCTCTAAAGAACTAAACACGACAGCACGCCCCCGATGCTTCAATAAATCTGGGCTAGCTGCCGAGTGTTTAATCACAGCTCCCCGAGGGGCCAAATTGCCACGGAGGATCGCTAAGCCGCCCACCGGAAAGATAGGATCGCTTGAAATTCGGATTACTTTTCTTACTTTGGTCACCTTGGCGTCCTCAATCTCCTCGCCCAAGGTTTTTCCTGAAACAGTCAAACAATCGAGATACAAATGAGGTTTGAGCTCTTTGAGCACTGCCATTAAGCCACCATCCTCATAAAGATGCTCCATATAATGGGCACCACTGGGTTTGAGATCAACCAAAACAGGAATATTTCTTCCTAATTGATCGACCAGATCTAAATCCATCTGAATCCCCAAGCGCGCTGCCACGGCTGTGATGTGAATTAAAGCATTAGTTGATCCACCAATCGCATGCAGGACGGTCAAGGCATTTGTGAGGGCTTTGGGCGTAAGAATTGCTCGTGGTGAAAATATTTTTTGATCCGCTGTTTTTGCTAACTCTACGGCCCTACGTCCAGTCAGTTCCGATAAACGAAAACGTTCTGCCATGACCGCTGGTGCAGCTGCTGTTCCTGCCAAACTAAGTCCTGCGGTCTCCACCATGCACGCAATCGTGCTAGCAGTACCCATGACCATGCAGGTTCCAGTCGTTGGCGCTAATCTACCATTGATCTCATCGATCTCTTCTTGGTCAATTTCGCCCGCTCTAAATTTTCCCCAATAACGTCGACAATCCGTACATGCGCCTAAGCGATCTCCCTGATGAAGCGTCGTTAACATTGGCCCTGTCGGTATGGAAAGCACCGGAATATCTAAACTTGCAGCCGCCATTAGTTGGGCAGGGATTGTTTTATCGCAACCACCCACTAATACAACCGCATCGACGGGTTGTGAGCGCATCATTTCTTCGGTATCGAGCGCCATTAAGTTACGCAAGTACATACTCGTTGGAAATGCAAAAGACTCGTGAATCGATATCGTTGGGAATACCATGGGCATACCGCCAGCCTGCATCACTCCCCGTTTAATCGCCTCAATCATTTGCGGCACATTGCCATGACATGGGTTGAAATCGCTGTAAGTATTTGTGATGCCAATAATAGGTCGCTCTAAAGCGCTATCGCTGTAGCCCATTGCCTTAATGAAGGCTTTACGAAGAAACAACGAGAACTCTGTGTCGCCGTAGCGAGTCAGCCCCTTTCGAATTCCAGTTTGTAGGCTCTGATTTGCCTGTGCCTTCGGGTCTTTCGCTACGCTCATTTGATAGGTTCCAAAATGACAAAAATATCGACTTACAATGTCACATTATTCCAATAAAAGCACAAGAGAGACATGATTCCCGTCAATAGCGTATTGCAGGTCGGCTTTTTCCCTGAAATCATGCAGTTAGAGATTGATCGGCGCCTTGTACCTGTCCCCATGCTCGACCCAAAAGGACCGGTCCCTGACCGAAATGTACAGGCCATCTTAACGCGCCCCAGCTTTACCATCACCCCATCCCTGCTCGACCAATTGCCCGAAATCAAAGTGATTGCTTGTTGCGGTGTTGGCTATGACAATCTCCCACTCGATTATCTAAAACAAAGGGGGATTATTGCTTCTAATACCCCCGGTGTTCTCAACGATGCCGTTTGTGAACTGACCATTGGGCTTCTCTTTGGTCTTTTGAGAAAAATCCCAGAAGGTCACCAATTTGTTCTCCAGAAAACATGGGCAAAGGAGACTTTCCCATTTACGACCTCTTTAGCGGGGAAAAAAGTGGGGATTGTGGGTATGGGTCGCATCGGTCAAGAACTGGCTGCGCGTCTCTTGCCATTTAAAGTAGAAATTGCGTACCATGGTCCTAGCCCAAAAAATCTACCCTATGTATTTTTTTCCTCATTACTGGATTTGGCACGAGAGAGCGATATCCTAATATTGACCTGCCCGGGAGGCAAGTCAACCGAGAAAATAATTAATACTTCGATCCTGAACGCATTGGGTCCAAAGGGTTATTTGATTAATGTCGCAAGAGGCAGCGTGGTTAACGAAGCTGATCTCATCAGCGCCTTGCAAAACAAAGTTATTGCAGGCGCCGCTCTTGATGTTTTTGAGAATGAACCCAATCCTAAACCTGCTTTTTTAACCCTATCTAATGTCCTTCTCGCGCCTCATATTGGCAGCGCCACGCAAGAAACCCGCCAAGCAATGACCAATTTGGCAATCGATAATCTTGAGGCATTTTTTAATCACCAATCACTTCCAACCCCCATTTCTTTTTAGTCGGAGATTTTTATGTCTACTCATACCTCTACCCTATCTGCTGTTTTATCTCCCGTATTGACCCCCTTTAATGCGGACGGCAGTCCTAATGGCAAAAAGTTGTTACGTCAATGCCAATGGCTCCAAAGTAACGGCGTTGGTCAAGCTGTCTTTGGGACCAACTCAGAGGCCAACTCAATGTCAGCTGGACAAAAAATAGATGTACTTCATGAGCTTATTGCAGGCGGACTGAACCCTAAAAACATGATGCCAGGGACTGGCGCATGCTCTGTCGCAGATGCATCGATGATGACAAGAGCTGCGGTGAAGGCGGGTTGTGCGGGCGTTTTAATGCTGCCCCCTTTCTATTACAAAGATGTCGCTGATGACGGACTCTTTCAGTATTACGCAGAGATTATTGAGGCAGTAGGCGATTCGAACCTAAAAATATATGTGTACAACATTCCGCCGATTACCAAAGTTGGCCTAAGCGTTCCTCTTCTAGAGCGCTTAGTAAAAACCTATCCCGATACAGTGGTGGGTATTAAAGATAGTTCGGGCGATTGGCCTTATACCGAGTCAGTTATTAAAGCCTTACTAGGATCTGGGTTTAGGGTATACGCCGGTAGTGAGGTTTTTTTGCTTCGCGCCCTACGCGCAGGTGGAGTGGGTTGTATTTCGGCAATGGCCAATGTTAACCCTAAGGCAATTGCGGATTTAGCCGCTCGCTGGCAGGAGCCGACCGCAGACCATGCACAAGAGGCGTTAACGGCCCTTCGTTCGGTCTACGCTCAATATCCAATGATTCCGGCGATGAAGGCCGCCGTAGCCCATTACAGCAAAGACCCAGAATGGGCTCGGGTCAGACCGCCGCTATTAGCGCTTGAGCCCAGTCAACACAGTAAACTAATTGCTGAACTTGAAAAAATTGGCTTCCAAATGCATGGGCTTTGATACCCCAGATAATTGGTATAGACTTAGGTTTAACTATTCATAAATAATCAGGAGATATTGAATGAAACTTATTAAAGCTCTCGTTGTTTGCTCTGCACTCGTTTGGGGCAGTGTACAAGCGCAGAATATTTCAATTGCGACCGGTGGTACAGGCGGTGTTTACTACCCGATGGGTGGCGGATTAGCATCGGTACTCTCCAAAAAAGTCCCAGGCATGTCTGCGACTGCCGAAGTGACCGGTGGCTCCGTTGACAACCTCAATCTCATCGGTACTGGCAAGCCCTATGTGGGCTTCTCAATGGCTGATGCCGCTAAAGATGCGCAATCGGGTCAAGATAAATTTACAGGTAAAAAGGTAGATCTCAGCACCCTACTCGTTTTGTATCCTAATCGGATGCACATTGTGACCACTGGTGCTACTGGTATCAAAACGATGCAAGACCTCAAAGGGAAGCGCGTCAGCACTGGCAGCCCTGGAAGTGCAACCGAAGTGATGGCTTTTCGTGTAATCGAGGCTGCTGGTCTCGATAAAGATAAAGACATGAGACGTGAGCGTTTAAGTGTTGCCGAATCGGTTAATGCTGTTAAAGATCGTAAGATTGATGCATTCTTCTGGGTGGGTGGTTTACCAACTGCAGCGGTTACGGATCTTGCTAATACTCCGAATACTCAAATTGTCATGATTGATCACTCCAAAGAAGTGGATGCGATGAACAAAAAGTATGGCAATCTGTACTTTAAAGATGTGATCCCAAAAACAACCTACAAGGGTATGGAGAAAGACAATAATGTGATCTCCGTTGCTAATATTTTAGTAACCAGTCCGAAAATGTCTGAAAAGGATGCCTATAACATCGTTAAAGCTGTTTTTGATAATAAGATTGAGTTAGTCCGGACTCATTATGAGTACATCAGTGTCACATTGGAAGGTCAAAAATCTGCCTCCACACCAATACCTTTTCATCCTGGTGCTCTCAAGTACTTTAAAGAAAAGAATGTCAAAGTGAACTAAGACTTCATTGTTGAGAATGCTGTGAAGTAATGGCCGCTCATGCGGCCATTTTTTAATAGAGAATAATAAAATGAGCCAAAGTGCGATCGATAGTGCAACCCAAGAAAAATTAGATGCCCTAATTCGGCAAGAAGAGGGTGACTCTAATAGCTATAAAGGCTTATTTGCGATCTTCCTAACACTTACAGCAGTGGCGATGTCTTTATTCCATTTATATGCAGCCTACGCCATTGTTCCTACTCAGGTATTAAGAACTGTCCACGTTAGCTTTGTACTTTTTCTGCTGTTCTTAAGCTTCCCACTCACTGCTAAGTTTAAAAATCGGCTGATGTGGTGGGACATTATCTTTTCCTTAGCAGCCATCTACATTGCCTATTACGCCATCTCGGGTGGCGATAATTTTGGTGACCGTAACACCGCACCAAACTCAACGGATGTGCTCATTGGCGTTGGGCTCATTCTGTTGATCTTGGAAGGCGTACGCCGAACCAACGGCATGATTCTGGTTACTGTTACCGTCCTCTTTTTGATGTATGCATTGTTTGGTGACCACTTACCCGCTCCGTGGACCCACAAAGGTTACTCTGTCGACCGCCTTGTCGGTTTTATGTACATGACCCTAGAGGGCATCTATGGGACTGCGGTGGATGTATCGGCCACCTTAATTATTTTATTTACGATCTTTGGCGCTTTCCTACAATTTACTGGCGCTGGTAAATTCTTCATCGACTTCTCCTTTGCCGCCATGGGTGGCAAATCGTCAGGGGTCGGACGAACCATTGTTTTATCCTCCTTCTTACTCGGCGGCCCCTCTGGCTCCGGTGTTGCTACAACAGTTACTGTGGGCTCTGTTGCCGCTCCCATGTTAGATAAAGTTGGCTATGAGAAAAATGCGGCTGGCGGTCTTTTGGCAGCAGGGGGCTTAGGCGCAATTATTTCACCGCCTGTATTAGGAGCAGCCGCCTTCTTGATTGCCGACTTTCTCCGGATCTCCTATCTAGATGTTTTATTAATGTCGTGCATTCCAACCATTTTGTTTTATCTGGGTCTCTTTACGATGGTAGAAATTGATGTGCGTAAATACGGGATGAAAGCAATTCATTTTGAGACCGTGGAAAGCGCCTGGTCGCTCAGTAAAAAATATTGGTTCCACTTCTTCTCGCTCATTTCAATTGTTGTCTTCATGATGATGGGCTTCTCACCCATCATGTCAGTATTTTGGGCAACCGTTGTTTCTGCACTGACAAGTATGTTGCGCCGCGATACCGCCATTCTTTCTTATGATTGGCTTACTGGTAAGCAGCCTTTCTTAAAAGGTCTCTACGAATCTAACTTAACGAAGGCGCTTTCTTCCGGATCTACTGGTGTGCTTGCCATTGCAGCGACCTGCGCTGGCGCTGGTCTCATTGTTGGCACCGTTACGCTGACTGGCTTAGGGCTTAAATTTAGCTCGATCGTCATTGCATATGCAGGCGGCTCATTACTTTTAACGGCTATCTTTACCGCCCTGATTGTTTGGATTGTGGGTCTGGCTGTACCTGTCACCGCCTCTTACATTATTTGTGCCGTGATTGCGGCTCCAGCACTAATTAATCTTGGGGTACCTGCCTTTGCTGCACATATGTTCATCTTCTACTATGCTGTTTTATCCGAGGTGTCTCCACCAACAGCCCTGTCACCCTTTGCAGCTGCAGCGATCTGTAAAGGAAATCCCTACAAAACAACGTTGCAGAGCTGGAAATATGTTGCGCCAGCCATATTAGTGCCCTTTATGTTTGTTCTGGATAAGTCAGGGGTAAGCCTCTTACTCATGGGCTCAACCACAGCATTAGCACAAGCGAATTGGATTGATATTGCTTGGTCAACTTTTACAGCAATTGTGGGTATTGTTTGCCTTGCTGGTGGTTTACAAGGATGGTTTATTGAGAAAACAAATATTGTTGAACGTCTCTTAATGATCGTATCGGGTGTCGCTCTTGCCTATACATCGCCCACAAGTGACATGATTGGCTTTGCTGGCTTTGCGATTGTCTTAGTCATTCAGTTCTTTAAATACTACAAGGCAAGGCCTAAACAAGCCAGCTAAGTCCCGTCTTAAAAAAAGCCAGTGTTGTGAACTGGCTGTTTTTTTGTACTACGGGATTGCTATTTACTTACCAATCTTGCTCCAAGCAGATTTGCCAGCATATTTCTTCACAGCGGCTTCATCAAACTCAAATCCTAATCCAGGGGTTTTATGTAAGATCAAGTCACCATTCTTGAACGTTAATTGCTTGTTCACTAAACGCCTGAAATTTAAGACCTGATTATCTGGGAAGAACTCCACAAAGCGCGCATTCGGAGTTGCCGCAACGAGTGGCGCGTGCAGATCATGAAACCAATGCGGGCAAACAGTAATACCTTTGGAGTCGGCGTACGCCGCAATGCGTCTGAACTCACTGATTCCGCCACATACCGCTGCATCGGCCTGCAAAATGCCAGCACCGCCTGCATCCACTAGCTCTCTAAACCGCCACCGACCCACTTCAATCTCTCCCGTGGCAATTGTGATTGAGGTACTTGATGCTAAACGGGCATGGAGATCAATGGCATCTGGAGAGAATGGCTCCTCGAGCCAATAGGGATTGTATTTCTCAAAACGACGGACATACTCCATCGCGGTTGGCAGATCATTCCAAGCATTATTTGCGTCTAAGGTCAGCAACACATCCTCACCAATGGCGCTGCGTGCAGCCCTCACGCGCGCCTCTTCCTCGCGCGGCGATAAACGCCCTACTTTCATTTTGACTGCTTTGAAGCCGAGTTTTACAAAGGCCTCCATCTCTTTGCCCAATTTGGCGGGGGTTTTGCCTTCCAGATAGTAGCCCCCGCTTGCGTAGGCTGGTACACGATCATCCACCACGCAGCCCATAAACTGATGCAAAGGCAAACCGACAGAACGTGCATTAAGATCCCAAATAGCAGTATCCAAAATCGAGATACCGCGCATGACTGAACCAGCCCGGCCCTGGAGAATAGATTCTGCATACATATCATTCCAGAGTCCTTCACTACGATGGCTATTCTGCCCAATTAACTTGGGGGCCAAAAGTTGCTCAACCGCAGTCTTTGCGATATCACCTGCGGCAGAGCCAACATAACAAAACCCTACGCCCTCAATACCGTCTCTGCTTCGCACTTTAACGATGCAATAGTGACGTTCCCGAACCGTGCGGGTTGAAAAGGACGTAACAACATCTAAGGGAATGGGGACTGCTGCAACTTGAACGGATTCAATAATCGGCATTTTTACTCCTACCAAAGGGCAATCAAAGAAAAACGATTGTAGCGATTATTTTCCGCTTGCCTCAGACAGGCAGCGCTTCATAAAGGTATCTTTTGCAGCATCAATTAATTTACGCTGGCGTGCATGACGCTCGCATTCGGAACGTACTTGCGCCATGCAGTCGTCATATGAGACAAGTTTGGGGCTGGGGTTTGCTGTATTTTGGCTTACTGACTGCGGCGTACAGGTCTTGCCCGATACCTCTGTTGAGGTGGCAAAAGCAAAAAAGGCTGCGGTCATTAAGGATATTTTCATCAACGCTACCTCCGGGTGATGTTTTTTTCATCATACCTACTTTACCTTCATAAAAATGTTGCAGCACCGCATAATGCTTACCTCTTCATTTGGGGATATTGGATAATCGGTATGTGCTACAAAAAAATATCTTCGGGGCCAAAAGGCTGCATATTCTTTATAAGTTAGCGGGAGCTTTTTTTTCTTTCTTCATCCTGCTTGCCATTACTAGCTCTATGGTGAATGCCCAATCTACTCCGGCAAATAAAGCGCTTCAAACAAAGCCGGTTAGTAAGCAAAAAGGGATTCAGGTTAATCAGCGCCAAGGAGTGAAACCAGCCCAAAACACGGTTTCCTCCCTAACCGATCCAGGTACTGAGGAATACAGTCAATTTGATGCTGCGCCTGACTTTAGAGTTACGCGTGGTTGCGTGCAACGTGGTTTTCGAGACAGCCGATTTCCTCAGCGAATCGGGATTGAAGACCCAGAATTTTTAGAGTACTTTAAAAATCAAACGGCTCGTTTTTTTAATACGATTCAAGGTTCATGCATTCCCTATGTTGCGGCGTTTGGCAAACGTAATCAACTGGAGTCGCTTAGCATCATGAACGGACCGATCCGAAATGAAAAGTCACAAATACTTACGTTTTCTGTATCTTCTTTTGGGGGATACCGCGTACAAGAAGAAAACTTGGCCGACCAAATGCAATTCTGGACTGAGGTTTATATCCCACTACAGGAGGTGCTTTATGATCCGCAGCGCCTTGGAGACAAATTACCTGTAGAGCTCGTATGGGAACTGAATACTATTGTGAAGCAAATTTATTTGGACGATGTGAGCGCTTCTGAAAATACTGCTAAACAGGTCCGCGTGATTGTTGACTTTGGAACACGTGATCGTTGGGCACAAATTTGGGCAGTTGAAATTATTAATCCAGAAACAAGTCAAGTGGTCGCAGATGCGTTTTGGCTCAATCGACCTGAAATTCCAGGCTCCTTTTTTACCTCCAGTGGTGAGTCGATCGAACGTAACTTTTGGACGAATCCTCTCAGTTATCGACGAATTTCTAGAGGCGTTGGACAAGTTTTAATTCGTTCAAAACCAAATCCCAATAATCCGCAGGCGCAAAACAAAGACCGTCGCTATCGTACCCATATGGGTATCGATTATGCAGCGCCAACAGGAACACCTGTATTTAGTGTTGCCGATGGAACAGTGGTTTATATTGGATTTAGCGGAGCTTATGGAAAGTTAATCATTATTGAACATCCAGGCAACTACCGCACTTACTATGCCCATTTGAGTAATTTCAATAATCAATTGTTGGTTGGCAACGCTATTCGTCGAGGAATGGAAATCGGCTATGTAGGCTCGACTGGTCGATCAACCGGGCCACACCTGCACTATGAGTTACGTAAGAACGGTATTTACGTTGATCCTTACAACCCAAAGATACAGTTAGATTTATGGTCTATGCGGCCAAGTGATAGCGGTCAATTTACTAAACATCTTCTATTACTTGGTAACATTAATCCTGAATGACGATGCCATGTTAAATACTTTGTGCCTTCAGTCCGTATCCTGCGTACGCGGGGGGAAAACTTTATTTAGTAATCTTGATCTAAAGATAAAGCCTGGGACTATTTTGCGCATCTCGGGTGATAACGGCTCTGGCAAGTCTAGTCTCTTACGTATTCTCTGCGGACTCTTAGCGCCGCAATCTGGAGAGGTGATTTGGGGGGATCAAGCGATTTACAAGGATCGTGATCAGTTTCATAGTGAACTGATTTATCTGGGTCATATTCCCGCTTTAAAAGCTGATTTCACAGCACTAGAGAATTTAATCAGCTTAGCACTGCTTGGTGGTCACGTGACTACTGCAAAAGAGGCATTGCAAGCACTTAGTGCGGCAGGTCTTGCAGATCAAGCCCATCGAGTGGTGCGTACCCTATCCCAGGGTCAAAAGCAGCGTATAGCCCTTGCGCGCTTGCGCTTACCCCAGCCAAAGTCCCTTTGGATTCTCGACGAGCCTTTTAATGCCCTAGATCAAAAATCCAATCAACTACTCCAATCGTTACTAGTAGGGCATGTGAAACAAGATGGAATCGTGGCTTTGAGTAGTCATCAAACCCTAAGTATGGACGATGAGCCACAAGTTGTTAGGCTTGAACTATGAGTCACCCTGCATCGAGTATTTCTATCTTTATCGGTATCATTCGCCGCGACCTGCAGCTTGCTCTGCGGCGGAAGGGTGATAGTCTTTCTGCATTGATATTTTTTGCCGTCGTGGCTAGTTTGTTTCCTCTCGGTATTGGACCCGAGACAAAACTCTTAATGCAAATCGCACCCGGAATGCTCTGGATTGCGGCATTGTTGGCAGCCATGCTGTCTTTACATAAATTGTTTACTGAGGATTTTATCGATGGATCCTTAGACCAAATTTTACTGAGTACGCTTCCCTTACCGCTGGTGGTCTTGGCAAAGACGATTGCCCACTGGCTAAGTAGTGGTCTGCTATTAGCACTTGTCTCGCCGATTTTGGCTCTGCAATTTAATTTACCATTTGATAGCGTCGGTGTGCTCTTTTTATCGCTTCTCTTAGGCACACCTCTACTTAGTTTGATTGGCTCAATTGGCGCAGGCCTAACCTTAGCCAGCCGGGGGGGTGGCACCCTTTTATCTTTAATCATTCTCCCGCTCGTAGCACCAGTCCTCATTTTTGGGGCAGGTGCCGTCGAGTCTTACCAAGCCGGCTTAGGCTTAACAGCCCATTTTTCGCTTTTGGGTGCAATGCTGGCAATCGCTTTGTTTCTCGCCCCCATTGCCACCGCTGCTAGCCTACGAATTGCATTGGAATGAACCTATTTGGTCTCATAATTCGACTTACAATAGTCGCCGACACTACCATTAAGAACTGTTGACCTATTTTGTCTATACGCGATAACAACTGGTTTAAGTACGCCCCACCGCAACGCTTTTATGAGCTCTGCGGGACCCTTATCCCCTGGTTTGCAATTAGCGGGGTAATCCTCACCATCATCGGTTTGGTGATCGGCCTTGGTATCGCGCCAAGCGATCATCAACAAGGTAATTCCTATCGGATTATTTTTATTCATGTTCCAGCGGCTTGGATGTCTATGCTAATTTATGTCGTGATGGCATTTTGGGCAGCGATTGGCCTTATTTTTAATGCACGTTTAGCAAGTATGTTGGCCTTATCGCTCGCCCCCACTGGGGCAATCATGACCTTTATTGCACTGTGGACCGGAGCGGTTTGGGGCAAGCCCACATGGGGCACTTGGTGGGTTTGGGATGCTCGGCTGACCTCCGAGCTTGTTTTATTGTTCTTATATTTTGGTTTCTTATCTCTGCACGCCTCAATCGATGATGTACGCAAGGCAGATCGTAGCGCTGCCTTATTAGCCATTGTTGGGGTCATTAATGTACCAATTATTTATTTCTCGGTAAAGTGGTGGAACACTCTGCACCAAGGAGCGTCCATTAGCCTCACAAAGGCTCCAACGATGGCGACACAAATGCTGACTGGAATGCTCATCATGGTTTTTGCCTTTTGGATGTACACCCTTGCCGCGGCCTTGTATCGTTGCCGTATTCTGATCATCGAGCGGGAGCGACATACCCAATGGGTTAGGGAGACTCTCTAATGTTTCACTGGTCAAGCTTTTCCGAGTTCTTGCACATGGGTGGGTATGCCCTTTATGTCTGGGGGGCTTATCTGGTCACCGCCTTAGTCTTGCTTATCGAGGTTTTAAGGCTCAGGAGCAGGAATCGAGCCCTCAGAAAAACCCTAATTTCAGAATTCGACGAGTCTTCAAAAACTTAGGCAAAATACGAGGTTATGAAACCCCGTACAAAACGCGGTCTTGCGATCGCTGGCGGTCTAGCATCTTTAGGGATCGCAACCTACCTTGTCTTGCAAACCTTTCAAAGTAATTTGGTGTTCTTCTTTAGTCCTTCTCAAGTAGTAGCAAATGAAGCTCCAAAGAATAAGCCTTTTCGAATTGGGGGCTTGGTCAAAGAAGGAAGTATTCAGCGTGATCCGGGTGGTCTCAAGGTATCGTTTATCGTGACAGATACCGCACATGATGTTCGAGTTCAGTACGAGGGTCTTTTGCCAGATCTTTTTAAAGAAGGTAAAGGCGTGGTGGCACAAGGACAGCTTGGCAGTAATGGACTATTCGAGGCAAAACAAGTTCTTGCTAAACACGATGAAAACTATATGCCCCCAGAAGCCGCTGAGGCACTTGAGAAAGCAAAAGCAAAACAACCTCAAACTGCTCCTACTTTGCAAGAGCCGCAAGGTGCTAAAAAATGATTGCTGAAATTGGTCAATATGCTTTAGTTCTGGCTTTGTTTACTGCCATCATTTTGGCGATATTCCCTATTCTGGGCGCTCAGAGCAATCGCCCGCAACTCAATGCCATCGCCAGACCTGCCTCATGGGGGCTCTTTGTTTGGGTTGTGATCTCGTATATTTGCTTAACCATTACATTTGTACAAAATGATTTCAGTGTTCTTTATGTGGCACAAAACTCCAACTCAAACCTTCCCCTCATCTACCGAATCTGTGCCGTCTGGGGTGGTCATGAGGGTTCAATTCTTCTGTGGGCTCTCATGCTGGCGAGCTGGACTCTAGCCGTTGCAGTATTTTCAAAGCACCTACCTGACAAAATGGTTGCACGGATTTTAGGAGTTCTGGGTATTTTGAGTATTGGTGTTTTGTTATTTACGCTCTTAACATCCAATCCGTTTGATCGCTTGTTTCCTCCAGCACCCGAAGGCAGAGATCTAAATCCCCTTTTACAAGACCCGGGAATGATCATTCATCCACCATTTTTATACATGGGTTATGTAGGCTCAGCGGTTGCTTTTGCCTTTGCCATCGCCGCTTTACTATCTGGTCGTTTAGACGCAGCCTGGGCACGTTGGTCGCGCCCATGGGTCACTACTGCATGGTGCTTTTTAACCATTGGCATTGCCTTGGGTAGTGCATGGGCCTACTATGAATTAGGCTGGGGTGGGTGGTGGTTTTGGGATCCGGTGGAGAATGCATCCTTCATGCCTTGGTTAGTGGGTACTGCATTGATTCATTCATTGGCGGTCACCGAGAAACGCGGTGGCTTTAAGATGTGGACCGCCCTCTTAGCCATTCTTGCCTTTTCACTCTCTTTGTTGGGCACCTTCTTAGTTCGCTCGGGCGTCATTACCTCAGTGCATGCGTTTGCGACCGATCCCGAACGTGGAATCTTTATCCTAGGGTTTCTCGCTTTTGTGGTGGGGGGCTCACTTTTGCTCTTTGCATGGCGCGCGCCCAAAGCGAATATCGGTGGTAATTTTGAAACCGTATCGCGTGAAGGTATGTTACTTGTCAATAACGTTTTATTACTCGTAGCTGCTGCAGCTGTTTTACTGGGTACCTTATACCCGCTTATCTTAGATGCCCTTAACTTGGGCAAGATCTCAGTGGGCGAGCCTTACTTTGAGGCAGTATTTGTTCCACTCATGACCCCTGCTCTCTTTTTAATGGGCGTTGGACCAATTGCACGCTGGCGCCAATCCCCGCCAATTGAACTAGTTTTGAAATTGAAATGGGCTTTTGCGGTCAGCGCCATTACCGCCGTCATTGCACCAATCGTGCTGCGCTCATGGACCCCAATGATTGGTTTTGGTTTCTTGGTTGCTGCTTGGATTATTAGCTCAGGCATTACGCAATTAGTGGATCGTGCTCGTATTAATCCAGATCGATCCTGGTGGCAGAATTTACGAATTCAGCCTGCTGGCTATTACGGTATGCTGATGGCCCATTTCGGAGTGGCGGTATTTATTATTGGCATCACCGCAGTGCGTGGCTTTGAAACCGAACAAGATGTGCGGATGCAAGTGGGTAGCGTCTCTCAATCAGGCGGCTATGATTTCCAATTGGTTTCCTTAAAGACCATCGCCGGTCCTAATTATGCTGCTATACAGGGTCATTTTGATGTAAGCAAAAATGGTAAGCCAGTAACGAGTCTCTATCCCGAAAAGCGTGTCTATACAGCCAGTCAAATGCCAATGACCGAAGCAGCGATTGACTCTGGCATAACACGCGACCTATATGTTTCATTGGGTGAGCCTATTAATGAAAATGAATGGAGTGTGCGCATCTATCACAAACCATTTGTTGATTGGATCTGGGGTGGTTGTTTGCTAATGGCTTTAGGTGGTTTCTTGGCGATTACAGATCGACGTTATAGAAAGAAAGCGGCCTGAGATGAAACGCTATCTCATTCCGCTGCTAATCTTTGTTGTACTACTCGTTTTCTTAGTGATTGGGCTTCAGCTCAAACCTCGTGAGGTGCCATCACCTTTTATTGGTAAGCCAGCACCATCGTTTTCTCTACCAGTATTGGGCAAAGAACAAAGTGCCTTTTCTCCCGATCAAATGCAGGGTAAGGTCTGGATTCTCAATGTCTGGGCGTCATGGTGTGTAGCGTGCCGAGAAGAACATCCTTTGTTAGTGGATTTTGCAAAATCTCAAAGCACTCCTCTCATTGGCTTGGATTACAAAGACAAACCCGAGGCTGCCAAAGCATGGTTAAAACAATATGGCGATCCCTATCAACTTTCTATTTCCGATCTGACTGGTCAAGTAGGCATTGATTACGGCGTGTACGGAGTTCCAGAAACTTTTGTGATCGATCGTTCTGGAATCATTCGATATAAGCATATTGGCCCCCTCACAAAAGAGGCAATGAGCCAAAAAATTATTCCGCTGATTACAAAATTAGAGCAATGAAGTTCACACAACTTTCTATTCTTTCAAGTCTTGTAGCGCTCTTCGTGATTAGCACTACTGTGAGCGCCCAAGTAACTACCGGTGATACTTCGGCAAAGATCGCCATACCAGTTACCAGCAATCCCGAGTTAGAAAAAAAAGTATTAGAGCTCTCCAATGAGCTGCGCTGCCTTGTTTGCCAAAACCAAACCATTGCAGACTCGAATGCTGATTTAGCGGTTGATTTGAAAAATCAGGTGCGCAAACAACTGAGCGAGGGTCGTTCTAAAGAAGAAATCCTCAAGTACATGACCGATCGTTATGGTGACTTTGTTCTATATAAGCCACCCTTTAATGCTGCAACGATCATGCTCTGGGTAGGCCCTTTTTTATTAATGGTGTTTGGGCTATTTTTCTTGGTTCGTCAGATTAAACAGCGTCGGCAAGACCTTTTGGGTGAATCCTTCACAGCCCAAGATATTCAGCGTGCTCGGCAACTACTCGAACGGAATACGGATAATCAGTAATGACCATTTTTATCATCCTCGCCCTCATCATGACCGTACTTGCGGTCCTGATTATTGTGATTCCGTTTCGGAGAAAAAAATTAGATTTTCAAAAAATTTCGCTCGAGCAAGATGAAAACATTGCCATCTTACGCAATCAATTGAGTCAGTTTGAGCTAGATTTTAAAGAGGGTCGTATTAGCCAAGAGCAGCTTGTGGAATCTCGTCTTGATATTGAGAAACGTCTTTTACAAGAAGAGCGTGCGATTGCTGCCGATCAATTTACTTCAGAGAATGCTAAGCAGGGCAATGATAGGAAATGGCCAACCATTTGGATTGCAACCGGCGTACCTGTCTGCGCCATCCTACTTTATCTCCTGGTTGGCTCACCAATTGCCCTCTATCTGCCAGAAGCAAACCAAGGGCAACCGCAGCTCAGCCAACAGGATATTGAGGGAATGGTAGAGCGTCTGGCTGAGAAGCTCAAGAAAGAACCTAATAATGCGGAAGGCTGGCAAATGTTAGGTCGTTCGTATGCTGCCCTCCAAAAAATGCCCGAAGCTCTTGCTGCCTATAAAAAGGCTTTGGAGCTAAGCCCCAATAATGCCCAATTAATGGTGGATTACGCCGATTTACTCGCTTTCCAAAACAAGAGTATTCGGGGTGAACCGATGCGTCTAATCCAAAAATCCCTACAACTAGAGCCCAACAATCTCAAAGCTCTCGCTTTGGGTGGAACAGCTTATTTTGAGCTAGGTGACTTTAAGAAGGCCGAGGAATATTGGACCAAAGCGAAGAGCTTGGTGCCTGCCGATAGCGAGTTTGCTCGAGGCATGACAGAAAATATTGCCTCTGCAAAAGCAGAGGCTGCAAACCAAGTTAAAAAATAAATGGGTTTAACCCAAGACTAAAACGGGCAACTTGCTGTGAACGATCACTGCGTGAGTTTCGCTTCCTAGCAAAATCCCTTTTAAGCCAGTATTTTTATTCGATGCCATCACAATGACATCCCCTTTAGCTTCTTTAGCAGCCTCAATAATGCCCTCAAATACATTGCCATTTTGAACGTGCATCGTATGGACTAGCAACTCTGTGCCAATTTTCTCATGTGACTTAGCAAGAATTTTCTTTGCAAATGATTCGCACGCTTTTTTATGTGCAGCATCCGAGAATGGCACCCCCATCGTACTATCGGCATACGCAATGGGCGGCAATGGATCAGAGACATAAACCAAAGTTACCTTAGCGCCATCTGCCTTTGCTAGTTCTTTAACCTTTTCTAAGGATTTCTGACTAAGATCGCTACCATCAATGGGTACTATTAGATTCTTAAACATACCTTGCTCCTTAGAAATAGTTTGGGGATTTATACTGTCAAGTCCATACTAAGTCTTATTACCTAAAAATGTAGGGATGCTGATCAAAATGCTCAAGTATTTAGCCCCATATTTATCCTTCTTAATTTGCTTGTTGGTCATTGACCTCATATGGCTGTTAGGTATTGCAAAGGGGCTTTATCGTTCGGAAATGGGCTCGCTGATGGCCGTCCATCCTAATTTAGTGGCTGCACTAGCGTTTTATCTCCTCTACGGTCTTGGGGTAACTCTTTTTGTTGTTTATCCCGCTCTCCAAAAGCAAGCTTGGCTTGATGCCTTGCTATACGGCGCTCTATTTGGGTTCTTTTGCTACATGACCTATAACCTAACCAACCTCGCAGTCATTCAAGGCTTTCCTACTAAATTAGCCTTGATTGACATCGTCTGGGGAAGCATTTTGACCGCCACCTGCTCCGTATTTGCATACTGGACTAGTAATTCCTTATTCGCCTGGTTTAAAAATTAATGACTTTTTTTAGGCCCGCCATCCTTGATTCATTTAATGGCTATAAGCAAGCATATTTATTTGAGGATGTATTAGCAGGTATCACAGTTGGAGTGGTGGCCCTCCCCCTTGCGATGGCTTTTGCAATTGCTAGTGGTCTAAAACCGGAGGCTGGAATTTATGCAGCGATTGTCGGGGGCTTATTAGTAGCTCTATTGGGTGGTACCAAAGTTCAAATTGCAGGGCCGGCAGGTGCTTTTATTGTGATTGTGTATGGCATTGTTGATCGCTATGGTGTTGCCAATCTACTCTTAGCAACAAGCCTATCCGGAATATTTTTGTTCCTCATGGGCGTATTTCGCCTAGGGACGCTTGTTCGTTTTATCCCTATTGCCGTCATTGTTGGCTTTACTAACGGTATTGCAGTTTTGATTATCTTGTCTCAAATTCGAGACCTGCTGGGCTTACAGATTGACAAAGTACCTTCGCAATTTTTTAGCTTAATGCAATCTCTGTATCAAGAAATTGGTACATTTAACCCGTTTGCGATTTTTTTATCGCTTGCGAGTCTAACTATCTTGGTGATCTGGCGAATCAATAAAAAACGCTTTGGAATGCTAGGGAATGTGCCTGGAACTATTTTTGTTTTAATTGCCGCCACTCTAACGACTAGCATTTTCTCCCTACCCATTGAAACAATTGGTAGTCGCTTTGGTGGCATTCCATCCTCCTTACCTAACCCTCAATGGCTGGGCATCTCCTGGGAAAGCGCTCAATTTTTAATAGCCCCAGCGATGACCTTAGCTCTTTTGGGCGCCATTGAATCCCTACTCTGTGCTCGCATCGCAGATGGCCTGACCCACTCCCGCCATCAACCGAATCAAGAGCTCATGGGCCAAGGAATTGCTAATTTTTGCGTGCCGTTTTTAGGTGGTATGCCCGTTACTGGAACAATTGCACGCACTGTTACGAATATTGAGTCTGGGGCACACGGCCCGATCTCAGCGATCGTTCACTCACTGACCCTACTTCTCATTATTATTTTGGCAGCCCCTTTAGCAAAAGATATTCCTCTTGCATGCTTAGCTGCCATTTTGATTTACATCGCCTGGAATATGGGTGAATGGAATAAGTTTATTGATTTCAAACAATTTCGGATGCCGTATCGCATTACGATGATTAGCGTCTTTCTCTTAACGGTCACAGTTGATTTAACAGTGGCTGTTGAGGTCGGTCTTTTACTTGCATTCTTGACCTTTATCTATCGAATCTCTAGTCTTAGCCGCATTGAACGTACACAAGCGCAAGACTACCCATTCTTGGAAGATCTAACTGGCAAAGTAACGGGTTACCGAATTTATGGAGCCTTGTTCTTTGGAGCCGTCCAATTGCTGGAGGAGATTGAAAATAATCTTCCACAAAATGCAGTGGTTCTTGACTTTAAGAATGTGATTTATATTGACTCAACGGGCATGGATAGTCTTTCTGAACTAATTCATCACTGCCATAAACAAGGGCTTACAGTCTATATTTGCGGGCTTGCGCACCAGCCTCATGATATTGCAAAACGGTCTGGTTTTTATCAAAAAATGAATGCAGATTATTTCTGTCACGATCTACAAGCTGGCTTACAAAAGGCTAGGCAAAGTATTACTTAGTGTACCCAACCCTTACGACGCTCATAGATTACAAAAAGAACTCCCCAGATCACAATCGAGGCATACGCCCAAATCCACGATATCCGATCGGTTTGTGAGCCACTTAAATCAAGCACGAATCCGAATATTGCCGGACCAAGAAGTCCACCACCAAAACCCATTAAAGAATGTAAGCCCATTGCAGCACCCTTCATCTTTGGATTAGCGCTCGTCACCAAGCCTGCAGTTAAGGTCGCTGAATCTGCCATGATAAAAATAGCGTGACCTATTGCTAAAACTAAAATTAACCAGCTAGCATGACCCATTGAAAACGCCAAAGCGATTCCAAAAAATGCGCTGGTGATCATCACAATACAAATCCATTTTTGGCGACCTATTTTAAGAGCTAACTCATTACCTAATATAGATGCTGGTACCCCAAAGAAATTAATAACTCCGGCTAGAGTGGTAGCTGCTAAGAAAAATTCCACTCCAGATAGCTGGGTACTTAAAATAAAGAATGCGACAAGCCAACTACGCGATGCAAATAGTTCTAAGGAATGAAAGGTATAGCCAAGAATATAACCAGATGCATTGCGATCCTCTAAGACCTGTTGCCACTTTGCTATCGGAAAAATATCCTTCCAATTAATTTGTATTCTGTTGTGCCAGTGCCTAACATGCATGGGATGTATCCAGAAATAAACAATTGCTAAAGAGATAGTGGGGCCTAGTGCAACCCACTGATAAACAAGATGCCAATCCCCTAAATCAAGAATCCAACCAGATACAACATACGATAATCCAGTACCAACGCCAAAGAAGGCAGTATAAAAAGAGATGTGGCGCGTGATCTCGCCTTGCGTTAAGCGATCCGATAAGATCTTCAATCCCGGCATATAGGTAGCCGCCAATCCAGCACCACTGACAGCCATACACATACATCCACTGAAAAAATCGTTCGCCAGAAAGCCCATTCCCAATAACCCAGCGATTGCCAAAATACTACCCAGCAAATAAATACGGCGCGCATCCATTTGATCGGTCAGCGCAGTTGCAAAGGGTACCAAAAGAACATAGCCAACAAAGAAGGAGCTAGCGATTAAACCGGATTCAAAGTTACTAAGGCCCCATTCATCTTGTAAAGTAGTTAAGGTAACTGCATACGCAGCAAAACCCAATAAAGCCCCAATTTGTGCCAGCAGCATCAGTGGCGTATTACCTTTCAAGATACTCATGAATAGGTCTTATTGATCGTGACGAAGTGGTGGCTCTTGAAAGCTATTACGACGGAAGGTAATCACTAAAGTATCGCGATACCCAGGACTAGTAATTGGTTGTATTGGGGTAGTTTCATGAATCATCTTGGCATCATTGAGTAGTAAAACGCTCCAGGAATCTTGTAAAGTAAAGCGTAATCCGATCGTACCCTCAGCCTCAAAAATACGAGTCTCTCCACCTTTGACCCCAACCCGATCCACCAAAATCACAGCCACAAAATCAACCCCATCTCGATGAGCCCCCTCTGGCGTAGGACGACCAATTCCATCGCTGGTATCAATCCGGAAAGGATGCACCTCTACGAACCACGTCGGTGATGGTGCGATGTTGTCTAGTAATTGGGTGATCTTACTAATCAACTGCTGCCAATGCTGATTTTTAATAAGCTCGGGCTGCAAAGGCTCAAACCAACGCTCAATACCGCCATGCAATGCGTTGTAATCTAATGATTGCCAATGCGCTCGATGCGGCGCCAACTCGAGACTGCTGCCCCGTACGATGTAGCTCGCATGCCTTCGATAACGATAGCGTCCGCCATCCTTGAGATAGGGGTCACGGGGCAAATGATTCCAGAAGGTCTTTAGTGCATTCAGATTTTCTAACGATAAATTAGTCTGCTTTGCGAAATGGTCTGGGGATACTACGGCAAATCCCCGTTCGCTGAATTGCGAGCTAAATTGTTCTAAGGAAGTAAAGGGAGGGGTCAACATATCGAGCTAATCATTAACACTTTTTAATTTCTCCAGCTGATTGCGGACCAAGGTAATATGAACCTTGAGGTCATACACTTCTTTTGACTGTATAGCAGAAACTCTTAGTTTTTGAACACGATCCTCGAGAGCGACAAGCTCTGAACGAAGTGATAAAACGTTACCAGAAGAATTAGAACGTCGTTCAATACTCTTTAAAATTTTATAGAGTCTTGATAGTTTAATCTTTAGACTTAGATTAAAAATAGCCGGCAAGTATGTAAAGACTGGTATTAAGATAATCAGCATGGGTATTAATATCTTGATAAAACGCTCTACCCATACTGCCCCCCAAAAAGGTAAATGTCGATAGAAAAAGGACGGGCCGTCACGCAAGAAGATCTCTGCGTCAAGATCCATTGGAAAGTCCAACCCCTTACTTGAAGGAAACTGGCCAGACTTTTGTAGTCGAGAGTAGTTTCGTAAAATGTCATAGGACGAACCCAAGATCAAACTGACTGTGGCAGGATTAATGTCGTTTCTAGCAACCAATGTTGCTGTCGATGCAAGAACATGAATATCTTGCTTGGGTTGATCGTGTGCAATACTAATAACCCCCTTGGGAATATCAACCCGATTTAAATAGGGCAACACTCGGGTATATGCCTCTGCTTGATCAAAATTCATTAATCGTATTTCTGGAATTTGATAAAACCTCTTCAAGATAGGGGCCTCCCCAGCGGCCACAATAAAGGCCACATCCAATTCCCTTTTCTGTAGTTTCTCAATTGCCTCATCCGGCTTTAATGCTTCAAATTTAATTTGATTCGGATTAATTTCATTCAACTCCAAGACGGCCTTTGATAGAAGCTGAGTACCACTTCCATCATTACCAAGCGATATTCGCTTCCCTTTTAATTGACTAAGCTGGGTAAGCATACCGCCTTCTTTAGCAAAAGCAGGCTGGCGATACCAAACCCATAAAGGTTCATAAAAAATACCTGCCAAGGAAATCAAATCTGGATATTTCAAGGGATTACCAACCCCGCTCTGAACGATCGCTAAATCAATCCCAGATTGAGGGTCGTTAATCAGGGCTAGATTATCAACACTACCCCCCGTATTCCGTATCTGCAGAGTAATTTTTTGTTTCGCTAGCTCAATCTTTAGGTGTTGGGCAAACTGGGCATATAAGCCATCTGGAAACCCGGTTACGATTGTTAAGGTCTTAGGAGGCTGGGGAAGAAGGAACCAAATGCCAATAAAAACAGTTGTTACCAGAGCAATAATCACCGAAACAAGGGCGGCTGGTCTAGAGGCTAGCTGATACAAAAGGTTCATGGATATATCATTGTATTTTTAACAATTATGCCCTGATTGATCAAATAACTATGAACTCAAATTCTTTGCGTGTTGCACTAATTACAGGTGCTGGAACCGGTATCGGGAAAGCGGCTGCCAAAGCCCTCCTTGCCGATGGCTTTTGTATCGTATTAACCGGTCGCAAGATGGAGCGACTCACGAAGGCGATCGAAGAAATTGGAGGTAACGATAAAAATTGCCTGGCGGTCTCATGCGATATTGGTAAGCCTGATGAAGTAAAAGCCTTATTTGCTGCTCTTAAGAGTAAGTTTGGTCGCATTGACGTACTTTTTAATAATGCCGGCACAGGTGCCCCAGCCATTCCCATGGATGAGCTTACTTATGAACAATGGATGAATGTGGTGAATAGTAATTTATGCGGTGCGTTCTTATGCTCCCAAGAGGCAATACGCATGATGAAAGCACAATCCCCACAAGGCGGTCGTATTATTAATAACGGCTCGATCTCTGCTCATGCCCCACGCCCAAATACCGCTCCCTATACATCCACTAAACATGCAATTACTGGACTAACTAAATCAATTGCATTAGATGGTCGTCCATTTAATATCAATTGTGGGCAAATTGATATTGGCAATGCTGCTACTGAAATGACCGAGCGGATGGCCAATGGCATTATGCAGGCTGATGGATCGATCAAAGTAGAGCCTCGTATGGATGTTGACCATGTTGGTCAGGCGGTTTTGCACATGGCAAAATTACCGCCCGAGAGCAATATCTTATTTATGACCATCATGGCTAGCAAAATGCCATTTGTGGGTCGTGGCTAATTAATAGAACTGGTAGGCTAAGCCGAGCTCAAAATTACGCTCTGCTCCTGGAAATATTCCATCTGGGCTGCGGCCAGATATATATTTTTTATTGGTGAGATTTCTAATTACGCCAAATAACTTGAAATCCTTTTGAGGGCTATACACCACACTCCAGTTCAGAGTTGTAAAGGATGGAATTAAGCCTTTGGTACCATCGTTACTCTCTACTACCGTATTTGCACTATCTGCATACTGACTAGATACGTGATATGCATTTAAGAAGCTTTTAAATCCATTCTTACTATAGTTGATGCCTACATTCGTAGTTAACTTGGGTGTGTAGGGAATACGATTGCCAACGGGGCCTAGAGCACCACCCTTGAATTCAGCGACAGGAATATAAGTTGCGTTCGCAAGTACGCTCCAAGCAGATGTAATTGCGTATCCAAGCGCGCCCTCAGCACCCTGATGCAAGGATTGACCACCATTTGTTTTACTAATGCCCCCAGACAGAGCTTGGTTGACGATCTGATTACTAAAGTCCATACGGAATACTGCTGCCTCATAGGTCCATTGTTGGGCCTTCCCGCGCAAGCCAAACTCGATATTCATCGATCGCTCGGCATCTAACTTCTGATCAATTCCATCACCACTAATTGCTGCAGAAATCATTGCTGGGGCAAACCCTTTATAAACGCTGCTATAGAATTGAAGTTCTGGTATGACTTGCCAAGTAGCCCCAATCCCAGGAACGATCTCGGTATTGTTTGCTTCGCCTTTAATACCATTCATTTCATTTTTACGGATCTGCCGATAGGACTCAACTCGCACACCCGGGATCACAGCAAATTGATCGGTAAATAAGAATCGGTTTTGTAGATACAAAGCGATTGCCTTTGCATCATTGTTTTCATTACCAGTTGTTATCCCCGTTCGCGCCCTAGGTCCAGCATTGGAGCGTTCCGTTTTGTTGCTCATGGTTTCTGAATGAAGACGAATACCCACTTCTGTCTCATTTTGAATACCAAGGGCTTGGTAATGTGTGAATAAACGAGAATCAAGCCCCAACATATCAAAATTACGATTGCGACCGGTCACACAATACGCTGCGCCTCCGCACTCTACAAAGCTAGTTCCCTGCCTGTTTTTTGTGGCAACGTCCCTGCGCCAAAAATTACGTTCTAAGTGGCTCCAATACAAAAGTGTTTTAAGTTTAGTTCCGGTATCAATCTCGAGCTCATGATTTATATCAAACGATGTGCGATTACTTAAAAATTGATCATCGGGTGCAGGGTTTTTAGTTGGGGTATGAATAAATTCATCTGGCCTGAGCCCTACGTACGAGGTATTAATTTCATTTTGATAGTGGGTTAATTTAAGTCCTAACCATTGGTTTTGACCGATGGCGACCCCTCCTTTTACTAAAATATCATTCATGCGATAGCCATTGTTCCGAAATCCATTAGCCTCTGAAGTGATGACATTAATACCACCGCCCATACCGTTTTTCTCTGATGATGTACCCGCCTCAAGTTCAAGTAATTGATATCCATGAGACCCAATCTTTCCTTTCACAATACCGTCCTTAAGGGGTGTTTTACTCTGGTAATTGATAACACCTCCGATCGTGTTAGGCCCATATCGAAGACCAGTGGCGCCCTTTAATACTTCGATACTAGAAATACGCTCCACTGGAGGGCTGTAGTAACTTGCGTTTGAGAGGAAGAGGCTGGGCTGAATTGGCGCCCCATCTTCTAAGATGAGTACCTTCGTACTACGATTTGGACTGAGGCCCCGAATCCCAATATTAGGAATTGCTCCGTATCCCTCTTCATCTCGAGCATTAACTCCAGGAACTATTTTGAGAGCGTCTTGTAGAGAGGCAGGCTGGATCATTTCCATTTCCTCGGGGCTAACAATATCAACGGCGCCTGGTATCGATGATGCGCCTCCTTCAAACTGGTCAACCACATTAATACTGGGGAGTTCTATCTCTTTAGCCATTAAAGATAAGCTAATACCCCCAAGGGTACTAATTAATACAGTTGCAATAAGGTAATTTTTCATACATAAGCTCCAATTGTTGAGATAAAAATTGGCTGGCTATATGCATGTGAAAATACTGTGGCTGGCTGTTAAGAAAAATTAAATTTACTTGGTCAAGACTAACTTTCCTAGTTTAGTAATACGAAGTTGATAAACAAGTCCATCATGCTCAATAAAAAGGCATTTTGCTTTTCCGAGCAAGAGGAGGCTGGATATCTGCCGAACAGAACTCGCTGAGATACCAAAACGCAGATCGCTTTCCCTTCCTTGAAGAGCTATTCGAGGCTGGTTAATCATTTACCAGTTAATCGAAAGCGAATAGGTATTTGATAACACCTTAAAATAGATGGCTGTAGACGCATCATGACTACGTGTTTCCAGCGCTTGACTGCATCTAATGCAGACTGATCCAAGCGTTGATAGCCAGAACTTTTATAGATGGTTACCGTATTCCTACTTACATCCCCCAGAATGCAAGCCCTTACCAAGACATCGCCTTGCTCTTTTAGTCGCTTACTTAACAAAGGGTAATGAGGCTTTGGTAACTCACTCCCCTGTTCAATCTGAGTATCAATTTCTCCAAACTCAAATGATTGAGTATTCTCTAAATGAAGTTCTTGAGACTTAGACTCTCTGGTCTCTTTAATATTGACATTTTTCAAAAAACTTCTTTCCATCATGGGTTTACTCTCATCAATATTTTTATTAGCTCTTGACGACTTTTCTACTGCGAGGCTAACCTGAATCGGATCATGGCTAGATGGGCCGATATATGTTTTCTTGAAATCCATCGATGAATATATCAACAGGCCATGTATTGCGATAACGCTCAAGAAATTCAGGGCTAGAGATCTTCGTAATCCCATCGAGTTTCTTCAATATGATTATTTAAATCCAACCCTATCTAAGATTCGTTGCGCTGCCACCTGATTACGTCCAATAGCAGCCACTGAGACCTTCTCAACCTGATAAGGGCCCAAAGCTTTAAGAGCGGCGTTATCCACCTTAACTGAAGTCACAGCAGGCCATTCATTATTTCCATCTGCTAGATAAATCTGTGCAGCATCGCTAGCTAAATACTCCAAGAACTGAACAGCCGCTTTAGGGTTTGGAGCATTTTTTGCTACCCCTCCCCCGGAGATATTGATATGAACACCGCCCGCGTTTTGATTCGGCCAAATATGCCCCACCTTAGCAACAACCGCCATGTCCTCGGGCTTAGTAGAGCGCATGAGACGTGCAAGGTAGTAAGAGTTTGTTATTGCAACACCACACTCCCCAGAGGCAACTGCTTTAATTTGATCAGTATCTCCGCCTTTTGGAGAGCGAGCCATATTTGCCACCATACCCTTTGCCCATTGCTCTGTAGCAACTGAGCCATCACGCTCAATCAATGCACCCACCAAGGACAACATATAAGGGTGAGATCCAGAACGCGTACAAACCTTACCCTTATTAGCAGGCTCAGCAAGCTTTTCATAGGTATTTACATTCTGAGGATAGATGCTTGCTTTGTTGTAAACAATGATACGAGCTCGAGTGGAGAAACCAAACCAGGTCGTACCGTCGGCATCTGCTTTTGCCCGCAGATTCACTGGAATACGCTGATCTAAGAGCTTTGATTGAGTTGGTCTAAACATCCCATTAACTTGTGCACGCCATAATCGCGCTGCATCTACTAATAAAATTACATCGGCTGGACTTTTTGCACCCTCACTATTAAGGCGCTCCAATAATGCATTGTCATCAGCCTCAATACGGTTGATCTTAATTCCTGTGGATTTTGTAAAATTCGCGTACAACGCCTCATCAGTTTGGTAATGCCGCGCCGAATAAAGATTAAGCTCTTTGTTTTGTTCTACAGTATATCCTTTGCTCGAGTACCCAGTAAGCAGAGCAATTAGTACTAAGAATATTTTTAGCTGGGTGAGCCAATCCCCATTTTTTGAAACCATTCTGCAATCTCCATTGATCAGTACACTGGGTAGTATCCTATCACAAATGAGAATGATTATCAATAGTATTGATGATTTCGGGGTTTCTAGCGCTCTTTTGAGATGGCCCTTGTTAACAAAATGACTGGTAAAAGTCCAACCAAAACAATGCTTAAGGCTGGTAGCGCAAGTTCGGCAAGCCGCTCATCCGCTGCAAGTTGATAGGTGGCCACTGCCAAAGTATCTAGATTAAATGGTCGTAGTAGCAATGTGGCAGGCAACTCTTTCATGACATCAACAAATACAAAGAGTAAGGCAGTCAATACACTACGCCGCAATAGAGGTAGATGAATTCTACGGATCATCTCCCATGGCTTTGCACCCAACAATGCAGCAGTACCATCCATCGCTGGGGTAATTCGGGTTAATCCTGTTTCGATACTTTGAAGTCCGGCCGATAAAAAACGAATCAGATAGGCATACACTAAAACACCAACGCTCACTGATATAAACCATGCAACATCCAATAATCCCATGAGTGATAAGATTCCGACACCTAAAACAGCGCCCGGTAAGGCATAACCAACCGTTAGCACACGATTCATTGATCGCAGTGTTTGACTTTGACTTAAGCGAGCAGCATATGCAAGAAATACAGCACAGATAACCGCTACGATTGCAGTGAGTGCAGCGAGTCCCAAGGAATTCTTTAACCAAGAAAAGTAACGGGGGTCCATGGTGAAGCCTTCACTCACTAGCAAGTGCAGCAATATCAGCATTGGTAATACAAACGCTAAAAATAAAGTCAGTCCGCAGAAACAAGATGCGTAGAGTGCGTGCGCACCCTGCAAGCGTTTCGGAATTACAGCCTGTGAAGTGGTATTGCCCAGGGCGTAGCGCTGACGTGAACGGTTATGCTGTTCCCAGTAAAACACCAGCAATACAAAGGTCAATAACATCAGCGATAGGTGCACAGCCGCCATTCGGTCCCCAAAGGAAAGCCAGGCCTTGAAAATCCCGGTTGCAAAGGTTTGTAAACCAAAATAGGAGACTGCCCCAAAGTCCGCTAAGACCTCCATGAGCGCCAGGGCAATACCCGTGAAGATTGCTGGTCTTGTCATGGGCAACACTAAGCGAACAAATGCCTCAACACTGCTGTAACCCAAGGTTTCTGCTGCCTCCATGAGATGTGCGCTGCGATCTAAAAATGAAGTACGGGCGACCAAGTACACATACGGATACAAACAAAGAGAAAAGGTCCAAATAGCGCCGCCTAAGGAACGCGGATCGGGTAAAGCCGCATGGATCCCAAAACTCTCGCGCAGGATAGTTTGCAACGGACCGGAGAACTGTAAAAAATCAACGAAGAGATAAGCCATGACATAGGCGGGAACGGCTAAGGGCAAAATAAGCCCCCACTCAAATAGTTTTTTACCTGGGAACTGATAATTTGCCACTAACCATGCATTGCCTACTCCGAGAATAAAGACACCAATACCAACCCCAAGGCCCAGTAAGAGTGTGGTGACCACATAATCAGTTAAGACGTAATTCCATAAATGAAGAAGCGTACTATTGCCTGTTTCTCCTAATTCTGCAGACGATAGGGGTTGCCCTCCTCCCCAAAAAAGGGGCAAAAGCAAGCCAATGATCGGCAAAGATAATAATAAAGAAAGAAGAATTGCAGCGGCGCGCATGAGAGAGTGATTGATGAGGGTCTTATCTACTATTTGTACAGGATTTGTGAATTTAAGCAATTCAATGAGAAAATTATAGGGATGAATTCCAATCCAACCCTAATTTCGCTTGAAAACATTGCTATTCAGTTTCCGAAGCAAGATGGCGCCGGCATCTTAGAAATTGTGAATGGGCTTAGTTTTAGCCTTCCTCAGGGTGATATTGCATGCCTCCTAGGCCCCTCTGGGTGTGGAAAATCAACTGTACTGCGTGCTATTTGTGGCTTTGAGCCTTTGCAGATGGGTGAGATTCAAATTCATGGCAAAACAGTGAGCTCAAAAAGTATCCGAGTTTCCCCAGCAGATCGTAAGGTTGGTATGGTCTTTCAAGACTTTGCACTATTTCCACACCTGACGGTGCTTGAGAACGTTGTCTTTGGTTTACGCGAAGGCTCAACCGCAGATCGAAGACAAAGGGGGATGCGGTGGTTAGAGCGGGTATCTTTACACGATAAAGCGGCGGCCTACCCTCACGAACTCTCTGGGGGCCAACAGCAACGCGTGGCTTTAGCAAGAGCAATGGCACCCGAGCCTGATCTAATTCTGCTAGATGAACCATTCTCCAATCTTGACATTGATTTACGCGAGCGACTTGCGGACGAGATGCGGGATATTCTGAAAGCTAATAATGTAACCGCCCTCCTCGTTACGCATGATCAATTTGAGGCCTTTGCCATCGCCGATCACATTGGCATTATGAACAACGGCAAAATAGTCCAATGGGATACCCCTTACGATCTTTACCACAAGCCGATTAACCGCTATGTCGCTGAGTTTATTGGTCGGGGTGTGTTTATTCAAGGAGAAACTCAGGCTAACGGTGCTGTAATGATTGAGCTTGGGCAATTGCAACTCGATGATGGGGAACATATCGCCCCTGGCAAGCAAATTGATGTGCTCTTGCGGGCAGATGATATTCAACATGATGATGAGAGCCCCATGCAAGCAGAGGTAGTTCGCAAGGCTTTTAGAGGGGCAGATTTTTTATACACCCTTAAGCTTCAATCCGGACAAGAGGTATTTGCCTTTGTCCCCAGTCATCACAATCATGCGATTGGCGAAAAAATTGGCATCCGCTTAGGGGCCGATCACGTCGTTACTTTTCAAGATAAGCATAAAGAGTAATGAATAAAGGGCGCTAAGGGCTGCCAGTCTCTGGGGCTTCTTTTGCATTACCAATCGATATCAATATGGCAATGCCGAGTAATACAACGCCAATGCCAACTAGCTGTAAGAGGCTAATGGGTTCACTTAAAAAATACCACCCTAAGAAAGCAGTTCCAACCGGACCGATCGTGCTGGCCTGCGCAGTCATGCTTGAGCCAATGCGTTGTACCGCCATCATGATGCATACCATTGGTATAAAGGTACAGAATAGGGCATTAATCCAGGCAAGCTGGTAAACCTCCGTCCTTTGTGTAAATAACTGATTGAAATCTAGTACGATCGACTGGAGGCAGGCAGCAATTGTCGCTGAGGCACTTGCTAAAGCCACTAAACGAATACTGCCTACCCGACTAACCAACTCACCTGCAAAGATTAAATAGAAGGAATAGACCACCGCCGCCAAAAATACCAAGATACTTCCAAGGACAACAGCCCCGCCCTCATTAATCTGAATATCGTGCATAAATACCAACATGATGCCAAGGTAGGCGACAGCCATGGCTAGATATTGCCTTCGATCAATGGCTTTGTTCAAGAGAAATTTAGATAAAACCAAGACAATTGCTGGGGTCAAATATAAGATCACCCTTTCTAGACCAGCAGAAATATATTGCAACCCTAGAAAATCAAGATAAGCCGATAAGAAATAGCCCAAAAGACCAATACCGCATACTTTCACAATATCGTTTTGGATTAAGGGCTGTAATGAAGAGTGGCGTTGACTCCACCAGACTGCAAACCAAAAAATAGGTAAAGAGAAAACCATCCGCAGTGTAAGAATTACATCTGCTGTAGCACCATACTGATAGGAAAATTTGACCACAATGGCTTTAGCGGCAAAGAGAATTGCTCCGATACTGGCTAGAGTGATCGAGATTACAAATTGAGATTGCACCAATGTCTTTCAATACAAATAGCTAGTACTTCTCAACACCAAACATGGTGGGCCCACCAGGACTTGAACCTGGGACCAAAGGATTATGAGAGCAGACATCCAAAGAAAACTGCTAGGATTTCAACAGGTTACAGCGCCTGTTTATCGGTGTGTGAGCTTTTGTGTGACTAGATTAACAAGATCATAGCCAACACTAGTTCACTCTTTGGTTTTCAAAACCACATGATTTTTACAGCAACCATCTAGCACTTCGTTGCTCCAAAGTACTTTTTGAATGATTTGTAAGTGTTACTTAAAGTGACGCCTATTTTCTACTCCATCCTACAAAAGCAATACAAGAACTGCTGGGTTGTTCCTGCTGGAGTTTGGTGAAGTTCTGTTGAGCTATTAATGAGTTTGAAATTCTTACCAAACTGCCCGTGCAGGTTTTCAGAGTCATAGCGAACCACATCTAAGCCGCTACACTTTTCTGGACCCTCGGGTCCAAAGGTGGACATAATCACATAGCCACCATGCCTAACTGAGCGCATCACTTGCTCTACATATCTTGCTCGTTGTGATTCTTCAATTAGAAAATGAAAGACGGCTCTATCGTGCCAAATATCAAAATAGCCTTGAGGTAATTTTGCCTGTGTAATGTCAGCGCAATACCAGTGAACCTTATCAGCCTGCTTGCCAATACGATCCCTAGCTACATCAATTGCTTTTTGAGAAATATCTAAAACACTGATGTCCTCATAACCCTCAGACAAAAGGTCATCCACTAGTGTAGATTCGCCACCACCAATATCAATAATGGCAGCGCCTTTATTGGTGCTGGCTTGATGGATAAGATTTAAAGAGGTTTCAAGGTGTGGCGCATACCAACTCACCGCATCTGGCGCCTTGTCGCCATAGACTTTTTCCCAGTGTTCTTTTTTGTTCATTTGCTAGTGCTTAGGTTGTTTGTTAACAGCCTTCTTGTAAGCATCCATGCCACCTTTAGCTTTCCACTCCTCATAGCCACCTTGAAGAATGCGCAAATTCTCATAGCCAGCAACACGCAAAGCAAAGCCTGCCTGTGCCGAGAGACTACCAGTATTACAGTAGATTAAGACAGGCTTGTTTTTAGGAATCTTATCCTTTTGTGCCAACACTTGGCGCCACTCAATGTTGACCGCTCCAGGAATATGACTCTTATCGAACTGAGCCTTATCTCTAGTATCAATCACCATCATCTTCTTGTATTCTTCTGCGGGTATCTGCTCAGGAAATATC